>CAJOFY010000005.1 GCA_905233945.1 uncultured bacterium | reverse complement strand
TGCAAGAAAGGTCGCAAGACTTGCACGCCAGTTCAACAGAACTTTCTCAAAATAAGTTTTGAAATACTCTCTTATACTCCGAAACATTTCTGAAATTTTCACAGCTACAACTTTATCTCCGGTTTTAAAAGGTTCATCTCTTCTTATTGCAGCTGATGAAGAGGGAAAAATCTGCTTTGCCGGTGAAAGCGCTGATTTCAGAAAAACGGAACCCGATTTTGAAACAGAATTCAAGGAAGTTATTGTCGATGCCGGAAACAAAGCGGTTTTTCCGGGACTTGTTGACAGCCACACGCATCTTGTTTTCGCGGCCACACGCGAGGACGAATTCGCGATGAAATCGAGAGGGGCTACCTACGAGGAAATCGCGGCGGCGGGCGGCGGAATAATCAACAGCACCCTGAAAACGAAAAAAGCGTCGCTTGAAGAGATAGTCGAACAGGCTTCAAAACGCCTTTCCCAGCTTGTTTCCTACGGTGTGACGACAGTCGAAATCAAATCGGGCTACGGGCTCGATACCGAAAGTGAGCTCAAACTGCTCACGGCGATTGCCGAGCTCAAAAAACGCTTTCCGGTTGAAATCGTTCCGACTTTCCTCGGCGCGCACGCTTATCCGCCCGAATTCAAAAACGACCACGAAGGCTACATAAATCTCATAAACAACGAGATGCTGCCTGAAATAAAGGCTAGAAATCTTGCCGAATTCGCCGATGTTTTCTGCGAGGAAGGCTATTTTTCGCTCAAAGAGACCGAAAAACTTATGCTCAGAGCGAAAGAACTCGGTTTCGGACTCAAACTTCACGCGGACGAATTTCACTCTCTCGGCGGAACCGAACTCGCAGCCGAAATGGGAGCGGCATCAGTTGACCATCTCGAGGCGATAAGCGACGAAGGGATCAGAAAACTTGCAGAAAACGGCGTTGTCGCAGGCGTTCTGCCGATAACTTCCGTTTTTTCGAGGCTTCCGTTCGCTCCGGCGCGCAAAATGCTTGAAAACGGCGTGACTGTCGCTCTTGCTACCGACATGAACCCCGGAAGCTGCATGTGCGGATTTTTACCGCTTGCGGCAAGTTTAGGTGCGACACAGCTCCGTCTCAGCGTAGAAGACTCACTCAAAGGGATCACAATAAACGGCGCAAAATCCTTGAAAAGAGACAAAACCAAAGGCTCAATCGAAGTTGGCAAGGACGCAGACCTTGTCATCATGGATTCGCCGAGCGTCTCGTATCCGATATATCACTTCGCTCACAATCACTGCGAAAAAGTGTTTATCAAAGGAAAACAGATCCTCTAGATTTTCAGTCTTTCAGGCAACCGATCGGAATCACGAAAACTCCGTCATCTTATTTTTCAAACTTTTTATTTTGAAGCAGGTTGGCCAACCGCCGCGGCAGATTTTTGAGGCATTTTATTGCAACTATTTGAGGCATTTTTCTGCAAGTTTTTGAGGCATTTTGCTGCAACTATTTGTGGTTTATCTGCCACTCTATCTCGATGACAGGGGCACGCTGCGTAAGGATCTAGGAATAGGATCTCATAATTTAAGTTCTCACCTTTAAGCACCATTACACTGTCAACGCAAAAACTTGCCATAGCAACAAAACCACCTAAAATATTGCGGTTTTTTTGAATGATTCGTTTTTTTGAGGTCAAAATGAAAAAAATCACCGTTTTCTCATTGTTTTTCGTAATCTTTTGCACATTTTCAACAATATTTGCTGAAGATGACGAAAAACTGATTCTTGCTGTAATGGAATTCGATGATTTAAGCGGAAAACTGCCGAAAGAGATGCTCTCAGGGGCAACCGAATACATGAGAAGTGCTTTTGTCGCTTCCAACAAATTTGTCGTTATAGCCAAAGAAAGACAGGAAACGGCTATGATAAAAAAGATGAAAGCGGAATCCTACAAACTCTGTAACGACAAGAACTGCCAGATTCCGCTTGGCAAAGCTCTCTCAGCCGACACTATACTGCGGACTTCAATCAACTTTTTCGGCGGAACTTACACTATAACTTCGGAGCTTATCGATTTGGCGAAAGAGGCAACAATCATCGCAGCAAAAGAGGATTACGACGGTTCTGACAGGGCTTTAAAAATTGCTATCGACAAACTCGTCGAAAAAATCGTCAAGATTGAAACTGATATTGCTGTTCAGGAAAAGAAACCTCAGAAAGCTTCATCGAGCAAGGAGGCTATCGCCTGTGAATATGCAAGAAGCGAATCAAACAACTTCGCGTGGAAAACCTATCTTGAAAAATATCCTAACGGCGAATGTGCCGCCGAAGCCAAAGAAGAACTTGACAAATCGGCATGTAAAACTGCGGAAAAAGAGAACTCTGCCCAAGGATGGAAAGAATATCTCAAAGAGTTTTCTAACGGGAAATGCAAATTGAAGGCTCAGACAACACTGCAAAAACTGGAAATTAAAGAACAAAAGGAAACTGAATCACAAGAAAAAACCGAAAATGAGAAACATTATTTTAATTCCCGAGCCGATGAAAAACTCAATGGAATTTTCAGCGGCAGATGGAATTTGGGTTTAGGAATCGCATTCAACACTCCGAATAAAGTCGGTTTATCAAGCGGTTTGGACTTTGATTTCAAAGTTTTCAGCAAACCTTACGGCAGAGGTGCAGGCAATCTCTTTATCGGAGCAGGAGTTGATTTGAGATATTGGTTAAAAACAAGCAGTGAAGGCTATGTACACAGCGAAAAATATAGTGAGAAAAACTATACCAATAACCTTATAAATATTCCCATTCAATTAAATTTAGGTTACGAATTCAAACTCAGCAATCCGACTCTCCGCTATTTCGGCATCTGGTTTTCTCCTGGATTCAGTTTTGATATGGATAAATTGAAAGCTACACCAGTAGTTGCGAAGGCTAACGAAGATGGAACGACGACAGTGGGGAGATTAAAATATAACAAGCTTTTTTTTACAATCAGCTTCAGCTGGGAACTTAATACAAGCATGATTTTCAAAAACGGAATGCTGCTCAACATCGGTTTTGGTGGAAACAAAAGCAAAACACATCCTTTAAAAGCAACAAAAGACAATGGTTTTTATGATCATTGGATTAAGGACACTTGGGCTCTCGACCACACTTTCCTGATGATTGGAACAGGTGTGATTTTTTAGATTTGCCTTTGATTAGCTCCCAAATACGATTGTCGCAGCATCTTTTTTGTGAAATTTTCACAAAAATATTGACTTAATATGCAAAACAAGATATTTAAACGGCTGGAGGGGTATTAAGATGATAGTTCAATTCAGTATGAAAAATGTTCTTTCGTTTAAGGATGAAGTTGTGCTTGATATGCGCTCGATTCCTGCTTACAAAGAACACAATTATAATTTAATGAAACTTCCGTCAGAAGAGAAACTTTTGCGGGTTGCCGCTATTTACGGTGCCAATGCCAGCGGTAAATCGAATCTGTGTCGTGGAATGTGGATGTTTCAAAACATTGTGATGCGTTCAATGAATGCTGTTGAAAATACTGAAAATAAAGTATTGAAGCAATTTTATCGGCCTTTTGCATTCGAAGATAAGCCTGGCAATTCTGAGTATCAGATCATTCTTTCAGATGATGAAGCAGAGTACAGATACGGCTTTGAATTTAACAGTAAGCAGATCGTAAGTGAGTGGTTATACAGAAAAGATTATGCTGTCAACAGAGTCTCCACAATTTTAGAGAGGGATCATCAGTCAATTACGATGGGTGCTTCTGTAAGACGTGAATGTGATAAATACAAAGAACAGATTCCGGAAGATGCTCTGGTTCTGACATTTTTTAGCAGGCTGGCTCTTAAGACAACATCAGTCTTTCGAAAGGTTTTTGACGGGATTCATAAAATGATGATTGCTGAAAGTGATTTTTATGAACAAGATTTAATTCGGAAAACATATCTGCCGAAAGCTATTGATGAAAATAAGGAAGAGTTGCTGAACTTTTTGGCTTCCATTGATACTGGAATCAAGGATATTTCCTATAAAATTATTGATAATGGGATAGAGTTTTATACCTATCATATCGGCAAAGACGGGAAAAAATATCCTATCAATTTATACAATGAATCCAGCGGTACACTGAAGAGCATAATTGTTTATATCATTGCGTCATTTGTCATTGACAGCAACGGATTGATGTTTGTTGACGAGCTTAGTGCAAAACTTCATCCGCTCTTGCTCAAGTTTATCGTTGATCTGTTCTACAACGAAAAGTCAAAAGCCCAGCTGATTTATACAACCCACGACACCACACTGATGGATAAGAAGTTCTTCAGGCGTGACCAGATCCTGTTTGTGCAGAAGGATGATTACGGTTATTCCACACTGTCAACGCTTTCTGATTTTAGAGTGCGTTCCGATGCTTCTTTTGAAAAGGATTACCTCGCCGGAGTATACGGTGGAATACCCATGCTGAAAGAATTTTCCATGAAGGCAGAATGATGTTTCAAAAGCGCAAAAAAACTCTTGAAAAGAGAAAATATGCCTTCAAGACACCAAAGGCGAACTCTTATCTGATTGTCACGGAAGGGAAATGCACTGAGCCTAACTACTTTAATGGATTAAAGAAAAAGATTCTTGCCAATGTCGGCGGGACTGTAGAAGTAATAGATATTTGCGGTGAAGGTGCATCGACCCAAAAACTGATAGAAATTACTGAACGCTATGTAAGTAAAGCCAAAATTCCTTATCAGAATATTTGGGTGGTTTTTGATAAAGATGATTTCCAGAATTTTGATCAGGCAATTAAAGAAGGTAAAGATAAGGGATATCATGTTGCCTGGAGCAATCAGAGTTTTGAGTATTGGATTTATCTGCATTTTGATTATAGCGACGCGAATCTGCACAGACGAAAATGGAATGCCAAACTTGATGAGTTATTTAAATCTCATGGACTTTCAAAAGACGGATATGGCAAAAATATCAAAAACTTATATGAAATTTTAGATTCATTTGACGGTGTTCAGACAGCCATAAAAAATGCAAAGAAGAGAATGGCTGATTTTAGCCAGAATAATAAACCTTCAAAATATGCTCCGGGAACAACCGTCCATATTCTTGTGGAAGAGTTGCGGGAATATTTGGAAGATTGATAGCGTAAAAGGAAAAGTCAGGGATTGAGATCAGGAGATATTGTCTGGACATTATGTAAATTGAAAAATATGCGAGGTTATGTGAAGACAGCTAGAAATTCATTAAAAGGTTATACCTACCAGCACTATATTTTCACTCTGCTTCTTGCGAAGATGGATACAGAGAGGAAAATTATCAAGATCATCCCTGAACCGACGGATACGAAGAATTTTGATGATATATATGTTAAACTCTTTTCTGGCAAACAATACCGTCTTCAGGTAAAAAACTATAAAGATGTTAAGTTGACAGATATTCAGGTTGATACCGCAGCTCATGTTGTGAAAATCAAGAGCAACCGGGATGAGTATGATCCGGCTGATAATAATATATTTGTTTTGAATGCGGATTTTAAGGCTTCATGTGACAATAAATTTCTTGATATCCCAGCTATACAGATAGATGGTATAATGATTGTCCCGCTTTCAGAAAAGAATGTTACTAATCTGATACATGAGCTATATCAGCACGAAAGCCTAGAACTTCAAATATTTCGATTTGGGGATGAATTAATATCATCAGGCAAATTCGAGGTGACAACAACAGATCTTCCTCCGATAAAAACTATTTCTACAGAATTGAATCAGGAGACTGTTGTTGTTCGCGGTGTGCCTAAAGATTTTCCTGCTGGTATTACGCATATTGAAGGAAAGCCGGGGGTGGGAAAGAGTCACTATGTAAATGAAATTATTGATGGGCATCCTGATTCCATTATTTACAGATTTTGGATCGGCGCACAAGATCCAGAATCAAATGCGAGATTGCAATTTGAGGTGTTTTTAGAACAGTTAGGTTTGCTGGCTTTTCAATCTCCGAAGTCCTTTAAGGTTAATGATCTCATAGAACAGTTGTGCCGTATTAACAAGCTCGTTATTATTGATGGTTTGGATCATGTGGAAAACTATAATCCAAAGGAACTTCGTAAGTTTATCGAATTTTTTGATAAGTTAAATAGACGACCTGCAAAAGTAATCATATTGTCAAGACCGATGAAAGCTTCTCTTGCGTGGAAGAAAACGGAACAACTAACCGACTGGACTTACGATGAAACAGCTCTGTATCTTGCTGTTGCCCATTCAATTACAGATCTTAGAACACAGAGAGCGATATACGATGTCTCAAAGGGATATCCGATAGTTACATATTTCGTTGCTGAGCACTACTTAAAATATCATGAACTCCGTGTAGATAAACCGATTAAGAGTATTTATGACTACTATAACGACCTGATTTCTGATGTTAAAACGAAAGCGGTATTAGGCATTTTTGCGGTTAATAATAGCTTCTTTACTTTTGAAGAAATAGAAGGTTTTTATGATTCTTGGTATGAAGTGATAGAAGAATTCATAGACGACCACCCCTATCTATTTGAAATTATAGCAAACAGGATATCATTGGTCCACGATAGTTTTAACACCTTCCTCAAACAGCAGAAAAAATCAAATAAATGGATAAAGATAATAAATCAGAAGGTCTATGAAAAGCTTTTGGCAGGGGACGTTGAGTATATGGCCAGATTGTCCTCGTTCCATCTATATGAGTCACAAATATG
Source organism: uncultured bacterium (assembly GCA_905233945.1). GTDB lineage: Bacteria > UBP6 > UBA1177 > UBA1177 > UBA1177 > UBA1177. The sequence goes on along the minus strand of CAJOFY010000005.1, from coordinate 150,990 downwards.
CAATATCATAAAGCATTATTCTAACTTTGATGTTTTCGAAAAGCTGATGCTTAGTACGGTGGATTACAATTCAATAGCCTCATTTTATGAGCAATTGAGGCGTCTACTTGATACACGGCCGGATATTCTTGATATATACGAGTATTATTCATTTGCTCTTATTTTTCAGATAGTGACAAGAAATGACCTTGTTGGTTATGAAGATCTCATTTTTCAAATTCTCGAATATCTTAATAGGAACGGTGACATCGAGAATCAGATATTCAGTTCTGATATCATTTGGCAAATATATCTTGCATGTAAAAAAGATCAGCCGGAAAGTATTAAGAAATACCTGAAAAATACAATTTATGGTGATGGACAAGTCAGATTCGTATATGACTCTATAAATGAGGAGATAGAGTTCTTTGACTGTCTGGATAATGAAACAGATGCATTAGAGTTGTTCCATCAAATAAATTCGATTGAGAATTACAGTCTGAAAAAATCAGAATTGTTGCAAAAATACCTTGTTGCAGCATGGATTCAGCAGAATCCCAAGTTGCCTTTTTTTAATGAGTTTAGGAGTTTCGTGGAAAATGACAATGCGGATCAAATCTATATTGCACTTCAGTCAGCATATCATTTTGATAAATACGATACTCAGAATGTTTGTTATTCTGTAAGATACAGGTTGCATGAATTGGGTTTTTTCGGGGAAAAGAATATTTGCCGGCAAGGGAGCATACTTAGTATTGTTAAAGAAAAAGCACCAGAAGGATCGTTTGAAGTTGCACCGGCGGTTTTGTCTTTTCTGCGATTGGCAAATCATGAAAATAGAACAGCGGATATTTACAACATCAATTATGTATGGAGTATGTATTCTCAGCGTAAGGATTACAGTGTTTGTACGATAGATTCAGCTTTGTGTGCCTATGAACGAGCAGGTCTGATAGATGAATCAGATTCCTTCGAGATAATATGCAGATTGATGGAACAGTCGGAAAAGGGAATCCGGCATTTGCTCTCATCATATATTGATTTGAAAGGACCGGAGTATGTGAAACGCTTAGTAAAATCAGAAAAGATATTTGATATAGAATCTCAAGTGGATTTTTTTGAAATAGATCCTGAAAATATAAATTGCCTTCCAGAAAACATAATAAGAAAGCGTTTGACAAATTTGATTGATCATTACAGTTGGAGCGAGGAGATAGATGGTAGTGAAGTCAGGAATGTTTTGAGATCTGACTATGCGAAGCTGATTTGTAATGTTTTGAGTTCCTTGGACAAGAAGGTTAAAGGCAGGCTTGATGATGAAGAAACAGGTGTTCTTGATAAATACGGAGTTGAGTATATTTGCGAGAATCATACGGATGTTAAGAGAAAATATTCGCCTTTCAGAGATGGGTGCATAAGGAGAGAGGATTTTGATTATATCAAAGAAAATCATATATCAATCATTGAATGCTCTCGCTATGCAGGTGGCAACTATGACTGTCTGCCTTATGTGGATTTGTATGAGCTCTTTGATATTCAAGAGGTCAGAGAACAATATCTTTCTATTATCCACAATGCGCTATTTGCAAAGGTCATCCGTGGCGAGCATATCGGTAACTGGATAAACATTACAGGGAATATCCCGGCTTTTCTAGAAAAATACGAAGTAGCAGATATTGACTGGGAACGATTGTTTAAACAGATGCTTCGATTTATGGATCTGTCAATTATCTATTATCCAGCTAAACTAAAGAGTTAATTCATCCTCTTTCCGTAAATTCCGAGCCTCCAGCATCAATGAGCCGTATCAGGTCATGTCTCTATAAATTCACAAACAAATTTTTCAAAATTAGATTTTTGTTGATTTAAATTATAAATTCGATATTATTTCATTGTTTTATTTTGTTGATTGATAGTTAGTCGTTTGTTATGGAAAATAAAATTAAATTACTCAAAACAGATAAATTAGAAATCTCATCTAAAGAATATAGTTTGCTTGTTGATAAAATATCAGATTTATGGGAAAAAGCCAAGGAAACAGCTGTGATGGCTGTCAATTCCGAGCTTCTGAAAGCCAACTGGCAAACAGGCCGATACATTGTCGAATTCGAGCAAGGCGGAGCTGAAAAAGCCAAGTATGGCCAACAACTGCTTATAAATTTGTCAAAAGACCTTTCGGCCAGACGAGGAAAAGGCTTCAGCCGAAGCAATCTCACCTATATGCGCAAACTTTATCTGACTTTTCCAAAATGTGAGACGCTGTCTCACAAATTGACCTGGAGTCATTATTTTGAACTTTTGAAGTGCGATGATCCAATGGAAATGCAATTCTATTTCCATGAAGCAATAAAGGAAGGCTGGAAAGTTCGTGAGTTGAAACGACAGATAAAAAGCTCTCTTTTTCAGAGAATAGCACTCAGCACTGATAAAGCCGGGGTCATGGCACTGGCAAACAAGGGAGATCAGATTTTGAGCGCACAAGATATCATACGAGATCCTTACGTTTTGGAATTTACAGGACTTCCTCAGCAAAAACGCTGTAAAGAAGGTAATCTTGAAAGTGCCTTGAAAGCAAATATGGAAAAATTTTTGCTGGAACTTGGAAGAGGATTCGCTTTCATCGGCAGACAATACATAATTTCTATCGGAAGCCGCAGATTTAAAGTGGACTTGGTGTTTTATCACTGCATTTTAAAGTGTTATGTCCTGATTGACCTCAAACGTTCGGAAATAAAACACAGCGATATCGGGCAAATGAATATGTATCTGAATTACTTCAAAACCGAAATCTGCCAACCTGATGACAATCCGCCGATCGGGATAGTTCTCGGAGCAAAACAGGACGAACTTTTGATGGAATATGCGACTCAGGGAATTACGAACCAGTTGTTCACCGCCCGTTATCAGCTTTATCTGCCGAAAAAAGAGGAGCTGCAATCACAACTCGATTTGGCTTTGGCAGATTAATGATTTTCCTCCACATTTCCATTTTGTTGAAAGCAAACCACTTTTTGCCAAGATCTTTGAGTGAAGTTCCACCTGAAATCTTCATATCCTTGCAATAAAATTTTTAAAAAATATAAGGTTGCGGGTGTTTTTTGTAATCGGAGGAGAAATGCAGGAGCGTCTCGGAATTGACATCGGGTCAACATTCATCACTGTTTTTTCAAAAAATGAGAATAAAGTCGTTTTCCGCGCAAGGCACGGCGGAAAAATCACTGAAATAATTAAGAAAATTTTTGCTAATTCTAATCCTGAAACATGTGTCCGCTTTACCGGAAAAAACGCTGCGGAGTTTGCCAAAGTCCGAAGCGATATTTTTGTTTCGGAAGCTGAGGCGGCAAGCGCTGAACTCAAAAGCGCGGAATTTGAAGGAAAGGATTATGCCGCAATCATCGGAATAGGTGCATCGTCGCTTAAAAAATATGTGATAAAATCGGGAAAAATTTCAGATATTTCCTCAAATTCGCTCTGCGCTTCTGGAACGGGACTTTTTCTTGAAGAACAGGCGGAAAGGCTTTCGATCGACCTTGAAAACATGCCGGCTCTCGATATCGCTGAACCGCCTTCGATCGCCAGCAGATGCACTGTTTTCGCAAAAAGCGACCTCATCCACCACCAGCAGGAAGGACGCACGAAAGAAGAGATGTGGGCGGGAATGTGCCGAGCACTCGTCGTTTCGGCCACAAACACCCTTTTCCGCGGCCTTGAAATAAAGGGAAACTTCCTTCTCATCGGCGGAGTCAGCCTCAACAAAGAAGTCGTCCGCTGGTTCAGGACACTTTTTCCTGCTTCGTCGTGGATCGTTCCAGATCTGAGCGAGGCTTTCCTTGCAAAAGGTGCGGCGGAAGCGGCTGTCGTTAAGATCTCCGAAATCAATCCCGACAAACTCAGGCACTCGTTCGTAACTGAAAAAATGCCTCCGCTAACGCTGAAAAAGAGCAAATATCCGGTTTTTGCGGAATTCACTTTAGATGAGCTCGGCAACGAGATCAGAATCCACAACGCCGCTTACAAAGAAATTTCTGAAGCGATCCTCGGCATGGATATCGGCTCCACAAGCACGAAACTGGCCCTTCTCGACATGAAAGGGGTTCCGGTTCTCGATATTTACAGAAAAACGGGCGGCGACCCTGTGAATGCGGCGAAAAAGCTTTTCAAAGCGCTTTATTCGCTGATTCCCGAGACTACAAAGATCCGCGCTTTCGGTACTACTGGATCCGGCAGAAAACTTGCCGGAATAATTTTTGGAGCCGATGCGATAATCAACGAGATCACAGCTCACGCAAGAGGAACGGCATCGATGTTCCCGGAAGTAGAAACGATCTTCGAGATCGGCGGCCAGGACGCGAAATTCATCCGTCTCAAAAACGGAATGCCGGAAGAAGTCAACATGAACTATGTCTGCGCGGCTGGAACGGGCTCTTTCGTCGAGGAACAAGCGAGAAAGCTTGAGATCCCGATAAATCTGGTCGGAAAAATGACCGAAGACGTTGTTCCGCCGGCTACGAGTGACCGATGCACAGTCTTTATGGAACAGGATATCCGCGCTCTCCTGCAGCAGGGTTTCGACAAGAAGGAAGTCATCGCGGCAGTGCTTTATTCCGTTGCGAAAAACTATCTCAACAGAGTTGTCGGAAACCGCAGAATCAGTCAGGATAAAATTTTCTTCCAGGGGGCGACAGCAAGAAACAAAGGGCTTGCGGCGGCTTTCGAGAATCTGCTTGGCGTTGAGATCATCGTTTCTCCGTACTGTCACGTGATGGGCTGCATCGGCGCGGCATTGGTAGCACTCGAAGAAGTTTCGGCAAAGAAAGATTCTAAAGAGTCTGCGTTCCGTGGAGCGGAATCGGCAACTATCGAAGTCACTTCAAGGACTGAAACCTGCAAACTCTGCAGCAACTTCTGCCGGATAAACCACATTTCGGAAAAAGGAGGCCGCGAATCTTCGTGGGGTTACGGCTGCGGAAGAGACGCAGAAACGGCAACGCGCCGCGAGATCAAGGAATTCGAGCTCATAAAAAAGAGAAACTCGTCATTTTTCAAAAGCATGCTTCCTGAAAAAGAACCGATCGGAAAAGTCGGGATCCCGCTTGCAGTATCGAGCTGGACATTCCTTCCGCTCTGGAGAAAAATGTTCTCGCTTCTCAGTATCGAAAGTGTGATCTCGGCACCTTCGACAACCGCTGAGATCAAAGGGCTTTCCTCAAAATATTCGGCATCTGACTTCTGTTTCCCGGTCAAAACTTCGATAGGCCACACTCTCGAACTTGCGAACAAAAATATCCCCGTTTTCTATCCGACTCTCATTTCGGCAGGAGACAACGTAAAAACGGCGATCAGCTTCTTCTGTCCTTACGTTCAGAGCAATCCGTCGATAATTTCGACCGTTATGGAAAAGAACGGAATGGATCCGAAGACAAAAATAATCGACCCTGTGATCGACTTCAGAATGTCGGATGACAAAAACGGGACTTTCATTTTCAAAGCTCTTGAACCTTTCTTCCCGGAACTCAAGGAAAAGCAGGTGAGAAAGGCGTGGAAAGAGGCTCGCGACTACTACAGAAAAGAGACTGAGCGGCTTATCGACGAAGGCGAGGCGATGCTTAAAAACGCGAAAAATGCGAAAAAGCCTCTTTTCCTTCTTGTCGGCAGACCTTACAACCTTTACGACAAAGGGATCAACCTCGGCCTGCCCGAAACCATCGCCGGAATGGGCTTCGACGTGCTTCCGATAGATATGATGAAGATAAATGTTGGTGGACTTGCCGACACGAATTACTGGAATCTTTTCTGGAATTACGGTCAGAAAATCATCGCCGCACTGAAAAGAGCGAAAAAAGAGGAAAACGTCTTTCCGATCTATCTCACAAACTTCTCATGCGGCCCCGACAGCTTCATTCTTTCTTTCGCAGAGAACGAAATGAAAGGAAAACCGATGCTTATCCTGGAACTTGACGAACATTCGAGCGACGGCGGCTACCTCACGAGAATAGAAGCTTTCATCGATGTAGTAAAAAGCTACATGAAAGGGGTGAAAGAGTCCGGCGAGCATCCGCTTCCCGACATTTATCTTGCAGACAAAAAACTCAAGGCCGGCAAGATATGGATCCCGCCGATGCACTTCGGTTCTCCTCTTTTCGCTGCGGCTTTCAGAGGTTTCGGCTATGACGCTGAGGCGATTCCGCTTGAGACAAAGCACGATTTCATGACTGGAAAACGTTTCACACGCGGTCAGGAGTGCCTTCCGATGATTCTCACTCTGGGAGCTTTTCTCAACTGCATAAAAAAAGAGCCCGGCAGACAGCACACGCTTTTCATGCCATCTTCGGAAGGACCGTGCAGACTGGGACAGTACAATATGCTGGAACGCATCGCATTTGAAAAACTCGGGCTCAAAAATGTCGATATCCTCGCTCCTTCAAGCATAAACTCGTATCAGGGAGTCGAAGAACAGCTCAGAAGATACCTGATGCATTCGATTATCACAAGTGACTCATTGATGAAAATGACGACAAGGACAAGGCCGTACGAAAAGACGAAAGGTGATGTCGATGCCTTTCTGGAAAAGGCTATGCGCACTCTTGAAAGTGTTTTCGAGCAGAAAAAAAATCCGATCCCCGTTGTGGAGGAACTCGCTTCCGAACTTGCTAAAATCCCGCGTTACAACGAGAAGAAGCCGCTAGTAGGCATCGTCGGCGAAATATACGTGAGAAGCAACGCCTGCGCAAACGCGAACTTGATCCGTGTAATCGAGGAAAACGGCGGCGAAGCATGGCTCGCACCGCTTTTCGAGTGGATGATCTACACTGTATGGGTCCAGGATTTCATGGCGAAACAGAAGGCGTTTTCCCTCTTCGGAAGAGGCGAATCGCTTATCAAAAACCTCTATGTCTCGCATGTCGATGAATTATACTGCAAAGCAACCGAAAAAATCCTTTACGACCGTCACGAGCCTGCGATAAAAGAGACTCTCGGCGAAGGAATGAAGTATCTCCATCCCGAATTTGTAGGAGAAGCGATCCTCACCGTCGGACGCGCCGTCATGTTCGCAAAACAGGGAGCCTCGATGATCGTCAACGTCTCGCCTTTCGGCTGCATGCACGGAACGATCACCGATTCGATTTTCCAGGAAGTAAAAAGCACCTACAACATTCCGATAGTTTCGCAGTTCTACGACGGCGACATCGATATCAACGGAAAAGTTGCCGATATGCTGAACATGGGAAAACATTAATTATTCAGAACCATCGTTTTGTGTTTTCCGCTGAAGCAGCTTGCTGAAGAGCTCAGTTTATTTCTGCATTTCTTGCACTCTTTGTTGTCATATTCATCATAATCGCCGTCCTCACCGTAAAACACTATCTCTGACTCTGAATGTTCGCACTGAACCGATGAATCAGAATTTACCACAAAAGAACTGCCGCAGTTGTAAATGATTTTAAGATTTGTTCCAGAAGAAAAATTGTGAGTCTCTGCGGCACACGAATGGACAACTTCAGAGCAGTCGGTTCCTGCACAGTCAAAATCATGAGTATGATTTTCATTTTTGAAAAAAACGAAATCACCTTTAACAGTAAAATTGTTCGCGTAGTTTTTTGTCACAGATATCGGATACTCAATTACGTTGAGATTGTCGCAGACAGAAGGGTAATAAGCGTTCAAAACCATTTTATAGTCGTCCGCGGCGAGACATTTCGGTGCTTCGAAAGAAATATCCAGAGCCTTGTTTCTGAAGGTTAAGGAAGCATCGTTTACCGTCTCGTCAGACTCCATCAGACAATACAGAAAGGCGTTTGCGGAAGATTTTTTGAATCTTTTGGTAGTTTTTGTTCCGTCGGCAAAGGTCAGCACTGCCTTCATATTCCTGAACTGCCCCGTATTTTCAACTGACAAGGCACCTGAAAAGATGTTGTTCAGCGAAGCAACAGGAGAAGAATAGTTTTTAGTTATCACAAGCCTTTCCGTACTGTCCTGAAGAACTCCGTTCATGTATCTGCTGTAGAGATAGAGCTCCACTTTGGAAATCTCGGCCATTCCTCCGGAATCAGCGGTAATTCCGACTTTAAAAAGCTCACCGGAATGAAGGAACTGTCCTCTCTGCGGCGTGACGGAGAAACTAAGATCGGAAAGGTCGAAAAATTTAAACTCAACGACATCAGTTCTCTTTGTCGAGGCCGACTTGCTTTCGACGGAAACAGTGTAATAACCTGTCCCTGAAAGCATTGAAGGTTTTATGTTGCCGCCGTTCGAGCAGTCTGCAGAAGAAGCGGAATCGCCACGTTTTGTTATTGTGCAGGTGTACTCGACCCCCTCTTTCTCATCCCACCAGACATAGTTGTTTCTCTCACTTGTAAAAAAGTCGTACATCAGGTTGACTTTCAGCGGTTCCACCGGGGTAAAATCCATATTCACGGACAAAAATCTTTCGGAGTGGTTCCCTACTTCATCGTAAGCCGTCAGCACAAAGTTGTTCTGTCCGTTGCTGCTTCCTTCCAAATTACAGTAAAATTTATTGCAGTCATTTGACTCGTCTGCACTCTGGTTCGCTATATACTGACAGCTTTTAACCCACCCGTTTTCTGCTGACTGTATGAACAGACGTATATTTTCAGGTGACGACATATTGTCAGCATAAGTCAGAAGCAGCTGAGGCTTTTTCTTGCCTAGAATTGTCATTCCGCCGCTGTTGCAGTTGGGCATGTTCGTACAAAAAGTGATAACAAAAGACGAAGTTGAGTCGACACACTCTGTAAAAATAGATTTCTCTTTGTCATATGAAATAAAATGCGGAGGCCTGCTGTCGATAAAAACCTCTCCCGACGGCTCCGTAAAATCCTTGTTCGCACAGTTGCCTACCCTGTCACATACCGAAACAAATCCGGTGCACGCCACAACATCGTAATCAGACTCGCTTGTAAACAGATTGAAAAAATCGAGGCTTTCATGAGCCGGAACATATCCGCCGGTCTTTTCCTGAGAAACGTTTCCGCCAGCAATACCGCAGGAAACCCTGGCCGCCCATTTATCAATATCCATGTCAGGATTGATCAGAGAAAGTGTAAAATAATTTTTGTTTGTAACGCTGTCTTTAACAATAACTTTTCCGTCAGACTCAACCCTGACACGGGGAATTTCTGGCGGAGTCGTGTCAATTATAAAAGAACCGTAAACTGTCGAGCGGTTTCCGGAATGATCGACCGCCGAAAGCGCAACTTTGTAAAGCCCGTCGGCCTCGCTTCCTGAAAGACCTGCTTCAGCAAGAGCCTGGGCAAACTCATTTGCGGAAAGCGAACATTCGCCCGGAGAACAGCTTTCAGATTCCTCTTCAAAAACAACAGTCTCTTCATCATCCCACTTTGAAACGGTCAGCCTGATGTTTTCAATCCGGCTGTCGGAAACATTCCATGAAATTTCAACATCCTCCGCCCGCACCGTTCCTTCCGGCGTATTCAGGGACAGAACCGGTTTTTTGTTGTCCAAAAAGACCGTAATTTCAGTTTCAGAACTGTTGTAGGCGATATCCTGCGCCGAAACTGAAAACGGAATCTGCTTTTCCATTGCGATATTCTCTTCGTCAAAATATTCAGCAAGCATGGTAAATTCCGTGCTTTGCCCTGAAAAACCGCTGTTTTCGATACTCTGCGGCTCAATTCTTTTTATTCTGAAAACAAAATCGGGATCTTTGCTCTTCAAAGTTACGGAATTAAGGTCTGCAAAAGTACCGTCCTGCGGTGTCACCGTGAATTTCAGCAAAAACGCCTTTGCAAAATGGGGCATAATACCGTTCGTCAGATCATAAACCTGCTCATCCCCTTTCGCATAAATCCCCAGATCTCCAGCTATATCCGAAAGTTCCTCGTTTTCCGCTTCAAAAAGATCGCTGAAGACAAACGAATTTATTTCCGGACCGGCTGAATCAATCGGTATCGGCCCGCTTTCCGCCGGGAACAAAAACTGGTCGGAATTTGAAGCGATGTTTCCGACCACAGTTCCCATCTGCGTAAAACCGGTTTTATTGAAGGCGCTTGAGAGAAATCTTTTCACGGCAAGGGCGTAATAATATCTGAAAAAATTGGAATCAATAGCGGTTTTTTTATCGTCCTCACCGAAAAAGAGCAGGTCTTCTCCGTTTTTTCCGTCGAAAACAGTATCTTTGTAATCTTCCTGCAGAAGTCCCAGCACATTGGAAACAGTGTATATTCCGTGTCCGGAATCCATGTTCGTCTCCATAAGATAAGGGAGATACTCCAGACCTGAAAGGAGAATGTAATACTTTGTCTTATTGTCCGCGGCACTTGTGTTTGCAGGTTCGTCTTTCCAGTCGAAAGAGTGGCTCAGGTGCTGTGAAAGGTGCTCCGAAACAAGGTTTAACAGCTCTTTATCAGCAATATTTTCCGGATTTCTTCGGCTGAGGAAAATATATGAACCGATTGTCGTAAGAGGTGTGACAACTATATCCTCCTCCGCAGACGGAACAAACACCGCAGAAAGCGAACCGTTGAAACGCCTTGCCGTTTCAGCACTTTCCGATATGACAGGTTCGTAACTTCCTCCGCTGACTGTAACAATACATACAGCACCCGACTTGACCTTTATCTCGTCTCCCGAAACAGGTGCAGAATCACTTGTTCTGCCGACTATACCGCCGCCGCAGGATACGGAAACACTGTCAAAATCGTAAAGTTTGTTTGTTATATAAGGTTTGACTTTCATAATAATCGTATTTTTCGTGTAAAACGGAAATGCCGCCTTGTATTTTTTCTGATTTACCGAAGCCTCGCATTCAAGAATATTTTTTCCGTCGGGCAGTTCCTCTGTATCGACAACAGCTTTATACTGATAGTTTACATCGCTCGTATCCACCGTCTGATACCCGTCGATAGAGCAGACAAGCTCCTCTACGGCATAGCGTTTATGGGTTGCTTCGGCTTTCACGTCAATAGAGCCTGCTGCCTGGGAATTCTCTGTTCCTACCGGATTCAGCGTTCCGTGCCCGTAAAAAACCGCACTTATCAACGGGGCTTCATTGTTGAGCGCTATCGTTTTTTCGACACTTTTCACGGTTATGCCGTTGCTCGCCTCGCAGCGTATCGCCACTTCCCGCTCGCCGTCACTCTCGTCCGGAACAAAACCTCCTTGAAAATATGCGGCTTTTTCATCTTTGTCGGCCAGAATTTCATTATCCGCAAAACAGTTGAGCGACACTATCATGTTTTCCGGTTCAGCCTTAGCCTCAACAGTCACGGCTCCGCTGAAATATTCGGGTTCCACACCTTTGTTTCCTTCGGGATAAGCCGTTATCTCTATCGAAATCCCGCTTTTTTCAGCATCTTCGCCCCCTAAGAAGCCGGCTTCGGCAGTTCTTATCTTTTCACTCCACTCTTCAAGTTCCGAAGCGGAAAACTTTTCGCTCACCTCACTCAAAAAACCGGCCAGAAGCCCTTTCATAAAGGCTGCACTGACAGGCGCGCTACCGAATTTCACGTAAGTCGAGCCGTTTATAATGTTGTCGTCCGTCAGATCATCATAAAGCATGTTCAGCAGATTTTCAGTCGAAAACTGGGTTTCCGGAGCGGTACCGTTGGCCTTTGAGACACTTTCCGCTATTCTTGCAAACGCCTGATGCCACAGATAACGTTTCGTTGCGTCAGTCAGCGAAGTCTGAAGCTCAGGGAAAACATCGCCCGAAATATCGAGATAATTGAACCACTCGCTCTGCGAAGTCTCGGAGCTGTATTTTTCGATAAAAGTTGAAAGAAAATCGACAACCGCCGTGGCACCCGCATCTTCGGCGATCCGGACACTTTTTTCCATGCACCCGTTCCATGCAACAGCCTCATCGGAAGAGACAAGATCAACTGTTCCGCCGCAGACTCTGACTTTAAAATCACCGATATTCTGCACTGATTCAAAGCGGATTTCGCCCGTATCGTCCGTTTTTCCCGAAAGCACCGCCGTCTCACCGCTCCAAACCTCGACTGAAGCGTTCTTCTGAATCGTTTTTACAGTGAAACTGAATTCAAGGACACCGTTTTCAGGTCTTTTTCCTTCACACGAAAAAATGGACACCAAAAGTGCGGTACAAAAGAAAAAATGCATAAAAAACTTTCTCATACTTTCCCCCAATTATAGTAGTTTACAAAAAATGTCGCCCCGAAAAACCCGAAGAGATCGAGCGAATTGTCGCCCGGAGACCACTTGTACAGCAGTTGTGCCGAAAGGATTATCCACTCCCAGACTCTGAACTGGAAATCTATTCCGGCAGCAGCGACTCCGTTCACTTTCGCGTAATCATCTTTTTTGTAACTTGCGATACTCAGCCCTTTTTCCGCCACAAATTCAATATCGGAAAAAGTCTCGACCTTGAAACCGCCTCCGGCAACAAGGTGCGGAGAAAAAAATGTGCCCGGGAAAACATTGTATCTCACAAGAGCGAGAACCTGGACACGCCAGTAATCGAAGTATTCCTTTCCCCTGATTTCCTGGAACTCCGCTTTTCTCGAAGTATCCCCAACCCTCGTGAATGAGGGCTGCAGACCGATGTCGAAATTGTCGCTGAGTCCGAAAAAAACATTGAAGCCCGCATTCCAGCTTGCATATACGACAGTTGTTTTATTGTCAGTCTTGAGTGAAAAAGGAAAGAATCCGCCGCCGCCGATATTGATCTGCAGTTCCCCTTCCTCGGCAAACACACTTAAAGAAAACGTCATTAAAATCAATAAGATAAGTTTTTTCATGCTACTCAAGATAAACAAAAAAAGATGTTCCGGCAGGAACTCTGTATTCCTGCTTCATTTTGTTTGTCTCCTCCTGCTTTTCCAGTTCGGAAGTTGCCGGATTTACCGTGTTTGCCGCTGTTGTCCCTGCTGTACTGCCGACACTTCCGGCAAGCCTTGTGACTACGGCTCCTGCGGTTTTCGTAAGCCCCTGCCTGACTTCAGATTTGATATTCTCTCCTGAAATATCGGTCACCTCGGATTCTATCCCTGGATCTTTCCCTGATACGGCAAAACCTTTGACAGAAAACTCGTCCGCACCGATTATGAGTTTTGAGAATGCAAGCTGTGTCCGCTTGTTGACGAAACTCTTTGCCGCACCGTAAAACTTAGCCCCTTTCGGAATCTCGCCGATTTCCTCAAGAACAGTGGCTACAACAGTGGACTGCGCCGTTGAGCGGATTGAAAAATCGAGCTTCACTTTCACTTTGACATCGTGCAGCGCAAAAATCTTTTCTTTTTCGTTTTTCTCTTTTTTTCCTTTGACGAAAACTCCCCCTCCGGAGCCTTCCCCGCCCGGAACGAAACGCCTTCTGTATCCGCTATGAATGCCGCTCTCAGCGGCTGCATCGCTCATTCTGGCGTAAGTCTCAAGTATCTCCCTGTCCTTCTCTTCGTTTTTGTTTTTTTTCTTCGGCAAAGCCGCATCTGTAGGAGCTTCGGCGTGTTTTCCCTCCGATTCAGGAACATGATTTTTAGAAGATATCGATTTATTCATCGCCGATTTTATGTCTCCGACAACTCTTCCGCGTGCCAGCTCGCTGAAGTCGTTGAATTTCACTTCGTCATGAACTTCTTTCTCACGATTTCCGCCGCCGAAAGCAACTGCCGTAAAAACAAGCGCTACGCCGATCAAACCGAAAAGCACCGCATAAAACATGACTTTTCTCCGCGTTCCGTCGTATTTCCCCGGCTGCCTTTCAGTTGAAACGGGCGGCAGCTCTGTACTTTTCCGCTCTCCGGCAAGCATTTCCAAAGGAGATTTTTCGTTTTTTTCCATCAGAACGACACCTTCAGTTCCAGTTTTCTCTTCTTTCCTGCACTTTCATTCACTTCGATTATGTATTCGCGGGAATAGTCATCATCACTTATTTTAAAGGCGATACCGCCGCTCACAATCTCGTCGAACTGCATCGAGAACTTGTCGATGTGATACTGCGCGTTGTCGATTTCGACCTTTCCCCCTTTTGTCGAATAAATTTTCACCGATTCGATGTGAAAACGCTGCCTGTAACGGTTTTTTACAGAAAAATTGACTGTCACAAGGGCGTCTTTGCCGATTTTGCAGATTCTGTCGCTCCGCAGAAAGACAAGATCTTCCTCTGTTCTGGCTGAATAGCTGCTGCACTGGAAGAACTCGCTGAAAGACTTTGCCATCATCCCTATCATGTTTCTGTCGATCTCTTTTTTTATATCCTTCATCCGCTTCTCATACTTTTCTTCAAGTTCTTTCCTCAGTTTTTCCAGATGCTTGTTGACCGCTTTGTTGGAATTTTCCCACTCAGGATACGAGAAAATTATCCTGTTGCCCGCTTCAGCTGAAGGACTGATGACAAAGTTGAAGATGAATGCCTGCCCTGAATTTATTTTAAACTGAACATTGGAGCTGATACCGTACATCAATGACTCGTTCGGTGCTTCGCTGAACATGAGCCCCCACACTTTCATCTTCAGAGGCTCCGTCTCGACTTCGATTTTGAGAAGTCCGGCGTCGCCCACTGTCGGAGTTTCGGTAAGCGAAATATTTTCGGGAAACTCGAAGACAAAAACTTCGCCCAGTGCGATATTGACGGTTCTGTAAATCACCGTATCGCTGTTGTGTATAGTTATTACGGCAACTTTTTCGGCAATCGGAATGAACTTCTCTTTTTCTATTTCACTTTCCGGAATTCTTCCGTAGACATCAAAAGCAAGCAAAAAAATCAATAAAATTAGAACCTTACTCATTCAAACAGCTCTTTTTCCCCCTCAAGGAGATACTCCGTATTGTTTTCCGTAAGATATGCCCTGAGTTCCCTGAAATCAGAGAAACTTTTTCCTGCGTAAAAATCGACGAGAAGCCCGTCTGGAGAGAGATCAAGAGAGACGGGAACAACCAGAAGAAGTGCTGAAAACCAGACAAAACTCGTTTTCTTCTCGTTTTCACCCGAGTAATCGACTGCATTTCCGAAAGTCATCTCGCCGAGCCCTTCAACTGTGACTGAAGAGCCGACAGCAAAACTTCCTTTTACGATTTTCAGTTTTGTCAGTTTGAAAACTGTTTTGAAATTCCTGTTTTTCCACATCTCTATTTTTTCGTTGTGAACAGACTTGTCGAGAAGAATCTGCCTGAATTTCGGTGTGAGCATGTTGTAGGCTTCCTTCAAATCCTCGTCGATATTTGGGCTCACGCCGTCGAACTTACCGATAAAATCAGAAATGAAGCGCTGTATCCTGACCTGATTTGTAGCGGTTTCAAGCGTCTCGCTGCCGTAAAAAACTGTCCTTTTCCCCTCTTTGTCAAAAGCTATGACGGGAGTCGGTCTCATAGTCATCGACCATGCGAAAAGAATCGCGGAAACAGCAACAATAAACATCATAAAGCAGAAAACTAATGAAAGTATCCGCGAAAATTTCCTGATTTTTTCAATGTCGCGGTACTTTATCGTCTCGAAAAATTTTGAAGAATCATCTTTTTTCATAATCTCTCCCTGTAACGGTCAATACGAGCCGAAGCAATTGTCTTTATGTTTAAAACCGTGCTTTTAAGCTGCTCGGAACCTGCTGTCTTGGCGGCTATGAAAGGAATTCCGGCAATTCCGAGCCCCATGAAAACGAGCCCGGAAACAACAGTCACAGTATCACGGTCTATCCTGAAACTGTAAGGACAGGCACCTATTTCTGAAGCGAGTTTCATGATTTCGACCTGCGCCTTACCCGTAATGAAGATAAAAACGGCGTAAAGCACAGGCCAGAGGGCAAAAACAGCAACGGAACGGAAAAAACTTCCTACCGAGCCGAAACCCCGGTTCGGAAAGGCCGGGAAGACCAGAGCGAAGCAGAGTCCCACCATGTTGAGCGCCATCAGAGTTCCCCATGCATATGAAAAAAGTATCTCTTTCGCACTCCAGACAAAAAACATGAGAAAAAAAACAGAAAGTCTGGCAAAATACTGGAAGTAAAACGATGTTACGAATGCCGTCCCGGCCTCTCCCAGAAGGGGGTCGGCGAACTGCGGACACGATTCCGGAACACTTCCGGAAAATCCAGGAATCATCGAAAGGTTCGACGAATAAAGGGAAAAAGCCTTGAAAAACTCCGCGTCAAGCTCGGCTACTACCGGAAAATCGTATGTGACAAGCATTATTTTTTCGATAAAATCAGGCAGATAAATGTACAACAGAATTATAAGCACCCCTTTCCATGCGACACCGAAGAAATCGGGTTTTTCGGACTTCTGGATTTTGAAGACTTCAGTCACAAAACTTATCGTAAGCCCGATTGAAATCACGATGAAGACTATGCTCCAGAGCCAGCCGACACCCGCTGATTCAAGAAGTGTTTTAGGGTTGTAGGAAATATTGAAATTCATATCCTTCCCCTTAAAAAATCTTTCACGGCGTCAATGACAAACATGTTCTTTTTATATGCGAGCATCGCCGCTTCGGCACAGGCGTTTACAAGGTTAAGCCCTTTGACTTCGGCAAATTTTGCAAGAAGCCTGTTTTCCTCCTTGTCGCTTGTCGCAACGGCGTAATCAAAAGGAGAAAGCTCGATTCTGACGACTTCCGGTTCTAGATTTGCCCCGATCTGCGTTCTGAAAAGAGCTGTCGAATACTCCCCTTTCACGGTCCTCAGACTTTCAAAAGCCTCTTTTTCTGCCGCACTAAGGCCGAAATCCTCGGCAATAACCCGTTTCGCCTCCTCGTCGTTCGCATGACTTAAAAATATCGTTGTCGTCGTATTTATCTTGATTTTTGAAGAAAGAGCGGCCTCTTTGAAACTGAGAAAATTCTGCGTCACAGTCCAGACACCGGTGTTGTACTTTCTCGCCGTGGCGAAAAGTTCCTCCATCAGATCGGCAAGACGCGGATCTTTGATGAGCTGGGCCGCCTCGTCGAAAACTATGAAACTGTTCGTGATTTCAAACGCGCTTCTTTTTGCCTCCTGAATGACAATAAATGTAAGAAGCTCCCTCAGTTTTTCGCTAAGCCCTCCGATTCCCTGCAAGTCGTAGATTACAAAAGGTTCTTCGGCATATTGCAAAGTCGATTTTCCGTTGATTATGTGAGACACCGGATCGTCAAGGAAACCGCGCAGCAGCCGGCGTATGACTTCAGCTTTCTGAGTATCCTCGTCTTCAACAAAGTTGACAAGATCACCCAGCACCGGCGCTTCAACAGCCAGATACATGTTTCTTATCGCCTTTGATACAATATTTCTGTAAAGATCCGAGTTCATGTCTTTCCCGCGGATTTCAAGAATCAGATCCATTATCGTATTGAGGAAGTTGAGCACTGAAGAGTTCCACTTGCCTTCAGAAAAAACTTTTTCCCGCTCAGGAAAAGGGTTTATCACGATTTTTCCGCCGGCATCGACAGGAATGAAAATTCCGCCGTAAAGTTTCACCATTTTAAGGTAGCTCGAGTTTTCGGCACCTGCGAAATCGACAATAAAAATCCTTCCGGGAAAATTTTTGTCGTAGTTTATATTCGGGAAAAAAGTGTGGGCTATCAAAGTGTTTACAGTCACTGATTTCCCGCTTCCAGAGCAGCCGAAAATGGAACCGTTCTTGTTGTTTCGCTTTGACGAACCGGCATCAAAACCGTATATTTCACCGAAACGGTTTCTCAAAAAAAGAGGAAATCTGCCGTCGAAGTTTCCGTGACCGTGTCTTGCTGCCGGAATCATCTCAATAAAATTTGCACTCAAAACACGAAGCTGCCGCTCAGAAAGGGACATAAGCGAAGGGAGCGACTTGAAAAACTCGAGATCATGCCCCCATGTCTCCTCTTCAAAGAAAAATCCGTAATTTTTCATAAGGACAATCAGCTCTTCGCACCGCTTTTCAAGCAGCCTCAGATCGTTTTCGGAAACCACGATTTTAGCCGACAGAAAACCTATTTTGTGTCTTGAAGCTGCAAGAAGATTCATCAGCTCGTCAGATTCTTTCGCGTTATGAGCCGCACCACGTCCGCTTGTAGCGATATAAAAACGTTCTTTTGCCTCGAGGGAGAGCATCTCACGCGACTGTGGAAGCACGGTGAAAGAAACCGAAAAAGTGAAGTTGCACAAAAAAGTGTCGATAAGGCGCGAAACCATGAAAGGATGAGTCTCTTTCGGCATGAATTTAAGTGAAAGGACTTTGCAGAAAGTCTCACCGACCTTGAAATATTCAGGGTTTGCCGAACACTGTTTCTGAATCAGTTCCTCGCGGACAGTCATTTCCGGGTGAACTTTCATCTCTCCGCCGGAAGAAATCATTTCATATAAAAGTTCCTTTATTTCCGCCGTACCGAGGCGGCGTGCGCCCATTCCGAAACTCTGGACAAGATTTTTGTGATATTGAATATCAATTTCCTCTTTCGGGAACTCTTTTTTCGGAAGATCGTCTGAAACCGCGAAAAACGAGCGGCATTTTCTGATTCCGTTCTCCCTGAGAAAACCGAGGCGCTGCCTTATGACGGGATTTGTTTCGGAAGCGAAACGCTCTTCTGCGACTTCATCCTTCTCCCTGACAAGTGAAAAAAATTCGACAACGCTCCCTTCACGTGCCTCCCGCATGAAAAACGAATCCGCCGCTTCAAGAGAGGCTTCCGAAAAATAACAGTCAGCCCCGTCAACTTCCCAGATAGAAAAGCGCTGCATCGATGAAGTCAGGATAAAATCGCCTTCAACTGAACATATTTTCAGCATTTCGAAAATACTTTTCATTTTTTCACACTTATTCTGTCCCTAAACTGACGGCAGTAAAAAACCCTGCCGCCGCTCATCATTCTCAGAACGAAAATCCACCACTCCGCTTTTCCCGAAAAAATTTTCTCGCGGACAAAAAAAGTCGCGGCAAAAATCACGACAGGAAAAACAAGAAGAAGAAAAATGTTTTTAAAAACCGCGCCGGCAAAAAAGAAAACCGTCATCAATGCAAGCTGGCCTTTGTCAATAAAAGCCTGTTTTGCTCCGAGAATAGAAAAAACCTTCATATCCACCCTGCGATAATGCTTAAAATCGTCGAAAACGCGGCAAGTCCGGCACCCGCACCGAGAATTTTCAGAGCGTCGGACCAGATGTTCTGATCCTTGTTGATGTACCTGAAAAGAAGCGAGACTATCGCCCCGCCGAGCCCGCCGTAAATCCCGATGTATCTTGCAACATCGAAAACAGTGTCAGCCATTTCCTGAAATTTCGATTTTATACCACTTGTGTCAGCCGCCGCAAACGCAAATTCCGGTAAAACAATAATAAAAATCACAAAAACAATTAATAGACACAACTTAAATTTTTTCAAAATATCACCTCTCAAATATAAAAATTAGCAAATATGCAAATTTATATTTACTTAAAAAATTTGTATTTTCAACTTTTTTATCAAATATTAGAAATAATATTGAAAAAACTTTTGAAATTATTATTGTTATATGCAGGAAAATTTTCAAACGTATTTTTAAATTTTCATATTTGAAATAATCGTAAATTAGTGCATAATCCCGCGTCTGTTGCGAAGAACGATTGAAACCGGAGTCTCTTATGCTTGCAGTCATCATAAATCCGAAATCTGGCAAAAAACACCTGAAGCTGCAGCGGCAGTATCTGATGCGCCAGCTTGAAGAGCATGGCATAAATTTCACATCAAAAGATACTGAGTACAAAGGCCACGCCTCGGAAATTGCCCGTGATTTTGTCGAATCAGGATATGATCAGATTATGGTCTGGGGCGGCGACGGAACTCTCAGCGAGACTGTAAACGGCATAATGACGGCAAAAATTCCTGAAGAAAAGCGGAAAAATATCCGGCTCGGCCTCATTTCGCGCGGAACCGGCAACGATTTCGGACGTTTCTGGGGACTGACAAGAAATTACAGGCGTTCACTCGACATCTTTTTTGCAGGCAAACCTCAGCCTCTGGATGTCGGATGCCTCACCTACTTCAGCAATGGCGAGGAACGGCACAGATACTTCATCAATTCTATCGGCTACGGCGTGGACCCGCTGACATGCGTCTATGCCGACAAGCTGAAACCGTTTATAGGCTCGCATCATCTCAACTATCTTTTCGGACTGATCGCGGCGCTTTTTAAACAAAAACCTGTTCCTGTCACGCTGAAAGTTGACGGGACCGAGTGCTTCAAGGCGGGACTTTTCACGATGAATGTCGGAAACGGACCATACTCAGGCGGCGGGATCCGCCAGAACCCCGATGCAGACCCGCGGGACGGCATTTTCAACGCGATGTTTGTCGAAAAACCGACTCTGAAACAGCTTTTCAAGGCACTTCCCAATTTATTCAACGGTCATCTCACCGATGTGCCGGTGATCCACACGATAAAAGGCAGAGAAATAGAGATCGAAACTGAAGAAAGCGTTATCGTCGAAACTGACGGGATCTTAATGAATTACGAAGGGAACGGACGCCTGAGCTGCATCCACCATGCGATAAATTTTATTATTTGAGAGCGCCGACTGCCTTTTCAACTACTTTTACGATAAAAAAGATAAATTTTTAATTGACATTCGGATTTTTATTTGATACCAAGGGTCTGTCAAAAGTTTCGCAGATGAAAGGAGGAGTAGACCCGTGGAAACAACTGCTGATTTATTAACTGTTCAGGATGTCGCAAATGAACTTAAAGTGACACCTCAGTATGTAAGAAAACAGATAAGAGAAGAAAAACTCTATGCTGATAGAATCGGAAGCCAATGGTTGATTCGTTCAAATTCTGTAAAAGAATATGTTGCAACATACGATGTATCTATTGAACCGGATGATCATCAACGATTATCAGACAATATTCCGAATATAGTTGCCCTCAGCTTCTTTTCTGGAGCAATGGGACTTGATATCGGCATGGAGAACGCAGGAATCAAAGCTGTTTTGTCTTGTGAATTCAACAAATATTGCCGTATGACAATCGCAAAAAACAAACCTGACATGGCGTTAATAGGTGACATTAATAAATATTCGGCTGAAGAAATCCTAAAACTGGCAAAAGTACCAAAAGGCAAAAAGGTAGATGTTATTTTCGGAGGACCGCCATGCCAAGCATTTAGCACAGCTGGAGCAAGGAGAGCATTTAATGATGATAGAGGAAATGTCTTTTTACGTTATATCAAAATTATAGAGGATATTCTTCCTACTTATGTTGTCATTGAAAATGTTAGGGGCTTATTGTCAGCTCCTTATCCATATGGTGAAATCGAAGAGCCCATAAAAGGCGGAGCAATGTGTCTTATTCTTGACCGCTTAAAAAAAGCTGGCTACACCCTCTCTTTCGAACTTTATAACACCGCAAATTTTGGTGCTCCTCAGATTAGAGAAAGAGTAGTAATAATAGGGAAACTTGGGAATAAAAAAGTTCCCTACTTATCTCCTACCCATGATCAAGATTGCAAATTCGGCTTAGAATCATGGATCACTTTTTCTTCAGCAGTTGAAGATATAGAAGGCAAAGAACATCACTATATTGAATTTCCGCCCAATAGACTCAAGTATTATCGTATGCTGAAAGCGGGGCAGTATTGGAAAGATCTGCCTAAGGAAATCCAGAAAGAAGCCATGGGCAGAAATTTGGAATTAGGCGGCGGCAAAACAGGTTTTTTCAGGAGAATAAGCTGGGATCGTCCGTCTCCGACACTGGTCACAAATCCTACAATGCCGGCAACAGACCTTTGTCACCCTACAGAAGACAGACCATTGAGTGTTGAAGAATACAGCCGCATTCAAGGATTCCCTGATGATTGGAAAATCTGCGGTTCGATTCTTGAACAATATAGACAGATCGGCAATGCTGTTCCAATAAAACTCGGAGAAGCGATTGCTAAAACTATAATTGCTGACATGAATGGTCTGCAACTACCACAATATGAAGGTTATTTGTATTCCAGATACAAAAATACTAACGATATTACCTGGCAGGCAGCCATGAATAATGCATTGAAAAAGGCTAAAGAAAACACTCAAAGCTACGAACAACTTTCGTTTTTTGATTCAGGTAACTCATAAGATTTTTGTAGGTGGAATTTAAGACTATCTCTACAAATCTGTTATAAGTTCATGATTGTTCAAAGCGACATCTTTAAGAAAGTTCTGATAATCTTCTTCGGACATATTGCATGGAGAAAGATTTGTACCCTCTGTGAGATGTATTTTAATTAAATCATTTAAATAATCCCACTTGAAATCTGGAACTTTGATACCATTGCAGATTTTTGTTCCGAGGCGATACCATTTTTCAATTTTGGTATCTTTTCTAATTTTATCGCTTGAACTGTTTTCAGTGTTGGATTTGTTTTTAACTTGGAGAAAAAACGAACCATTACTATTACAAAAATCAATCGCGTGCAACACATTACCATTACACCACAAAAATCCATAAGGTCTTATTGTTAAAGCGATATATTCTTCGAGAAGATTCCCTTGAATGTTTTCTGCAGACATGAATAAATTGTGATTGCTTACACCGATTTTTGACTGTTGTTCAGTCATATTCCGAGCCACTCGAACCATCACCGTAATAGCAGGATCGTTACATGTAGATTTGGGTTTTGCGATTCTTCTATGCGGGAGATTGTTCCTGGCTTCACTATAGCCTTTAACCCATCTATCAATATAGTTCTTTGGATTTTTATCATTTCCTTTGAGGTTCATATTCGGGAAAAGCTTGCGATTCTCAAGGGCAATTTCAAAAATCAGATCAAGATCTTTGCTTTTTAATTCTAATACTTCTTTTGCCTTTTTATAGAATTTACGAAGATCAGCTTCAGAAACATTTTCATCCGCAATGGTATAACCGCCATTATTACTCATTCTTTTCCTCATTATTTTATTTGAGAGCGCCGACTGCCTTTTCAGCCGTTTTGACGATTTCGTATTCCTTCTTGAGAACGTTCATGAACATCGGGTGAAGGAACGCGTCGTTTTCCATGAAAGGAACATCTTTGCGGATAAGTTTGTAAACGGGCTCGATTCCGGCACCTGCCTTCATCGGTTTTCTGAAATCGATCGCCTGCATTGCGGTGAGAAGCTCGATGCAGATGATTTTAACGGTGTTTTCAACTACAGCTGTGCACTTTCTTGCAGCTGTCGTTCCCATGCTGACGTGGTCTTCCTTTCCGGCAGATGTCGGGATCGAATCGACTGTTGCAGGGAAAGACTGAGTTTTGTTCTCGCTTGCCAAGCTTGCAGCTGCGACGTGAGCGATCATGAAGCCGCTGTTGAGACCTTTGTTTTTAACCAAAAATGCCGGAGCCTGGTTGAAAACGGGGTTGATGAGCTGCTCGATCCTTCTTTCAGAAATGCTTCCGAGTTCCGAAACAGCTGCGGTAAGGTAATCCATAACAAGTCCGATCGGCTCGCCGTGGAAGTTTCCGGCAGAGATCGTCTCTTTCTCGTCGGGGAAAATAAGCGGGTTGTCAGTCGAAGAGTTGAGCTCTGTCGTGATGACTTTTTCGACGTGGCGGAGTGCGTCACGAACCGCGCCGTGAACCTGCGGAGCGCAGCGGAGGCTGTATGCATCCTGGACTTTCGGGCAGTTGCGGTGGCTTTCGCGGATTTCCGATTTAGCGATAAGTTTAAGAACGTTTTCTGAAACTTCCGCCTGTCCTGGGTGAGCGCGGACGATATTTACTTTCTGGTCGAAAGCGCGGTCTGTTCCCATGATGCCTTCGATTGTAGATGTAAGCGCGATATCTGCAAGTTTAAGAAGGTTGTGGACTCTGTGGACTGCGAGAGCGCCGAGAGCCGTCATGACCTGCGTTCCGTTAATGAGAGCAAGTCCTTCTTTCGCCTTGAGCGTTATCGGTTTGATACCTTTTTCCTTGAAAACTTGAGCTGTTTCAACCATTTTGCCCTCATCTGTCATTACGAAACCTTCTCCGCAGAGAACGATCGCCAGATGAGCCAAAGGAGCGAGGTCGCCGCTTGCACCGACACTGCCCTGCGACGGGATAAAAGGAATTATGTCTTTGTTGAGGAGTTCAAGAAGTTTGTCAAAAGTCTCAAGTGAAATTCCGCTGAAACCTTTCGCAAGAACGTTTGCACGCAGAAGCATAATCGCTCTGACAGTCTCTTTGTTGAAAGGTGCGCCGACACCGATCGCGTGGCTGCGGATGAGGTTGATTTGCAAAGTTTCGAGGTCTTTGTGCTCGACTTTGACATCGCTCAGAATACCGAAACCTGTGTTGATTCCGTAGACCGCCTTGTCATTTTTAAGAATCGAATCGACAAATTTGCGGCATTTCGCCATCTTAGCACGCGTCTTTTCGTTGATCGCGACTTCAGCCTGACCTTTAGCAACTAAAACGACATCATCGATAGTGAGATTTTCACCGTTAAGAAAAACTTTTTTCATAATTCCCCCCAATTTCAAGTTTATAAAAACATAAAACAGCCGCTTATAGCACAAAAAGAATCGCATTTCTAAAAAATCGGACTATAATCTTTTGAACTTTTCTGGGAGGTAAAAATGAAAAAATTGATTCTTATTTTTCTGACGATTTTTGTTTTTGTTACAATTTCATGCGGCAGCTCAAAAAAAGATGGTGATTCCGACACTCAGCCGGATACAGACGAAACCGGCACTTCAGATTCTGACACAGGCGATACTTCGTCCGACGAGGACAAAACCGACACTCAAGATTCTGACACGGGCAATACTTCGTCCGACGAAGACAAAACCGATACTTCAGACTCAGACACAGGCGATACTTCGTCCGATGAGGACAAAACCGACACTTCAGACTCAGACACAGGCGAAGTCAATCCGGACGATCCCTACGAATGCAGTCCGACAAGCCTTTTTCCGTGCCACGACTCAAAAACCGGAAAAGTCTGGTCTTCAATTTCAGAAAACGACATGGATTGGGAAAGGGCAGTTCAATATTGTGAGGATCTTGAAGAAGGGGGAAAAACAGACTGGAGGCTTCCGACAATCGACGAACTCAGGACTCTGATCAGAAACTGCAAAATCACTGCCACAGGCGGCAGCTGCGAAGTCAGCGAGAGCGAGGGCATGCTTTCGGTTGCCGATGCAAATGGATGTTCATGCGAATTTGATGAAGAGTTCAGCGGAAAATACAGCAAACTGGGCGATATAAGCAAAACATTGTGGTCGTCTTCTGAGCAGTCGGAAGCAGATGTCGACGATGCATGGAGAATAGATTTCAACTCTGCTTACATTGATGTTTCAAGTAAATACACGGTTTATTTCGTGCGCTGCGTGGAAGGTGAAAAACCGGAAAACGGAGAAATAGAAATAAAAGAGTGCAATCAGTCAAGCAAAAAAACCTGCTTTGACCCTGCAACCGGGCTTTACTGGTCAAAAATGTCGCTGGGAGGAACATGGGACGAAGGAAAAAATTATTGTGAGAGTTTCCAGATAAACGACTTGAAAGGCTGGAGACTTCCGACAATTGACGAACTCAGAACGACGATCCGCAACTGTGCAAGAACAGTCACGGGCGGCAGCTGCGAAGTCAGCGAGAAAGAAAATAAGCTTTCATCGGAATTTAACAGTTTGGAAGAGTGCAGTTGCGAAAAACTTACGGAAAATCCTGACGGAAAATACAGCGAATTCGGTGACACGGATGAAACCCTCTTGTCTTCCACCTTTGCGTCCGATGATCCGGAATTAGTATGGACAATCAGTGCCGATGATGCGTCAGTGTTTGCGATCACAAAATATTTTTCCTATTTTTTTACCCGCTGCGTAAAAAAGGCGGAATAACAAGGATTCCCTCTTCCTAAGTACACAACATTTTTTTTGCCAGATTCTGAAATAATTTTAATATTAGCGCTGTTTTTTGACCGTTTTTTGTTGGAAGTTGCGGGAATTTGCGATGCTGAACGAGGAATTGCTCAGAAAAATCAGATACATAGAGTTGAATGTAAAAAAGAAGGTGGACAGCTATTTCCAGGGTTCATACCAGACTTTGTTCAAAGGTCACGGGCTGGAATTTCAGGAGGTGCGCGAATACACCGAAAACGACGACGCGCGTCTTATCGACTGGAACGTCACGGCGAGAACGGGAAAACCTTTCGTCAAACTTTATCAGGAAGAACGAGAACTTACCGTTCTGATCGTCGCCGATATTTCGGGTTCGAGCATCTACGGGCAGAACGAAGGGATCCGTGACGCTATGACGACAATCGTGGCTGCGCTCACTTTCAGCGCATTTTTCGGATAAAGTCGAAGAGTACATTCCACCGAGAAAAGGGAAAAACCACCTTTTGACAGTCATCCGCTCGCTTCTTACTGCCGAACCGACAGGGCGCGGAACCGACCCTGACGCCGCTTTCAAGTTTCTGAACAAAGTCATGAAGCGCAAAGCTCTCGTATTTTTCCTTTCCGACATGCTTTTCGACAAAATGCCCGAATCGGTGAAACCAGCGCTTCTGAAACACGAAATCGTCTCAGTCGGAGTCATTGACGAAATGCTATTTGCGCCATTTACCGACGGGGCTTTGAGGACTTTTGACCCCGAAAGCGGAACAGTCGAGACACTCGATTTTTCGCAGACCTCCCGCATCGGAACCGACCGCTTCATCGCTGAAAAAAAGGACGCTTTCGACAGACTCGGAATAAATTCGATGTGGATACGAAACCGCGAAAACTACATGGATGACCTTGTAAACGAGTTCAAAAAACTGAACCGCATCAAAAAAAGATAAAAACCATACAAACACCATACCAATTTGGCAGCCGCAGACACATTGTTGCTTGACTTAAAAATTTTGCGGTGTAATATCTCTCGTTTATTTGGTTTTGAGTCCTTTTTAGTTTTTTTATTTTGGAGGTTTTTTACAATGAAAAAATTTTGGATGATTTCAATGCTCCTTATCGCAGCTCTTTTCGTAGTAAGCTGCGGCGGAGACGATGAAGGCGGCGAAAGCGGCAACGAAGGGTGCGAAACTCAGGGCATCTTCAGATGCAATGGCAATGTCAGTCAGACATGCGACCAGGGATTCTGGAAAGATTATGAACAGTGCACAGAAGAAAAACCGTGCAACACACAAGGAAAATGCGAAGCTAAAAACAACAACGAAGGCGGAAACCAGGGTGGAAACGAAGGTGGAAACCAGGGCGGCAATGAAGGCGGTAATGAAGGCGGTAACAACGGTGGAAACGAAGGTGGTAACAATGGCGGTAACACCGGTGACTCTTGTGCAGACATTTTTATGTGCATGAACACCTGCGGTGACAATGATCAGGCTTGCATGCAGGCTTGCTATGACAATGCCGGTGCAAACGCACAGCAAGGTTATGAAGATTGGTACACCTGTTTCTCAGGAGCATGCTCAGGCAATCAGACCGCTCAGTGCTCTGTAGAAAACTGCCCGTCACAGTCGGCAGCATGCGGAATTACTTATGCAGCACCGAACGAAGCTTATCCCGCTCCTTACGGCACAATGCAGGTTAATGTAGACGCAACTTACATTCTCACAAACGAGACTTCGCTTGATCAGAGCATGGTTACCATGTCTTACTTTGCAACAGGTAACCTCGGTAATACAGGTTCTCTGCAGCCGGCTGGTGCACAGGGTGCTTACTACTATGCAATGACCAACGGCTCTGCTGTCGGTATTGTTCAGACTCCGTTCACCAACAATGGTCAGACCCCTCTCAATCCTGTTGTTATGATGCAGTTTGCTAACATCTCCACAGGAACGGTTTCCGTTGGTCTCACTCAGAGTGACAGTGTAATGATTTTCATCGAAGAGACTGAAGGACAGAACACCACATGCTATCACGGATTTGCTGTCGGTTCACTTACAATCAGCGAAGTCAACCTTACAGCAGGTGCAGGCGGCCACATAGCCATCACCGGTGCTAACCTTGAAATCTACAACTCGGAAAATGCTCCGATTTACGGCGGCAACATCACTGCTGACCTTAACAGTCCGGAATATCCTTGGGTTGCTTGCTCACCTCTTTAATTCTATTTCATTCGAGTTAGTTTTAAGCCCCTCTCCGGAGGGGCTTTTTTTTGCCCTGAAATCAAGTGAAATTCTGGACTTTAATTAAATCCTTGGAGACGTTTCAGGTCACATTGGAAGTTTCAGGTTACAATCGGAGAGGTGAAACGTGTAAGATTATTCGGAAATATTGGCGATTTTATTGATTTTGGGTGCGACAATCATGAGAAGCGCGCCAAGAACAATCGTGAAGGCGGCGATAAGCGAGAAAACCGAAAGTTCGCCCAAAACATCGGCAAGAGTTCCGATTTTGGATGCGAGCCATGCCGCGATTCCGGTGACTGCGAAATACCACCCCATGATCTGCGAAGTCATCCGTTTCGGAGCCATGTTCGTTATGAAGGAAAGCGAAACGGGCGAAAGTGCGAGCTCGCCTATCGTGTTGAAGAAATATGCCATGCAGAGCCATAGTGCACTGCTTTTCACAGTTTCGTCACCGCCTCTTTCAAGCGACGCTCCGACCATAAAGATGAAGCCGATGCCGAGAATTACAGTTCCCAGCCCCATTTTCATGATTGCCGAAGGCTCTTTTTTATGTTTTGCAAGGAAAACCCAGAAAGCAGCCACGATCGGAGCAAAAATCATGATGTAAAGCGGGTTCAGCGACTGGAACCACGCCGTCGGAATCTCAAATCCGAAGAAGTTGCGCTCAGTGTAGCGGTCTGTGTAGAGGTTGAGAAGTCCGCCCGCCTGCTCGTAAGCTGCCCAGAAGATGATGACTATGAAAAATGAAAAAAGAACAAGCCCGATTTTCCTTTTTTCAAGTGCCGTGAGAGGCTGTTTTTCTGCAACAGCACCGCTTTCAGCTTTGGTTTTAAGCTGCCCGGCAGTTCCGAGATATCTCTGGCCGTATGCATAAACCGCCTGTCCTACAAGCATTCCGACGCCGGCAAGACCGAATCCCCAGTGCCAGCCGTATTTGTATGCAAGCCAGCCGACTGCGATTCCTGCCGCGAACGCGCCGACATTGATCCCCATGTAGAAAATCGTGAAACCCGCGTCTTTTCTCGGGTCTCCGTCTGGATAAAGCTCACCGACCATAGTCGAAATGTTGGGTTTGAGGAGTCCGACACCTAAAATTATGAGTCCTAAAGCGCCGTAGAACGCCCATACCGGAGGATAAGCCATGAGAAAGTGCCCGGCGCAGAGAAGAAGTCCGCCCAAATAGACGCTTTTGCGCTGTCCGAGCAGCCTGTCAGCGACAAATCCGCCGGGAACCGACATCAAGTAGACCAGAAGCTGGTAATATCCGAGAATAGCGAGCCCTTTCGCGTCGCTCCAGCCAAGTCCGCCTTCCTCTACGGAGGCAACCATGTAAAGAACAAGAATCGCCTTCATTCCGTAAAACGAGAAACGTTCCCAAAGTTCGGTAAAAAAGAGGACAAAAAGCCCTTTCGGGTGTCCGAGAAAAGTTTCCTTGCTTCGATCGTTCATGCAACACCTTTGTTTTATTAGTTATTTTCGGTTCTGTAGTTCGGAGCTTCCTTAGTGATCGTGACATCGTGGACGTGGCTTTCGCGGTATCCGGCGTTCGTGATCTGGACAAACTGAGCGTGTTCACGGAGCATTTCGATATTTTCGGCGCCGAGGTAGCCGAAGCCCGATTTCAAGCCGCCGGCAAGCTGATAGATCGTGTCGGCGATAGGTCCTTTGTATGCGACTCTGCCTTCGATTCCCTCTGGAACGAATTTCTGAGCGTCGGTAACGTTGTCCTGGAAGTATCTGTCCTTGCTCCCCTTCTTCATCGCGCCGAGCGAGCCCATTCCGCGGTACATTTTGTAGGATCTTCCCTGGTAAAGGACTATTTCACCGGGAGCTTCCGCCGTTCCCGCGAACATTCCGCCGATCATTACTGCGTCCGCACCTGCCGCAATTGCTTTTACGATATCGCCCGAATATTTGATTCCGCCGTCAGCGATGAGCGTTTTTCCGTATTTTTTCGCGACCGGAGCAACGTTCATGATTGCCGAAAGCTGCGGATAACCGACGCCGGCAACGATTCTTGTCGTGCAGATGGAACCCGGTCCGATCCCGACTTTGACAACGTCGGCACCTGCTTTGAAAAGCTCTTCGGCAGCTTCTGCAGTTACGATGTTTCCTGCAATTATATCGACATCGGGATAAAATTTTCTGAAGTCTCTGACAACCGTGATTACATTTTTCGAGTGAGCGTGCGCAGAATCGAGAACAAGAGCGTCGACACCGGCTTTAACAAGTTCTTCCGCGCGGTCATAACCGGCAGAAGTCGGTGTTACGGCAGCTCCGACAAGAAGGCGCGAGTATCTGTCTTTCGCCGAATTGGGGAACTTTTCCTGATTTTCAATATCCCTCGTTGTGATAAGACCGACAAGACCGCCGTTACCGTCAACGACAAGCAGTTTTTCGATTCTGTGGGTATGCATCAGTGCCTTTGCTTCGTCCAGCGGAAAATTTTCCTTGACGGTAACAAGGTTTTTGGTCATCAGCTCACCGACTTTTTTATCCATATTCGTCTCGAAACGAAGGTCGCGGTTCGTGATTATGCCGACAAGTTTCTCCCCTTCGACAACGGGAACGCCCGAAATCCTGTTCGACTGCATGAGATCAAGAGCGTCGGAGATGCTTTCATTAGGCGTGATTGTGATAGGATTCGTAATGACACCCGCTTCGGAACGCTTGACCATCTTCACCTGTTTCGCCTGTTCCTCAATCGTCATGTTTTTGTGGATGACTCCCATTCCGCCGTGGCGCGCCATCGCAATCGCAGTATCGACCTCGGTGACTGTGTCCATCGCCGAACTCAGAAACGGAGTGTTTAGAACGATGTTTTTCGTAAGCCTCGACGTTATGTTTACGTCTTTCGGCAGAATCTCCGAATAATGCGGAACCAAAAGAGCTGTTTCGATTTTGTTTGTGAAATCCATAAGTTTCTCCAAAGTTAATTAGCAATCAGTTGCGGTATTTTAATGAGTTGCAAAATGAAGTCAAGGCAGCGTCAGGTTCAGCCGGCTTTCCTTTTCAGCGGAAGTTCCAGAATAAAGGCCGCGCCGCCGAGCTTCGAATCTCCGACATAAAGCTTCCCGCCCGCTTCAGTCGCCAGTTTTCTTGAATGGCTGAGACCGATTCCGGTGCCTCCGGGCTTGTTTGTATAGAAATTTTTAAAAACAGCCTCGCGCTCGCTTTCAGGAATGCCTCTGCCGGAATCCTCGACCGAAACGACTGCAAAGCTACCGTTTTTTCCGGTGTTTACCGCTATTTTTCCGCCGTTTTCAAGCTCTTCCCATGCGTTTTTCAGCAGGTTCAGCATAATTTCCTTAAAAGAAGACAGCGAGATTGAAAGTGAAAGCGGCTCACCTTTCCCGAGTTCGAGAACAATATTCCGTTTCTGCAGTTCTGGACGGTGAAACGCCAGGAACTCGGCAAGATCAGCAGGAAGCGAGACTCCGCTGTTGTCAGCTGCGCCGCTTCTGCTGTAATTCACCATTCCCATGTATTTGCTCGTAATCTGCTCGAGCCGTTCGACTTCGCCGACAACCAGAGTGAGAAGCTGCTTCTTTTTTTCTGTGCCCACTTTTTCGACATTGTCAAGAAGGTATGTGCTGTTCATCTTTATCGTGTTGAGCGGGTTTCTGATTTCGTGCGTGATCCGTGCCGCCATTTCGCCGATGGAAGCTAAACGCTCCGAATTGAGCAGCTTGCTCGAAAGTTCTTCCGAATCGGTTATGTTCCTGAAAATATAGAAGATTTCGTTCTGACTTTTTGAAATTGAAAGCTGATAGGTCTCATCGCCGCCCGAGAATTTTCCCTCGGCACCGTCAGTTCCTATTTTTTCAAAAACAGTTTTCGCGTTCTCTCCTATTACGGACTGATTCACGCCGAACCATTCATTCATTGTCTTGTTTAC
The DNA here is from genome assembly GCA_905233945.1 of uncultured bacterium. Classification (GTDB taxonomy): domain Bacteria; phylum UBP6; class UBA1177; order UBA1177; family UBA1177; genus UBA1177. The sequence continues at coordinate 119,180 of CAJOFY010000005.1, read as the reverse complement.
AAATGTCACAAGCCCCGAAGAAACAGTCAAAAGCCCTTCCGGAATAGCGTTGAGAAGATCCTCTTTCCGCTTTCCGACAATCTGTTCGCGGGCAAGTTTTTTTCCGAGTTCGTCGACTTCCGCGCTGCTGGCACAGGTCAGTTTTCTTATCTCCTCAGCCGCAGTCTCAGGCGACGCGTCCTCAGAAACACCTATCAAAGCTGTGAGTTTTGCAATTTTTTTCTTTTTCCAGAATGCAATTAAAGTCAGTAAAAAAACTGCTGCAAGAAAAAAACCGGAAACTGCAAGCACGGTTTTATTGAGAAAATCCAGCCACATAAAGCAGGTGTATTTCAAAAGGCCGGTTTTCTGTCTCGCGGAGAGATCCACCATATCCTTCAAAGTTGCGATGTCGCTTCTCAAGGAGGCTGCAATATGCGTTTTTTCCTCGACGGGCGCCTCAAGAAGAAGCGCGGTCTTGTCCGCCGCTTTTCCGGAGAGTTCCCCGATTCTCGCCGAAAGACTTTCGTCGCCTCCCTCATTCACAAACACGGCATCACGTTTCAGAGAAGCCGCTCCGGCAAGAAGGAAATCATTCAAGACAACATTTTCCTCGGACTTTTCGTACATCACGATAAGAGTGTCAAAAGAGTCAAGTTCTGACTTGAAACTGCCTGCATTCGCAAAAAAAGGCCCCTCTTTTTCAAGGACGCTGCTTAAAATATCGGAGTCCGTAAAATTGAAACAGACAAAAAGAAAGAGGAAAAATGAAAATAAAAGAGGTAAAAAAAGGGGAAACTTATTCTTCAATCTCGCCCGAAACCGCGGTATCACCGGCTTCAAGAGCGGTGATGCTGTTTGTAATGATTGCAACGGAAGTTTTTTCTGCGACCTGAACAACGACAAGTTCGCCTATCATTTCATATGGAAGGCCGGCAGGAGAAGACTTGCCTTCGAACTCTTTGAGACCGTCGCCCTTTCTGTAAACCGAGAGCATAACGCCTTTTTCAACGCCGTCGTCACTGCCTTTGTCAAGATAAACGATGAAATTCGGACCGTAGAAGAAAGTCGGGTCGTAACCGGTGAGGATTTTCGCCTTAATGTCTGATGCCGGCTCGGTAACTTTTACGCTGTCTTCGGTCTCGACGTATTCGCGGACATAGAAACCGCGTTCGATTGCGTCATAAGCTTTTACGATTTTGACCGTTGCAATCTGGGTATCTTTATCGTCTTTATCTTCCTCTTTCTTCTTTTTGCCGATATCAAGAACTTTACCTCTGCCGACTATATCAACAATAGAACCGATTTTGTCGCCGGTATCGGGATGTTTGATCTTGTCCTTAATGTGGATAATTTCAACATAGTCACCGATCTGGAAATGCGGTTTTTCTTTTTTCTTTCCGTCTTTGTCCTCTTCCTCCTCCTCATCATCATCGCCGAGCTCGACATATACGTTGTCGCCTGTTGCAAGAAGCTCTTTCGGCTCAAAGGAAGCGATTATTTTTGCCAGCTTTTCCTCTTCTGTATTACCGACAAAGCCTTTCTGAACGACATCAAAAATCGTGTCATCAATCTGTTTGAACCTGTCGATTCTGTATTTACCGCCTAATTTCACAAAACTTTTGTAATTTTCAGGTGTTGCATCAAGAGTTTTGCCAGTCTGCGCAAGAGAATCGGTTTCGCCTTCATCCTCGTATTCCGCGCTGTAACCTTCGCCGTTTTCACCATACTCACCACCGTTTGCACCTGCGCCTTCCTCTCCAGGCATCATCATTTCGCCGGTGGGACGGAAAGAAATTTTATCACCGGGATAAATTCTGTGCGGATTCTGGATCTGCGGGTTGAGAGACCATACTTTAGGCCAATACCAAGGGCTTTTAAGCTCTTTTTCGCTTATATCCCAAAGCGTATCCCCTGGAGCGACCTCGTAAGTTTCCGGTGCCGAATTAAGATCGGCATTGTCAAGGTTGATAAAATCGGGAACAGGAACTTCTTCAGCACTTGCCGGTGGAACTTCCTCTGCAAACATAAGAGTTGAAAACATCAAAACGAAAGCAAAAATCATCGTTTTCATCAAAAACTCCATATATCTATTATAAGATAAAACAAAAAAAACCGTGTTATATTACGCAAAATCAATATTTTGTCAATTTATTGAATTAAAACGAAATCATTTCGGAGCAATACCCGGTTTCTGAGCTGTTTCATACCAAGTAAAATTGTCAAGAATAACCATGCTGTCTAGAGCGTGATCTTTCGTATCCCATATTGCCATTCTGAGTTTGAAATCCTCTCCTGGAACAATATTTCCGCGGACTTCGAGCCAGCCGGTCGCACCATGTGCACTCTCCATAGTTACAGTACCCATTATGCCGCTGGGACACTGGTTAGGTGTAAAAGCTGTACCTTTCAACTCGTTGTCATCAACACAGCTCGGATAAGCGTTTCTGGGACAGCAGACATTGAAAAGTCCCGATTTAGCAAGGTTTATGCCGAGCGGATTGTTAAGGCTGTCTCTTGCGATATTTTTGTCGGAAGGATTCTGCATATTCTGGTCCGTCGATACAAAAGCTGTATCAAGAAGCATAACAAAAAAATCGTTATACTGGCAGACATATTGCGGAAATTCACTGCTTATAAAATAAACGCCGACTCCGAAGGCTGCCGCGTTTTTAGGAGCCCTGATCATAAGTTCTAGCATAACAGGATCGTTAACCGGAGGCTGCCCCGGATCACCGCCTTGATTGATGAGCCCGCCCTGACATGACGGTGCATCAGGAAAATTAGTCCCGCCGTTTGCCTGGAACCAGTCGTCAGGGGCACCACTCGAAGTCTCGTTATTAACACTCAGATCGCCAGGTTCTGTTACAGAACCAGTTGAAAATGCAAGAAATGAGCTTCCGGCCTTAGGTTTCAGAACATTGCCGAAAGCAGTGAGAACAGCGTGCTGCTGAGCAGGAATCTCACCTTCCGTGCCGTCAGGGAAAAGAAGTTTCGCGCTGATAACACCAAAAGTCTGGCTTTCCGTAACTGGACAGAGATCCATCGACTGCGCCATATCTATCGGGTTTGTGGTTCCCTGATTTATACCGCTGTCGCATGCTGAAACGACCTCATCAACTTGACCGTTGCAGTTGTCGTCGGCACCGTTTTCCGGCACTTCAAACGATGACGGGTTAACTTTTTCAGGATCCACCTGGCAGTCCCATGTCGTTTCACAGCAATCACCAGTGCAGTAAGTGTAGCCATCACCGTCAATGTCATCCGCAGTTTCCGGAGTAAGATCACTGCCGTCACAGTCCTGGTCTATGCCGTCGCCGCATATTTCAGCTATCGGAAGCACCTGATCACGGCATTCGCTCCAGTCGCTTCCGTCCTCGACACACTCTTTGTAACCGGCTTTGCATAATCCTTTATCAAGTGTCCCGCTCGGTCCTTCGTAGCATTCCTTTCTCTCGCCTGGAGTGCATGTGACATAGATGCCGCCTTCGTGAGGCCCCTCCTGGTCCGCGTCCGAAGTGCCTTCAGCGGCACTTCCGTCAGGTTTTTCCCCTTCAGAAGCACCGCTGTTCTCACCTTCCTCTCCCGATTTGGCTTCAGGCACGCATTCTTTAATGCTTTCGTCGCAGATGAAACCGCTTGCGCAGTCTTCGTTCTGTTCGCATTCTTCCCCGCCGCCGCCGCATGAAACGATAAAGAACGCGAGAAGCATGATAAACACAAGAGAAATCTTTTTCATTCTGGCCTCCATCAGTCAAAAAAACTCGGCAGGAAATTTTACAGACAAACAAATTTTATGCAACTTGCTCCGAAAAAAGCGCTTTTTTCATCAAAAAAACACCAAACTTTTGATATTATTTAAATTTTGTCTATAATAGGCGGTTTTTTGTTGGAGGTGGATATATGGCATCGGTTACTTTTGAAAAAGTCGTCAAAAAATACAACGAGGAGACAACCATCCTAAAAGGGATTGATTTAACGGTGAAAGACGGCGAATTTCTTGTCCTTGTCGGTCCGTCAGGCTGCGGTAAATCAACGCTTCTCCGCACTCTCGCAGGTCTTGAGACGATCACCGGCGGAAACATAAAAATCGGAGACAGAGTAGTCAACGATGTCGCCCCGAAAGACCGAGACATAGCAATGGTTTTCCAGAGTTACGCCCTTTATCCGCACATGACAGTGCGCGAAAACATGGCCTTCGCCCTCAAAATGAGAAAGATGCCGAAAGCCGAAATCGACAAAAAAGTCGAGGAAGCCGCAAAAATGCTCGACATCACACATCTTCTCGACAGGCTTCCCAAGCAGATGAGCGGCGGCCAGCGTCAGAGAGTCGCTATGGGCCGCGCCATTGTCAGAGATCCGAAGGTTTTCCTTTTCGACGAACCGCTTTCCAACCTTGACGCTTCACTCAGAACACAGATGAGGGTCGAACTCAAAAAGCTTCACGAACGCCTCAAAACCACGATAATCTATGTAACGCACGACCAGGTCGAGGCTATGACGCTCGCTGACAGAATCGTTGTTCTCAACAAAGGAATTATCCAGCAGGTGGGAACTCCGGCGGAACTTTTCGACACTCCGCAGAATATATTTGTCGCAGGATTCATCGGCTCGCCTTCGATGAATCTGCTTGAACTAGAGGCAAAAAGAGACGGTGAAAATCTGATTCTGAGCGGAGAAAACATAAAAATCAAAGTTCCGGCAGAAGATGGTTTCAATCCCGAAAAAATCATTGCCGGAGCACGTCCGCAGGACTTCCTTTTCGACGAAAAAGAGCCTGAAATCAAAGGAACTGTCGAAATCGTCGAGGCTTTGGGAAGAATGTCGCTCATCCATGTCTCCGTTTCGGAAAACGTAAAGATAACTGTCGAAACAGAATCGGAAAAAGCACGGAACTTCGACATCGGAAGCAGGATCGCACTCTCGCTGAAACACGAAAAGCTCCACTTCTTCGACTTCTCGGCTCAAACAAGAATATCAAGTAAAATCAATAATTTATGAAGAAAATCGTCCTGACATTCGTTGTCGTTTCACTCATTACGGCGCTCTCCGCATTCCTCTACTTCGAATCTCTGAAAAAAGACGTGAACTTCGACCTCGGCTGGAACAACAAAAGCGGCAAAAAAATCATCGAAACGACTCATCTGCAGGTTCCCGAAAGTTCCTACAACGATTTTTTCGCCGAAATTCTGGGAAGCGACACGTGGGACAACGCGAAAGAACTCTATAAAAAGCAGGCGGGACTCACGAAGTTCATGAACGGAGACGTTTTTTCGGTAACGAATGCCGGGAACAGAACGGTTTCCTACGATCTGCACCACTACAAAAACAATTCAAAAGGGGAAAAAATCTCGTTTGTCCGCCGCGGTCGCGAATTTGTCAGAAAAAACGAGCCTATAGAACTCGAAGAAAAGACGATGATCCGTTTTTACACGATAAAAAACTCGCTTAAAGACGACGATCCGCAGTTTTACGAAATCGCGAAAGAGCGTCTCATCTGGGACTGGGGCATTCTCGACAAGCTGAAACCCGGCGATTCGATTGCCTTTATGATAAAAGGGATCTTTGACAACGACATTCTCGTAAAAACTTACGGGATTCTCGGTTTTTCAGTCAAAAGCGCCAATATCGGAGACTTCACGATGACCGCATTCCGCGACTACATCTACGGCGATTACTTCGTTTCCGGGCACACTGTCGTCCTCTCTCCGCCCGGAGATTTCCGCGCGCCGATAGACAGCGGCAGGATAACGAGCTACTACGGCACACGCAAAGATCCGTTCAACAAGCATAAAAAATTTCACAGCGGAGTTGATATTCTGGCAAAAATCGATACTCCTGTCAGGGCTGCGGAAAGCGGAACAGTCATATTTGCAGGCCCGAAAGGGGGCCTGGGCAAGGCGATTGTCATTGATCACGGCAACGGTCTCCGCACGATTTACGGACACCTGAACAGATTTCTCACCACAAACGGCAGAAAAGTCACCCGCGGCGAAATCATAGCCGGAGCAGGCAATACTGGGCGTTCGACCGCACCGCACCTGCATTTCACAGTAATGCAGAACGGTCAGACAGTCGATCCGCTGCTTTACACCTACGAAAGAGTGTGGACCGCTCCGTTCGATATTTCGGGCAACTTCAGGACACTTTCAACAAAAAGAACGCTCCAGCTCGAAAAAGCTCTCGGCAACAAAAGAAGTTTTTTTATAAAAGAAGATAAATTATCGTCGTCAGAAAACATAAAAAAATGAAAAAAGTAATTTTCAGCAACAATTTTTTATTGATTTCACTTGTTTTTTCTCTGCTTCTGTGCGTTTCGTGCAGCGAAACTTTCCACAAAAACGGAAAGATGCTGTTCTACACTTCGGAAAAGGATAATTTGTATGTCATCTATCAGAAAGACCAGCAGAACTACCTTTTTGCCGCAGCTATTTCACCGTTTTTGGAAAAGTGGGAACGCAACATTTCAGGCCATCCGATGACTCCGGATGTAAAAATTTTCGGAGAGCTCGTCGCCTGCAACTGCAAAAAAGACTACGTCTGCCTTCTTGACAGCAAAACCGGTAAAACAGTTTTTGAAACCGTCTCGAAACTCGTCTTTTCACCGGATTCAAAAGGTTTTACAGTCGAAAACGGCAAGGTTTACACTCTCTGCAGGGAAAATTCGATATGCTCATTTGACATAGAAAGCGGCAAAAAAATCTGGGAAACGGCTTTAAACAGCGATGAAACTCTTGCAGCCGAGTTCAGAATCGAGGAAAATCTTTTTTTCTACGGCACAGACCTCTCCGGAATCACTGCACTCAAACTTTCTGACGGTAAAAAAGTCTGGGCGACAGATCCGCTTGAGAATCTCAATGATTTTCACACATTCCCTGAAACAGTGCTCGCCGATTACGATTTTATCGACGGTTACGGCATCTCAACCGGCGAAAGTGAGTGGCTCCAGCCTTATTCCGGAAAAGTCCGCTGCATAAACGACGGCTTCGTCATCGCCCAGAGCGAAGAGTTTTTTTCGGTTCTTTTTGTAAAAAACGGCCAGGAATACTGGAATTATCCGCGTGCCGGAACGACAATCCTCTCTTGCAACGAGGAAGTTTCGCTTGCCGCTTTTACAGTCAGGAATCTTGATCCGCAGGATGCCGAAACCGCTGAAAACTACTTTGACAAAGTCTATATTTTCGACATTTCGACCGGTGAAAGGATTTTCGAACACACCTCGGATCTTGACGTGAAAGTCATCAACATAACCGGGTTTTCCGGCAGCACTTTCTACATTGCCACAGAAACCGGCAAAGAAGATGCAAAAAACATAATAATCGGAAAATATTCAACAAATTCTCTCGAAAAAGAATTAAGCTACACCTTTCCTAAGGCAACTGACTCCCCCGAAATATTCATAACGCTCATTCACATCGATTCCGCCCACACAGTTTTCAAAGAAACAAATATCCTAAGTCCTTCCGAAATTTCATTTTATCTTTTTAAAACAGAAAGCGGGGAACTTCTCGGGAAAATGACAGGTTTTCCTGAAGTTGTCTACGGCGGAAAAGCGATTGATATCATCAGCTACGACGACTATTTCAACATTAAAGAGACTATCCTCACCGATTTTCTGGAAAAATAATGACTTTATATTTTTTAAAACAGGGATGGGCAGCGGAACAGCTTGAAAATCTTGAAGTTTCATGCGATTTCAACGCGTCATCGGAAGAAATTTCGGCAGTTTTTCACATAACGGAGCCTTCTGTCAAAGCAGAATACTCAGGAATAAACCAGAAAGTCTGGGAAGACAGCTGCGCCGAGCTTTTTTTGTCTTTCGGCAACGGATTTTACTACAATTTCGAGATCAGCTGCATCGGCTGCGTCCTTGCCGAACACGGAAAAAACCGATTCAACCGTGAGCTTCTCAAGCCTGAAACCATTGAAAACATTAAAGTTTCTTCGACTTTGGGAAATATTCCTTTCGGAATAAAAAACGAAAAAACAACTTACGAACTTTCAGTAAAAATCCCGAAAGAAGTATTTGTTTTCGACGGTTCCAAAATTGACACGGTGTCACTCACAGGCAACATTTACAAATGCGCCGACAAATCGCTTACGCCGCATTACATGTATCTGTTTGATATTATAAGCGAAAAGCCGGATTTTCACAGACCGGAGTTTTTCAGGAAACTGTAGCTATTCGTCTTCGTCGCTGCCTGAGAACTCTTCGACGCTCTGTCCGAGAAGAAGCGCGTTCTGATAGTGGATGAGCGGGTCGATGATCATGTCGAGCGAACCTTCCATGATTTCGTTTATTCTGTAAAGGGTGAGCTTGATCCTGTGGTCGGTGACGCGCCCCTGCGGAAAGTTATAGGTTCTGATTTTTTCCGATCTGTCGCCGCTTCCGACAAGGCTTCTGCGCTGCGAACTGACCTCCTGATCGCGTTTTTCACGCTCGAGTTTGAGGAGTTTCGCTTCCAAAACCTTCATCGCCCTTGCACGGTTCTGGATCTGGCTTCTCTCATCCTGCATCGCGACGACGATTCCGGTCGGAATGTGGGTGATTCTGACCGCGCTGTCTGTCTTGTTGACATGCTGGCCGCCTGCGCCGCTTGAACGGTAAACATCGATTTTGAGGTCTTTTTCGTCGATCTGGACTTCGTCGATTTCATCAGCCTGCGGAAGGACTGCGACCGTGATTGCCGAAGTGTGGACTCTGCCCTGCGATTCGGTGACGGGAACACGCTGGACGCGGTGGACGCCGCCTTCGTATTTGAGTCTGCCGTAGACATCTTCGCCCGAAATTTCGGATATGACTTCCTTGATTCCCGCGCCTTCCGCCGTGCTGATCGACATGATTTCGACTTTCCACTTGTTGAGTTCGGCGTAACGGCAGTACATACGGTAGATTTCTTCAGCGAAAAGAGCCGCCTCGTCGCCGCCTGTTCCGGCACGGATTTCAAGGATCGCGCTTTTTTCGTCAAGCGGATCCCTCGGAAGAAGAAGAACGTTGAGCTCGTCGGTGATCGCGTTGTATTTTTGCTCGAGTTCGGGAAGTTCGGCCTTGATCATTTCGATGAGTTCGGGATCTTTTTCAACCGAAAGCATTTCTTTCTGGTCCGCGATTTCGCGCTCAAGCTTGTCCCATTCGAGATAGTTGTCGACGATTTTTTTCAGGCGCTTGTATTCGCGCATGAGTTTCGTGTATTTTTTCACGTCGCCGACAGTTTCGGGCTTCGCGATTTCCTTTTCGATGTTCAGGAAACTCTTGTGAATTTCGGCAAGTTTGTCTTTGATTTCGAGCATCGGATTCCTCTTGATAAAAAAATCCCGCCAACCTCTTTAAACAAGAAATTGACGGGAATAAATCTGAAAAAAGCGGCTACTTTTTGCCAGCGTATGTGTCTCTTTTGTATTTTGCGTTGAATTTCTCGATTCTGCCTGCGGTGTCGACGATTTTTGTCTTACCGGTGTAGAACGGATGGCAGTTTGCGCAGATTTCAACGTTGTAGCCTTCTTTTTTGGTGGAACGGGTAACATATTCCGCTCCGCATGAGCACTTAACCGTTATGAGCTCAAGCTTCGGATGGATTTTGTCTTTCATTTCTAACTCCTTAAAAAATCATGGAACAAAAAAATCGCGGTTATGCTAATCAAATAATCAAAAAAAGCAAGTTATTTTTTTTATTGCTCTATTTTTCGCACTGTCGACGAGAACGAACCCAATCGATAATAACGATTCGCCGCCTTGTGTCGTTATACCGTTATTATCGATTCGCGCCGTCGGTATAACGATCTTGATTTCCGGCGCGTCGAACTTGATCGACAAGAACGATTATTTCAAGAATCTTTTTTCCAGTTCTTCCCGATATTTCCCTAGATCGAGTTCAACTCTGTTGACACCTTCTTCAACAGCGGTTTTCGCAACTGCGAACGCCACTTCAACAAGAACGCGCGGATCAAAAGGCTTCGGAATGATGTAGTTTCTGCCGTATTCGAGTGAATCGAGCCCGTAAACTTTGAGGACTTCGGGCAGAACCGGCATTTTTGTGACTTTAATGAGTGCCTGAGTCGCAGCCATTTTCATTTTTTCGGTTATCTGGCTAGCTCTTGCGTCAAGCGCGCCGCGGAAAATAGCCGGGAAGCCGAGAAGATTGTTGACCTGGTTCGGGAAATCGGTTCTTCCGGTTCCTACGATCGCGTCGGGACGCGCTTTTTTTACTGCTTCGTAGGTGATTTCCGGGTCGGGGTTCGCCATCGGGAAAATTACCGGATCGGGTGCCATTTTCTTCACCATTTCCTCGTTGACAAGCCCTTTGACGCTCACTCCGACATAGACATCGGCTCCGTCGAAAAGCTCTTCGAGCGTACGGAAATTTGTGTCCCTGTACAAAAATCTGTGATATTCCGAAAGTCCGTCTTTTCTTCCTTCAAAAAGAACGCCGTCTTTGTCGTAGGCATAGACGTTTTCCTGCTTTACGCCGCAGTTTATAAGGTGTTTCGCGATCGCGACACCCGCTGCTCCCGCACCTGTGATGACAACTTTGCAGTTTTCAGGTTTTTTGCCCGAAATTTCAAGGCCGTTGAGAACTCCCGCCGCGCAGATTACAGCCGTTCCGTGCTGGTCGTCGTGGAAAACCGGAATGTTCATCGATTTTTTGAGCTTTTCTTCGATCTCAAAGCATCTCGGAGAAGAAATATCCTCAAGGTTTATTCCGCCGAAAGTGGGTTCGAGCGATTTCACTATTTCAACGAACTTGTCAGGATCGCTTTCGTTTATCTCTATATCAAACGCGTCGATTCCTGCAAAACGCTTGAAAAGAAGGGCTTTTCCTTCCATGACCGGCTTTCCGGCGAGCGCGCCGATGTTTCCAAGCCCCAGAACCGCGCTTCCGTCACTAATTACGCCGACGAGGTTTCCTTTTCCGGTGTAGTCGTAAACAGTTTCGGGTTCCGCTTTGATTTCAAGACACGGCAAAGCGACACCGGGCGTGTATGCTTTGGCTAAATCGGCCTGTGTAGCACAGACTTTGGATGGAACAACTTCAAGTTTTCCGGGTCTGGGATTTTTGTGATAGTTTAAAACTTCTTCCTTGTTCATTTTATCTCCGCTCAAAAATCAAGAAACATTAGTGAAAATCGTCAAAAGAAGGCAAAAAAAATGGTCGCGGGGATTGGATTTGAACCAATGACCTTCGGGTTATGAGCCCGACGAGCTACCAGCTGCTCTACCCCGCAACCTCGTTGCCGCGCAGTATGATAGGGAAAAAGTTTTTCAAGTCAAGTTTTTTTATTTTGGCAAAAACAATATAAAATCATCTCACTTTTCCTTGCATTGAATATTTTTTCTACTATAAACGACTGATTTTTTGTTTTCTTATAAATTTAAGAGAGGGAACTATGAACAAGACTCCGTTATTTGAAAGACACGTAGCAATGGGCGCTACAATGGCTGAATTCGGCGGATGGGACATGCCGCTGTGGTATAAAACCGGTCAGACTGCCGAGCATAAGGCGACGCGTGAAAACTGCGGCCTTTTCGACATCTGCCACATGGGTGAATACATCATCACCGGAAAGGATTCTTTCGCTTTCTGGCAGAAAATGCTCACCAACGATGTAAGAGCGATCGAAGACGGTCAGGCTCAGTACAACTTCATGCTCAACGAGAAAGGCTGCGTAATCGATGACTGCATCGTTTACCGCTTCAACGAGGAAAAATGGATGCTCGTTGTCAACGCAGGAACTCAGGACAGCGACTTCGAATGGCTCAAGAAGAACGCTCTTCCTGACATGAAACTTGAAAACATCAGTGCGCAGACCTGCAAACTTGACCTTCAGGGTCCGAATGCACCGAAACTTATCGCTGAGATCGCAGGAAGAGAGGCAATAGAAGGGCTTAAATTCTTCCGCTTCGTAGACAACGTAAACCTTGACGGGATCAAGGTCCTTCTCAGCAGAACAGGCTACACAGGCGAGATCGGTTTCGAAATCTACTGCGACATCAAAGAGACTGTAAAACTTTGGGATCTCCTTCTTACAAGAGGCGAAAAATACGGGATCATGCCGGCAGGACTCGGCGCAAGAGATACGCTCAGACTTGAAGCAGGTCTTCCGCTTTCGGGTCACGAAGTCCGTCCGGATGTAGTCGCGGCAGGAACTCCGTGGGAATTCGCGATCAGCTACGAGCACGATTTCATCGGCAAAGAGCCTCTTATGGCTGCAAAAGGAACGATTTTCGCTTATGCGATTACGGTCGAAGGCAAGAGAAAACCGGGCGACCACTCGAAAGTTCTCTACAAAGGCGAAGAGATCGGCGTTCTCACTTCGGAGATCATGGCTGTTTCGCTCGGAATGGTTCCGGCAGGATTTATCAGAGTCAACAAGGAACTTGCTCTTGACGAAGAGATCGAGCTTTTGAACGAAAAAGGCAAGACTTTCAAGGCTTTCGTCAAGGCGAACCCGCTTGTAAAAGGCACTTCAAGAAAGAAAATGGCTTCTATGTTATAACTTTTAATAACTTTTTTTGAGGAGAAAATCATGGCAAACTACAATGTTCCTTCCGAACTCAGGTACTCGGAAACCCACGAATGGGTAAAGGATCTCGGCAACAAAAGATACCGCCTCGGTATCACCGATTTCGCAGCTCAGCATGCCGGCGACATCACCTATGTCGAACTTCCGGAAACTGAAACCGTTATCGACAAAGACGGCGTTGACTGCACAATCGAGACAGTAAAAAGCTCCGAAGACATCTGCAACCAGATTTCGGGAACGATCGTTGCTGTAAACGACATGCTCGAAGACAGCCCCGAGACAGTAAGCAGCGACTGCTACGGCGACGGATGGCTTTATGAAGTCGAAGCGGAAAGCGACGATGATTTCAGCTCGCTTATGACCGCTGAAGAATACGAAGAATTCCTTGCAACTCAGGAAGACTAAGTGTTTCAGAGGATTTTTGATTCGGGGGAGCGTTTTTCGTTCCCCTTTTTTTATTAAAAACTTGAGAGGTAAAAAATGAGATACCTTCCGATAACGGATAAAGAAAGGAAAGAGATGCTCGACAAAATCGGCGTAAAGTCGGTTTCCGACCTCTTTTCCCCGCTTCCGCAGAACGTTCTCCTCAAAAAAGAGCTGAACATCCCCTCTGCCAAAAGCGAACCCGAACTTGAAAAAATTATGGACGAACTCGGCAGGGAAAACACCGGCGCGAACATGCTTTCCTTCCTTGGCGGCGGCTGCTACAAACACCACTGCCCCGCTCTCGTTGACCAGATGATCTCGAGAAGCGAGTTCTACACTTCATACACTCCGTACCAGCCCGAAGTCAGCCAGGGAACACTTCAGGCTATATTCGAGTTCCAGACGATGATCGCAAACCTTTTCAAAATGGATGTCGCGAACGCTTCGATGTATGACGGCGCGACCGCTGCGGCAGAAGCAGTCCTTATGTCGCACAAGATCCAGACGAAAAGACACAAAGTCCTCATCGCCTCAACTGTCAACCCGCAGTACATCCAGACGATCAGGACCTACACCGGTTTCGTTGTAGATTCTATCGACCTTCTTGAAATGGATGCCGCTACTGGCTGCGTTGCGGAAAAGGAACTTGCAAAAATCGACGAAGACACGATCTGCGTAGTTTTCCAGTATCCGAACTACTTCGGCATGATCGAAAACATCCGCAAGATCTCCGAAGTTACGCATGAAAAGGGCGCGTTGCTCATTCCGGTTATCACCGAAACGACGGCTCTCGGAATCCTCGCGACTCCCGGCGACATCGACGCTGATATCGCTGTCGGCGACGGTCAGGCACTCGGCATTCCGGTAAACTTCGGCGGCCCCGGCGTAGGTCTTTTCACCTGCAAGGAAAAATACATGAGAAAGATGCCCGGCAGACTTATCGGTCAGACAGTTGACAAGAACGGCAACCGCTGCTTCGTTCTCACCCTTTCGGCACGTGAACAGCACATCAAACGCGAAAAAGCGACCTCTAACATCTGCTCCAACCAGGGACTTATGGCGACGGCAGCTTCCATCTACCTCGCTACGATGGGAAAAGAAGGAATGAAGGAAGTCGCTCTCATGAACCTCAAACGCGCTGACTACCTCAAGAACAAGATCGAGAAAGAGACTCCGTGCAAAGTCGCTTTCAAAGGAAGCAACTACAACGAATTCACGATTCTCACTCCGGGATGTGCATGCTGCGCACTCAAAGCACTCGCTGAGAAAGGGATCCTCGGCGGAATCGCTGCGAAAAAATACTATCCGGAACTTGAGAACGCGATCATCGTAAACACCACGGAGATCCACAGCTACGAAGAGCTCGACAAATTCGTCGCAGCACTTAAAGAAGTTACAGGAGGTGCAAAATGAGTTACCCCGGAATGAAAGACCTCAAACTCAAAGAATCGGTAATCTTTGAAAGAAGCCGCGAAGGAAGACGCGGTTACTCGCTTCCCGAAGAAAATCTCGAAGGAGCGGAGAACATTCTTCCGGCAGAGCTCCGCAGAGCAGACCTTGACCTTCCGGAGCTCAGCGAAGTCGATGTAGTCCGCCACTACACAAGACTTTCGACATACAACTACAGCCTTGACCACGGTTTCTATCCGCTCGGCAGCTGCACGATGAAATACAACCCGAAGATCAACGAGAAACTTGTCCGCAACCCGCAGTTCACGGAACTTCACCCCGAAACTCCGGAAAAATACGCGCAGGGAACTCTCAAGATCATGTTCGAAATGCAGAGAATGCTCGCTGAAATCGGCGGATTCGCGGCCTGCACGCTCAATCCTTCGGCAGGTGCTCACGGTGAATACACCGGAATCGGCATCATCAGAAGCTATTTCGACAAAATCGGAGACAAGAAACGTAAAAAAATAATCATCCCCGACAGCGCACACGGCACGAACCCCGCAAGCTGCGCTCTCAACGGATTCGAAGTCGTCGTCCTTCAGAGCGACGAGCACGGAAAGGTAAACCTTGACACGCTCAAATCGCTTCTTACCGACGAAGTTGCAGGCATCATGCTCACCAACCCGAACACACTCGGCGTTTTCGAGAGCGACATCCTCGCAATCACGAAAATGGTCCACGACGCAGGCGGCCTTGTTTACGGCGACGGCGCGAACATGAACGCCCTTCTCGGCATGGCAAGACCGGGAGACATGGGGATCGACGTCCTTCACTACAACCTGCACAAGACCTTCTCGACTCCTCACGGCGGCGGCGGCCCTGGAGCAGGCCCTGTAGGCGTATGCCAGAAACTTGTTGAATTCCTTCCGAACCCGTTCGTAGTCGAAAAAGACGGTCTTTACACCTTCAACGACTCCGACAACTCGATGGGAAGAGTCCGCTCATTCTACGGAAACATGGGCGTAACGCTCAAAGCGTTCATCTATATCCTTGAATACGGCAAGGAACACCTTGGCGAAACCGCGCAGAACGCAGTTCTCAACGCGAACTATATCAAAGCGTGCCTTCGTGACTACTATCACCTCAAATACAAATCAGACACGCTCCACGAAGTCGTTTTCGACGATTCCGAAATGCCGAACCACATCACGACGATGGATATCGCGAAAGCTCTCATCGACCGCGGCTACCATCCGCCGACAGTCTACTTCCCGCTCATCGTTCACGGCGCACTCATGATCGAGCCGACCGAAAGCGAAAGCAAAGAGACTCTTGACGAGTTCATCGAAGCCATGATCGATATAGCCGAAACAGCTAAAACCAATCCCGAAAACATCCTCAACGCTCCGCTCAATACGGCAGTCAGCCGCCCGGATGAAACCCTCGCGGCAAGAAAACCGGTGCTCAAATGGCAGAGGGGGGAATAGTCGACCTATAAAACAATCAGTTCAGTCTTTCCTGACGGATTTGATCCGTTTTCAATTATAAATTTTCCAATCTCATTCAATGCCACGAAACGGTAACGTTGCGTTGATATAGAAACAGGCTTGTAAGCAATATTTTTTTCTTCCGCCTTTTGCCGAAGCGTTTTTTCTGCGGCAGAATGAATCACAGGCAAAGTTATCGTCTGCAGCGTCGGTTCCAAAAGCAACAGTTGGCCTTTTGAACATGCTTCAAAATAGAGAGCTCCCGGCTTGTAATACTTTTCATGCGGAGAACCTTCGATAGGAAAACCATTGCTTAGCAGAACAACCAGCGGCATACCATGCTCCCGCAATGTGCGGGCAATCATCTGCTCACCTTTGCTGATTGCCGCTGTGTAAGTAACCGCGCCGTTCTGTGCCGCAGTCAATACATATTGTAAACGCTGCCCGATTTCTTCGTCTGTGCTGCTTCTTGACATTTCCACCAATTGACGATCGGGCCAATTCAGCAGAAAATGGTTGCCTAACGATGTGAATGTCAGGCCGCAGATTTCTGTCTGACGGTGCATACGGAACAGATCGGGATTCTGTCTGCGTTGCCAGGCACGTTCTGCATTGGCATAAACATATTCTATCATTGCTTTCAACTGTCCTTTGTGCGAAAGAACACGGTAAAACGGCGGTGCATCATAAATATTCCCGTCGAATCCCAGCTTTAGAGCTTCGGCTTTGCAACCCTGCATGTAGCCGCGCACGACTTCTTTTATGCTTCTTCTCATGGAACGCATTACCTGCAAAACCATGTGGTGGTGATCCGGCATCACTTTGTCGGCCAAAATTTTTATTTCCGGACACAACTCAAGCATCCGCTGCTGCTGTTTTATGAGGATCCAGCCTATTGGAGATTTTTCCACTACAGCGCAACGACCGTCGTGAGCAAGTTTGCCGAAAAGCGGCTTGCGGTCTTTTGCGACCATTGTTGCATGCACAATAATCGGTTTGCGCCATGCGCCGGGCTGTAGCCATGTAAATTTTTCGTTTGTCATAAATCGGCTGTCTCCTGAGCAAAACGAGAATAAAATTCTCAGACAAGTAACTGAACCCGCTTCATGAAAATTCTGTAATTCGTGTCATCGAACGGCGGGCAGTATACCGCGAATTCGATCATCCTGAAGGCGTGTTCATACTCTTTTGCGAGCGAAAGCATAACATCGGCGACTACGGTCGGACTGTTTCTGAAGGCACCGCAGCCGAATGCACCCAAAACAAGCACATCGACTTTATTCTGAACGGCGACATCAAAAATCCTACGGTCGCGTTTTCTGTGGACGCGGGAAAGCTCATCGTCGGAAAGCAGCAGTCGTTCTCTTCCGTCGCCGGAATTGTAGCGGTTGATTGGATTTTCGCGCAGATTCGGCGCGGCGCAGGTGATCACGTCGCAGTTAAACCAGCCGCTTTCCGGCATGCGCTCCGGAGCAGAAGAGTCCGTTTTGAAGACAACGATATCAGGCGTGTAAAGAATATCGTCGTTGTGTATCGGGTCACGGCTCATTCTGTGCGGCTTGTAAAAGCGCTTCCAGTTTTCGTCTGTATCAAGCGTAAAATAAAGTGTGGAGACCCGGCACAAAGACTCTTCCTGTGCACTGGAGCCGTTCACCACTCCTCCTCCCGGATTCGATGCGGAAGCAAAGTTGAGCACGCACAGCTTGTCGCCCTTTCCTGCGTAAGCAGAAGCTACCTCGAATGTGCGTTTTTTGCTCACGATGATTTTGGCAGGCTCTTCAAAGCGCTTTATAAGACTTCCGTCCGGCACAGGATCCTTCTCCGCGATGAATTTTTGCGATTTCAGACTTGCGGCGACTGCTTCACGCAGGCGTTTTGTGTTCTCCACAAGGTTCACGGTGTCTTCAAAAATAGATATGTTTTTTGGATTTGGCATCTTTTTTCCTCCGAAAAAATTTTTGGAATTATAGCAAAATCCGGGACTTGGTCAATATGCGTAAAACGAACAGGAGGCTATTGAAAACAGAAAAATTTATTGATTCGGAATTATTGTTCCGCTTCCGCTATTTCTTTGATTATTCCCTGAATATCGTCTTTGTCGAAAAGGGTCTGTTCTCTCGTCGCCATATTTTTCATGAGGATCTTGCCGTTTGCCGCTTCGTCTTCTCCGATGACGAAAACGAATGAAGCGTTAGTTTTTTCCGCTTTCTGAAGCGCTTTTTTCAGCTTTTTAGGTTTGTAGTCGGCAAGGAAACGGATATTTTCTTTCGACATTTTTTTAGTAAATTCAACAAGTTGCAGAATCGCTTCATCACAGAGCGCATATCCTGCCGAAAGCGGTTCTTCTTTGTAAAAATCTTCGGGAATGAGGTCGAAAAGTCGTTCCAATCCCATTGCAAAGCCGGTCGCCGGAGTATCGCTTCCGCCGATGTCGCTGACTAAATTGTCGTATCTTCCGCCGCCTGCCACAGCATTCTGGGAACCGCCTGTTTTCGCGACAATTTCAAACGCCGTTTTTGTATAGTAGTCAAGCCCGCGGACAATGAACGGGTCAAGAACAAAGGGCACACCGAAAGCGTGAAGCGCTTTCTGAAGCTCCTCGAAGTGGTTTTTGCAGTCGTCACAGAGGAAATCTGTCATTTTCGGCACGTCCGTGAATCGGTTTTTCGGGTCGCAGGCCTTGCAGTCGAGGAGGCGCAGCGGATTGAGTTCGAGCCTTGTCCGGCAGTCTTCGCAGAGCTCGTCCTTCTTTGCCGAGAAGTATTCGATCAGTTTTTCGCGGTAAGCGGCGCGGCAGTTCTTGCAGCCGATTGAATTGAGGTGGATTTCATAGTCGATTCCGAAGTGCTCAAGCACACGCGAGGCCGTGAAGATCATTTCGGCATCCCGAAAATTTCTACTCCGAACTGGTGAAACTGGCGGAAACGCCCTTTCTGCGGACGCTCGTATCTGAAAAACGGCGCAATGTAGAACGCTTTGAAAGGCGACGGATAGTTGATCCCGATTCCGTGTTCGACGAAAGCTCTGACGACGCTCGCGGTTCCTTCCGGCCTCATTGCGACATGACGCCCTTTCTTGTCGAGAAAATCGTACATTTCCTTTTTTACGACATCGGTCGTCTCGCCTACACCGCGTTTGAAAAGGGCGATTTCTTCCAAAATCGGCGTTCTGAACTCGCCGAAATTCGCCGCAGCCATCATTTTTTTTATCTCTTCTTCCATTTTTCCCCAGCGGAAAGCCTTTTCGCCGAAGAGGTCGTTCATTCCCTTGATTGCCGAAATCATTGTATTTCTCCGAATAAAACAACAAAAAAACAAAGCGGGCGATGGTAGCACAAAAAGCGGATATTTCAAGGAATATACAGCTAAATCCTAGCGCATTTCGAGAATCATCTGGTCAGCCTGCGACTTCAGAAACCTCAAAGCATCGTCCGAAATATCGGCGATACTGACCCAAAGTTCCCTTTTTCCGCCGTTTCGGATCATTTTTTTGTGGGAAATGAACTCAGAGAAACCGATGTGGTTCTTGAGAAAAATATTTATGTCAGACCAATGATAATTGTTTCTATTTTCTGATTTAAAGCGCGAAACAAAAACCGAAGTCGAAGCCGAAAGATACGAAGGAGCCTCTTCGGAACTGCTGTATGCAAGAGGGTGGAGAAGAATTTCCAGTTTCGGGAAATTCTTTTCGAGGACCTCTTTCATGACGGTGTCCGAAACGACAATCCCCTTTAATTTTTCAGCTAAGGCAATGTCTTCGAAATCTTTTTCAACCAGATTTCCGGCGATATAAATATAGTCGGAAAAACCCTTGGGGATATTGCGGTTGTAGACAAAGACACGCCGACCGACATTCCTGCTCTTGAAAGCCGCGAACTTTTTAATATCGTCAGAAATCAGCGTTATTTTCGGACGTTCGGAATATTTCCTGAAAATTTTTCTGTTCACGGATTCTTCCGCCGGTTTTTCAGGTTCCGGAACAACTTCGCGGTAAGGCAGAGTATAGAGATAATGACGGGCCTTTTTGAGGAAGTCCTTTTCCTCCTCCGTATATCTGCAAATCATCAGGACTGATTTGTAACTTCCTGAAATTTCTGCGCGAAGCCTGGTATCATCAATTTTTCTCACATTCTTAGCGTCAATCCATTTCCCTTTGTAGAAAGCGCCCGAGTAGCCGTAAAACCCGAGAAGGTCTTTGTCAAACATTCTTGAGGAATTTTTGTCGATAAGGAAAGAGTATGTTCTGCCGTCCCTTGATTTTCCGGGTTTAAGTATCTCAACTCCGACCGGATAGCGGTAATTCCATGATTTTTCAAGGATTTTTTCTTTCGCACCGGTTGTTTTCACTTCCGGAAAGAAAGTTTTTTCCGAAAAAAGAAAGAAAGGAGCGTCGTCAGGCGCATTAAGATCCGGTTTCATCGAAACAGGAAATTCAAGTCCGGGTTTTGCCGTGCTTTTTTCGCGGCACCGGTTGTCGCAGTTGAAGCAGTGCTGCGGAACGCTTTTTCTCGAAAGGCAGAGCCCGAATTCGGCGATACAGGCTTTGTCGGAGACAAAATAAACCGGTTCCAGACCGTTGTTTTTTGCAATTTCGTAGTTAGATTTTCCGCTAACCACAGGATTTACATCAAAATTTTTGAAGAAACCGGCAGATGCAATCATTCTGAAATTTGCAAAAAGTGCGATTTTTCCGGCAAATCCTGCTTTTCGCAAGGGTTCAACAAGAGTTGAATCAGTCAGAAAAACATAGTCGAAAATGCCGCTGTTCTGTAAAAAAAGCCCTGAAGGATATGAATTTTTATCGTAAAATACAGCAGTTACCGATTTTTTACGCTTCAATGACGAAATTATTCTGTTGAATGTTTCAAAATCGTCAAAAAACGGAATTACAGGAATACCGTCGGGAATATTCTGCCGAAGATTGAAAATCTGTTCGGGAAACTGGATAAAATAGAAGTGTTCCAAAATTCAGAAACTTATTTCTTTTTACCTGCTGCTCTTTTCGAAGCCTTAAGAGGATTGAGCTTCTTAGTTGTGACTTTAACTTCTCTTTTTACATGGGAAGCAAAAGAGCAAACCTGGTCATTTTCCCAATGAAATGAAGGATCTGCATATTTTTTGCAGAAGCTGCCAGCTTCTGTATCGCAGCCTTCGCAACGTTCGTCAACCGGAAGTCTTGTTATTTTTTCGAAATCTTTGTTAGCCATTTTTTTACCCTCCAAAATGGTTAGAACCAAAAAACCGCGATAGTATACTCAAAATTTCTCAAATGTCAATATGAAGCGCCGGTTATCGCAATAAAACGGCAGCGTACTTTTATTGACAGCCGGATTTTTTTATTTAAAATTTTATGTTTTACGATTTTTTATTATTAAAAATTTAATATTTATGACAAATACAAATTTTTATAGTTTGATAATATTTCTAACAATCATTTTTTTCTCTTTCTCCATAGCCAGAGATATTTATTTTAAAATAAACGACAAGCATGCATATTATAATGTTAAATTTACAGAAAGTTTGCAGAAAAAACTGGAAAAGAGCGCTGTCGATCTTGAAAATCATGAATTTATCCTTGCACTTTCGGTCGGCAAAAGGGATTTTTCGCCTAAATTCCGGCACGATCTGGCCGTAACCGGCACCATGCACCTTGTAGCAATTTCGGCGTTTCACACCGGAATCATGGTCCTCATTTTCGGATTTTTCTTCAAATCACTCCTCTTTTTTGTTCCGATGCGGCCTTATGTAAAGAATACAGTGCTCTTTTTCCTTAAAATTCCGGCTTCGGTCTACTATTTTTTCATAACCGGAGCTTCGGTCCCGACTCTGCGTTCCCTTGTTTTCATGCTTTTTTTCGATTTTTTCATGATTTCGGGAAGTTTTCCGCACCCTGTTTTCATATTTTTTGCTTCTCTCGCCGCGACAGCTTTTCTGATTCCGGGAAGTTCTCTTTCAATGAGTTTTTTAATGAGCGCGCTCTGTGTCGCAACAGTTCTTAAAATCTGGAAAGTCCTGCCGAAATCATTAGCCGTTTCGCTTGTTTGCGTATCAGTATCTGTGAACTGGATTCTTCTTGTCGTGAGCCCGTCCCTTTCCGGCACTTTTTCTGTCGCTTCGCCGTTTGTGAATTTTTTTGTGATTCCGGTTGTGTCGCTTTCGGTTCCTTTTGTCACGCTGGCGCAGTTTTTGATTCCGTTTTCTGAAACTGCAGCACACTTAATGCTGAAAACCGCCGATTTTTTGATCGCGCCGGCATCGTTTTTCGTCTCATTTTTTGCCGGTTTTGCTGAAAAAACATCTGTTCCGATCATAGATGTTCCGGTTTTTATAAAAATAATCTTTGCTGCATCATTTTTTACTGCGCTATATTTCAGGAATAAAATCAAATACTTGTCATTATCAGTGAATATTGTTGCCGCTATTTTTTTCTTTTCCGGCATATTTTCAGCTGATGAATTAAAAAGGCCGGATCAGTTCGGAGGAAAGGCTTTCTGCGTTAAGGAAAGCGTCGCTTCGGGCAGGATTTTTTTCGACAGATATGCGAAAAATCCTGCTTTCAACAACTATTTTTACACGAACATCGAGCGTTTTTCAGCACAGTGCGGCATAACAAAAGTTATTTCGGTTCATTTTCCTGACAAAGTTACAGAAAAGCAGGAAAAAGCCTTGCGGAAAAAAATCCGCTTTAAAAATGCAAAATTTTATTCAAGAGAGTAAATTTTGTGCTATATTAGGGCGCTTTGATTTTCAGGAGGTGAAAAATGGGCAAAAAAAAGAGCAGCGGCGGCTTCGGTTCATTGATTCTTAAAATAGTCAAAATAGCAGTTTTCATTTTTCTTCTCGCAAATTTCTGCTGGAACGGCAAACCTTTGTGGAAAAACGTGATCCCTTCAGCCGGCAGCACTATCGAAAAAAGCGGAAAAGCAATAAAAAAAGAGAGTGAAAAAGTGCAGAAAATGGTAAAAGAGACCTCGAAAGATGTCGAAGAAACTGCAAAAAAGGCCGTGGATGAAACAAAAAAAGCGGCTGAAGAAGCGAAGGATTCGATAAAAGAACAAACTTCTTCTGAAAAACACATTTCGGAAGAAGATGAAATGGAACTCGAAAAAGAACTCAAGAAAAACTTAAACAAGTAATAAAATCAGGAGATTACGATGATAATTTCAGCTGGTGCAGATCACGGCGGATTCGAACTTAAGGACAAACTTGTCGTAATGCTGCGCAAAGAAGGATATGAAGTCATCGACAACGGAACAAATTCGCCCGATTCAGTCGATTACCCCGATTTCGCTAAGTCTGTTGCACGCGACATTCTTGAAAAAAAAGCCGATTTCGGCCTTTTGGTCTGCGGCTCGGGAATAGGAATATCAATCGCGGCGAACCGTTTCAAAGGGATCCGCGCCGCACTCGTCACAAATGATGACTACGCCCGCTTGTCCAGACAGCACAACAATGCCAACATCATCGCTCTGGGAGGACGTTTCACCTCTTACGAAGACGCTGAAAAATGGCTTAAGATCTTCCTTTCGACCCCGTTTGAAGGCGGTCGTCACGAACGCAGAATCGAGAAAATAGACAATATTTAAACTAAAAAAATTTGTGCGCCGTCGATATATCGAAATATCGGTATCACGGTATATCGACATGAACTGGCGGCGCAATAAAATTATTTCGGCATTGCCCTTTTGATTGTGTCGAGAAGTGTTCCGTCACGCCATTCGATAACGTGAACAACCTCGTCGGTAGTGGGTTTCGGCTTCGGAATGACACCGAAACTTTCCGCTTTTTCTTTCGATTTCGCAAGAAGTTCGTCCATCGAAATGATATTGAGGCCGTATTTTTTGCCGTTTTCGAGGATAGCCTCTTTGTATGAAGAGCGGCTCTTCGGGTTGACGCAGACATAATCTTCGGTGACGACAACGTCGATGACTTCGCCCGGAGTCGTGCGGGTATAGACTTTTTCGACGATTTTCGGGAAACCTTTTCCGTCTTTTCCTGTTGCAAGAGGAACAAACATGATCGTGAGGTCTGCTCCAGCCGCGACATCCTGTCCGCCGCCGATTCCGCCGATGATCCTGCCGGAAGCGCATACGGTGTTAACGTTGAAATCTCTGTCGACTTCAAGAGCCGAAAGAACAGCGACATCAAGCATATTGACCGCACATTCCTTGTTTGCGATTGATGCGTAGAAACCAGTGGATATCGGAATATGGAACGGGTTCATAAGGAGCGATTTGATGACTTTTTCGCTCGGTTCGAAGAGCTGTCCGTGGAAAATGTGGCGGAGAGTTCCCTCTTCAAGCATTTCGACGTGCATCGAAGTGATTCCGCCGATCGCGAAGTTCGCCGTGATGTTGTTTTCCTTGAGATACTGCCTGATGTTGTCGAGAACGATAAGTCCCGCGCCGCTTCCTACCTGGAAAGCGAAACCGTCTTTCATAACACCGGCAGCCTTCATGATGTTGGTGACGTTTTCAGCGATCTGAGCGTTGAACTTGTTGGAGCGGATCTTCTCGAAATCGAGCGTTCCCGAGCCGATTCCTTCCGAAAGACCCGGTTTTTCCATGGGAACTACGAAATCTGTGAGTTCCATCGTGATCTCAGCCGGAATGAGCGTCTCTTCCGAAACCGTTCCGGCGATAAGGCAAGTGTAGTCGGCATATTCCGCATCGGCAGTAGCAAGTCCGAGCGGTCCGCAGTATTCGTCGGGATTTCCCATGACACCGTTCGCGTTTCCGTGAATATCAGCCATCGGAACGGGCAGGAACGCCATTTTTACATGAACTTCGCCCATCTGGAGTTTGCGGACTCTGTTGCCGTGGCTGAGTCCAACGCCGACCCACGGAAGAAGATCACCGGCAACGAGATGGTTTCCCATAGCCCTGTAAATATTTCCGTAAATACCTGTAATTATTCCGTCTTTAAATGCTTCATAAAGCCACGGATCAGTGTGGTCGAAGATCGCGTTTCCGTAAAGAACGATGTTTCTTTTGCCGTGCTCGCGGAGCTTTGAAACGACAGCCTCAAGGCCTCTGTCGCCTGTTCTGTAGTAGTGCGGATAGCTGATAACATCGCCGTCCTGAAGCATATCAACAACTTCGTCAAGCGTTCTGATTTTGCTCTTTCCGCGCGGAATGAAGGTAGGAGTCTTTCTCGGAGCGAAATGGGTGAAAAGATTCGACTCGTCGAAAGCCGAAACGAAATTTTTGTACTCTTTGCCGTTGAAATTCATGAAAAAACCTCCCTAAAAATTTGTTCAAAAAACTTAAAAACGGGCAATCATAGTGCTTTTAAAGGCAATAGCAAACTTATAGAGAAAAACGCGCGGTTTCTTGACAGAAAAAAGGCTTTTACTAAAATTCTCCGGTTTTTTCAGGAGGTTGAAATGTCAGTAAGCAAAGTCGGCGATGATTTGAAACAAATGCTGTTTCTGGTTCATTTCAAAGACGGATACATAAAACCGGTGATTGCAGCGACCCAGACGCAGGTCCGCGAAATAATCGCCGCGGAAGGAGAAAGAAAAGTTGAGGATATAGAAAAAATCGTCCTCGAACAGAATTATTACCCGCAGAACGAAGACTACTACGATATTTAGGAGGATTTATGAAAAAATTATTCCTGTTTCTTTTGCTGTTCACTCTTTTTTTCTTTGCCGGATGCGGCGGAGGCAGCAGCAAATACGACGAATACGACAATGATACCGATCCCGTTACGGACAAAGATTCCGACTCGGAAAAACCAGACGGAGACAGCGGTAAGCCGGCAGATTCCGACAAAGATTCCGAGCAAAGCGATTCCGAAACAGCAGACGAAGATGTTCCGGATAACGATTCAGCAGAAACTGATGACGGAAGCTCTCAGGATACGGTAGATTTCTGGTCTACATGTGAAGGAATAATCGCCTGCGCAAATGTATGCGCCGATGACGATTCTGACTGTATCAGCCGCTGCTACAGCAAAGGAAACGAGGAAGCTCAGCTTCAATACAGACGCTGGAGAGAGTGTTTCAACAACGAGTGTGCAAACGACAAGACGGCTGAATGTTCGGCGGAGCATTGCGCAGAGTGGGATGAACCGTGCAACGTCGCAGAGGCTTTTGAATACGAAGTCTCCTACCCCGCTCCGTACGGAAACGCCGAGTTTGCCGGTTCTTTTTCGTTCATTATCAACGGCTTGTTTCCAACCAGTGAAAACGAGATACTTATGGAAAGTTTCGCAAAAGGAACCATCGCTTCCCAGCCGATTACGCCAAACGGCTCGATAATCTCTTTTGTCAGGAAAGGAAACGACCCGCGTGACGGTGAAGTTGTCGAAGTTTTTCAGCTTCCGTTCGACATGACACAGCAGAAACCGGGAAATCCGGTTGTCATCCTGAGGATAAAAACCGCCTCGGCGACTGTCGGAGAACACTCTGCCGGATTTGCCGGTGAAGACGATGCCCGCTTTATTGTCGGAGAAGCAGACTCTTCATACAACATTTTATGCTACCATGCTTTCGGCAAAGGAACTTTCTCCATTGACCGTGCTGAAATCAAGACCGGTTCAGAGGGACAACTCAAAATCAGTGCCGGAACAGCAGAACTTTTCAGCCCGGCCAACATTCCGGAACTCGGAGGAGACGCGCAGGAAACCCTCGGAGTCGAAGCCTGCCCACTGATCATGTAACGGAGGAACTATGAAGAAATGTATTTGTATTGTTTGCGTTCTTATCTGCACTTTCCTCTTGTCGTGCGGCACTTCCGGGAAAAAAACGCAGCATAAAAAAAGTGTGCCGGTAAAATCTGAAGAATCCGAAACGGAAGAAAACAAAGATGACGGGATCAGTGACAGCGGGATTCACAATCTGCCGAACGGCGACCGCTACATCGGCGGCTTCAAAGACCATAAAAAATACGGCGAAGGCGAATACATCTATGCAAACGGCGACCGCTACAAAGGTTTTTTCGAAAACGGCCATTACAACGGTCAGGGCGAACTGACGCTGAAAGACGGCACAAAATACATCGGCGAGTTCAAGGACGGTCTGCGCCACGGGCAGGGAACGCTTGTTTTCCCGAGCGGCGCGAGATACGAGGGTTCATTTGTGCGCGACATGATGGACGGCGAAGGAATTTTCAGATTTGCCGATGAAAAGGAATACCGAGGTCACTTCACCAAAAATATAAGGCACGGCCACGGAGTCATGATTTTCCCGAGCGGAGCAGAATACGACGGCGACTTTGACCACGACAAACGAAGCGGCAAAGGCAGAATGACATACCGCAACGGCACGGTTTACGAAGGCGATTTCGAAGACGGAAAACGGAGCGGCAGCGGAAAACTGACAAAAGCAAACGGAGATGTTTACGAAGGCGATTTCGAAGACGATGCAATATCCGGTGTCGGGAAATATACCTTTAAAAACGGTGCTGTAATATACGGCGCATGGAGAAACGGCAAACTGGAGAAAAGACTTCCGCTTCCCGGCAGCAAAGAGGAACTGGAAGCAAGAAAAAAGGCTGAAAACGAGGATGATGAAGCCGAGGAAGAAAATGCGGAAGAATCATCCGAAGACGAAGGATCGCCTGCAACAGAATCTGACGCCGAAGAAACGGAAGAATAATGCTTGTCGTTTTTCTTGGCAATCCAGGCATAGAATACAAACTTACAAGACACAACTTAGGATTCATAGTTGCTGAACGGATGGACATTCTGAGTTCCATGAAATGGACTGAAAAATTCCACGGAATGTTCGCGAAAGCAGAATTTTCAGGGCATCAGCACTGCTTTTTAAAGCCCGGAACTTTCATGAATTTAAGCGGAAAAAGCGTTCAGGCGGCAAAATCCTTTTTCAAACTTGGCGATCGGGAAATTCTAGTCGTACACGACGACATCGAAACAGACTTCGGAACTGTCACTTTCAAGGAAGGCGGCGGTTTTGCCGGGCACAACGGTCTGAAATCAATAGCAAATTCTATCGGAAACGGAGATTTTCTGCGTATCAGGCTCGGTATCGGCAGACCCAAAAAAGGTGATGTGGCATCGTTTGTTCTGGGAAAATTCACGCCTGAAGAGGCATCTTTTTTACCTGCGGTTACAGAAGCCGCAGAAGAGAAACTGAGAGAGCTGCTTCAATAAAAATTATTGCTTTTTTAACAACTATCTGTAAAATGCCCGCGTTTATTTTTTTGTGGCTTTTAAATTTAGAGGTTTTAAATGTTTCAGGACATCAGAAAAAAAGGAAGTTCGCTGCTCATAACCCTTATGTTTGCGGCAATTATCGTTACATTCGTTATTTCTTTCGGCCCGGGCGACAAAGCAGGATGCAGCTCGACCCAGAACAATGCCGGAACGGTAAACGGCGAAGTCATCACCATGTCGGAATTCCGTTTCGCATACTCGAATCTGTTTGACTACTATCAGAGATTCGTCGGAAATTTCAACAATGAAATGGCAAAGCAGATGGGACTTTCAGACAGAGCTCTGAACGGTCTTATAGGCGAAATTCTTGTTGCTCAGGAAGCGGAAAGACTCGGTTTCAAGGTTTCCGATCAGGAAGTCAGCGACGAAATCGTCAAAAATCCGTATTTCCAGAAAAACGGCTCATTCGACAAGGAAGCATACGACAACATGGTCAAATTCACGCTTAACACGACTGTTGCAGCTTACGAGCACCGCGTCAGAATGCAGCTGCTTGCAAGAAAGCTCAGAACATACCTCACCGACAACATTACGGTTTCCGACACCGAAGCAAAGGATGAATTCATTGCGGCAAACGAAAAGATCGAAGCTAAAGTCTACGTTTTCTCAGATTCGAATCTGAAAGCGGAAAAGAAACAAGAGCTTCTTGCAGCGATCACCGATGATGATGCCGCGGCTTTCCTTAAAGACAACGAATCAAAAGCAAAACTCACTTTTGAGGACAATGTTTCCAAATATTCAAAGGGCGAAGGAAAAACCGATTTCGAAAGTGTAAAAAACGATGTCGCAAAAGACCTTCTTCTCGCTCCGAAACTTGAAGAAAAAACAAAAGCAGATTCAGCGAAACTTCTTGCCATGCTCAAGGAAAATCCCGAGCTTCCGGCTGAAGAAATAACAAATGCGATGGCTGACTGGAACATTTCGGCACAGGATATTTCCGTTACAAGAAAATCGACTTTCGCGGCGGGAATCGGTTTCAGCCCGAAATTCATTGAAAAACTTTTCTCCGACCCGAAAACAGGACTTCAGGATGAAGTTTTTACGACTGAAGAAAACAGAAGCGTCATCACAAACATTACAAAACACTCAGTTGCGGATATGGCTGACTTTGAACAGTCGAAAGCAAACCTTAAAGCGTCTCTTGCAAACGCAAAAAAAGGCCAGATCTACGAATCTTATGTTGAAAAACTGAAAGCAAAAGCGACCATCGTCGTAAACAAAGAGTTCCTTAAACTTTTTGAAGGTTCCGAAAAATAATCTTTTTAAGCGCTCTCACCCTGAAACTTTCTGATTTTATTCTATTCTTTCGTTGGAATTTTTGAGATTTCTCTTTCTCTTTTAAGAACTTTTACCGCGAAAATAACAGGAACAACAACTATTCCGCAGATTATGATTCCGCAGTCAAGACGGGTAAAAATCCAGTATTTTTCAGTAATTAAAGCCAAAGCTGCGAAAAAGAAAATATCGACCTCGTTGACTTTGAAAATCGAAAATACCGCATAACAGAACCATTTTACCCAATCAAAAAACGTGCGTTCCGGCGGAGTTGACCAGACAGGGCATCTATCCATCGAAGCACCGAATTCGGCAATAGTTCCCTTACGGTGGTTCTCGATGATTTTCATGTCAAGCAGAACCCTTTCGCTCACCCATTTGGCGTATCCTGCAATGTAGGTGACTGTCGCCGCCATCAGCGGAAGCAGAATGTCGATCCAGTTGTTTTTTTCCGGATCATAGGCGCGGAAACCGATTGCCCAGAACATGAGTGTCATAGTCACAGCGTCCGAAATTTTATCGAGGTAAAAACCGAATTTTGTCGGGCAGTTGCGGAAACGGGAAACCGTTCCGTCCATATTGTCGAAAACAAGCCCCAGATTGAGCAGAATCGCGCCGATAACGCCTCCGAAATAGCTTCTGTCAAAGAAAACAAACGCGCTGCCGGCAAGTTTTGTAAGAATACTGACAACTGTTATCCTGTTTGGAGTGACCCACTTTTTTTCGACAAGGGGAAGCAGAAAAAGAATTGTAAGCGGGCGTGCAAAAAGCATTGCCCAGAAGTCATCGGACTGATAGTTTCTGAGCTTCATCCAGCGCTCTTTTAGTTTCATCGTTCACCTCTGGTTTTTAAATAAATAAGTGATTTTATTGGACATTTTATGATTTTAGGCAAGTGAAAAATTTACTTTAGAAAGGAAGTTCGTCGTCTTCGCTGTCAAATTTCGGAGCATTGCCGGCAGACTGCTGCGGTACCGCTTCACCATCTTTCGGATTCTGCTGATAAGTGCGTTCAGGCTGTCCAGAGTAAGAATTTTCCTTAGAATCAAGGAAGTTCAGTGAATTTGCAATGATTTCAAAGACATTCCTTTCGTTTCCGTCCTTGTCCTGGTATGTGCGGGACTGAATTTTGCCGTCAACAAAAACAAGAGAGCCTTTTTTAAGGAATTTTGAAGCGTTCTCTGCCTGATTACCGAAAACAACGATTCGATGCCACTCTGTTTTTTCCTCGAAATTGTCTCCTTTTCTTATTCTTTCCGACGTTGCAAGCGAAAAGTTGCATATAGGGGTATTGTTTGACGAATATCTGATTTCAGGATCTCTTCCCAAACGACCGATAAGCATAACTTTGTTAAGACCGCTCATTTTATATCCCTCCTACTTTTTTACCGGTTTATCTTTGTCAGGCATTCTTTCGCCCAAAATCGTAGCTATCATCATGTTAGCGTTCTGGTTAAGGTTGCCTTCTACGCCTTTGGCGTCGTTGTTGAAGCGGAAGCGGACGTTTCCGTTAATGATTTCGAGCATTCCTTCCATGAATTTGTTGACAGGTCTGCCGTTCTGCTCGTCAAAGATGTAGAGAAGGACAAGCGAAATGACAAGAAGGAAAACCGCTACTATCGTAAATGTTCCGCATTTTGAAGAAAGCGGCTCGAGAAGTTTGTCTTTTGAGATGAGGGCAAGATAGAAAAGATCTTCATTGTCGGAAAGCGACGGATGGCGCGCAACGCTTGCGAAAAATGTCTCGCCGTTGAGAACGATTTCCATATCGTGTCTTTTGGAGTTTTCCTCGTCTATTTTTGCGATAAGCTCCTGATTTCCCTTAATGAATTTTTTGAAACTTTCGTGGAGCTGAGTCGGAAGCGTACTGCCGAGAAGCGATGATTTGTCAAAAAATCCGAAGTAGAATTTGGACTGCTGGTTGCCGAAAATCGACTCGTCATAAAGGTTTGCGACAGCGTTTTTGGCAGCTTCGGAATCGATATTGTCAGCTGAGAAATAAATGCCGATAATATTTTCCTTTTCAAACATCGGAGCCGCTGAAACAAGATAGGTCTTTCCTTTTATTTTCATAATGTCACGGTTGGCCGTGCCGCGCGAAACAGCCTGAAAGAGCTTTTCGTTCGCAATGTTGACACCTTTGAAAATACCGTCAAGGTTCTTCGCGATGATATTTCCGTTTGTGTCAGCAACAAAAATAGTGTCGCTGTAGTCATAAATCTGGTTGATGACGTTCATCTCTGTTTCGATTTTGTCGACAAAAGCCTTTGCATCCGGTGAAAGCTCGCCTCTTTTGCCGTCGCCCTTTTCTTTTCCTTCATTGTCAAGCGCGTCCTGCGCAAAAGCTGAAAGAACTTCTTCCGAAACAACGGCCCATTTAGCAGGATCAAGAGCTTCTATGAGTTTGGCGTTCTTTGCAATCGACTCAACTTTGTGAATCTTGTCAAACTTGTCAGCTTCCGAAATCCTTGAATAAACCGATACGGACTGGGAAACAGCATTTTTTGCCGATTCAACAAGATTGCCGCGGGTGTAGTTCACAAAAAAGTAGGTGGTTGCAATGTAAAGCAACACTGTCAGAATAATTGTCGTGAGAAAAAGTTTGATTTTCATAATTCCTCCTTGTTAGAAAGCAGAACC
Organism: uncultured bacterium; assembly: GCA_905233945.1. Taxonomy (GTDB): domain Bacteria; phylum UBP6; class UBA1177; order UBA1177; family UBA1177; genus UBA1177. Next base: position 87,280 of record CAJOFY010000005.1, on the reverse strand, counting down.
TGTCTGCCGCATATTGAATATTTTCCAGTAGTTACTATCGATATCGCCTTTGAAAGCAGAATGTGCTCCTGTTCAAGAATGCGCGCCTTGAAAGTTTCTTTAGTATCGTCTCCATGCCTTAAAACGGGCTGCTGAAGAATTATCGGGCCGCCGTCAAGCGTCTCGTCGACAAAATGGACCGTGCATCCTGACACTTTTACGCCGTAGTCAAAGGCCTGCCCCTGCGCATCGACACCTTTGAACGACGGAAGAAGCGACGGATGGATGTTTATGATTTTTCCCTCGTAACCGGAAAGGAACGTGTGTCCGAGAACCTTCATGAAGCCCGCAAGAACGATGAGACCTGTGCCGAACGGCTTGACCGCTTCGAGAAGCCTTGTTTCGTAGTCTTCCTTAGGCTCGTCTTTCTTTTTCGGCAGAACAATCGTTTTTATGCCGAAAGATTCAGCTTTTTCGATACCAGGAGCGTTTCTTTTGTCGGAAAGGACAAAACTTATTTCATCAACACCGGCAAGTTTCTTTTCGGCGAAATTGCGGCATATTGCAGCCATGTTCGTGCCGGTTCCTGATATAAAAATTCCGATTTTCACTATTCTTTCTCTTCAAAAAATTCTATAATTTCTTCTTTTTCAGGGACTATCTCCTCGCCTTTTTCGCCGCTGAAATTATATGGAACCTTTTCCTTAGGGTATCTCGCAACAAAATACTTAGCGCTGTTCTTTTTGAGAGGAACCATCCTGATCTGCGGCGGAAGAACGCCTATGCCTTCAGGATCAGCAGCCGGGGTGACAACACAGCCTTCACCGAAAACGCGGAAAAATGCGATCTCGATTTCAGGATTGCATTGAATATTATTTTCGGCGATGTGCTTTTCAAGCATTTTTTCTATCGCAACCTTGTCGTAGCAACCGAGGTTTTTGTCCCTTTCATTTTCAAGTACAAGCTGGAATTCCGGCTTGCAGAGCGCTTTGTCGACATTGTCCTTTTTCTCAACAAAGTAAAGCGGCACACCGACAGGAACTTCACAACTGTATTCGCAATTTGGAACAGCCTGATCGGTAACAGCCTGATAAAGTTCTATCTTTCTGCCGAGCTGATGGATTTCGACCGTCGCAACAGCACCTTTTGCAAGATTGATTTTGCCGTTGTGAAGGAAATTAGCCTTAAAAGTTGTGACATAGGGTGCAGCAGCCTCAAGCAGAGTGTATGATCCATGCTTGAGATCAAGAGAAACGGTGTGTTTTCCCGCAGGAATTTTGTTTATGCGGATGCAGTTATTCTTTTTTTCAACAGGCTTAACAGCACTGTTTTCCGTACCATCGACCAAAACCCTGAAATTTCTAAGAAAAATGTCACTGTCGTTGAACTGCTGGAAACCAAGTTTCTCAGCTTCGTCGGAATCTGTTGTCGAAAGTTGGAACTCCTGTCCGTCGCTGAAAGCACAAAGTTCAAGCGCTGATACTGGTGCGGCAAATACCGAGCAAATCGGCAGCACCAAAAACGCTAACAAAATCAAATATTTAGCAAATCTCATATCAAACTCCTACAAAATTGTGAAAATCATCAAAAAAATCGCGCGTTATTATAATACAAATAAATTTTTTGTCCATAAAAACTGTACTTCGTTGTAAAAATCTCTTCAAAAGGCGTGCCTGAACATGAAAAATACGGCGCCTACCAGGCATAAACCGGCGAAAAGAAAGTCCAGAGTGAGCTTTTCCTTCATGTAGAAAACCGAGAAAAAGGCGAAAACTATCATCGTTATGACTTCCTGCATGACTTTGAGCTGGCCGACTGTGTAAAATTTGTAACCCAGGCGGTTTGCCGGGACCTGAATGCTGTATTCGAAGAACGCTATTCCCCAACTTAACAGAATTATTAAGAAAATCGGTTTGTCTTCAATCTTCAGATGCCAATACCATGCAAAGCACATGAAAATGTTCGCCGCTGCAAGAAGGAGGATAGGATAAATTCTTTCCATTTTTTTACCTCAAAGAAATTTAAACGGCGGGATATTAGCAGAAATTTTCGGGAAATAAATTTATCTCAGGTGAAGTTTTACAAGGATGCTGTCAACGACCGCATAAACGCTGGGAACAAGGATAAGGGTGATGAATGTCGAAACGGTGAGACCGAAAACGACGGCAGTTCCGAGCGGACTGAACATAGCCGAACCTTCACCGCCCATGAGCATCATCGGGACCATGCCGAAAATGGTGGTCATCGCGGTCATGAGAATAGGTCTCAGACGCTTTCCGCCTGCGTATATCAGAGCTTCGTTGGTCGTGAGTGAGTCACGCTCCTTTACCTGCTTCATGTAGTCGATAAGAACGATCGCGTTGTTGACGACGATACCGACAAGGATGATCATTCCGAGGAATGCAGGCATCGAAAGCGTTTTTCCCATTATAAAAAGTCCGAGAAGAACGCCTGAAATTCCGAACGGGATCGAGAAGAGGATGACAAACGGGTCAACAAACGACTCGAACTGTGCCGCCATTACGAGGAAGACGAGGATGACTCCGAGGAAAAGGAGCGCGACCAGATCGCCTGTCGTATCCTGCTGCTGCTTCATGTTGCCGCCGTATTCAACGCCGATGTCGGCCGGAAGGCCGATGTTTTTGAAAGCCTGCTGGACCTGGTCGTAAATTTTTCCGACTGCGATATCGTCCTCGAGGTTGGCCGAAACGGTGACCATTCTTTCACGGTTGAGTCTGTTTACGACGAGCGAAGTAAGACCGTCGGTGATTTCAGCGACATCTTTGAGCTTTACGACAGTTCCGTTCAGGGTTTTGAGCTCCATTTCCTTGAGCTGCTCAATGTTCGAGCGGTCGCCTTTCTGATATTTTACGACAATGTCGTATTCCTGTCCGTTGTCTCTGTAGACCGAAGCAGTCTGACCGTAGAACGAGTATCTGACAGCCATTGCTATCTGCGCCATTTTAAGTCCGACCTTGCTTGCACGGATACGGTCGACTTTGATCGAGATTTCAGGTTTCAGAACGTCGGCATCGTTCGTTACGTCGGTGAGGCCGGGGATTTTGAGAAGTTCGCTCTGGAGTTTTGCCGCATAGAGCGAGTTTTTCTCGAAACTTTTGTTGAGAAGTTTGATCGTGACCGGTTTTTCCGACATGCCCATACCGTTGCCGCCTGTCTGGAAATCGGCTTTTTCAATGCCGGCGACCTCAGTCGTGATGCGGGCACGGATCTTTTTTGCATACTGTCTGACAGTTGTCGTTCTGTAGTTCGTCGAAATGAGTTTGGCACCGATCGTTGCGGTGTTGGTACCTTCGATCTTCTGCGACATACCGCTGTTGTTGGAACCGCCGCGGACATAAGTTCTCGTAAGGTGCTCAAGCGGGATCTCCTCTCGGATGATACGCTCGATATGCTGCGCCGCTTTCAAAGTTTCTTCTATTCTTGTTCCCTGAGGAAGCTCGATATCGATCTGGAGCGAACCCTGATCATCTTCAGGCATGAAGTCGATACCGATTACAGGGACAAGCATCAAAGAGGCGAAGAAAAGCAGTATGGCCACAACAATCGTGGTTTTTTTGAAGCGCAGAGTTCCTGCGATAACTTTCGAATATAGATTTTCTGCCGTCGTCAGGAATTTTTCGCCGGCGCGATAGATTATGTTCTGCTTTTTCGGTTTTTCTTCAACGATTATGTTGCCGTTCTCGTCGCGTTTGGCTTCTCTTAATATCTTCGAGCAGATCATCGGTGTAAGGAGCATTGCAGAAAGAAGGGAAGCCGCAAGGGTCAGGATGATAACGCCGGCGAGCTGGCTGAAGAATATGCTGATAAGTCCGCTGACAAAGAAAAGAGGAGCGAAAATAACGATCGTGGTAAGAGTCGAAGCGATGATCGCGCTTCCTACTTCGGAGGCTCCCTTGACTGCCGCCTCTTTTTTGGTTTCTCCCTGTTCCAGATATCTTGTGATGTTGTCCAGAACAACGATCGAGTTGTCAACGACCATACCGACTGCAAGGCAGAGAGACATGAGCGAGACCATGTTCAGTGTGTAGCCGAAACCGTAGAGGAACGCGAACGCGATGATCATCGAAGCCGGTATCGAAAGGATGACGATGAGGCTCGAGCGGATCCTCCGCAGGAAGAAAACGACGACGAGCATGACGCAGATCATAGCGGTGAGGACTGAATCTGTGAGGTTGCCTACCATGCTCAGGATGTATTCGGAGTTGTCTCGGATGATGTCGATATGCATTCCTTTCGGAAGTCTTCCGTTCATTTCTTCTATTCTTTTCCTGACAGCATCGGCAATGGCGACAGTGTTTGCGCCCGACTGCTTCTGGACCATCATGAAAACCATGTATTTTCCGTTGTTGAGACCGAACTGTCTCGTGTCGTCTGCGCCCCAGAAGACTCTTGCGACATCCTTGATCCTGATGATGCCGATGGGAGTGTTTGCGATGATGGTTTCTGCAACTTCCTCGATATTCTCGTATTCACCCGGAACACGGAGAGTGTAGTCGAAAGAGCCTATCTGCATGTTTCCGCCGGGAACGGAGAGGTTTTCAGCCGCGATGACCGATGAAATATCGCTGACCGAAAGACCGAGGGATGCGAGTTTCTGCTTGTCCGCCGCGATGATTATCTGTTTTTCCATCGCGTTGAAAAGGGCTACTGAACCGACGCCGGGGATTCGCTCGATGGGGTTCTGGACGAAATCCTCGATGATCTCTTTCTGGAAACGGATATCCTCTTCCTCAGAAGTGATTGCCATGAAAAGAATAGGCATCATGCTCATATCGATTTTGAATATACGCGGATCGTCAACGTTGTCGGGCAGATAGCTTCGCACCATGTTGATTTTGTCACGGATCGAGTTCGTTGCATCGGCAAGATCGACACCGTATTCAAATTCACAGCTTACCGTGGAAAGGTTTTCCATCGATTTACTGTGGAGGTTTTTCAGGTTTTCGACCGAAGAAAGAGCCGATTCAAGGACTTTTGTGATTTTTTCCTCGACTTCTTCCGAACCTGCACCTTCATAGATCGTGATGATCGAGATATACGGGATCTCGATATCGGGCATGAGGTCGATCGGAAGGTCGGTAAGCGAATAGAGACCGAAAAGGGTCATCATAAGAAAGATGACCATGACCAGAACCGGCCGTTTGACTGCAACTTGCGGAATACTCATCTTTTCCTCCGCTTATTCTCTGGTTTCAATGACGGTTACGGCTTGTCCTTCCTCGAGTTGTCTTCCGCCGCCGACAACGATCTCTTCGTTTCCGTCAAGGCCGTTTCTGATTATCGAATAACCTTCGACAGAGCCGCCTAGCGTGACATCTTTTGAATAAACTTTGTTCTCTGCTGTTTTGTAGTAGACCGTTCCGACTTCGTTGTCACGGGTGAATATCGAGTTTCTGGGAACTACGAGATGTTCCCTTTCCGGAAGAGTAAGTCTTGCGCGGACCGTCATTCCCGGTTTGTAGAGATGTTCTTTGTTGTTGAAGACGAATTCTACTTTGACGCTGCTTGTCGCCGAATCGACCTTGCTGTTGATGTAGTTGACTTTCGCCGTTTCGGTCCTGTCGGGATATGCGTCAAAAGTTATTTCGGCATTCGAATCTTTCGTGATGCCGTATATCTCAAGCTCGCTGATGTAAAGATCGACTTTGAGTTTGTCGGTCTGAACTATTTCGAACATCGGAAGGGCAGGGCTCGCCATTTCGCCGATCTCGCCTCTTTTCATCGAAATATAGCCGTCAAAAGGAGCTTTTATCGTGGTGTATGCAAGCTGGTTGTTGTAGTTGTTGAGCGAACTTTTCGCCATTTCCACCTGCGCTTTTGCCGCAGCCAAGCCTGCTTCGGTCTGTTTGTAGCCTGATTCTACTGATTCAAAGTCGCTTTCGGAGATCGAACCCTGTTTTTTGAGCTTTTTGTAACGCTCGTAGTCGTTGCTCATTTTTTCAAAAGCAGCTTCTGCCTGCATTACGCCTGCTTCAGCAGCCTGGACCTGCGCTTCCGCCGCCTTTTTGCCTACCATGTAGTCGGTTTTGTCAAGCTGTGCCAGAGCCTGTCCCGCTTTTACTTTGTCGCCTTCCTGAACATGGAATTTAACGATGTTTGCCGAAACTTTCGGGGTTATCGTCGCTGTCTGGAAAGCGGTCGTCGTTGAAGAACTGTCGAAAGTCTCCGCGAATTTTTTGATCTGCGGCTTCGTGATGATTACCGCCTGTGAAAGTGCCTCGCCTTTGTCCAGTTTTGGTTTCCTTTTGCATGAAACCGAGGATACAAGAGCAAGGGTGATGACGAGAAACATAATGATTGAGAACTTAAAATTGAATTTCATTGTTTCCTCCAAATTAATTTTTATCTTTAAATGTCGTTTTTATCAAAGCGTCGAGTCCACTGATTATGAAGGCGGAAAACTCTTCATTAGTTGTTTTTTCAAGGATTTCTCCCGAAAATTTCATCTTCGGTCCTTCCGTTGCCGAAACAGTCTCTTCTTTCCTTATTTTGAAAAGCATGATCAGAAATCCTGAAATCATAGTGGAAACCGTTATGGCAACTTTGACGATACGCGGGTCGTCCTTTTCTCTGCCGGAGTATGCTGAGATCATCCCGCAAAGTATCTCAAGCTCCCTGTCGCGGTCGATTTTGATTTCACGGATAAGATCGGGGATCGTCGTGACATATTTCTGTACTTCGCGTGCTGTATCTTCCGAAAATTCGAAAAGAGCGCGCATTTCATCGTCTTTTGCCACGACTGAGAACGAAAAATCGCAGTAAGCTTTGATTTTTTCGGCAGGATTTACAGCCTTTTTCATCATTGCCTCGCATTTTCCGTTCATTTTGTCGCGGAAATACCTGTAAGTCGCAATGATGAGGGCTTCTTTCGAATTAAAGTAATAGTAAAGCGCCGATTTCGTAAGTCCCGTTCAAGGTGACCTTTTCTATGCCGTACTGCTGCATGAGCGAGACAAAATTCCGAAGAATGATCTCCTTTTTCTGCTCGGTGGAGATTTTCATCAGTTGCCTCCGTCGGTGATGCTGCCGTATTCGGCGCCGATCGTGATCGCGAGAGTGTGGAGCGCGACTTCGTGCTCGTACATCGCGGTGAGAAGGCCGAGTTTCGCGCTTCTGAGCGATACAGACGCCGCAAGAAGGTCGGTTTCGGTCGTCATTTTCGCCTTGTATTTGTCTTCTTCTATTCTGAGGTTTTCTTCAGCGGATTCGATTTCGCGTTTTGAAATTTCGATGGCCAGAGCCTTTGTCTCGACATCGTTTTCAAGCTGGGTAAGCTGTAAGGAAAGCTGCTTTTTTGTCTCCGCGTTTTCAAGGCGTGTCTGAACTTTTTTGTGCTTTGACTGCTTGATGTCGAAAGCGGTTTTTCCCCAGTCGAAACCTATCGCCCACGAAAGCTGTCCGCCGATGTATAGAGTGTTTTCAGGTGAACTTCCGCCCGCGTCCCAGTTCTTCTTGTAGCCGGCAACAAGCGCTAAAGTCGGAATGAGCGGCTGAGCCGAAAGCATTTCGGAATACTCTGATATGCTTTCGCTTTTTTCAAGAAGTTTGTATTCAAGCCTGTTGTCGATCATTATTTTTTCAAGCCGCTGGTTGTCAGCCGACAGATTTTTTTCGGTGACTTCCTTCTTTTCAAGTTCGAAAGAGTCTGCCGGCTTGTTTATGAGAATTCCGATATTCCTTTTTATGAGGTTCGTGTTGCCTGTAACAGTCTGGATCTGCTGCTCGAGTTTTGTCATCTCGATTTCAATTTTGAGAACGGAACGCTTGTCGACAACACCGGCGTCGTAGAAGTTTTTCGCCTGCTCGTAGTATTTCTGCAGCTGTTCCTTCGTTTCGTTGAGTATTTCCATGCTTTCGTTGAGCAGCTGGTAGTTGTAGAAAAGGCTCATAACCTGAAGTTTGAGCTGGTCTGACGAAAGTTCGCGCTGGATCTTTGCGATATCTTCCGCAGTCTCCAGGCTTTTATAGCCGTAGGAAACGCTCCAGAGCGGAGTGAGAGGCTGAACGACAGTTATTCCGAGAGTTCTGCTTTTGTCGGGGAAAGAGACAGGAACGCTCATTCCGGCGACACTCATCGAACCTTCTTCGGGTTTATATTTCATCCAGGTGACGCTGGCATCGAGAGTCGCGGTCGGCAGAAACGAGAAAACCGTTCCGTCCTTACCGCTTTTCGCCGCCGCCTCGCTTTCCTGCATAGCCTTTATCTTATCGCTTTCCTTGAGCGTGCGCTCGATGCACTCCTCAAGCGAAATAGTTTCAGCAGCCGCATAAAAACAAGCGAACAAAATCAGAACTGCTGCCGTAAAATTTTTCAGTCTCATATTCCCTCCTGAATTTTTGAACATTCGAGCAAAAAAGACAAAAAACAAAAAAAACGGTGTTTTTTAGCCAAAATAAAGGCTGTGTCAATAGGTTTTAAGGGAAAAGTCGATAATTATTTTATATCACTGATGAATTTTTACAGTTTGGTTCCTTCGGAAAAGTGCCATACGGACTGAAGTTCGCTGTTTTCGCTCGTTATTTTCATCTCAATTCCGGTAAATCCGTCATAGCTTTCATTTATCTTCATTGAACCGGATATTGTTGTCTGAGTCTTTCCGATGGAGCCGCTGCAGCCTAAATCGATTTTGTTTTCATTCTCTTTCATGGAAGCCAAGTAAGAACATAAAAATTTTCCGCCGCATGAAGTCACTTCCCAAGTCTTCCCGTCGAAAAGCGGAGTTCTCGGCATAAAATAGATGTAACTGCGGAGAGCTGACGGATAGTGCGGAACAAAATTCTCAGGGCAGAACAAAGCTGAAGTGTCGATTTTCTGCGAATAGGTACCGTCTTTCATCAGAGGCTTTAAAACCGGGTCGAATTCACCATCTGTTTTTCCTTCAAGAGTCAGGATATTATTTGAAAAAGTCCGTTTTTCGTGAGAGGTGTAGTTGTTTTCAAAAGTCTGGATTTTTCCCGATTTATAGGTGATTTTTCCGGTTTCTCTGATTTTTTTGTCGAGAACAGCCTCGGGTTTGAATTCAAAAGTAGTTCCGCCGGCACTTAAAAAAAAGTTTTTAAATTTTTCTTTTATCGAGTCAGCTTTAAGCGAGGCGCTGCTGAAATCGCCTTCTTTGAGACTTTGATAGAGGAAAAAACCGGCAATAAATCCGAAAATCAGGCAGAATCTGAAAAATGCCTGAATGAGAAGTTTTTTCTTTTTTTCAGGACTCATCTGCGTGTTCGTAACTGTCGGCCAGTGAATCAAGCTGGACAAATTTCATATAGTGAGGAACAAAACGGAATTTGACTCTGCCGGTAGGGCCGTGCCTGTTTTTCTCAACAAAAATGTCGGCTTCGTTGTTTTTTTCCTCGTCTTTCTTCTTGTAGGCGTCTTCCCTGTGGATGAACATGACCATATCTGCGTCCTGCTCTATCGAACCAGAGTCCTTGAGGTCGCTGAGCATCGGCTTGTTGCTGCTGATTTCAGTCCTTCCTCCGCGGCGTTCCTCGATTTTCCGGTTGAGCTGAGCCATCGCGATGATCGGAATTCCCAGATCTTTTGCCAGTTTTTTGATGTTTTTGGAGTTGTATTCGACCTGACGGACCTTGTCTTCTTTAAAAACATTGCAATCCATAAGCTGGAGATAGTCGATGAATATGCAGTCGAGTTTGTTGGGCGTCGTTCTGTTCTCATTGACTATTTGCCGGCAATCTGCGTCGCATTTTTTCGCTTTGGCACGAAGCTCCTGAATAGTAAGCGAAGATGATTCGTCGATGAAAATCGGCAGATTGGCGACAGTGTCGAAATTTCCCCAGAGCCTTTTCGATTCTTCGGGATCGAATTTGGCATTAAGGAGACTTTTTGAATTTATGCTGCATTCAATACTAACAAACCTGTTAAGAATCTGCTGTGCCGGCATTTCAAGCGAGAAGAAGAGGACGTTTAGGTTCTGTTTCGCTATCGCCAGGGCGATATTGATTGCAAAACCTGTCTTTCCCATGCCGGGACGCCCTGCAATAATCACCATGTCACCGGGTTTAAGACCGCTGCACATAGCGTCAAGCTGCGGATAACCTGACGAAATTCCGAGAAGAGACGAACCTTTGCTCGACTGTTCCTGTATCCTGACAAGCAGATCTTTCATCAGAGTCTTGAAAGGTACGACAGAATTTGTGTGTCTGCGGTTGCTGAGCGATATGATCTCATTCGTGGTTTTGTCGGAAAGCTCGTCAAAATCGATTTTCTGGCTGTATGATTCATCTATCGTTTTCGAGCAGATGCCTATCAGCGAACGGTGCAGCGACTTTTCCAGAATTTTCGAACAATATTGCTCAAGAGTTTCGCCCGAATATATCGGCGCATTTTTCGCCAGATCGAAAACGAAGGATGATTCAGGCGGATTCGGTATCTTGGAAAATTCATCAATTACTGTCAGGACATCGGGGGTTCTCCGCGATTCAAAAATCGACTTGATCGCCCTGAATACAGCCGAGTGACGATCCTGCGAGAAATCTTCCGGAAGAAGGCCGAAACCTTCAATGTCGCCGTAAAGTTTGCCGTCGTTGAGGAGACATCCGAGAAGCGCTGCCTCGATATCGACATTTGAGGGGAGAATCCTTATGATTGAATCTTCCATGGAAAAAACCTTTCGTTAAGTAAGAATGTCAAAGAAATAAAATGGTTCTTATTCAGCAGCGGGCTGAGCCGGAACTTCTTCGCTGTCTTCAGAAACTACAAAAAGTTTGAAAACGCCGCGGACTTCTCTGAAAAGCTTGACTTCGACTTCATAGACGCCGCTTTTCTTGATGTTGGTGTCAAGAACGAGGTCTCTGTGATCGATTTCAAAGCCTTTTTCTTTAAGCGCGTCGCCGATTTCTCTGCTTGTTACGCTGCCGAAAAGTTTGCCTTCGTCACCGACTTTCTTGCTGATTTTGATTTCGCATGCAGCAAGTTTCGAAGCGAGGTCGTTAGCCTTAGCAAGTTCAGCGTTGATTTTCTTATCGATCATTCTTTTGTTGAACTCAAGCTGTTTAACGCTCTTTTCGTTTGCAACAAGTGCAAATCCCTGCGGAATGAGGTAGTTGCGTGCATAGCCGTCTTTTACTTTTACGACTTCGCCTGCTTTGCCGAGTTTTTCAACATCTTTCGCAAGTATAACGTTCATTTTACCCTCCTATCTTCCGGTTACGGTGTAAGGAAGAAGCGCGATGGATCTTGCTCTTTTGATCTCTCTTGAAAGCTCTCTCTGGTGTTTCGCGCATACGCCGCTGATTCTTCTCGGGATTATTTTGCCTCTCTCGGTGATGTAGTTGAGAAGAAGATCTACATTTTTGTAATCCGGTTCAACTTCGGTGTGAAGGCAGAAGCGGCAGACTTTTCTTTTTTTGTATGAAGCCATGATTTTCTCCTTAAATTAAAGTGTTACGTCTTCTTCTTCCTCACCGGCACTGCTCAGTGATTTCTGAAGCTCTTCATTGTATTTTCTTGTATCTTCGAAACCGTTTCTTCCTTCTTCATAAGCCTGTTCGGAAGCGGGTTTCTTCTCCTGTTTGTCGAAAAGGGACGCGATTCCTTTCGCTGATTCGACCATTTCGTCGAGATTCTCGACTTTTTCGACTTTTACGGACATGAACTTGAGAACGTATTCCCAAATGTTGAAGTTTCTTTCAACTTCTTCAACCATTTTGCCGTTTCCGACGATGTCGAAAAGCAGGTAATGTCCTTTAAGGTTCTTTTTGATTTCGTAAGCGAGTTTTCTTTCGCCCCAGGAATGAAGGGAGATGATTTTGCCGCCGAAATCGTTGACGATAGCGTCTACACGCTCAGCAAATTGCCTGATTGCTTCCGGGCCGCCTTCCGGCTTGAGGATAGCAGTAAGCTCATAGTGTTTTCTTTCCATAATTCCTCCTTATGGGTGTAAAGTCCAATCTTAACTGTTGAACAAGGAGATTTCCACTGTTCAAAAAACAATTAGCGCGGAGAGTATAGTGAAAAAAGTTAAAAAGGCAAGATTTTTGTTTACGGACGGATATCAGAGAACCGTCGCGGAACAGCCGGAAGAGGATGATGCAGCTTTATCCTGCTGCTTTTTCGGCGTGCATGAACCGTAGTCGCAGTAACCTTTTCTTCCGTCACTGGTCGTGCAGTCATCCCAGTTCTGCGAAATATCGGACACTGTTATAAAACCGTCGGATTCGCTGCACTCGGTTTTACTGCACTTTTCCGCTTCAGGAAGATCGGGTGCCTCTCCCTGGCAGAAACCGTTTGTGCAGACCTCGTTCTTTACGCAGAATTTCCCTGTGCTGCACGACGCCCCTTCGTTTGCTGAAACTCTGACGCATTCGCCTGTTTCAGGTTCGCACGCTCCGGTCGAACACTCAGAATCGAGTTCGGAACAGTCTTTGAGATTCATGTCAATGCATTCTCCGCCGAAGCACTGCCTTCCGCCTACGCACTTGTTTTCCGAAGAACCGCAGAAAGAACCGTCGGGCTTTCTGGAAACAGTGCACGATTTTGACGCTTCGTCGCATTTGTTTTCACTGCAGGCTTCAGCAGCACTTTCAAGACAAGGGACGGAGTTTTCCTCTTTTTCGCAGAAACCTTCGACACAGATTTCCTTTCCGTTGCAGAAAAGCGAATCATCGCAGTCGCTGTCGTTTCCGCACGTCTTGATGTTAAGTTTCAGGGAAGGATCGCCGAGATAATTCGTTTCGAGTTTTATTGTGAGCAGAACAGAAGAGTCAGACCACATCTCTTTGGTCTCGAAGAAGACTTTTGCCGGAATTTCGTTGTTCACTGCAGCATCGGTAAAGACAGTCCCGTATGCAAAAATATCCTGCATCGCCAAATCGTAGTCGCTGTAAATCGCACCGTACGAAACCTGAGACGCACCGACAACGCCGACAGCCGTCTTTCTGAGAACATTATATGCAAGACTGTTTCCGATCTCTATCGTTCCGTTGAGACAGCTTCCCTGAAAAACAAAGAAATTTTCAGCACTTATCTTATCAACGATCTCGTTGCTGACAAAAGTGTCGCTGTACAGCTCGTATCTGTATGTTTCGGGAATGCCGTTGCTGTTGCTGTCTGATCTCCAGATGGTTCTTACAGAATAAGTCGGCATTCCGTGCGCCTGCCAGAAAACTATTCCGTTTCCCTCGTTCATGTTTTTCAGCATCGAGTTGTCGTCAAGCCCCTCTTCTTCAGTAAATTCTGACGGGTCTATACCCGCTTTCTCGACAAGGACCTTGGAAGTGAACGGATTTCTTATCGAATAATAGCGCAGATATTCCGCGATGTACGCACCGTCCATTTTCGGGATTCCGTACTGGTTGTCCTGTTTTTCGTAGTATGAAATTGTCGTCGGAAAGAGAATCCTGCGTCTGATTTCTGATTCAGACGGTTTTTCCCTGATGAATTTGACGGTTCTCGCAAGTATTTTATCAGCGATCGTTATATTTCTGCCGTAAATCGGAATTCTCCCCACAACAAGCTCGAAAGCATAGCGGATATCATCGTAGCGTTCACCATAGACGCCGTTTCCGTCGCCGTCCATATCTTCAGTGAGCTCGGCATAGAAAATATCGGTAGGCACCTGCTCATAGCTCGGGTCTTCCGCAGTATCAGGCTTCGTCACGACCATAGGAACCTCGTCCCCGTTCGGGTCTGTTCCTGCGATTATGAGGAGAAAATCATAATTCTGGTAAACACTGCGAAGATATTCACGGATTTTTTCGACACGCTTGATTCCTTTGAGATCTCCGCCGCCGTATGTCATTTCAGTCGCAATATCGACCCGGAAGCCGGACTCCCTCTTTGCCTTGATGTAATTGTCGATCTCCTGTGAACCGGCAAGAAAGTATTCGGTGGTAAGAATGAGAAGAGAATTTCCGCCTTTCGTCCCGCGCATGGAAAAAAGTGATGTTCCTTTTGTCGTAACCCTGATTCTGTCAATTTTCACAACTTCCTTTTCACCGGCAGGAATCAGCGGATAAAAGTCAAACGAAAACTGGCGGGCTTTTCTTTTGTAAGTGGAGGAGTGATTGAACGTGAACTTGGAAAGAGATGGAATATTCCTTTTGAAAGCCGCCTTATCCACTTTGTGCATATCGGTCAGCCTGTAAAGCGCGCCTCCCTTTTTCAACGGTGCTTCCAGGACTATTTTATGTTTTTTGAGAATCTCGACCTTGACGATTTCGCTACCGAAAACCATCTTTTTGAAAGGAAGAACGACCTCCTCGCCCGTTCCGTCGAGCTCGAAGCCCTCGATTTTCGGAACGACGGAACCGTTCCTTTCGGCAAAAACGGCTTCAGGAATATCGATATCGACAGTATCTGCAAAAATATTCACGGAAAAAATTGCAACCAGAAAGAAAAAAAGTTTTTTCATAGCCGAACTCCATAAAACTAATGAATGGTTTTCAGTTTCTTTTCAAAGCGTCCGCCGTTTTCGGAAAAGCCCATTTTGAGAAGATATTTGCGGTGACTCTCCGAAGTCGTGCTCGTAAAAAGCGCGGGAATATGCTGCTCTGCGAGGTATGAATAAAGGTGCCTTCCGGCAGAACAGTCGCGGTAAACCGGCGTGGTATAGTCAACTTTGATGTCAATCGAGCCGTCTGAAAGCAGTTTTCCGAGCAGTATTCCTGCTGCATCGGTTCCGTAACAGATCATATACGCGCAGTCGCAGTCAGAATTTTTGCCGGCATCAGGAAAAAATTTTTCGATGTCTTCCGCGTAAAGATTGAAGAAATGGCTGATAAGAGAGTTTTCAGGGCGCACTTTTACAACCGAATATTCCTTTTTGTTCCTGAAAAGTTTGATCAGATTGTAAATGTTGATCAGCGCGAGACAGAAGTTCATCGCAGCTGTCGGATAGGACTGGATCATCAGCGCGTATCCGGTAAAAATCAGACTGCCGACAGTGTTTATGAAACGCAGCTTGACGACCGAAGTCATAAGCATCGAAACCAAAACAAGGGCTGATCCGATATAACCTATTGTTTCGATTACATATTTATCCATTTTGTCACCTCTGGTGCAAAATAAAAGCCCGTTATTTTATCCAAAATTCTGAAGATTGCTAAATTTAATGTCTTATTTTAAAAAAATTGAGCCTGAGCGCGTTCATGCAGACAGTAAAACTGGACAAACTCATCGCCGCAGCTCCGAGCATCGGGTTCATTTCAAGGCCGAAAAGTCCCGCAGCCATCGGAATGCATATCAAATTGTAGAAAAACGCCCAGAAAAGGTTTTCGTGGATGTTACGCACCGTCGCCCTTCCGAGACGTACTGCCGCTGCGACATCGGAAAGCGAGCTGTTCACAAGCACGATGTCCGCCGAATCTATTGCGACATCTGTTCCAGCGCCGATCGCGATGCCAGTGTCGGCCTTTGTCAATGCGGGGGAATCGTTGATTCCGTCACCGACCATCGCGACTTTTCCACCTTTCTGAAGTTTTTCGATTTCTGCTGCTTTTCCCTGCGGAAGAACATCCGAGACCCATTCGTCGATCCCGCATGAAGCGGCTATCGCCTTGGCTGTTCTGCTGTTGTCACCCGTCAGCATCACGACTTTTAAACCTAAATCTTTGACTTCTTTTATTGCCGGAGCGGAATCTTCCTTTATCGTGTCGGCAACTGCGATAATTCCAAGAAGCGAGCCGTTTTCTTCAAAAAATAGCGGAGTTTTTCCACAGTCCGCAGCGTTTTCGGCAGCCTTTTCGGTTTCAGCCGGAATTTCAGCGAAACTTTCAATATATTTTCTGCTTCCGGCGTGAAGCGTTTTTCCGTTGATCACGGCGGAAAGTCCGTTGCCGGGAAACGCCTGGAAATCTGAGGTTTCCAAGGTTTCAAGGTTTGAATCCCTCCCCTTTTTCACAACCGCTTTTGCAAGGGGATGTTCGCTTTTTTCTTCAAGCGAAAACGCCTTTTCAAGCAGCTCTTTTTCAGAAATCCCTTGAGCCGGAACGATGTCGGTCACTTCGGGTTCGCCTTTTGTCACAGTTCCCGTTTTGTCGAGGGCTATAGTTCTGATTTTTCCTATAGTCTCAAGGGCTTCGCTTGTTTTGAAAAGGATCCCGTTTTTCGCGCCGAGCCCGCTTCCCACCATGATCGCGACAGGCGTCGCCAGACCCAAGGCGCACGGACACGAAATGACGAGGACGCAGATCCCTCTCGCAAGTGCAAAACCGAGAGATTCCCCGGCCAGCAGCCAGCCGATAACGACGATCAGAGCGATGAAAATCACCGCCGGAACGAAAACGCCCGAAACCTTGTCGGCGATTCTTGCAATCGGAGCTTTTGTCGCAGCAGCATCGGAAACCATGCGGATTATCTGCGACAAAGTCGTGTCATTACCGATCCTTTCAGCCCTGCACCTGATAAAACCGGACATATTGATCGTAGCCGCACTGACGCGGTCGCCTTCTGTCTTGTCAACGGGAACGGATTCGCCTGTCAGAGCCGATTCATTAAGAGCCGCGCTCCCTTCGATGACAGTTCCGTCGGCTGAAACACTCTGCCCCGGTCTGACGACGAAGATGTCGCCTATTTTCACTTCGGAAACCGGAACTTCGACTTCGTTTCCGTCACGCACAAGAACGGCAGTCTTAGGGGCAAGTTTCATCAGGCTTTTGAGCGCGCTTGTAGTCTTCCCTTTCGAAAGAGCTTCAAGAAGTTTCCCGACTGTGATCAGAGCAGGGATCATCGCCGCCGATTCAAAGTAAAGCCGGTTGTGATAAAGCTCCGCGCAGCCGTCAACGTTCCTGAAAATCAGGCAGAGCACATAAAAACTCCATCCGAAAGAGACGGCTGAACCCATCGCGACAAGGGTGTCCATATTCGGAGCGGCATGGAGAAGCGCGCGGAAACCGCTTGTAAAAAATTTGTTGTTTATAGCCATCACTATCGCCGCAAGAACCATCTGGATCAAAGCCAGATATTTGTGCGAAAGCCCAGCCGGAAGTGGCAGAGAGAGCATGTGCGCTCCCATCGTGATGTACATGAGAAGGCACAGGAAAACAAGCGAAAAAAGAAGCCGTTTTTTGAGTTTCGGCGTTTCGGTATCGGCCAGAGCGTCATCTTTTTCACTAAGATTTTTCTCTTTTTTGAGTTTCGCGCCGTATCCAGCCGCCTTTACCGCCTTTATAATTTCTTCCGGCGCCGCCGTTCCCTCGACACCCATCGAATTTGTGAGCAGACTCACCGAAACCGATGAAACTCCCGGTACTTTCGCGACCGCTTTTTCAACCCGCGCCTGACACGCGGCGCAGCTCATTCCCGTGACACGATACTGTTTCATAAACTATTCCTCATCCTCGAAATAATCGAGTGTCTTCAGACTTTCGATGATCCTGTCAAGGTATGGTTCGTCCACAAGCGGCCACGAGAAGCCGAGGCGATAGAGAACATTTGCCGTGAACGCGTTGTCTGTTTCGGCCATGTGCATGTCGGGACGGTCGTTCGTGATGAGACCTGAAAGTTTGGAGTTCATCTTTTCGTCGGCGAGCAGGCGCATATATTCGGCGTAGAATTCCTCGTCGCCCGCAGGTTCGATCTTTACTCCGCAGCGGTTGCACGCATCTATCATCTGCTGCGAATCGAAGTGGAAGCGGCTGTCGACGTTGAACGCCGTAAAGTTGTCGTTTGTCCCTGCAAGAAGAACTATCGCTTTAGCTGTAAGATCGATGGGAGAGAGGCGCATCGGGTCAGTTGCGTGGCTCATCGGGTATTTACACATCGCCGCAAAACCGCGTATTGCGTTAAGGAAAGCGTTCGTTCCCGAATTTATCTGGAATTCGCCGTCGCTGTGGCGTCCCATCAGGTTTCCGACACGCATGATCTTTCCGCGAAGTCCGTCTCTGACTGCTTCAAGCACCTTGAGTTCGCCGTGATACTTGGAAAGAAGGTACTTGTTGTCGAGAGCGTCAATGACGTAGAGCTCGTTTTCGTGCATTTTGAGGCCGCGCTGATAGGTTTCGGCGGTGTGGGCACCGGGAATAGAAGTCGTCGAGATCTGGATCATCCTCGAAGAGTGCTCTTTTGCGCATTTGATCAGGTTTTCGACGCCGTGAACGTTGACACGCTCGATGCTGTCATCCGCAGCGTAGTGCTTTACGAGAGCTGCGCTGTTGATGATCGTGTCGAAGTGCAGGTCTTTAAGTTTTTCGGAAAGCGAATCGTCTGTGATATCGGCCTCTACAACGGTGATGAACTCTTCGATTTCTTTGTCAAAAGGCTTGTCGAAGTAGTACATAAGCATGTTTTTGAGCCGTTTTTCCGCCGTAGCCGCGTTTCCTTTGCGAAGAAGGCATATTATTTTCCCTTCGCGTCTGTCGATAAGTTCCTTTAAAATGTGGATCCCGAGGAAGCCGACACAGCCCGAAAGAAGGACGTCTCCGATGCTTTCGCGATGAACTTCCGCCGCTTTTTTGAGGGTGTTGTCTTTGAGCTGCTCGTAAACGGCAGGCTTGTCTTCTTCTTTCAAAGCAACCTCTTCCTTGGGAACGGCGCGGCTCGACTCGACGAATGCAGCCAGAGTTTCAGGTGTCGGATAGTCGAAAATGTTCTGATATTCGACCTTTACCCCTTTAGCCATAAGGCGCATGATGACTTTTGAAGCCGAAAGCGAAGTTCCGCCCATTTCAAAGAAGTTGTCGTCTACAAAAACCTCGTCAAGCGAGAGAACAGACGCGAAAAGTTCGCAGAGCTGGGCTTCGAGTGACTTTTTCGCCTGCTTTTTGCCGGTGCGTTTGCGCTCGATCCTGACCTCGGGAAGGGCTTTTTTGTCGATTTTTCCGTTCGGCGTGAGCGGCATAGTCTCTATCTGCATGAGAACATCGGGAACCATGTAGTATGTGAGCGATGCCTTGAGGTAATTCGTGAGTTCGCTGACATCGACCGCGTGGTCTGCGGTGAAGAATGCTGCAAGGTAGTCTTCCGAACCGTTGCTGCGGACTACTACTTTTGTCCGTTTGATGCCCGGGAAAGTGAGTATACGGTTTTCGATCTCGTCAAGTTCGACGCGGAATCCGCGGAGTTTGACCTGGTTGTCGATCCTGCCGAAGAATTCGACTTCGCCGTCCTTGTTGATGCGCGCCGTGTCTCCGCTGTGGTAAGCTTTCACGCCGTTAAGCGTAAAGAATGCAGCCGCAGTCTTTTCCGGAAGTTTGACATATCCGCGTCCTACACATTCGCCGCAGATTATAAGCTCTCCGCAGGCATAGGGCGGAAGGACTTTTCCGAAGCGGTCAAGGACGTAGAAGGCGCTGTTTGCGATAGGAGCGCCGATAGTGATGTTTTTTGCACTGTCAAGCTTCTTTGCGCTGCATGTTATCGTGCATTCCGTCGGACCGTAGCCGTTTAAAATGCTGGCATTAGGCGCAAGCTGCCTGAGGTCGTTGAATACTTTTGCCGGGAATGCCTCCGCTCCGAGAAGGATCGACCTGAACCCTGCAAGAGCCTGCCTGAACTCGGGAATATCGAGATAGCTTACTAAGAAAGAAGGTGTCGCGAACATTATATCGACACGGTTTTCTATAAGCATCTGCGAAAGTTCCGCCGGATTGTGGATCTCATGCTCGGTCGCGATGCTTACGGTCCTTCCGTTCAGAATGATTACAAGATCGTCCATTACAGACATGTCGAACGATATCGAACTAAGTGCCAGACAGACGTTCCCGCCCTCCTTTCCGTACATATAAGCGTAAGAGAAACCTTCCTGCTGGACAAGGTTCGCGAAGTTGCGGTGATCGACAACGACACCTTTCGGTTTTCCCGTCGAGCCCGAAGTGTAGATACAGTAAAGCAGGCTCTCCATCGGAATATCGACATCTGGATTGCTCTCATCCTTCTCTTCCGCAAGAATTTCTTCGAGAGTGAGCGCTTTATAAGGTTTGTCGCTTGAGAAAAGTTCCGTTTTTTCCGCTTTTATTGCTTCCGTCGTGATTATGAACGGGCTTTCGCCGTCTCTCATGCAGAAATCGATCCTGTCATCGGGATACGATGTCAGAACGCCGAGGAATGCACCTCCTGCCTTAATGATACCGAGCTCGATTGCGGGGATATAGACACTTCTTTCGATCATCAGAGCAACGATCGTATCTTTCTTTACCCCGCGCCTGATAAGTCCTCTTGCGATGCGGTTGGCGACAGCGTTGAGTTCGCCGTAGGTAAGTCTCTTTCCGTCTGAGATGACCGCGGTTTTGTCCGGATGTGCGGCAACATGCTCTTCGAAAATTTTGTTGACGGGAACAGCTTTGAACTCTCTTTTCGTGTCGTTCATCTTCGCAAGGGCTTTTTCGGCATCTTCCGAAACCATCGAAACATCGCCGAGTGCCGTTTTTTCGATAAAACTGCCGACTGTCTCGTCAAATGCCTCTACAAAAGCCTTTATGAAAGGAGCGCTGTACATATCGCGCCTGTATTCGGCGTTGAAAACGAATTTTCCGTTTCTGAGGTCAACAGTCACCGCTATCGGCGCTTTGGCTGCATCGGGCAGGACGTTTATCGCTTCCGCAGGTTTTCCGCAGATCGTGTCAAATGCGAAGTTGTCTCCCTGATAGGCAAAGATTATGTCGGAGCGGATCCCGTAAGCCGCCGAGATCTCGGCAAACGAATAGAGGTCGTTCGCCATACTTCCCATAAGCTGTTCCTGGGTCTCGCGGACAAAATCGACAACTTTTTTGCCTGCTGCCGGGCGGATCATTACAGGAAGAGTCTTGACGAGCATCGTTACCGAAGAGCCTAGACGCGAATTGTTCCTGCCGTTGTAAATCGTCGCAAAAACAGTGTCGTCGGCAAGCGAAAAACGGTTCAGAGTGAAGCCGAAAGCCGTATTGAAAAAGGCGTTGAGAGTGAGTGCGTTCTTGTCGCAGAATTCTTTTGCCTTATCAGCGCTTGTCTTTGAAGTGATCGTGAAAGTTGCCGAGCCTGTTCCCTTTTCTTCAGGCGATTTCGGCGGCAGGCAGTCTGTCTCGCACCCTTTGAAAATGTTGTCGTAGTAAGCCTTAGCCTTATCGTAACGCTCGGAAGCGCGAGCTTTTTCTTCGTCAAGCGCAGCTTCGAAGCCGGTGTAGCGTTCTTTTTCAAGGATCGTTCCGCTGTATGCCTTGTCGATATCTGCAAGAAGGATCGCCGCCGAAGTTCCGTCCGAAACTATGTGGTGCATATCGATGAAAAGGTAGTTTCCGTCAGGGGTTTTGTAGATTTTTAAGCGGTAGAGCGGTTCTCCGATAAGCGTGTAAGGTCTGACGAGTTCATTTTTATCAGGAATTTTGCCGCATTCAATAACTTCGACTGTAACTTCCGCGTTGTCGTCGCGTTTTGCACGGATATCGCCGGTCTCGTCTGCAAAAAGTATCGTTTTGAGGTAAGGATGAGCATCGATTGCCGCTTTTATCGCCGAAACAAGCTTGTCAATATCAACTTCAGCGCTGATTTTGAAAAGCTGCGGAATGTTGTATGTGACCGAATCTCCTTCAAGGCTGCTTGATGTGAAGATTCCTTTCTGCGTCTGGGTTATCGGGTAGTCAGCAAGCATTCCGTAATCCTGGGCACGCTCAGTTGAAAGTATCATCGTTTCAAGCTGTCTGACGGTGCTGTACTGCTTGAGGTCGCTCAGTTTTATCGCAAGGTCGAACGCCTTTCCGAGCATGACGTTGAGTTTGAGCATTCCGATCGAGGTTAAACCCGCTTCGAAAAGGTCTGTGTCGATGCCGAAACCTTTGCGGCCGATGACTTCTGCAACTATGTCGAATATCGCCTTCTGCGTCTCTGTTTCAGGCGGAGTGGCATCTTCGGCAGCCGCTACTACCGGATAAGGAAGAGCTCTTTTATCGACTTTCTGGTTCTGGTTGAGAGGAATTTTTTCGATCTGCATCGTTACGGCAGGAACCATGTAATACGGTTTCTCCGAGCGGATGAAGGCGTTGAGAGCCTGGATGTCGATCTGTGTATCGGCAACGATGTAGGCTGCGACAAATTTGCCGCCTCCCTCTTCGTCAAAAGCTGCTACCGTGACATCCTTGATCCCTTCGAAACGGCGGATGACTTCTTCGATTTCAGTGAGTTCGACTCTGAAACCTCTGACTTTGACCTGTCCGTCCCTTCTTCCGACAAACTGGATGTTGCCGTCAGGAAGCATCCGCACGATGTCGCCGGTCCGGTAAACTCTGTCGTATCCCGCTTCTTTCGAGAAGGGGTTCGTGCCGTAAGCCGCGGCAGTTTTTTCGGGATTGTTTTTGTATCCTTTCGTGACATGCGCGCCGCTGAGCCAGAGTTCGCCCGCAGCCCCGGCGGGAAGCAGCCTTCCGCACGGATCGACGACGTAAAGTTTGACGTTGTCGATGGCTTTGCCTATCGGAATATCCTTGTAGAGCCTGTCAACTCTGAAGCCTGTCGCCAAAATCGAGCCTTCGGTAGGTCCGTAAAGATTGTAAAGGGCAAAATCTTTCGGCGGCTCGAGCGGAGTGAGCTTTTCACCGGCTACCGAAAGCGAGCGCAGAGTCTTTGTCCCCTCCATCAGAGCAAACTGTCTCCCTACCTGAGTCGTCATCGTCGAATGGGTTATCGAGTTCACGTTGAAATATTTCTGAAGTTCGGGAAGGTCAAGCCTGATATCGTCTGCGATTATGTGCAAAGCCGCGCCGGAAGTGATCGTTGCGTAGGTGTCGAAAACATTTGCGTCAAATCCGTAGCTTGCGTAAGCCGTGACGTTGCAGCCCGGTCCGAGTGCGTAGAAATCGCGCTCCCATGCCGCTGTGACCATCGTGTTGCTGTGCATGAAAAGGACTCCTTTCGGTTTTCCGGTAGAGCCTGAAGTGTAGAGCATGATGAAGATGTCGTCTTTTTCCGGAGCGGACGGAAGGGTTTTTGCATCGGGGAGATCGTCGATTTCAGAAACCATCATCCGCTCGCCTTTGAAAGCGTCGGTTATGATGTGCTGAAGTTCGGGAGTCGTGATTAGAAGCGTTGCCTCAGCGTCATCTACCATGAGATTGAGTCTTTCCGGCGGGTATCCCGGATCAAGCGGAAGGTAAGCCGCTCCCGCCTTGAGAACGCCTAAAGATGCGGTAAGCATATATTCGCATCTCGGAATGAGAACGCCGACGACGCTCCCTTTTCCGATCCCTTTTCCGGCAAGATGCGCCGCTAAATTATCGGTGATTTTATCGATTTCGGAGTATGTGAAATGTTTTTCCCTGAAGGCGAGGCAGAGTGCGTCGGGAGTCTTTTTTACCTGCTCTCTGAAAAGATCGACGACGGTGTGTTCGGTGTCGTAAGGCTTTTCAGTCAGGTTGAAACTGTCGAGCAGTTTTCTTCCTTCGGCATCAGTCAGCTCTATATCACCGAGTTTTTCAGCCGTGATCATTCCCTTCAGAACGCTGATGTATGTCCGTGTGAAACTCTGCATGAAAGCTTCTGTGTAGCAGGATTTTCTGTATTTTGCCTTGAACTGGAAAGAACCGCTTTTTTTCATAACGAGAAACTCGATATCGGCTATCGGATCCATGTCGTTCAGGTGTTCGATCTCTATCGCCGAGCTGCCGAAGGGAATAGGTTTGAAGAGGTCCGAATGGTAAACAAATGTGACATCGGTCGAAATTCCGTAGTTCGCCGCGATCTCGGCAAAGGGCACGCAGTCGTTCTGCTTCATTTCGTAGAAGAAGTCTGACATCGTTTTTATGAGTTCTGCAGGAGCGCT
This sequence comes from uncultured bacterium, assembly GCA_905233945.1. Classification (GTDB taxonomy): domain Bacteria; phylum UBP6; class UBA1177; order UBA1177; family UBA1177; genus UBA1177. The sequence goes on along the minus strand of CAJOFY010000005.1, from coordinate 63,596 downwards.
GTTTTCATCGAATGTGCAGTGCATCGGCAGTGTGCGGACAAACATTCCGACAGCTGTTGCTGCTGATTTTGCGCGGCCGTGGAACGCCGTCGTGTAGACGCTCTCCTTTGCTCCGTTGAATTTTGCCAGAGTATATCCGAAAGCGGCCTGGAAAAGAGCGTTTTCGGTGAGTTTGTTTGCTTTGATGTATGAATCGACAGCATCAGTAAGACCGTTTTCGTCAGCCGAAAGAAGAACTGCTCCCATTTTGTCTTCACCGTCCCCGGCAACGACATCCGGAATCGGGCGCGAGTCGCATTCAAGGCCGTCAAGTTTAGTCGCAAGCATGTCGCGGAAGCGCTGCATTCTTTCAGGATCGTCTTTCCCGGCTTCGTCAAAAGCTATATCGAAAAACGTCGGTTCTTCATCGCTGCACTTTTCTCCGCCGTAAACCGCGGCTATCTGCGGAATAAAAATATTGTGGGAAGCTCCGTCCATAACAATGTGGTGGATATCGAAGAAAAACGCGTCGCCCTCTTTCGTGGTGAGGTAGATGAACCGGAAAAGCGGCCCGTTCTCAAGGTCAAAAGGTCTGCACAAACCTTTTGTTCCCGCTTCGATCGTTTCAGCAGTTTTCTCTTCAAAAGCTATCTCCTGATTGCGGTAGACCATCGACGGAACACCCTGGACCGTGCGGCATACAGCAAAAAGCGCCGGATGGTGCGAAACAACGGTTTTGACCGCATCGATGAAACGTGACTTGTCAGTTCCATGCGGAAGACGGCAGAGCGTCGGCACATTATATTTTGTTGACGACGGGTTTTCGGACCAGTCCATGTAAAGACCGATCTGCGCCTGGGTAAGCGGAACACAGTCCCTTTTAAGCTTTCTGTTCATCTGATACTCCTCTCTTCATACATCAACAGGTGCTGCTATATGCAACTCCTTAAAAAACCGCTGTTTATATCACAAAATCAAATGTTTTCAATCGTTTGTTTTCAGCTGATTTGTAAAAATCGGTTTGCGAATCATTCAATGAATATTATGTTTGCTGTTGATAAATTATCGATAAATTTTTCTTCAATTTTCAAAAATATTTATTACAATATTTGAGTTTTTGTTTTTTTATAAGATGTGAAAATCGAGATTGACAAAATAGGATAAATCACATAAAATATTTTTTGTAGTGGTTCAGTGACAAATTTTGAAGTTGAATTTTATGAGAAAGAGAATGGTGACAAGCCGGCAAAAGATTTTCTTCTTTCTCTGGGTGTCAAAATGAGGGCAAAAATGGCGGACATGATCTCGATATTGCAGGATAACGGATACGATTTGAGAGAGCCGTATTCCAAATATTTGTCGGACGGGATTTTTGAGCTGAGAGCCCAGGCTGAAACAAATGCAATGCGAGTTTTCTATTTCTTTTATGTTGACCGGCGGATTGTTCTGACTCACGGTTTTATCAAAAAAACGCAGAAAACTCCGGCCGCCGAAATAGAACGAGCGAAAAAATACAGAGCTGATTATTTGCGTAGAAACGGAGATAAAAATGGGCGAAAAATTTAACGATTTCCTCAAAGAACAGCTAAAAAACCCCGATTTTAAGGCGGAATACGAGCTTCTTCAGCCGGAACACGCCGTAATTCAGGCGATTATCGATGCCCGCAAGCAATCGGGACTCACCCAGAAGGAACTTTCCGAACGCACCGGTATCGCACAAGGCGACATCAGCAGAATAGAAAAAGGCAACGCCAATCCCTCACTCAGAACACTGCAACGTCTTGCCACCGGAATGGGAATGAAACTCAAGATCGAATTCCTTCCGCAGAACAACTGATTTTTTCCTGCAAATATAAACACAGTTAAACACAACCAAAATTAATTCATAAAAATCCGCTCAATAAAATAAGTTTTTCCGCAATCGCAGATCGCATTTCATTATTTTCCGACTCAACATTGTCTAACATTTAAATTTCAAAATTGATAAATTTTTCTTCAATTTTCAAAAATATTTATTATAATATTCGAGTTTTTGTTTTTTTGAGGAGCTAAATATGATCAAAAATCAAATTTTTTCAAAAATAGAACCTGAATCAAACACTCTGGAATACAAGCGGCAGATTCCGGATGACCATATAAAATTTTTGAAAACAGTTGTCGCTTTTGCAAACGGGCACGGAGGGCGGATTATTTTCGGAATAGATGATGAGACGCATGATGTTGTCGGGATAGAGAGTGATAATCTTTTTAAAACGGCCGATTCTGTTTCCAATATGATTTACGACAACTGTATGCCGCAGATTATGTGTGATGTTTCTTTGCAGACTTTACAGAATAAAACGGTTATTGTCGCACAAATTTATCCGGGTGAGCACACGCCTTACTACATAAAGTCTTTGGGGCTTGAAAACGGTTGTTTCGTGCGTCTTTCCGCAACTACGCGGCTTGCTGACAGAGACACCATTAGAGCTCTGATGTTTGAAGGTTCAAACACGGGTTTTGATAGAACGGTTCAGCGTGAAAAGTTTGTTTTGGAAAAAGAACTTCGATCTTTTTGCAATTCTTTGAAAGCGACAGCAATTAAAAACTGCAAAACTGACGAACAGAGGCGGAATATTAAACCGCTGACAAAGAACAATCTGCTTTCGTGGCAACTTTTATATGAAAACAACGGCAGGCTTTGCAGGACGAATGCTTTTGATCTGCTTTCAAAAAATTCGTTGTGGTGCGCGAAAATACAGTGTGCGGTTTTTAAAGGAACCGACAGAAGTGTGTTTGTTGACCGACGGGAGTTTACTGGTCCGATTCAGCAGCAGATTGAAGATGCTTACAGTTTTGTTCTGCGCAACATCCATCTTGGTGCTGAAATAAAAGGGCTTTTCAGGCAGGATGTCTATGAAATTCCTCCGACAGCGATTCGCGAATTGATCATAAATGCTGTTCTTCACCGCAGTTATCTTGAAGTATCCCATATTCAGATTGCGATTTTTGATGACCGGCTTGAAATCACTTCTCCCGGCGGACTGCCTAAAGGAATAACAATTGAACGTATGAAACAGGGGTTTTCCAAAGTCCGCAACGAGGCTATAGCCAATGCTTTTCATTATATGCGCTTGATAGAGCAATGGGGAACAGGAATTCCGCGAATTATAGATTCGCTTAAAGATTCCGGTCTTGCCGAGCCTGAATTTATTGATATGGAAATTGCAATCCGCACGAATATTTACCGAAAAACCGACGATAAACCGACGACAAAACCAAAAACCGACGATAAACCGACGACAAAACCAGAAACCGACGATAAACCGACGACAAAAAGGAACGCTAAATCACTTATCCTCGAATATTTGGAAAACCACGAAGAGTGCGCTTTGAAAGAACTCAGCGAAATGCTCGGTTTGAAGGCTACGCAGACAAAATTCTATCTATATGACCTTGTTGAATCCGGTAAAATTATAGCAAAAGGTGCAAACCGCAATAGAACATATATTCTAAACAAAAAGATCTGAAGCTTATGTTTTTACGATTTATTATTTGTCGTTAAAAATATCAGTACATTAACAACGCATTTTCTCATTCTCCGAGTCAAGATTGTCTAACATCCAAATTTCAAAATCATTCAATAAAATTAGATATTTACGCTATTGAAATAAGAAAGGGGATTTTTTATAGTACATAGCAACCAGCAGGTTTTGGTTGTCAAGGAGAGTTTAGCATGGCAAAAAAAGAAGTTAAAACCGATTTGTGGGTTCACGATTTACTGAAAGAAGCCGGAATAGAATTAGATGCACAGGGAAGCGAAATAAAAGAAATTGATGAGGCTTTAAAAACAGCGTCAAAACGCGGCACTGGCAAAGTCGGTTTTCCTGAATATGTGGGCGTTGTAAAAGATTTTATTATTGTAATTGAAGATAAGCCGAAACTCGAAAATCATGTGAAATACGATTCAAATAAACTTATCAGCCTTGAGACTAAAGATGTTGTTGAGTTTGCCGTGAACGGCGCGTTGTTCTATGCGAAACATTTGATTCAGAATACGACTTATAAAAAAGTTTTTGCTTTAGGAGTTTCCGGAAATGAAAAAAATCATCGGATTACTCCGCTTTTTGTTGATGACAGGCAAAATCTGTTTGACCAGCTTGAAGATGTTGAATCTTTTATTTCGTTTAATGAAAAAAATATCGACGAGTATTATCTTTGCGATGTCTTGAAGGAATCGAGCGACAAAGAAAAAGAACTGGAAGAGATCTTGGCGGATGCAAAAGTATTGCACGAGCATTTGAGAAACTACGGTAATATGAAAGATGAAGAAAAACCGCTTGTTGTTTCGGGAATTCTTCTTGCTTTGCGTGAGCGTGACCATGGAAATTTCAGCATAGATTCACTAAACGGAGACTCTTTCGTAACCGACGGACAGAAAATTTACAATGCGATTGAATCAAGTTTCAAAAGAACGGATTTATCGCCGATAACAAAAATCGATAAAATTCTTTCGCAGTTCGCAATCATAAAAGACAGTACAAAGTTAAACGAAAAAAATGCGACTCTTGGCGAAACTCCGCTGAAATTCTTTGCAAAGTTTCTGGACGAAAAACTTTATAAGTCAATCAAATATACAAAATCGGCTGAGGATTATCTTGGTCGTTTTTACGGCGAGTTTATGCGCTATTCCGGTGGTAGTGGTCAAACTTTAGGAATAGTTCTTACTCCACGCCATATTACGGAACTTTTCTGCGATTTGCTTGATTTGAAAACTACCGACAGAATTTTTGACCCGTGCTGCGGAACAGGCGGTTTTCTTGTCGCTGCGCTTCATAAAATGCTTTCGCAAAGTACAAAAGAAAGTGAACAACAGCATATCCGTAAAAATCAATTGTTCGGAATAGAGCTTCGTCCGGATATGTTCACTGTAGCGACAACAAACATGATTCTTCGAGGCGACGGCAAAAGCAATTTGCACTGTGATGATTTTCTTGCTAAAAATCCGAAACAGCTTCAGACAGACTTCAGAGCAACAGTCGGAATGTTGAATCCGCCTTATTCTCAGGGAACAAAAAAAGATCCGAGTCTTTATGAAATTGCTTTTACGGAACATCTTTTGGATTCACTTCTTCCAAATTCAAGATGTGCCGTGATAGTTCCTCAAAGTTCAATGACCGGAAAATCAAAGGAAGAACAGCAGATAAAAAATTCGATTTTGAAAAAGCACACGCTCGAAGGAACGATTATGCTTCAGAAAGATACCTTTTATGGAATCGGCGTAATTCCGTGCATTGCTGTTTTTACAGCTGGGGTACCGCATGACAAAGAGAAGATATGCAAATTCGTGAATTTTGAGGATGACGGCTTTAAGGTGTCTCCGCATATCGGGCTTTTGGAGACAGAGAGCGCAAAAGACAAAAGGCAGCATTTGCTTGATGTGTGGTTTAACCGCATTGAAGCTCCGACGAAGTTCTGCGTAAAAACGGCAATCACAGCGGAAGATGAATGGCTGCACAGTTTTTATTATTTCAATGACGAGATTCCTACCGACAAGGATTTTGAAAAGACTGTCGGAGATTACCTTACTTTTGAGTTTTCAATGATCATGCAAGGTAGAAAATATCTTTTTGAAGACGATAATAATTCGGAAAACGTAAAAAAAAACTTTAAAAAAGAACTGACAAGTCGAGATTGGAAAGAATCGAAACTTACTGATATTTTTGAGATAAAAGCGGGAAAACGCCTTGTGGCATCAGAGATGAAACAAGGAGAAAGACCTTTTATCGGAGCCTCTGATTCAAACAATGGGATCACCAATTTCGTGTCAAATGAAAATAAGTCCCTTGATAAAAATGTTCTTGGCGTAAATTATAACGGCAGTGTTGTTGAGAACTTCTATCATCCTTATGAATGCATTTTTTCAGATGACGTGAAAAGATTTCATCTAAGAAACTGGAAAGATAATAAATTTTCCTTGTTATTTATGAAAACAAATATCCTGCAACAAAAATCTAAATTTTTATATGCGTATAAATTCAATGAAAACCGTATGAGAGCACAGAATATCATCCTCCCTGTAAATTCAAAAGGTGAAATAGACTACAATTTCATGGAATCATATATAAAAGAACTTGAAGATCATAAAATTAAAGAATATCGGGGCTTTGCCACAAAACGGCTGAGTGAATGCCTCAAGACTACCCAAGGAAAAGTAAATCCCAAAATAGAAAAACTTGAGGATAAGGAATGGAAGGCGTTTCCAATAACAAACTTGTTTATGTTTAAAAAAGGAAATCAAAATAATATGAATGTCCTTGAGGAAGGTAAAATTCCTTTAATCTCTGCCAAAAAAATAAATAATGGCTTAAAAGCGTTTGTTTCACAAAACTCCAAGAAACATTTTGAAGGAAACTGCATATCTTTAAATAATGATGGAGATGGAGGAGCTGGACTTGCTTATTATCAACCCGCTTTTATGGCAGTTGATTCTCATGTTACGATTTTATATCACAAACAGGTGTTGAATAAATTTCAACTTATTTTTTTAAGTAAAATTATTTCTCAACAAGCAGACAGATTCGGTCATGCTCATTCTATAACACAAAGCAGGTTGTCTTCTTATCAGCTTATTCTTCCTGTAGATTCCGCAGGTAAGCCCGATTATGCGTATATGGAAAGTTACATCAAAAATCTTATGGCGCAAAAATACGCGGAATATTTGGAGTTCAAGAAGTAAAAATGTTTTAAGTGCGGGTTGAAAATGGACAGCAAAGACAAAGATTTCATTTATATTTTCACAAATCCTTCGTTTGAGAATGATTCTCTAAAATCAAGTCGAAATACCGCAAAATTCAATTTGATTTTTTGGGGAAATACAGTAAATTTTGCTGAGATTGTTTGAAAATGGAGCAAAACACAATGACCTTACTCGATGAAATAAAATCCGGCGAGAGCCGAACTCTTGAATTTAAGCAGGAACTTCCGCAGGATGCGCGGAAATGGGTGAAAACAATTGTCGCTTTTGCGAACGGAGCTGGCGGCAAGTTCGTGATCGGCGTGAATGACAAGCGGGAATTTGTCGGAATTCCGAAAAGTATTGATCTGTTCGAGCTGAAAGACAGTATTGCCGACACTATCGCCCACACATGCGAGCCGCAGATCATGTTCGACATAACGGCTGAAAACATCGAAAACGCACAGCTTCTTGTTGTAACTGTTTTTCCGGGAAACGCCACGCCGTATTATGTGAAATCGCAGGGTAAGGAAAACGGAACTTATATCAGGCGCGGAGCGACGACTCGCAATGCTGACTGGACGGCTTTGGATGAACTTTCAAACCGTGGCCGCCATGTTTATTATGACGAACTGCCGTTTACTTCACTGAAAGTTGAAGCTTCTGATATCAAATATCTCTGCAAGGATTTTTCGGAACGCGCCGAGAGAAAAATCACAAAGAACGAATTGAAAAACTTGAATCTTTTCACCAGCATCAAGCAGGATATCGCGACAAATGCTTACGCTATTCTTCTGGGAAAACATGACTATACTTCACGCATTCAGTGTGCAAGATTCAGAGGGACGGAACGCGTCGATTTTCTTGATAAAAAGGAATATGAAGGACCGCTTTGCGAGCAGATAGACGGCGCATATAAATTCGTTTTGAACTATCTCAGCATGGCTGTGGAAATAGACGGTATTGTCCGCAAAGAAAGATACGAACTTCCGCCTAAAGCCATCCGCGAGCTTATCATAAATGCTGTGATCCACCGCAACTACCAGATGAGTTCCAGTGTTCAGGTCGCAGTTTATGACGACAGAGTCGAGATTTCTTCTCCCGGCAGCATATATGGTTCTTTGACACTGGAAGAAGCCTTGTCAGGCCGCTCTTCTGTCAGAAACAGGACGCTTGCACGCACTTTAGAAAAAATAGATGTTGTTGAAGGCTGGGGAACCGGATTTAAGCGCATTTTTTCTCAATGTGATGAATACGGCGTCAAAAGACCTGAGTTCTTAGAAATCGGCGATATGCTGCGGGTGAATTTTTATCGTCCCTCTTACACCAAAATCGGCGATAAATCGGCGATAAATACTGAAGTCGGCGATAAATCGGTGATAAATACTAAAATCGGCGATAAATCGGCGATAAAATTTAAAGATAAGATTCTGGAATATCTAAAAGATAACACCGAGGCCAAAACACAGGATATTTCGCTGTATATCGGGCTTAAACTATCGAGAACAAAGGATTATCTTTCCGAACTTGTTGAAGAGGGAAAAATTGTTGCCAACGGTGCGAACAAGAACAGAACTTATTCACTGGTAAAAGAAAGAGAGTAAGCAAACCCCAATGACCACCATGAATGCTTGGAGGAAATATAAATGAATAAAGAACTTGTAAAAAACGATGAAATTCAAACAAATGAAAGACTGAATGTTCTTGCCAATACTATTGTTGACGAAGTGAATCTCACAAAATCGTGTCTTGCACTTAATATAAGTGCCGTCATGGTCAAGACTTATTGGTCTGTTGGACATCACATTGTCGAGTTCGAGCAGGACGGTGGAAAAAAGGCTAAATACGGAACTTCAATGCTGACAAATCTTGCTAAAATTCTGACAATGCGTTTGGGAAGAGGTTACAGCCGCCCAAATCTCAATAATATGCGGAAGTTTTACCTGCTATATCCACTTTGTCAGACTTCTGACAAATTAACATGGAGCCATATCTGCGAGTTAATAACAATAGACGATGATCTTGAACGTAGTTTTTACGAAAAAGAATGTGTGAAAGAAAACTGGGATGTCCGTTCCCTCCGCCGCCAGATGGATTCCGGTCTGTTTTTGAGACTTGCGGCAAGCAAAGACAAGGAAGGAATTCTTGAACTGGCAAAAACAGGCATTGAAATTCAAAAACCAATGGATGTCGTAAAAGACACATACACGCTTGAATTTCTTGGACTTCCTGAAATGGAGCGTTATTCCGAAAGTGATCTGGAACAGCGGATTATTGACAATCTTCAAACCTTTCTGCTTGAACTCGGTAAAGGGTTCGCGTTCATCGGACGGCAGTATCCGATTACAATAAACAATGTTCATTATCATGTGGATTTGGTTTTTTATCACCGGATTTTGAAGTGCTTTGTGCTGATTGATTTAAAGAAAAATTCAGTAAAACACGAAGATATCGGGCAAATGAACATGTATATGGGCTATTTTGCAAAGGAAGAAAACGAACCGAACGACAATCCGCCTATAGGAATTATTCTGAGTCACAACAAAGATGAACTGCTTGTTGAGTATACAACTTATGGAATGGACAGCAATCTGTTTGTCTCAAAATATGAACTGTATTTGCCAAACCGTGAGGAACTGCGCAAATTGGTTAGCGGAATATTGGAAGAAAAAATTTAAATTACGAGATGAAAACGGAGCAAAACCAATGACCACCATAAATGCTTGGAGGAAATATAAATGGAAAATGAGCCTGACAGATGGCACTGGCAAAAGCCCGGCACGGCATGGAAAGGAATCGGTATTTACCATGTTACGATGGTGATTCCGAGCCGCGAGCCACTCTTAGGCTCACTTGTTATTCCAGAAAATGACCCTGCACAAGCAAGAGTGGAATCTACAGAGTTAGGAAAACAAATAATCAGTATTATGTTCAAAATTTCCGATTTTCATCCTGAAATCCGTACTTTGCAATATTGCCTTATGCCGGATCATCTACACACAATACTCTATGTTACACAGCCCATGCCAAAAGGCATTATGACAGCTGTGCGCGGTTTCTGGCAAGGGGCAAAGAAAATCGGGCGACAGTATAGTTTGTCGATTCACACGAATAATATTCGAGGTAATGGACAAAATGATGATGACAATGAAAATAACCCGAATGGTATTCGGGATAAACAAAAGTTAGATGTGGATCCCGTTTTCACAGCAATGCCTTTTGTCCGCCCGCTGTCACGCCGCGGACAGCTGCAAACAATGTTCCGCTATATCAGGATGAATCCTCAGCGTCTCGCCACAAAACGGCTGCGTCCCGGCTTTTTCCGCGTGCAAACCGGCATAGAGATAGCCGGCAGAACTTATTCCGGAGTCGGCAATGTGTCACTGCTGCAAGCTGGGCATTTTGCTCCAGTGCATGTCTGCCGTACAATGGTCGAGGCTGCTTAACGTGGCGATAATCAACAGCTTCGTGACTACATGAACGGATGTGTTGTTACCGCCCGCAACGGTACCGTTATGGTCTCTCCGTTCATTTCACCGCAGGAGCGGCAGGTGATGGAAGTTCTGCTGAAAGAAAAACTGCCGTTCATATATTTGGCGGACAATGGTTTTCGTGAATATTACAAACCGCAGGATAACCTCTTCGATGCTTGTGCTGCAGGAGAGCTGCTTATCCTCAGTCCATGGGAATATGATGCCAGCAAACGGCATATCAGCCGCAATGATTGTGTTATGCTGAATAATATAGCGGCAGAAATAGCGAATGAATGTAAAAAATAGACGGAGCCAACCACAATGACCACCATAAATGCTGCGAGGAAATATAAATGAAAATCTTGATTCAGAAATCATTTGAAGAAGTTCGTTCGATTATTTCCGAGGTAACTAAATTGTGCAGAATGTTCTGCACAATTGCCAACACCGCCGCAAGATAACTCACCAAAATAATTCCCGTTTCCGTTCAAGGTCAGAGATGTTTCGCTTTGCTCAACATGACGGAAGCCCTCTCCGTCAGCCTTCGGCTGCCACCTCTCCCTGAGTGAGAGGCGAGAAGTGGGAGCCAAGATAAGGTTCCCTTCGCCACACTGGAGAAGGGTCAGGGATGAGGTCTTATCTTATATCTTGAAAGTCAATGTCAGAACATTGTTTCCGTTTTCGAATCTCCACTCGGTTTTTTCGGCTATCTGCTTTATCAGGCTGATACCCATGCCGCCTTTGTCGAAAGATTCGAAATCCTTTTCTGCGGAACTTTCGCCGGCAAAGGGGTCGAAGCGAATGCCGTTATCCTTCAGGGTGACGGTGAGAATGCCGCCGCCTGCTGAACACGAGAATTTAATGTATGATGCGCCGGAATAGCTGACTATATTCACGAATGCTTCTTCGCACGCAAGAAGTGCTTTTTTAGCGTTGGGACTGCCGGGACATTTCTCCGTTACAGTCTGTTTCACGATCCTGAAATCTTCGAGTGCAGGCTTGAGTTCACAGACCGTTTCTCCGCTGCGGAAGAAAAGCGAAAGAACGGTTATGTCGTCGAACTGATCGCAGCCGGTGAAAAACTCCTCAACCGAGTTTTTGACAGCGTTTACAGCAGCAGAACTCTCTTTCGGAGTGTTATTCTTCAAAAGAGAAAGAAGTCTTTCCGCGCCGTAGAAAGCTTTTTCCGTGTTCACGGCTTCGGTCACTCCGTCGGTATAAAGCAGGAATCCTTCGCCTTTTTTCAAAGTCAGATTTCCGTTTCTGATGCCTGCGTCTTCAAAAAGACCGAGCGCGATCCCGGGTTCTGGATTCAGAAACGAGACTTCGCCGCCCGATATCAGCAGGGGCGCATTGTGACCGGCGTTGGCATAGGTGACGACTCCCGTTTTCGGATCGATCACAAGCACGAAGACAGTTGCGAACATCCCTTCCGGATTCTGGGCGCAGAGATCGTCGTTGACTTTGTTGAGAACTGCCGCTGGATCCATGATCTGTTTCATTCTGTCGCGAAGTATCGACTTCGTAAGTGCCATGAACAGTGCGCCGCCGACTCCTTTGCCTGAAACATCGCCGATCAGAGCGCAGTAGTTGCCGTTTTCGAGGGTAAAAGCGTCGTAAAAATCACCGCCGACCTCTTTTGCCGGCTGCATCAGTGCGGAAACATCGACACCGTTTCTGTTTTCACTGAAGGAAGCTGGAACCATGCCGTACTGTATTTTCCTTGCAACATCAAGCTGTGCTCTGGACTGCTCGCGCTCCGAGGTGATTGAAGCTATGTTTTCGATGTAGAGGTGAATGTCGTGCGACATTTTTTCAAAAGCTTCGGCAATGGATCTCATCTCGTCCTGCGAATTTACCTGCAAAGGTTCTTCCTCATGCGACGGATCGAAAGTCCGCATACGGTTTGCGATTGTTTTCACGGGGGTCACTATCCTGCGGTGGATTATAAAGAAAAGCACCATGTGGGCGATAAAGATGAGCAGCGAGATCGGGATCAGTGCCACAAAGAAATGTCTGGTGATCCCTGCATTGTACAGATATAGAGCATCATCAGCGCCGATCAAAGCCCTGGCTTTGCCGTTATTATCGAAAAACGGGACTATCCAGGTCATATCCCCGCCGAATTCGTTTCTGAGGATCAAGAGTTCGTCGCTTATTTCCCCCTTTATCGCAGCCTGTTCCTGAGCATGGAGCGGATGACAGTCTCTTATCGTGCCGAGCCCCAGCCGTTCCGCCGCGATGCGGTCATTTTCGTCTTTTGAGGCAACGGCCATGATGTAGTGACACTCGTCGTTTCCTTCGATCGTGTAGATGTAAAGATAATCAAGTTCGAAAGCTTTGCATATCGCTCTCAGTCTGCGGCGTATTTTGCCGTAAAGTTCTTTGTTCTCCGGATCAGTCACGGCATCAAGTCCGTATTCCGAGATTATTGTTCCGGCAGCCTTTGCCGCGTTTCTGGAATCGTCGCGGGAAGTTTTGAGTGCCGACGAATAGAAATTGCGGTAGGTGACGAGTGCGCATGCGGCAATGACCGCGATCAGCTCCAGCGCAAGTACTACGATTATCTCTTTCTGGATGGAGTGTTTCATGCTTCGATATGGAGTCTTTTGTCAAATCCTGCCATGCTGAGCACGCTCATAATGTCGGGTTGAACATGCCTGAGAGTGAGTTTTCCGTTCATCTTTTTGTGCGCAGCGACTATCTGGCGAAGCCCTGCGGAGGAGATGTATTCAAGTTTTTCAAGGTCAAGAACAAGTGATCCGACATTGCTTTCAAGCTCTGAAACAGCCTTTTCGAGTTCCGGCGAGGACTGCGTGTCAAGCCAGCCGTCGACTTTCAAAGTTACTTCAGTTCCCTTTGTGATCTTCTGTACCGCCATTGTTTCCTCCATTTAAAATTTCTCTGAAATCCACTATTTTCACATCAGTTTCTGCTGCATTTCCTGCCGTGCAGACGGCACATTTATATCCCGGAAAAGCATCGATTTCGGTGAAATTGTAATTTTTTGTATCAACGCTCTGCCGCACACCGGTTTTTCCGTCATTACCGATAAGTATTTGGAACGAGTCGAGCGGAAGCCTCATTCCGAGCCCCGTCGCCTTCATAAAACTCTCTTTCAGCGTCCAGTAGCGGAAAAAAAGTTCGTTCCTTTCTTCTGAAGCCGGAAGAACCGCGATATTTTCATACTCTTCACGGAAAAAGAATTTTTTTGCAATTTCAAGATCGATCTCAGTGATTTTCTCGATGTCGCAGCCGGTCTCGTTCCCGGAAAGGGCGACCATTACAAAATCTTCGGAATGCGAAATATTGAAATCAAATCCTTCGACCCCTTTGAGAAAAGGCTTTCCGTTTATTTCAAAACCGTAATGAATTTCCGGAATTTCAATCCCGCATTCCCTTAAAGCCTTTCTCAAAAGCACCTCGGCACCCAGCGAAAGCACTCTGTCCTTCAGAAAACGGTAACGGAGAACTTTATCTTTGCGCTCTGCCGAGACGGCGTCAAAGGCAGCATTGTAAAGCCCGTTTTCCTTCAGAGATTCAGTATTTGCGATATAAACAAGAGTTTGCATTAAACCACCTGCAAAAAACGCGAAACTTTAAGGAAAATCGCTAAAAAAAACAAGATTTACCGTTGCTGTATAAACCCGTTGCTTTTTGCGCTCACTTCGACCCAGCCTGGAATGAATCCGCTGCGGATCGCGGTTCTGACCGAGCCCAGATTCGACCATGCGGCGCAGTAAAAAGGCACTTTACCCTCTTCAAAAGCGGCTCTCGCCAGTTGATTTGTGAGCGCGGAACCGATCCCGCGGTTTCTGTACTTGGGCAGAACATCGATCCCTATCTGCCACATCGTGTCGCAGTCGGCGGAACAGCCCGCCAGACCGATAAGTCTGCCGCCGTCGTAAGCTCCGACAGCAAGAACATCAAGATGTTTCCGGTCTTTGCACAGAGCGTTACTCCATTGCGGAAGATAAAGTTCCGAAAAATCCTCTTTGTGCAGGATCCGCGTTTCAAACTGGCATGGCAGTTCCGTTACAAAGATCTTCTCGATATCGGGAAGAAAATATTCAGCCATAAAGCAGACTTTCGCGTCAAAAGGCTCGAGAATACCGTTCAGTTTATAGATTGCCGGAGTCTCGAAACAGGCAAAGAGAGGCGTAGTATTGACGAAATTTTCAAGATCGTGCATCAATTCCTTTTTGCAGGAAACGACCGCGTTCGAACCGTATGAAACGATATCGCAGATATGCGGCAGCTTCAGATAGCGGCGCACCGCCTTGGCAGGAAAAGACTCAACCACAACATTTTTATCACTCAAAAAATCAACAGGCCTGCATGAGCAGTCTATCGCCGACTGCGCCATCGCTATTTTCAGAATATCTGACTGGTTCATTTCATTCTTGCCTTCAGCTCGTTTCTGACCTTTTCCAGATCGCCGCAGGAAAGCAGAGGCATAAGATCATCTATTTCCTCTATGCTTTTATCCCACCATTTGAACTCAAGCAGCAGTTCAGTCAGCTCGTCGTCAAAGCGTTTCTTTACGACCCGGCACGGGTTGCCTGCTGCAACAGTGTAAGGCGGAATATCCGAAGCCACGACCGAATTTGCTCCGATAATCGCTCCGTCACCTATATGAACACCCGGCATCACCGTTGCATTCTGGCCGATCCAGACATCATTTCCGACGACAGTGTCGCCTTTGAGCGGCAGTTCTTCCGTTACCGGCGCAAGCGCGTTCCCCCACTTTCCGCCCATTATGTAAAACGGATAGGTGGTCACGCAGCCCATTCTGTGGTTGGCACCGTTCATCACAAACTCGACACCCTTTGCTATGGCGCAGAACTTGCCGATGATCAGTTTGTCGCCGATAAAATCGTAGTGATGCGTGACATGTTTCTCGAACTGGGCAGCACCGTTCACATCGTCGTAATAAGTAAAATCCCCGACAATGACATTCGGATTTTTCACAACATTCTTGATATAGCAGAGACTTGGAATCTTCGGATTCGGGAAAGCCTCGTCAGGACTGGGTGTTTGTCTGTTTGTCATGTTTTTCTCCTGCTACTTTGTATTTTTGCCGCAAGTCCATTTACTTGAACAGCTCCGAATGTGTCCCTGCGCGATAAAGGACAAGAACGAGAACTTCGTTTTGGATTTCGTATATCAAAAGCCAGTCAGGTTCGATGTGGCACTCCCGTGTTCCTTTGTAGTTGCCTGAAAGTTCGTGGTAACGGTATTTCGCATCAAGTGTGCCGCCTTCGGCAAGAATATTCACGACTTCGAAGAGTTTATCCAAATTCCTGTTCTGTTTTTTCGCCAGTTTCAGATCTTTCTTGAACTGGTTCGTGAATTTGACTTCGTATTTCATGCTTCCAATGCCGCTCTCAGTTCATCCATGCTGGAATAGCCTTTAACGCTGCTGTCGGCTGCGATGCGTCTGCCTTCCTCGATAGCGGCTACTGTAACATCGTTCGGTTCGTTCAGCTTCAGCGCGAACGGGATCCCGTGTTCACGGATTGTTGTCCGCAGAAACATGTTGATTGCGGTTGTCATGTTAAGTCCGAGTTCGGAAAAAATCCTGTCAGCTTCTTCCTTTACGGCTTTGTCAGTCCTGATGTTTAAATTTGTTGCAGTCATTTTTTACCTCCGTTTTTCGGTTAGAATATACACAATATTCGTTTA
The DNA here is from genome assembly GCA_905233945.1 of uncultured bacterium. Taxonomy (GTDB): domain Bacteria; phylum UBP6; class UBA1177; order UBA1177; family UBA1177; genus UBA1177. The sequence goes on along the minus strand of CAJOFY010000005.1, from coordinate 47,744 downwards.
TTGTCAACACAATAGCTCTATTTTGTCATAGAAAAATGACTTTTCATCCAACTGCTCTGTTTTTCGTCCGATTTTATCGATTTTTGGACGAAAATCATTTACTGTCAGCACGGACATAAAATGTACTTTTGCCTATACCTTCCCGGATAACAAAACCTTCTTCCGTAAGTTTCTTCAAAGCTGCAAGAGCTGACGATCTGCTTATGCCCGGGCAGTGCGAAACAACATCCGCACCTGTAAATTTCCCGATTTTTTCTTCAACATACTGTCTGACGATGTCATAAGCTTTGCTTGTACTGCTGCCGCGCATCATTCCGACACGGTCTTCAAACTCGATGTAGCAGGCTAAAATCACCTGAAGCATATATTTTATGAACGGTGTCGGATCATTTTTGTTTTCATGCCACTCTTTGTCAGCTTCCTCAAGCGCGTCATAATACAAATCCTTTGTCTTTTCTATCTGTTTTTCGATACTTATGTATTTTCCTACATTGTAACCGCATTTATAGAGAAGAAGCAGAGTGAGAAGTCGGCTCATTCTGCCGTTGCCGTCATTGAACGGGTGGATGCATAGAAAATCGCAGATGAAGACCGGAATCAGAATCAGGGAATCTATTTTTTCATTTGCGATTGCCTGTTCGTATGCGTTGCACAGTTTTTCGACCGCCTCCGGCGTATCATAAGGCGCAATCGGAGTGAATCTGGTGACGACAGTGCCGTCCGGTCTCATCTCGTTGATATAATTCTGGACATTTTTAAAGTGTCCTCCGAAAGAAAATCCCGCTCTTTTCAACAGATCACGGTGAAGCTGAAGAATATAGGAAGGACGCACCGGAATATGCTCGTTGCTTTCGTGGATCGTGTTCAAAACATCGCGGTATCCCATAATTTCGTCTTCGTCGCGGTTTCGCGGAGTAGTTTTTTCTTCAAACAGCTGTTTCATACGGGTGCTTGTCGTGACGATCCCCTCGATTTTATTGGACGCTTCCGTGCTTTGTATTTTGGCGATTTCCACCAGACGGTTAAGTTCCACCGGTTTCTGACGGATAAACAGATCCTGCTTTCCCTTGCATTCGTGTATTTTGGCAACAAGATTCAAAATATCCGAGTTCCATTTTTTTTCTGACAGTTGGCTGTAATCAAAATTTCTCATAAACTCCTCCGTTTTCGTCCAACGTATACATTTTTCGTCCAATTTTGTCGATTTTTGGACGAAAATCAATTTTTTTGGACGAAAAATCCGTTTCAACCGCCTCATAAATCAAGTTAACTACCTCATTTTTCGGAAAATGATGTAATTGAAATTCTGGAATTTTGTGAAAAATCTGTCAAAAACAGCCGGAATTTTGTGAAAACTTCACACGATATCCGCCGGCGTGCAGCGGCTGACACTGATGAGGTCTTTGGGCGAAAGCTCGACCTGAAAGCCGACTTTTCCTGCGCTGACATAGATTTTTTCGAGATTTTCCGCGGTTATGTGCAGGAATGTCGGGAACTGTTTTTTCATTCCGATAGGCGAGCAGCCGCCGTGGATATAGCCGGTGAGCGGCAGAAGCTCTTTCTGTTTTATCATTTCGATCGATTTTTCGCCTGATGCTTTCGCCGCTTTTTTGAGGTCAAGCTCGGCATGGACGGGGATCACAAAAACATAGTGCTGGCCGCTTTTTCCCTGGGTGACGAGCGTTTTGAAAACATTGGACGTATCTTCGCCTAAGATCGCGGCGATCTGAACGCCTGTCAAAGTGGCGTCAGGCTCGTATTCATGCGCGGTGTAGGAGATTTTTTTGCTCTCCAGAACACGCATGACATTGGTTTTTTCGGGCTTTTTCATTTTCTCATCTTTTCCAGCCGCTTTTCCGCCCACTCTTTTTTGCGGTCAAAAGCAAGATAGTTCAACAGTTCTTCGGCGGTATTAAAAATCGTTCCTTCGAGTCTTCTGATGCTGTCGAAGTGGCAGCCTTCCTCTTCCGGCGGATATTCGCGGCAGAGGTCGGGGCGCGCCTCGTAAATGCGGCAGAGATTAGATTCGTCCAGATTTTCGCACTTTCCCATAACGAGAATCGACCACTCGCGGCCGTTTTTCAGGATTTTTATGTTCGGATTGAAAAGCCACCATATTATTTCGTCAAAACGGTCTTCGGAACGTGGTTCCTTTTCAATATCGATCGTGACGTAGCGGCAGCACATTCCGTTGCAGAACTTACAGTCGTCGCCGTTGAAGTACATTTCCTGTTTTTTTGCCATAACTACCTGAATTTAATGGTGATAAGAGCAAGTGCCGCCATGATGGCGCTTACTATCCAGAACCTTGTGACAATCTTCGCTTCTGCCATGCCCTGATGCTGATAGTGGTGATGCAGCGGCGCGCGGTAAAGGATTCTGCGGTGCATCTTGAAACCAATGTTCTCCTGAACAAAAGTCGATGTGATTTCAATAACAAAAATCGCTCCAGCAATGATAAAAACCACTTCCTGCCTGATTAAAACGGCTGCCGTTCCCATCGTTCCGCCAAGGAAAAGACTTCCCATGTCCCCCATGAAAACTTCGGCAGGATGGGAGTTGAACCAGAGAAATCCGATTCCGGCACCGACTACCGCGCCGCAGAAAACAGCGATTTCACCGCTTCCCGGAATGTATTCATAAAGCAGATGCTGCGCCTGAATCTTGTTGCCTATGATGTACGCAAAAACACCCAGCACAATAAAAACAAAAACTGAAGGAACGATCGTGAGACCGTCCATGCCGTCGGCGAAGTTGACTGCATTCGCCGAGTAGACAATGATAAAAACTATCCACAGAAAGGTAAGAACTGTCGAGCTGAAGATAAAACCTTTGAAAAACGGAAACTGGAAGGAGTTTGCCACCTCAGCCGGAAGCGGCGAAATGTCGGGCTGAAGGACGAAAACCGCGAGAAGAACACCGAAAAGTATCTGTATAACGTATTTTGAAAAACGCGAAAGTCCTTCGTCGGCATCTTTTCCTTTGATTTTTTTGTAATCGTCAATCGCACCGAAAACCGCAAACCACACCGCGCTTGCAAGCAAAGCCCAGATAAACGGATTCGCAAGGTCACACCAGAGCAGCGCGCTGCCGATTCCGGTTATGAAAATCAGAATCCCCCCCATCATCGGAGTTCCGGTTTTTTTCTGTGAATTTATTTCGCCGTATGAACGTTCAAACGACCGGAAACCGTGCCTGTAAAGCGCATTTATCAGCGGTCTTCCTATAATCAGCGAGATAAAAAACGCCGTAACGAAAGCAATCAGGGTTCTTGACGACAGATATTTGAAAACCGCAAGTCCGCCTGTCGTGAAAACCGATTTGAAAACCGTGTATATCATTGTTTTTTCTCCTGAATAAGTTCAACGACCGAATTGTAGTGCTTTTTCAGCTCGTATTCGGTTGTGTAGCCGTTGCTTGTTATGAGAACCTTGTCGGCCTCAACCGCCGCCTTCTGCTTGTCGAGCACGCCTCTTCTGATGAGGATTTCAAAGGCCTGGAAAAGCGCGCTTCTCACTTTCCAGACCGCATCAAAGTAAAGATGAGCAAAATTTTCCAGCAGCTTTCCGGAATCTTCAGCAATCTGCGCCGCAGCAAGAACAGCTTCGATTCTCACCTCGAAACAGCGGTCGTACATGTTTTTGAAGAGTGCGGCAAGCAGTTTTTCGCGCTCATCTTCACTCAGTCCGAAGCGTTTTGCAAAGACAGAAACACATTTTTCTGCCGAAAAACGGGTTTCGTAGTATGAGCTGGCAAAACCTTCCAGCATCGCGCCAAAAATTTTATCCTTCTCCTTTTCTTCGCAGACTGATGCAAGATCGTTCAACGCGGCAAAAGCATCCCTGCTGAGAAACGGCGCACTGTTTTTGTCAGCAGCATATTTGATTATGAGGGGAGTTGCTTCGGCGTATCCCATAATTCCGGAAGAACGGCATGCACGCGCTTTGATAACGGGGTTCGGCGAAGAAAAAAGCATGTCGATTTTGTTTTTTATCAGCTTGATTTCGTCAGGTTCAAGCGGTTTTTCCGCCCCCGATTTCACTTTTTTGAGAAATTTTTCAAGGCTGGTCGAATTCAAGCCCAGAACACGGTCGTTAAGGAACTCCGCCCCCTTGATTTCAGCAGGTTTTTCACCGAGTCCGCAGAGATGGAGAATGTGGCCGACGATGATTTCAGCCGGATTCCCCGGGAAAATGTTTTTCGCCGCTTCAGCCATTTTTTCGAGTCTTTCCGCATCATTGCGAAGCGCCGAAACCGTTTCGCAGAACTCTTTTCCGTCGGCGAAAGCGATGTCTATTCCGTTCAGAGGATCGGTCTTTTCATAAATTACAGCTGCGGCGCCGGCGCGTTCGATGAAACGGGCGTTTCCTATCTGGTGGTCGTTCCCGATGTTGCTTATCGGGATGATGAGCATCGGCTTTCCTTTGCTGCACGCTTCGACGACAGAACCTGCTCCAGCCCTGATTACGAGGAGATCAGAGGCAGAGTAGTAAAGTCCCATGTTGTCGATGAAATCGCGGAGAATATAGCGTTTTTTCTCTTCTTCCGAAAGACCCTGCTTTGCCAGAATTTCGGAAACATCGTTGAAACCGTGGTATTCATAAGTTTTTCCGAAAGGCTTTCCGGCACCGTTGATTATGTAAATATCCTTATTTTCAAGAAGTTTTTTCGCAGAATTTGCCAGAACACGGTTTATTGTGCGCGATCCCTGCGAGCCGCCGAAAGCAAAAATGACAAAAGCGTTCTCCGGAATTCCGAGTTCGCGCCGCGCATCTCCTTTATCCATCGCCGCAATCGAGCTTCTGACAGGATAACCCGAAAAAAATCCTTTGTGTTTCGGCAGATTTTTTATCGTTTCCGAAAATGAAACTGCAACCTCGTCGGCTGCTTTCGCCGCGGCTTTGTTCATTTTTCCGAGATCGACGTTCGATTCATGGATTATTATTTTTGTTTTGAAGAGTCCGAAAGTCGCTTTCCGCAGCAGCCATGCGGCAAAAACAGTAGGCGCGCTGACAAAACCGCCTGTTGCGAAAACCGCAGCCGGCCTGATTTTAAGCAGGATCAGAGATGCCTTCAGAAGACCTGAAAACATCGTGAGAAAGAATTTGAAAAGCGCGACCGGCGACTTCCCCTGCGGAAGAGGCTGGCTTTTCACGAATTTGAGCGGAAGTCCCGCCTTGGGCACCATCAGACCTTCAGCTTTGTTCCTGACTCCGATGTATGTGATTTCCGAATCCGGCAGAGTTTTTTTGAGTTCCGCCGCAACTGCAAGCGCAGGGCTGACATGGCCGCCGCTTCCGCCTCCGGTAAAAACAAATTTTATATTTTTTTCCGACATGACACCTCCTCCTAAAACGCGCGAATTTATTTAAGATACTCGTCTATGTCCAGTTTTCTTTTGCGCGAACCGGGGCTAAAGTACGATTTTATAATCTTTTTTCACAAAATCGGCTTTACTGTCGGAAAAATTGACAATATTCCTGACAAAAGACGCTGCAACCGAAGCGTTTCCGCGCCACTCTTCCGAATAAAAGACAGTATTTGCCGGATCAAACGAAAAAAGTGTCCCGGTTTCGGTTTCGCTTAAATCAACGACCAGTTTCACAGGAATTTTCAGGGAAAAATCCCTGCGCGGAATAATAAAACCTTTTGATTTCGAATGCTCGAAAGGATTTGCATACCAGAAAAAATCGAATTCAAGCAGTTTTTCCAGAAACCACCTGTCGATACCTGTGACCAAAGTGTCCGGAAGGACTGAAATCATTTACTTTCTGTCTGAGTGTTCGTATTAGATTTTGATTTGAAACTGTCGTGGATTTTGTTGACGATTTCCTCTTTCGGAAGGTTTTCAATGATGGAAAGCTCCGTTGCAAGAATATCCTCGGCATCGCTGAGCAGGCGTTCCTCACCGTAACTCAGACCTTTTCTTTTCTTCAGGAACATAAGATCCGAAATTACAGTCGCGACATCGGTCACTTTACCGGTTTTCATCTTGTCCTGAAGCGATCTGTAACGCCTGTTCCAGTTCATTTTGAGAAGATCAAGATTTTTGTATCGGAAACAGTTGTAAACGGCAGGAACCTCGCTTTCGCTTATCAAATTCCTGAGCCCCATCTGCTCCACCGAATCGACCGGAACTATAACGACTTTCGAACTGTCGGCCAGAATATTGACAACATAACAGGAAACCTCGGAATCCCCCATCATTCTCGATTCGACGGTAACGACTTTTCCTACTCCGTAATTGGGATAAACAGCAAGATCCCCGGGTTTGAACTGATCCATAAAAACCTCCGAAAAAGTAAGAACAAAAACGGAGGTATTATACTCAAAACTCTTTATTTGTCAAGGCATTTCAAGAAATTCCTTTTTGATTTCAAGTGTTTAAATTGGACAATTTGTTATTTGGAAATGTTTGTCAGGAAAATAGATTAGAAAATTTTCAGATTACTGAATTAAAGGGTAAGCGAGCAGCCGCCGGAGCTTTTCTTTTTGCCGCCGTCTTCTTTATTATCGTCGTCATAGGTCATTTCGTCGTCAGGAGACTCTCCGGCATCTCCGTCAGCAGTGTCCTCCTCAACCGGTGCGTCGGAGGATTCGACCGAAATAGCACCGACCGTAGCAGAGCTTGCGGAAGTGTTTATAAACTGAATGTAGTATCTCGCACCTTTCTCGACATCGGGAATAAACCAGCCTTTTGAAGAATCGCCTGTTGCTTTGCCGTCTTTTGCGACTTTCGCCGCTTCTGCAGCCTCGGTGTATTCTATCGGAGCGCCTTTTCTGTAATAAATCTGAAGTGTCGGTGTTCCGCCGCCGCCGAAACCGCCAAGCATCGAACTTGAACTGTCTGCCGCAACCGAAGCTTTAAGTTTAAGAGCATCTTTCGGGGCATCAGCCGGAACATCGAAGTAATACTGAATGTAAGCGGGACCGACCTGAACCGTTTTTCCGTCGTCGTCAACTGCAATTCCGCCGCCTGCGCCCATGAGGCCTCCCATCGGGTCGTCTTCATCGGAATCAGAAGAATTGTTGCCGCCTGCAGGAATATACATTGTATCTTTGATCGGCTCGTTTACGCTGCGTGCCCTGACTTCTTCGAAGAAATTCCTCTCTTCAAGAATCTTTTTGATTTCCGCAGCCTTACCTTTGAAGTTGTCGTCCTTTTCGACTTCAGCCATCAAAGTTTCAGCCCAGAGTTTGTAAGAAACATTTGCATCGCCTATCGAGTAGAGGGTTTTGAGGATAAGTTTCATTAAATTGTCGCGGTGTTCCTGAGTTTCCTTATCATCTCCTTTGATGAGCTGATAAATGTCCCAGTTTGAAGCGAGAAGCGGCTGACCGTCGAAGTGAACTTCGCCGACAAAATTCTCGAAAACCTTGTTCTTGTTGAGAGCACTTCTCATGCAGTAAACATCGCCTTCTTTATCCATCTGGGAAGCTGCACCGGCGTCAGCGAAACCCTTGGAAGCATATTCACCCGTGCAGGAGTTGTCTGTCATAATGAAAGCAAACGTGTCAGCCATACCTTCGTGAAGAGCACCGGGCTCAACCGTCATGCCGTATTTGTCGGTAAACTCAAGACCGGTGATTCCGGTTGTATAGATCGTCGCGTGACCAAATTCGTGGTAAACGACATCGCCGTCGTAACCAAGGTCAGCCTTAGTTCCCTGTCCGAAAACAAGAAGGTCGCCGTTTACGTCGAATTGTTCAAGAAGCATCGTCATCATCGGCTGTTCTTCGGTAAAGAACGCGTTGTCAAACGGAGCAAGATCGTTTTCACCGGTCATAAGAGCCTGGAAATTCTCCATGGAAAGTTCAGGCATCGTGAAGTTGCTGATGACATTAAGGGGTTTGTCTTTGTCGTTGTGCTGAAGATAGAATTCATTTTCGGAATCGATTGTGGAGTAAATCTTACCGATATAGTCATAAATTTTCGAAGCATGATAATACATCGAAATTTCGGCACATCTGTCGATTTTATCAAGTTTTATGCTCTCTTTCGAGAAAACGTGGCCGCCTTCGCAGTCGTCATAGATGAAATTCTTTTTCTCGCATTTGTTTGCAAGAGGCATCGGATGGCAGACGTGGACATTGAACGTCATTCCAAGATTGATACCCATTGATGCAGGATCGATCTCGATTTTGGTGTCGTCGTCGGGGCAGTTGTAGGATTTGATTCTTCTGATTCCCTTTTCATCCTTCAAAGTGATGAGAGAACCTGCAAGTCCCTGCTCTTTAAGCTCGCTGTCGTCCCACGGAGCAACCCACGGAAGCGTGACTTCCTCAAGTTCCGGAGTGATCAACGGATTGAACTTCCAGATTTTCGCGACATCTTCTTCTGTTCCGTCGCAGACGAACTCTGTTTCAACCGGCTCTCCGGTATCGCCTGAATCAGCAGGATCCGGAGCAATGTCACCGGTATCTGATTCATCGCTGTCAGCCGGATCGTCCGGAGCTACAGGATCATCTTTTTTAGCGAAGAATGTCGCGTGGCTCGATTTGATAACTCTGCCGGTCAGCGCGTTGACAATGTGATAGCGGCTGTCTGCAAGATTCGCCGGAGCAAATCTGATTTTGTAAGCCGGAACAAACTTGCCGAAATGGCGGGTGATGATTTTCTCGGCAGTGTAGTTTTTCGGCATGGTTTTGATGTTTCTTACTGCCATAGCCGATTTGAGAGCGTCTTTCTCGGGAATCATCTTTGTTATGTCGATGTCAATATCCGACAAACCGTTGTTGATTCTGTCGATTTTTCCGTCTCTGACTGTGAGAACGGTGTAAACGCCTTCGACTTTGATTCCTTTGTAGAAAGGAACGAACTTGTAAATCGAAACATCTCCGATTTTGACTGCACGGAGAAGCTCGGGCTCAACATTTTTTCCGATGTTGAAAGCCTTGTAGAAATCGTTTTTAACAAAATTTTTCAAAGAACCGGCATCCGTTTTAACCGGAATGTCGAGCTTTGAAACCATCGCGGTGACGCCGTCAATCTTCTTGACCGAAGCGGACGCGAACTGATTTTTCTGCTCTGCCGAAACTGTCACAGCGAACAGCAGGAGAGCGAAAGCAACCAAAAATTTTTTCATTTGAACCTCCAAATTAACAATAAACCAAAACGATTCAAGCGGGTAATTATAGGTATTTCATAAAAAATCACAATTATTTTTAAATGGATTATAATGCCGCGTTGTTTTTTTGACGTGGAGGAAAAAATGCGTCTGCTTTTCATTGTTTTATCAGCTTTTTTCTTAATGTTTATGGCAGGTTGCGAAGTCGAGCCGAAACTGCCGGAAAATGCGCTCGTCATCGATCAGGTTATTTATGTCGACGAAGTCCGGGAAGGTGTCCCGCAGACCGTGCAGATGCCTAACGGAAAAGTCGTAACCTACAAAATGCCGATGAAACTCAAGGACAAACAGCTTATCAAAATCAGCGAGGTCGAAGGCGAACCGCCCTACTACATCCGCGTCAGCCTGAAAGAACGAGATGGAAACGAAAAGAAATAAGGTCGTCGCCGCGCTGACAGGCTCGATTGCGACAGGAAAAACGGTCGTTCTCGACTATTTCCGCAAAAATTTGGGATTTGAAGTCGTTTCAGCCGACGCCGTAGGACATGAAGTCATTCAGATGGCGGAAACAGTTGAAAAAATAAGAAAAAATTTCGGCGACAAAGTCGTTTCAGGCGGACAGATCGACCGCAGAGCCCTCGGAAAAATCGTTTTTTCCGACAAAGAAGCCCTTTTAAAACTGAACGAAATCACACATCCGGCAATTTTAAAGAAAACTTTTGAAATAATTGATGATTTGTCTCAGAAAGCGCCTGTAATCCTTGAAGCCGCAATCCTCATCGAAGCCGGCTGGAACAAATATTTCGACACAGTCATGCTCACCTGGTGCAAACCCGAAATCCAGCTTTCCCGCCTGATGACGCGCGACAGCATCAGCCGTGAAGAGGCTGAAAAAAGGATAAAAAGCCAGATGGGTTTTGAAGAAAAAAAACCTTTCGCGACCCACATCATCGACACAAGCTACGGAATCGAAGTGACAAAAATCACCCTCGAAAAAATCGCATCGGAACTCCTTAAAAAATAGCGGAACAGCAATTTTTTTCCTTTTAAAAAATTTTATTCTGTATATACTCTTTCGTTTTCTTCAGAGTTCATTACACTTTAATAATTTTTTATGGAGTTTGAGATGAAAAAATTTTCAGTTTTGTTTTTTGCGTTGGTTCTCGCCCTCTTCAGCATTTCATGCGGTGGAGGCGGTGACGGCGGCAAGGAGTGCAATCCGGATGAAGAATGCTGCGGGAATGAATGCCCGGACAACACCACTGACACAGTCGATGATAAGACAGACGGTGACACGGGCGACACTCAGACCGACGGCGACGAAGATGTCACTACGCCCGACGATGACAAAGACGTCACTACGCCCGACGATGACTCGAATTCCGCAGACTGCTACGCAGACTTTGATGACACAATCGAAAAAATCCAGAAAGGCGAAATCTCCGAACAAGCCGAAGTGACAACTCAGTGTGTTGTTACCGGAATTTTCTACGATCAGGACGAAGAGTTCAATAACACGGCAATCAAAGGTGTTTATGTTTCAGAGCTTATTCCGGAAGCGAAACCCTATACCGGTATTTACGTTTTCATCAAAGCTACCGCACCTGTTGATGAATACAAAGTCGGCGACAAACTTGAAGTAAAGGGAATTTATAAAGAATATTACGACAATTCACAAATCGAAGCCAGCGACATTAAAAAGCTCGGCACCTGTCCTCTCCCGGAACCTGCTGTCGTAGAACCGGCATCAGTTGCAACTCCTTTTGAAGTTTCCGGCAAGGATGACAACGGTTATGACACATATGCACCGACTGCAAACCACGGCCCGGATGCAGAAAAATACGAAGGCGTTCTCATTCAGGTTGAAGATGTCGAAATTACAAACAAATACATCGGTCACGGCAATTTCGAACTTGACAACAGCCTTGTAGTCACAAAAACCCTTTTCTACTACGAAGGCGACCGCTCGAAAGGCACAAAATTCGATTCCATCACCGGTATTCTTGTGTATGAATTCGAAGCGTTCAGACTTGCTCCAAGATCTGCTGATGACTTTGTTGGAGGCGACTCCGCTGATTCCGATACAGGTCACGACGACACCGACGCCGACACTGGCGACACTGTTGCACCGACAACAGTCAAAGAAATTCAGAGCGGCACGAAAGAAAAGAAAGATCTCGTCAGAATCGAAAACGCGATTGTAATAAGCCCGGTTATTTCCAAATCGTTCAGCGACGGCGGAACCGGATACACTCTCTATGTCTCCGACGGCAACAGAGGCGATTACAGCGGTCTTTACATTTATCAGGTAACTGCCGATACAGCTCCGGCAAAAGGCGACAAAGTCACGATCGAAGGCCAGGTTGATTTCTACGGCAACCAGTGGGAAGTCAAAAACGCAAAAAACGCCGGTTCAATCACCAAAACAGGAACAGGAACCGTTCCGGCTGCTCTCGAAAAGGCTTACACAGCTCTTTCAGACAAAGACAAAGGAACACTCATCAAAGTAACCGATACACTTACGGTTGACTCTGTCGAAACACCGGAAGGCAAAAACTACACAAAAGTAACTTTCAAGGAAAAAGTCGGTGAAGACGCACTTATCGCCGAGAATTTCGGAACAGTTAAACTTCCGGCTCTCGCAACAGGCGACAAAGTAAGCGTTACCGGAATTTACGACACAATTTTCGGCAGCAACGGATTCTACGTTATTGACGCAAATGACATTGTAAAAAAATAACTTTTTGAGGATTCTATGAAATCTTTCAGAATTTTTGCTTCCTTTTTTTTTTCATGCTTTCTTCTGACATCATGCTTTGACAGCAGCAACGGCGGAACCCCGGTTGACGATGGAATCCCGCGGAAAATGGTTTTCATCCACACGACCGATACCCACGGAAAGTATCTTCCGTTCTGGATGGAACCGAATATGTTCGACAGAAACATGGGGCTTCAGTCGAAAAATCCGCCGTGCTGGGATCTTGACTACAGCGGCGCCGGCTCATACTGCAACGGTGCATACAATGAAGCCACCGGAAAATATCAGGTCTATGAAAGCGGAAAATATGTCTACTACACAAAGGACGAGCTCAAAGAAAAAGGCTACTACGCCGCAGATTCGATAGCAAAAGGGCTTGTAATCGAAGACATCAACGAGGACGGCAGATGCGATATTCTTGACTGCCAGAGATGCTGGGACAAGAACAAAAACAACATCTGTGACCCTGACGAGGATATTGACGAGCACTACGGATGCAGTTCCGGCGACTGTTTTGAGTCGGGCACTTACCTCACCTGCTGGGACAAAAACGGCAACGGCAGCTGTGACAAACACGAGGACCTGAACTTCGACGGCTTGTGCGACACCTACGACTGCGCCCTTGTTTTTGACCGCAACCACAACGGGAATTGCGATTATCCTTACGATTCGCTGAGACAAACCTGGCGCGGTAAAGACGGAAAACTGATTTTGCGCAAGAATTACGACAGTGACAGCGCATACAATAAGGCAATGACCGAAGCTGAAGCGAACAGCGAAGACATCAACCGCGACGGAAAATGCGACTACTCCGACTACCGCCCCGGCCTAATCAATACAGGCGGAATCGCAAGAGCAAAAACCATTATTGACGAAATCAGGGCCAAACACGAGCGTGACGGCGTTCCGGTGCTCTACCTTGACAGCGGCGACACTTTCCAGGGCGCTCCCGAATTCAACCTCTACAAAGGCGACGTTGAGATGCTTTCGATGCAGAAACTCGGAGTCGATGCGATGGTTATCGGAAACCACGAGTTCGACAACGGCACCGGAGGACTTGTCTCGGCTTACAGAAAGTCGGGCGGATTCCCGCTTCTTGCCTCGAACTATCTTTTTGACTATGACGGTCACAAAGGACTGATGGATATTTCCTCGCCGTATCTGATTGCGATGGCGGGCGGTCTGACCATCGGTATTGTCGGAGTCGCAAACGACAGCTCGATCAACTCGGGCTACCAGGTAGGCGGCAGCGTCGGATTCAACTTCCTCGACCCGATTGAAACGACGCAGAGTTACGTCAACAGTCTGCGTCCGCTTGTCGATATAGTCGTTGTCCTTTCTCACCAGGGACTTGACGGCGACTACAGAATCGCGGAAAACGTCAAAGGCGTAGACCTCATTCTCGGCGGTCACCATCACGTTGTCCTTGATCCGCCGAAAGTTCTCAAAGGACCTGACGGAAGAGATGTCATCGTGATCCACAGCGGCGTAAACCTCAAAGTCATAGGCGAACTTGAGATTGCCGTGCAGAACAGGCACATTGTATGGCACAAATACCGGACGATCCCGATTACTGAAAAAGTTGCCGAAAACGGCGATTTCATAAATATGCTGAGACCTTATGTACAGGGACTTGACTACTCGCAGTATATCCAGAAAAAAGTCGGATATGCAATTTCGACGATTGTCAGAAACGACCCGGCCAACGGCGACAGTCCGCTCGGAAATATCGTAACGACTGCCATGATGAACCACGAACTTGTAAGAGCTCAGTTCTGCGTAACGAACTCGATGGGTATCAGGGCAGACATTCCGACAGGTGAGATATCCCTTGAAAAACTTTATGAAGTCTTCCCGTTCGAAAACTCGATCACCACAATGTATCTGAGCGGAAACGAACTGAAGACCCTTTTTGACTTTGTTGCGAGAAAATCAGCGTCACGCGGCTGCAAAACACAGGTTCAGGTTGCCGGGATGAGTGTCGAACTCAACTGCAATCCGAGCCAGAAGCTCTTGGAAGAACTCGGAGAATCCAGCTCCTTCGCTTTGACGAAGTGCCTCAAAATCGGTGACACCGATGTCATCAAAGACTACAAAGTTCTTCTTCCCAACATGCTTTTCAAGATGGCGACAAACGATTACATGGGTCGCGGCGGCAGCGGATTCTACATGCTCGAAGCCAATACGACACGCCTTGACACATCGGTTTCGCTGCGTGATGCGGTCGTTGATTTCTTTGACCAAATCGGCGAAATAGATCCTACGGCTTTCTCGCAGAACCAGACCGCTCCTGATGAATGCGGCCGCGGCAAACGCATTTTGATGCTGAACTCTGACGAATAATACTGAAAAAATGAAAGAAAAAGCTTCCCCGATAAACATTATCTGGATTTCTATAATCTTAATTTCTATCGCCTCGGCAGCATGGCTTGGCAAAATGAGCGACCTTTCTCTTGCCCTTTTCGAAGAATCCAAAGCAGCTGTCAAACTGGCGATAGGTCTTATCGGTGCAATGGCTTTCTGGCTCGGGATGATGAAAATTCTTGAAGAAGCTGGAGCGCTTAATCTGATTGCTAAAATCGTAGCCCCAGTAATGTCAAAACTTTTTCCCGAAATTCCGAAAAACCACCCCGCAATAGGTGCAATCGTGATGAATATGTCGGCAAACATGCTCGGAATGGGAAACGCTGCGACCCCTTTCGGAATCAACGCGATGCAGGAACTCGACAAACTGAACGGAAAAAAAGGGCGCGCTACAAACGCGATGTGTCTTTTCCTCGCGATAAACACTTCAAGTGTAACTCTGCTTCCGCTCGGCGTAATAACGATCCGTGCCTCAGCAGGAGCGAAAGACCCAGCTTCAATACTGATTCCTACACTTCTTGCGACAATCGTTTCAACGACAGTCGCCATAATCATGTCAAAACTCTTACAGAGGACAACTCCTGACTGTGCGACAACAGAAGAAGTCACCGAAGTCACAACAAAATCTGAAGAAAAACCGAAAGTTAAGGCAAGTCTGAAGCAGAAAATCGCAGCATTTCTTTTCATTTCAGCGATTTTTTCCGGGATGGTTTACCAAATCGTAACAACAGACAAAAACGCGCTTTCATTTACGAGCATCGTTAAAACAGTTTCAGACTGGCTTATTCCGCTCATTATCACAGTGATACTTCTTTTCGGTTATCTGCGGAACGTGAAAATTTATGAAACCCTCTGCATCGGCGCGAAGGAAGGCTTTAACACCGCAGTCAGAATAATTCCTTTCATGGTCGCGATTTTCGCGGCAGTCGGAATGTTCAAGGCAAGCGGCGCGATGGAGATAATGATCAATCTCCTAAACCCCCTCACAAGTCTTGTCGGAATGCCCGCAGAAGCTCTTCCGATGGCACTTATGAGGCCTCTTTCGGGCAGCGGAGCCTTTGGAATAATGAGCAGCATCGTCGAGAACGATCCTGATTCGTTCCTTTCTTTCCTTGTTTCGGTTATGCAGGGTTCGACTGAAACAACTTTCTACGTTTTAGCCCTCTATTTCGGTGCAGTAAGTATCAAAAACAGCAGGCATGCCCTTCCTGCGGCACTTTGCGCCGATTTCGCCGGAATTATGGCGGCAGTCGCTTTCTGCCATCTTTTTTGGTGATTCCTGCAAAAATTTTGCCATTTTTCCGCTAATGTGTAACCAAAAATAATATTTCAAGTCGTATTGATGTTGTTTAATTGAGGTCATTATGGAAAAGGAAAAACCGAACTTTGCCGAACTACCGGAAGAATACGGCAAGTTATTGAAATCTTACAGAAAATCAGACGATGAAATCACGGATGAGTTCCGTGAAAGAATCAATTCACGGCTTGAAAAAGCTGCCTCAGTCAAAAAAAGACACGCCAGATTCATCGCGTTTTTAAAACCTCTTTCGGCAATTGCTGCAGTTTTCGTGATTATTCTTGCAGTTTTATTTTTCACTCCCGAAGAAACCAAAAATGGTGAAAAAATTTCGGAATCAGTTGTTGCAACAGGTAATCCAGTGACAATAAACCTTCTCTACGATGCGGCTCAAGACCTTGAAAATGTTAAGTTTTCCATCGAACTTGACGAAGGAGTCTCGTTTCTTTCATCGAATGAAACAATCAGAAACACACGCCGCCACGAGTGGAGTGGCAATCTGAAAAAAGGAACAAATTCAATACCTTTTGTCGTTAAGATCGAAAAAAATGGCAGAATGGAAATCAGAACAACGGCTGAATATTCAAACTATTCGCACAAGCACAAAATAGTTCTTGACGCGCAGAAAAATGAGACTAAAGTTTCGATGTTCATTTTTGCTCCGTCACCTTTGAACTAAGATGCTTTGAAATTTCAATTATTTGTTTTTATTAGTCTTTTTTTAATTTCATTTACTGTTTTTCCAGAAGAGGAAAAGCCTTTTGAACTGACTGTCGAAATAAGCGAAGGAGAAAGTGCGCCTGGCTGGGAAAAGGCTGTTTTCGCCGATCTGGCAGAAGAACCAGAAAAAGAGGAAAAAGAAACCGAACCAGCTGAAAAAAGTGCCGGGAAAGAGGAAAAAACAAAGAAAATTCCAGAAAAAGTACATGAAATAAGTGACAAAACCGGGCCCGAAGAGGCTGAAACAGAAGTTTTTGAAGCGAAACCAAAGGAAGATGAGCCGCAGAAAGAGGAATACAATCCAGCTTCAAAAAACTGGGGCGAATACTACGGAACAACTCCCAGGTACGATTATCCAATTTATGGAAAAGAGGAGAAAAGAGAGGATAAAAAAGTTGTAAAAGCCGACAAAGAGCCTGAAATCATTAAAGAAGATGACTCATCATCACTTTCAGTCGATCTTATTCTCCAGACGCAGCACGATACAGAGTTCGACCCGATGCTGAATACCGGAATCCGCGTGAACTACGCCAACCTCTATTCAACTCTTTCGGTAGGAACAGACTACAGCATTTCCCAGCAGCGTGCATATTCGCTGGGCATCACTGCCGGAGGATTTTACAAAATAAGCGATTTCGCACTGAAAGCGGGGCTCGGTTACAAAAAAATCTGGGACAATACCGCAAATTCCAATTTCAACGACTGGTCATTGGGAATCGAAGCGGGAGGAAGTTACACTATTTTCAGCTGGTTTGCTCTTGGAGCAGGAATCGGGATGAACTACAGCGTACTCAAGGATTCCGGTTTTACCGAAGGCAAGTTTGTCCCGACATTTTTCGCCGATTTTGAATTTAGTCTGATAAAATAATTGAATTTTTCAGCTCTTCGAGCCTGGATGCGCCTTGCGGTAAACTTTTGTGAGTTCCTCAATCGAAAGGTGAGTGTAGATTTCTGTCGTAGAAAGGTTGCTGTGCCCCAGAAGAGCCTGCAGGTATCTTAGATTCATACCGTTTTCCAAAAAATGGGTCGCAAAACTGTGACGCAGCATGTGGGGAGTGATTTTGCGGTAAATTCCGCAGTTTCTTGCAAGAGTATCGATGATAAACTGCACGCCGCGCTCGGTCAGCTGCCCCCCTTTCAGATTGCAGAAAATTATTGAATCCTTATCTTTGCCGGTCGGTCGTTTCATAAGATAATTCTCAATAGAATCAAGGGCCTGGCTCGTTACAGGAAGCAGTCTCTCCTTTTTGCCTTTTCCAAGGACATTGACCGTTTTTCCCTTAAAATCCATATCCTTGATTTTTAGTGAAACAAGCTCGCCCACACGGACTCCGCTGCTGTAAAGCATCTCGATTATCGCACGGTCGCGCAGCCCTTTGAGGTTCTGCGGATAGTTGTATTCGATAAGTTTAGCCATCTCGTCACGCGTCAGAGCACCTGGAAGGACTCCGTCCTTTTTCGGACCTGTCAGCGTAAGTGCCGGATTATCCTCAATAATTTTACGTTTATGCAGAAGAAGGTAAAACTGCCTTATCGACACGATTTTACGCCGGAGCGACGATGCCTTGACCTCGGAATAAATCGATCCGAGATAGTCTTTCAAATCGTCTTTCGACAGTTCGGTGAGATCAAGATCAAGTTCTGCAAAATAACGCCGCATAAGCTCTATATCAAGACAGTATGAATCTGCTGTTTTTATGGAATAGCGTTTCTCGTGGAGCAGAAAGTCGTGAAAAAGTTTAATATTATCCATTATTTACTCTTAACACAGTTTTCAATGAATTCTGCACTTTTAAGGAAGTAGACTTCGCGGTTTGCCTTTTTGCGGTAGCCGTGTCCTTCATCCTCAAAAATATACTTCTGCACTTTTCTGCCCGCTTTTTTCATTTTATCAATCAGAATGTAGGCATCACTCACCGGGACACGCGGATCGTTCGCACCGTGGAAAACGAAAAGCTCTCCTTTGATTTTATCGACCATGTTTGTTGGAGAAATCGAAGCCAGGAACTCCCTGTCGGTAAGCGGCCCGTATTCGGCTTCGCGCAGATGACGTCGGTAACTTGATGTATTTTCAAGGAAATTTATAAGGTCAACAACTCCGACATTGTCGATTCCGCAGATGTAGTCATCGGCAAACTGCGCCATTGATGCGACTGTCATGAATCCGCCGTAACTTCCGCCGTTTGCAATGAATCCGTTCGGTTTTGAAATGCCGCTTTTTACCAGATCTTCCAGAACCGCTCCTCCGTCACGCACAGAATCCATGCGGAGTTTGTAGTTGTCAAGATCCATATATCTTCTGCCGTAGCCCGATGATCCGCGGACATTCGGCGCTACAACGGCAATCCCTTTTGAAAGATAGTACTGGAACTGCGTCGTGAAACCAGGTCTGAACTGTCCTTCCGGCCCGCCGTGAAAGTAAACGATTGTCGGAAAAGGCGCTTTTCCCGTTTTCGGCAGATAAAGGAAATAGGGAATTTCCTCTCCGTCGAAACTTTTTACCTTTCTGAGCTCGGGAGAGGCAAACTTGGAAACATCGATTCCGTTTGTATTGAAATAGCCGAATTTCTGCGTTGTTTCAGCAGTTAAATCAAATACTTGCGGTTGAGGGATCGCGCCTTCGGAAGAAACTTTCAGAACCAGTTTTCCGTTTTTAAGCGAGTTCAGGCCGACCAGTGATTTACCGAAATCAAGCGGCTTGATTTCCCCTTTTTTGTAGTGGAAACACCTGCTGTAACCTTCCTCGTTCGTGCAGAAAACGGCTTCGTCGCGGCTTTTTTTGTCAACAACGACCGATTCAACGCCCCATTTGTCCTCAAAAACCGGTTTTTTGGCAAAATCAAGAACAATTTCAAGGTATTCCATGTCATTTTTTTCGTTTGTCTTCATCAGAATACCGCCGTCGAAATAGGCAACCGGAATATATTTTTTGTTTTCATCGGAGACTTTCATTTTTTTCGCCTTACCGTTCTGAAAACGGTACGGAACGGTTTTCATGTTGCTTTCGTAGGTATAGAAAAGGAAATCGTCTTTCGAGATGGCGTCGCTGATATTGTTGAAGCCTTTTTTCTCGACAAGCAAAGTCCGTTTTTTCGCAGCAATATCAAAGTGATAGATGTAAAAATCCTTTCCGTTGGCCTCGTTTGAAGCATACAGAATCTCGTTTTCGTTCAGCCATATTGGATCTTCGTAGCGCACAGCATCGTCGGCGAGAAGCGGCTCGTATTTTCCCGTTTTGAAAGAGTAAAGATAGAAATCATACTGCTCGTTGCCGCCTTTTGCAGCTGTAAAAATAAGCTGCGACTCATCGGGACTCAGCGTATAATCCTCGACCGCATCATCAAGAAAAGTGAGCTGCTTTTCCTCTTTCCCGTCGGCAGATTCGAGGTAGAGCTGGGCTGCGTTGCCTTTCCTCGCAATGTAAAGTTTTGAGCCGTTTTCCATAAGATAACCGGAATAGGATGTTTCGATTCCGATGTAGTCCGTGATCAGTTTCGGTTTTTCAGCTGGTTTCACAGCTTCTTTTTCTGCTTCAGTGACAGGTTTTTCATTTTTTGACGAGCATGAAACGATGCAGAATAAAACAAAAAGAAGAAGGAAAGTGATTTTTTTCATAGCAACTCCAAAAGTTGAATTTGTTTAAATATCGGAAAAATCAGAGCTTTTTCACCATATTGTCGCGGCGGAGGAACTCTCTGTGGTGTCCGGGGTGTTCCTCAAGTATTTTTGTGAGATACGAAAGGTTGTTGTTCATCCCTTTGCGGTAAAGATCCTCGTCGATATCGTATCTTTTCTGGAAATGGATAAGAAGTTTCGCGTTGACGCCGTCAAGAGTGTTTGTCAGACGGTCTTCCATGATTTTGAAGAAACCGATGGTTTTCATGAGAAGATCCTCTTCCGACGTGTAGAACGGAATGTTTCCCATCTCAAATTCGCGGTAAAGGAAAAGAAGTTTTTCGAGATAGATTCTGTCGGCCATCTGTCCTATAAGGTCAGCCGAAGCGAGAATTTTCGCGAATCTTTCGGTTTCGGCATCAAAAAATTTGATGTCGGCAAGTTTCACGCTGAGATCGGTGAGAAGAATCATCTCTTTGGTTTTCTCAATATCTTCAGCGGAGTAACCGCGCTTCGACATATATTTTTCTGCAAAAACCATACTGCGTCTGACGTGCGTTGAAGTATAAACAGCGCCGTTTTCAACAGGATCGTCGATTTCGGGAATATAGCCCGTGTCGTGGAAAATCGCCGCAATCGCAACAAGGAAAATGTTGTTTTTCGAAAACTCTTCACCGCTCAGCATCAAAGAATCGGTAATCCTTATTGATGCCAGAGTCACGTCAACCACGTGTCTGAAATCGTGATATTCGGTGTCGCAGGATTTGTATCCGGGAAATTTTCCGCAGTAAAGACTGTAAACATCGTCAAAAATATCCAATGTTTTGCCGACATAAGCATCTTCAAGCTTCATAAGTTCCAGAAGACGCTTGATTACCCCTCTGCATTCTGCAACATTTCTTGAATTTCCGAGCCTCGCGAGCTGGATAGGAAAAGATGATTTTTCAATCGTAAAATCACTCATGGCGTAATACTATATGAATAATATGTTTTTTGTCAAATATTTTTCGTCACTTACTTGAGGTTTACAGGGTCAGGGGAGAAAATCGTTCCTGCATTATTAACGATAAACGCACAGTCGCTTCCGTCTTCGATTTTGACTTGCTCGATAAAGTTCGCCGGACCGTCAAATTTGCTGGATTCGTCTTTAATCTGGTTGTCAGAGCCGTCTTTGAGCATCTGATTGGTCGTATAAAGAATTTTCTGCTTGTCAGTCCAGTCAACATAAGCTTTCAAAACACCGTTTTCTTCAAAGTAACCGTCGCGGATTATTGATGAGGACTTCTCTACCATACCCATTGTTCCGCTCATTGTGCCTTTTGCAGTGACGGTTATGCCTGGCAGACCGTCGTTGTCCCAATCCTGAACACAAGGATCGTTCGAGTTTTCCGGAAGAACGTAATCCTCAGGTTTGTCGCCGTAGCATGCGGGATCGATTCCGCGGATCTCCCAGAAAATATCCTGTTTGTAGCCGAAAGTGCCGTCATCGTTTTTTGTAAGAACAGCTTCTTTGTCTGCCGTTCCCAGAGCGTCCGCGAAGGACTGCGGCATAACGACTTGCAGGACAGAGCTCATCGAATTGTCGATTTTGATGTTGCAGTATGTCGCCTTGATGTGGATCTTGTCCTGTTCCTGTTCCTGAACAATGTGGAAGTATGTTCTTGTCCAACCTTCAGCAAGGTCGATTGTGAAAACTTTAGATTTTGAGGTAAACCACATTTTCTGTGCATAATATCCACAGACTTCCGGGTATTCGCCGGGATCGCAGGTGCATTTTTCTGCCCAGTCGCCGTTTTCACATTTCTGATAAAGTTTGCCGTGCTGTGTTGAACCGCAGACTGTTTCGCTCGGCCTGATTTTACCCTCAATGCATGTGCAGATATAGCCTTCTTCTGTTGTAGCGTCAACCGTGCAGGTTTCATCTTCGGCACACGGATTTTCTGCACACGGGCCTTCTTCTTCGACCGGTTCTTCTGTGTCAGTATCGTCACCGTTTGAATTTGAATCTGTATCAGTATCTGTTTCAGGATCGGTATCTGCTGCCGCATCAGGTGTTTCGGTGCTGCCGCTGTCAGATTTGTCCTCGTCCGGAGTTTCGGTATTGGAATCCGGCGTATCGTTGCCAGACGGCTCCGTCGGAGTCTCACTGTCGCCGCCGCCGCATGAAACAACAAAAAGCGCCATAACAAAAGCTGTTAAAATCACTGCAATTTTTTTCATGTTATCCTCCTAAAAGTAAAGTGTAAGCCACAAACCGCCTGTAAAAATCTGGCCGCTGCTCTTATATCCCGGATAACCCGGGTTGTTTGTCTGAAAACCTTCTGATTCCGCTATCGGAGTATCTGCCGGACAGTCGCCGAAGCCGTCGCAGACCGAATCTGGGAACTCGTCAACTGTTTTGCCGTCCTTACCGACCGAATTCGCCTCGCCTTCAGCCTTTTTCGTCGTTCTTTCAAGCATTATGTGAGCCTGAAAGTTGCCGCCGAGCTCAAGCTGCATATTTTCGGGAAGATCCCAAGTATAGCTGAAACCAGCCGCTATGCTCATTCTGTCGTTGTCGACATAGTTCGTTCTGCCGTCCTGTTTGGGAACAGGCGACATGAAGTAACCGAGATCGAGACCTGTTTTTATCGCGTGGTATTTGAAATTTGTGCCGAGAGTGAACTCCCAGCTGTCTTTCCATTTGTATTTTTTGACATATTCCGAAGCCCAGCCGCCGACTGTAACATTGCCGTTTTCATCTGTCGTCTTAATCGTATTATCCCAATAAACATTGTATTCAGGGCTTTCATTGTAGCGGTTTTTGTATTTAGACCACTGCCGCCAGATTGCGGTGAAACCTACGCTCAGCTCAAGTTCGTTCTCGAATTTGTAGTCAACAATTGCAATTGACGGTGAAAGGGCGAGAGGTCGAAAAGCGTAAGCGACATGAACCCTGTTTCTGTTGATTTCGGCCTCTTTGTCGCGGTCGATATACCAGAAAGTGATTTTTGTATCGACATCGATGTCTGTTTTTGCCGGAAGATGCGCCGTGAAACCGAGCTGAATCGGCCCCCAAGGTCTCACGATAAGACCGAAATGGGGGACAAGTTTCGGTTTGATTTCGGCAAAAGTTCCGATTTTATTCTCGTTTTTGCCTGCATCGGGAGTGAAAATCGGAGCCTGGACATTCGCTTCGGCAGTGATGTTGAGGCCGACGCCGGCATAAACCCACTTGTAACCGCCGGCAAGTGCAAGCGAAATGTTGAAGGAGGTCATTCTGTCGTCGTAGAGCTCGTAATGAAGTGAGTTCGAGAAATTTGCCTCGCGCTCATCGGCGAAAAACGACTTTTCTTTCATCAAAGAACCCATCGGGAGCATCCCGTAAAGACCAAGCGCAATATAGTCTTTCCAGATCGGGAGAACAAGTCCCACAGCACCGTAGAGACTGCCGTCTTTCGATGAATCGTTGCCGCGTGCGTCAAGATCGGCCGTCGGACGGGTTTTGTATGGAAGATTGGTTTCATATTTATCGTTGTTTACCTGATCCGCACCGTAGATTCCGGAGTTTTCCGAAACACTGCCTATGATATTGAGCGATTCGGGACGGTCGAAAAGGGTTATGTCAAGATTGCGGTAACTGTAAAAAAAGTTGAGAGTGAAACTTCTTTTCGTTTTCGGAAGAAGCGCGGGGTTGAAATAAGTCGCCTCGGCACCGCCTGCAAACATTCTTGAGCTGAAAGGATTTACAGTCGATGTCGCGCCGAGAGTCTCAGTGACAGTTGACGCACAAAGCCCGCCGAAAGCAAGAAATACCAATAGAAATAAGAGTTTACTTCCTAACTTCATATATCCGCCCCAACAAATTCACAATAAACATGATTAAAACGCGAGAATCTATTAAAATTTTTTAATTAAGTCAAGAAAGTAGAGACGTGACCTGACACGTCTCCTTTGTGACCTGACACGTCTCCTTTGTGACCTGACATGTCAGAAGAAACAGTCTAGGGATTTTTTAGTTGTTTCTGCTGTTTCACCTGATGGGCGAATGCTTCGAGGCGGTTTTTGTTGTGGGTCGACTTCAGGCCTTCGTAGACAAGTGTGCATATGGGTGTATCGTCGGTTTCCTTTCTCAAGGTCGAGGTGAGAGATTCGGTGACGGTTCCCAGCATACAGTTGTGGCACATGACATTCAAAATGCCGTCGGACGCGGCTTCGTGAAGTTCTCCGATACGGCTTAAATTCAGTGTCAAAGCGCGGTCGATAGTGATGTCGATATGTTTTCCGACAGTCTTTTTGATGAAATTGAGGTCGCGCTCCTGCGGAGTTCTGATCGTGTTTGGGAAATACCTGTCGATCAGGTGACGGCACATTTTTACTGCGGGGAAAGTCCCTTTCGCAAGGAAACTTTTCACCTTTTTGCCTTCACGCAGGAAGTCGTCCGATTTGAGTTCAAGCGCCATGAAGGTGAGATCGATCATCGAGCACGACGGCCACACTTCAAAGCCCATGTTCTTGAGATTTTCAAAGAGTTTTCCGTTTGAGTGTGTGTTTATTCTGGTGTAAACGTCCCCGACAACACCGATTTTGGGTTTTGTGCCGTTATTAGGAGTCAGTTTTATCGATTTCATCGCCTTAACGCCGCGTTTCACTGCTTTGAAAAATCCGCCCGTTTCAAGCCCTTTCTCGATTCCTGCAAGAACATCGCGGTAAACTTTTTCGATTTCGCCGCTCTCTGCTTCGTAAGGAGTAATCTCCGTTTTCCACTTGAAAAAGCGGTCTATCGCATAGATCCCGAGAGCCATTCTCGCAAGATACTTAGGTCCGAGCTCCTTCATGTTGGTTTCGTCAGTGATATTCATGATCGTGACTTCACCGAGTCCCAGGCGTTTCAGAACGAGGTGCATCGCGATGATATACTGCGGAAGAAGACACGCGCCGAAATACGACGGACCGAAATAGCAAGCTTTTTCGGGTACGAAATCAGGCCGTTTCGCCGCTTTGAGCAAGTCTCCCACAAACGAAATGAAGGGGTGGCACTCTCTGCCGTAAGCGTATTTGAGCCCGAGTTCCCAGCTTTCGTCGTCTGTCGGCGGCAGAAGGACGACTTTGCAGCCGCTTGCCTTGAGCGCACCGCTTATCGCCAGGGCGTGATCCATGAAACTCGGAATGTAGTAAGTGTATTCGCGGAGCGGAATTTTCGGCTTTCCAGGATCGTTTCCCTCAACAACAAAGCGTTCTTTATCTGTGATTTTAAAATTGCGCGAGAACGCTTCAAGTCTCGTCACAAGGCCGGCTTCGGCGCGGTGGTCGTCAAATTCGAGAACAAGGTGCGGCGTGTCGGAAAGCTCGTATTCAAGATACTGGTCGATGAAAGCGTCAGGTCCGCAGCCGAAATTTGTGACGATTACTCCCCCCAGATTTCTGTGTTTTTTGAGAATACGCGCTGCCTTCACAAGTTTTCTGCCGTAACCCCAGCGGACTCTGTCCCAGATGTGCGGAAGTTCCTCGGTTTCAAGCGGAAGAAAGTCTGCTGGAATCACTGAAATACCGAGATTTGTGAGTCTTTCCGCGATATTCAAGTTTATGTGACGGTCTCCCGTGTTGTAAGGACGACCAAGAAGAACGACACCGCGCCCGTTTTCGCGCTCGATTTTTTCAATAATCTCTTTTCCTTTTTCAATGCACCTGCTAGTGAACTCGCGCTGTGCCGCACGCGCTTTCACAAAGGCTGAATCGACCTCTTCAAAAGTAAGTCCGAGAGTTTTTGCGGCGCTTTCTATCCAGAAATTTTCTTCTCCTTCGACCGGATATTTCAAAGTCAAAATTTCGGCATCGCTTTTCAGATTTTCTTTGATGACATAAGGTGCAGCCTGAGTGTAAGGACATGCATACTGCAGATGTTTTCCCTTAGGAGGAGCGAAAAACTGCATGTGAGGGATAAAAATCCGCTTATAGCCTTTATCCAAAAGGGTTTTGACGTGTCCGAAAAGGACTTTCATCGGATAGCAGAATTCAGCGGGAACATGAATCAGGCCCGACTGCACAATTTCCGGATTTGTTTCGGGCGAAAGAACAAGCTCGTAGTTGAGTTCGCCGAAAAACGCCGCCCAGAAAGGGAGAAATTCCTTCAGATTGAGAGCGAACGGCATCGCTATAACCCCTTTGCAGTCCGGGGTCTGCGGATTTTCATCGTATTCCCTGAGGTATGAAAGAAGAAGTTCGTCGCGGATTTTGAAACCGTTTACAGGCTCAGCCTTGTTTTCTTCTTTTTTGGGTGAAAGATACTCTTCCATAGCGAAGAATGCCGCTCCTATCGCTCCGGAAATTTCAGGATAGGGGTGGATTTTGATTTTTGTTTTAAGAAGTTTTTCGAAAACGGCTCCGACCGCCCTGTTTTTTGCGACTCCGCCCTGAAAAACTATGTTTTTGCCGAATCTCGAAGAACCTGCCACTTTTTCGATGTAGTTTTCGCATGTCGCATAAGCAAGCCCGGCGCACAGATCCTCTGTTTTCGCGCCTCTCTGCAGGTGATGAACCAAATCGGAATCCATGAAAACGGTGCATCTGCTTCCTAATTTTACAGGATGAAGTGATTTAAAAGCGAGGTCTGCAAACTCATCTTTTATACTGATTTTAAGACGGTTCGACTGCTCTTCAAGAAACGATCCGGTTCCCGCGGCACAGGCTCTGTTCATCTTGAAATTGCTTATCGCGCCCTTCTCCATTTTTATGAATTTTGAATCCTGCCCGCCGATTTCAATGATCGTGTCACATTCGGGGAAAAAGTATCCGCATGAAACTGACTGCGCCGAAATCTCGTCGATCGTAAGATTTGTCTTCAAATATTTTGCGGCTAAAACTCTTCCCGAACCGGTTGCTGCAACTGCCGCGAAAGGTGCATGAGCAGGAGCTTTCGCAGTAATTTCTGCAACAACTTTTTCAACTGCTTCAAGCGGTTTTCCGGCAGTCGGAAGGTATGCGCTGGCGAGAACATTTCTGTTTTTGTCGATAAGTGCCCCTTTTGTGCTGACTGAACCGACATCGATGCCAAGAAAAAGTTCCGACAAATCCTCTGAAAGCCGCGTCTCTTCTAGGTTTTGCGGAATTTCTCCGGCTTTTAAAGGTTCCAGATCGCTCTCTTCAATAAAATCAAAAGTTACTGAAAAATTTTTTGTTATTTCTGAAAGCATAAATTTTTTCGGAGTGCTTTCCGAAGCGATGAGTGCCGCTCCTATCGCTCCCATTTCACCGAATTGTTCCGGAATTTTCAGCTCGTTTTCATTGAGTCCCAGAATTTCGCGGAATGCGCGCGCCACACCTTTGTTTGCGGCGACTCCTCCCTGGAAAAGTATCGGAGGATGGGGCAGTTTGCCGCGGCATAAAGCTGAAAGATAGTTCCTTGCCAGTGAAAAGCAGAGTCCCGCCGCGATTTCATCCTTCGGAACCCCTTTCTGCTGCAGGTGAATCATGTCCGATTTCGCGAAAACGGAGCATCTTCCGGCTACACTCGGCACATTTTTTGCCGCAAAAGCGATATTTCCGAGTTCTTCCGTTGTCATCCCCAGCCTTTGCGCCTGCTGATCTAAAAATGCGCCGGTTCCGGCAGCGCAGAGCTCGTTGAAAGCGTGGTCTTCGAGAAAATGCCGGCCGTTTTTATCTGTGCCGATCGTTATGAACTTTGAATCCTGTCCGCCGATTTCGATGATGTGCTTTGTGTCGGGATAAAGCGTCCATGCAGCTGTTGCGTGGGCGATGATTTCGTTCGTGACATCAAAACCGAGCTGGTTCGCGATGAGTTCTTTGCCGGAACCCGTGACGCAGACACCTGTAAACTCAAACTCAGTGAATTTTTCCGAAATTTCCCTGAAAAGTTCGGACGCAGCCTGCATCGGACGCCCGTTTGTCCTGCGGTAACTTTGATAAACTATATTTTTTTCTTCATCAAGAATGACGCAGTCAAGGCTCACCGAGCCCAAATCAAGTCCCAAAAAGTGTTTCATTTTCTTCCTGTAACAATTTTTATAAATTCCATTCCGGTATCTGTTTCGCGGATTACAGCGCCCAGAGAGTTTTTTATTCCGAGCAGCAAGCTCTTTCCGTGGAATATTTTGCTGTGTATTTTCCACGGATGTTTCACGTGAAACCCTTGTCTGTTTTTTTCAATAAAACCGAACTCTTCTCGAATTTTGAACGAGCTTCTCGGGAAAAAAGCTTTTTCAAGCATTGTACAAATCATGAAAAGCTGCATGTCGAGGACCCTGTCAAAATCGAATTTTGCCGCAATTTTTTTTAGTTTGTCCATGTCGGCGTGACTCAGAACGATGTAGAATTCAAGAAGCCGTCTCACGGAAAAATTAAGCAGACTTGCCGCTGTGTAGTCGTGCATCAGCATGATAATAAGGGCGTATTCGATTTTCGGAACAAGCATTTTCATGCCGGAAGCGTCGGTTGTTTCTTCAGTATTTTCAAAAATTTCCTCTATCAGGCCGGGAATTGCAACAGTCGTTATCTGCGAATGGAGTTCGGTGAGTGTTTTGCCGGATATTACGCAAAAAGCTTCGCTGCTGTGCTCAAAAAACGAATGTTCGCCGTGGGCTGGCGGAAATTCGGGGTGTTTTGCGAGAAAATTTTTCAGTTTTTTGTGTTCTTCCGGAGCAAAAAGGAGGTCTATGTCCGACATCGGCCTGAGTCCGAGATAATTTGCGAAAATCGTGTTGAAGACAAACATTCCCTTAACGGGGATAAAGCGTGTTATCCCGTCGGCGTTAAGCGCGTCGCATATTTTGCGGAAATCCCTGTATTTAAGCAGGTTCTCCGCCTCGGTCGCAGCATATTTCTGCTTAAAACCGCCGTTTTTCCCCCGGACAAACTCCAGTGCCTGGACAAACGGATCTTCCGCGAAGTCAGCGAACTCTTTTCTGAGCACTATTTCGGGGAAAATATCACTCATTTTTTTCCTTAGCCTTTATCAGAGCATCTCTGAAACCGCTGTTTCTAGACGCCCGGTTTTTCATTGTATATTCCAGAATTGTTTTGTCAGCGACAATCGTTACCGATTCTTTTGCCCTCGTTATCGCTGTATAGAGAAGTTCTTTCGTCAGAATCGGCATTTCCGTTTCCGGCATGACTATAAGCACCGATCTGTATTCGCTTCCCTGGCTTTTGTGAACAGTCATCGCATAGACCGTCTCAACCGGCGGCAGAACAGAAACCGGGAACGACTCCAGAACATTGTTTATCCTGAAATATGCCGTCTTTCCCAGAATCACGCCGCAGTCTCCGTTAAAAAGTTTCAGAGAGTAGTTGTTGTTCGTAACCATTACCGGACGTCCGCTGTAAAAAGCGCCTTCACCGTCCTTGCCGAGAGCTTTTTCTATCGCCTTGTTGAGTTTTTCCACTCCGTACGAGTCCTCTTTTGAGGGACACAGAACTTTAAAATCGTTGAGTCTCTTCAGGATTTCATCCGGAGAAAGTGAGGGCTCGGAAAGAAATGCATATTTTTCCTTTATACTTTCGGCGATTTTTGCCGCTGCTTTGGCCAATTTTGCCGCTGCCGCCGCGCGGCTTTGCTTTTCTTTCGCCGCTTCTCTCTCCTTGAAATCAAGATCGCGGGCTTCCATGCATATATTTATGATATCATCTGCCGTGTTTTTTTCACCGTTGACCGCTTCCGCGAGCTTTCTGATGCCGGAATCCTCACTGAATCTGTGGCTTGTTTTAAGCTCTGAGACTGTTCCTTCCGGCAGAAGATCGCTGTTGCTGCATATATCGGAAAGAACGTTTCCGACCCCGACACTTGCAAGCTGATCCTTGTCGCCGAGCAGAATAAGCGATGTCCGTCTGCCGAGTGCCTCTGTCATTGCGTAAAACAGCGCGATATCCACCATACTCGCCTCATCGACGATTATCAGATCCGCTGAAAGAGGATTGAGCCTGTTCATTATAAATTCGCCGAATTTCCACCCTAAAACGCGGTGGATCGTCTGCCCCTCGAGAGAAAGTATTCTGTCGCGGACAGTGGAATCGACTGTTTTGAAATCATCCCTTTCCACAGCATTTTTTAAAGCCTCGGTCATTCTCGAAGCAGCCTTTCCTGTCGGCGCGGCAAGAATTATGTCTGCATCCTGCTTAACAGAGAATATTCCGGCAAGAAGTTTCGCCACAGTTGTCGTCTTTCCTGTTCCCGGACCGCCGGTTATTACCGAGAAATTTTTCCCGACAGCTTTTTCAGCCGCTTCGAACTGTTCCCGGTTGTCTCCGAAAAGCCCTCTGAAACTTTGCGCAATTTCATCTGCGTCCTCTGCAAAACACCCGTCTTTTCCCGCTGTTTTGAGAAGTTCTTCCGCCAGGGAATTTTCGTAAAGCCAGTATTTGTAGAAATAAAGCCTCTCTCCGGTAAAAACAAGCGGCTTTTTCTCGGAGTCAGGGTTTTCAGTGCAGCAGTAGCTTCTGCGGAGAACTTCCGTTATCTGTTTCCAGTCAGGAAGCGACGCATTTCTTTCCAGCTGCTTTTCAGCCTCGGCCCTGAAATCATCGGCATTGTTTTCGACAAGACAGATGCTGTTCGCCGAAGTCAGCATTGAGAGAAGCGCCGCAGCAAAGGCAAAAATCTCCCTTTCGCTTTCCGTGAGATCTTTTTCAAATCCGGCAAAAAACTCAGCAACATTCACATCCGTTTCCGAAATGAGCTTTGCCTTCGCCAAGTCGTCAAGAAGACCGATTCTTCTGCTGAAAATCATGCTTCGTCTCCAAAAAGTTCCTGAAACTGCCTTAAAGTCTCCAATGCCGGCTTATCCGCATAGATTCCGGTTTCCGCGCTGTTTTCCTGCACTCCGCGCAGAAAAACATACCTTACTCCGCCGAAATCTCTATCGTATGAATATTCTTTGTCGAATGTTTCCATGTACCTGTCGAATGCCGCGAGATAAAGCATATACTGGAGATAATAATCGTGTTTTTTCATCTCTTTTCTGATATTCTCCGGGCTGTAATCACTGAAATGATCGCCCAAGTTGTTCGATTTCCAGTCAATAATGTAATATTTCCCGTCAATTTTCGCAACAAGGTCAATGAAACCGTGCAGAAAACCTTTCTTTACCTCGTCGCACAAAATTTTGCCGGCCTCGTAGCAGCGCTTTATAACAGCGGCGAGCTGACCTTTACGGGCATCTTTCCTTATCTCGGCGTAAAATTCCATTTCTGCGGCCTTTTCCCCGCTCTCATCCAGATTCCTGAGAGTTTTGCCGTTCTCGAACATCGGGACCGTGCAGACGCTCTCCAGACACCGGTTTACGGCATCGGCTGCATTTTTCAAATCATCCTTTCTGAAATTCATCTTCTTTTTCAGAACTGAACTGACAAGATCGGCGTTGTCGGAAGCGAAACCGGCTTTTTCAAAAATAAGATGCAGGGTTGTTCCGGCCTCTGTTCCTCTCGGAAAGAGCGACATCGGAACACTATCTTCTTCTTTGCGGGGTTCATCCGGAGCCGCTGCGGAATCCGCGCTTGCGGCATCCTCGTCCCTGTCGGCATCCGGTTCACCTGCACTCTGGCCGGACGAAATTATTCCGCTAAAACTCGAAAGTGTCCAGTCGGCATTTATATGACGCCCGGCTGTTTCCGGCGGATAAAGAACGGGCGTGACCTGTTCTCCGGCCTGTTCCTGGTCTGCGGCATATGCATACGATTCAGTGGAACTGTCAATCCTGACAAAATTTTCGCTGCCGCCGTCTACGGATAAAGAGGAAAGAAACTCCCGCTTCCCTTTTTTATCTTTTTTCGTATAGAACACTGTCATGTATTTTGCCCGCGTCAGACCGACATAAATCTCGCGCGTCTGCTCGAGTTCCGAATCGTTGAGAACTTTCACGCCGTAACCCTCGCCTATACTTTTCTCTCCCGCTCTACGCGACGCCTTGTCCGAAGCATAAAGCATCTCCCTTGTGTATTTTCCTCCGGTTGAAGGATCCGCTTTGTGCAGCAAAGTCCACGGCGAGGAAGAATCTGAGGTCATAAACGGAAAAAAGACGATATTGAACTCAAGCCCCTTGCTTTTATGCAGAGTCATTATCCTCACGCTGCTGCTGTTGCTTTCGGCACGGAAACAATCTTCTTCGGAACAATCTTTTTTTGAACTCATTTTTTCCGCAAACCATTTCTGTGTCCGGAACATCGAAAAACCTGATTTGAGCTCGTATTTGAGTATCAGTTCCGACAGCTGACGCAGTATCGGGACTCTCCGTTTTTCTTCCGGCGCGATATTGCCAAGTACCCACGGCCTGCCTATGAACTGCGAGAAAACGTAGCTGAACCCTTTTTTCTCCCACTCGGAAAAATCGGCAAGGAACTCTTCGTGAAGCAGAGTCAGAGCAGATTCGTCTCCGGAAATATCCTCAACTGTCATATTGTAGAAAAAAGTAAGAAGAACCGCTTTAAACTCGGCCATTCCCTGTGTTGCCGCAGCCGCCATGACTTTCTGCACCGCCTCTGCCTCGCCGGTGGCAAAAATATAGAGTTCTTTCACTGTATCTGCTTCGACGACAGCGTCTATCCCGTCATTCACGAGGTATTTGCAAAGCTGCATGGCGAATTCGTTTGTCGTGACAAGAACGGCTATGTCTGACGGCACGACAGCCCTTCCGGCAGACTCTCCGCCGTTTTCCTCTTTTTTTCCGAATATTCTGTAAGGCGAGTCTTTGTCTGTCATCTCACGGATTCTTGCCGAAATATCGCCGGAAACGAAATCCCGCACTTTATCTTTGTTGCCGTCGGGGACTTCGCGCAGAAGCAGTCCCGGAGAAGGTTCTCCGCATTTTTTCAGCGGATTGTCACCGCTGTTTTTCGCAGTAACCGCCCCGTACGGTATAAGTTCGTCGTCTCCGAAGGAATCTGGGACGCCGAAAACTTTGTTTGTCGCCTGAACTGCGGCACTTGACGAGCGGAAATTCGTTTTCATCTCATATTTTTTCAAGCCCGGAACATTCGCGGCCTCGAAGTATGTGAAAATATCGGCCTTCCGGAATGAATATATCGACTGTTTCGGGTCTCCGATGAAAAAAACCGTGTGCTTTCCGTTGCAGAAAAGGGTGCTGAAAATGAAATACTGGAGAGGATCTGTATCCTGAAATTCGTCGATAAGGACCAGCGAATAGCGGTTTTCCATACTTTCCACAAGTTTTCTGGCCGATTTTTCGTCCTGCAGGACTTCGTATATTATCAGCAGAATGTCATTGAACCCCATGACATTGCTTTTTTCGCGCCGTTCCCTGATTATATCGAGAGTTTCTTTAGCCAGTTCGGAGTAAATCCTTTCCAGTTCCTCCGGATAACGCGGCCCGCTGACCGTTATATGACCGCCGTTCTGACCGGTTCCGTTCGTCGAGATGAAACTTCTCAGTTTCTGCACAGAAAGAGCCTGTCTGAAATTTTTCTCCTTGAGCAGAGTTTCATTTCCGTAGGCTGTTATGTTTTTTCTGAAAAAAGCGAGCGCGGCTTCATAGTCAGTGTCCGACTTCTCAGAAAGTTCCATGTTGAAATCGATTCCGAGTTCGAAAGCGTGCTCTTGGATAATTTTCCGGCAGAAACCGTGGATTGTGAATATAGGTGCGGTATCGAAGTCGTTTATGGCTGCCGACAGCCTTTTCTTCGCCTCTTTCCTGTCAGCCTTTCTGCAGATTTCAGTTATGATCTCGTCATCGCACGAACCGTTTTTCAGGCAGAAAAGAGCCTTTTCCAGAAAGTTGAGAATCCTCTCCTTCAGCTCTGCGGTCGCGTAATTCGTAAAAGTCACTGCGACAACGGAATCTATGGGATTTCCGGTTTCAAGAATCCAGCGCAGAACCATAACCGCCAGCGAAAAGGTCTTACCTGTTCCGGCAGCCGCCCCGACAAGGTTTATTTCGGTGAGACTGACATTCAAAACATCGAAATTTTCAGGATTTCCGTCACTCATTTTTTCTCCAAATAAAAAATATGTGCCCGGTTTTATAATAAAAAAAATGCTTTTATGCAACCTTCCCGGAACTACAATTCTTGCCTTTTCCGTGTTTTTCCTTAAAATTATACGCTTTTTTGCGGAGGTGAAGATGAAAAAAATACTTTACACGGCATTTTTAGCGGTTTTTGTTTTCTTTGCAGGATGTTCGAACAATTCCAATGACAGCATCTACGGCGGGTTTGATGACGTAGAATACGATGATTCCTCATCTGTTCCGGACAATGACTCCCACTCGGTAGAACGTCCCGATGATGCTCCGAAACCAGGCGGAGGCGGCAGCAGCGGAAACGGAAATCAGGGAGGCTCCAGCGGTTCGAAAGACGAAGATTCCGAAATTTCAGACGAAGAAACCGATGAGGAAACTCAGGACAACGGCAGCGAAGGATCTGATTCCGACAACGGAAATAACGAAAATCCCGATTCCGATTCTGACGGCGGAAACACCGGAAATCCCGATGAAAACAGCGAAAATCCAGATGGAAACAACGATCCGGACGACGAAAACGGAATTTACGCTTCAGAACCGGATGTCAAGCAGTGTGTTTCAGGTGTACCGACAGATGATGAAAAACAGAAAGTTCTCGACAGAATCAACTACCTCCGCTCGATCCACGGTCTGCCAGAAGTCGTTTAGGAGACAAAATAACGGCGGAATGCTCGCTCATCATCGCGGCGACCAATATCGGGCACGGTTCACTCCAGCTTTCCCATACACCCGACAACTCGTGGAAATGCTTCACCCAGGCTGCCTACGACGGCTGCAATTCGAGCAATATTCATGTCGCAAGGGCGAATTACGACCTTTATTCAACAGACAGCACCGCAATCGTAGACGGTTTCATGAGAGACGAAAATGTTGACTCAGTCGGACACAGACGCTGGCTTCTCGACCCGTGGCTAGGCCATATTTCGTTCGGACGCGCCGATTATTTCGACGGCGATCAGATGTCGCTCATCGGTTCGGCAATCAAAGTTATTCACGATGACGATACCCAGCCCGATATATCCGGCCTCGACATCGACTTCGTAGCATATCCTTTCGAGTATTATCCGAAAGAACTTTACAACGACAAAGTTATGATGTCGCTCAGCGT
This sequence comes from uncultured bacterium, assembly GCA_905233945.1. Classification (GTDB taxonomy): domain Bacteria; phylum UBP6; class UBA1177; order UBA1177; family UBA1177; genus UBA1177. Next base: position 12,850 of record CAJOFY010000005.1, on the reverse strand, counting down.
TCTGAAAGACAAACAGAACAAATTCGGCAACGGAACAAACATAAACTTCAGCAATGCAGTTATTGCCATACTCGCCCCGGACAACAAGACTATAACCGTCAAAGGGCAGAAATCCGACACTGAAAACATGGGAATTTCCAACAATATCAGATGGTTTGCTGAAGGAATAAAAACAAACACCTACTACAAAGTCACCGTTTCCAATATTCTGATCAACAACGTATCCACGGATTATCATTACTGGTTTGAACTGAAATAAAAGGTAAAAATGAAAAAATATCTCTTTTTGATTCCGCTTCTTCTTGTTTTTGCCGTTTCTTGCGGGGACAGCGGGGAAAAGACAGAAAAAAACGGCTCGGAAAACTCTTCCGATACAGAGGAAAATCAAAGCCATGATGAAACCGGAGATACGGAAAATCTCCCCTCGGAAAACGATTCGGACGCTTCCGGAACATCAGAAAACGGAGACAACGGCTCCGGCACCGGAACAAACAACGGTGAAAACAGCGGAGAAAACGGGAGCGAAGAACCTGGCGAAGAGGAAACTCCCGACGAAACGCCTCAGGAAACGGAAAAATTCTGCCAGTATGCCTGCAAAACACCTTCAGACTGCGTTCCGGCAGCATCCAACGCCATAAACGACGCGGACAACTACAAGTGCGAAAACGGCAAATGCGTCTATACCGGCTGCAACAGCGATGACGAATGCGATGAAATTTACGGCGCCGTCACGGAGGCGACCGGCACAGTTTACCGCTGCAACAAAAACGGTCCCTACGGCTATTCAGAATGTACTCCTGTCTGCTCCACTGCCGCCGACTGCACCTCGCTGAAATCCACGGAAAACGCCTACGATCTCGACAACTACAAATGTGATAACGGAATGTGCGTCTATACCGGCTGCAACAGCGATGACGAATGCGCCAATTTAAACCCGTCCGAAAACTACAAATGCTTTAAGCAGGAATATGCCGAAAAAACCATGGGTATCTGCCAGCCTTCATGCACGACAGCAGCCGACTGCGCCAATTCGGTTTATCCCGAAGAGTTTTACGAGTGCAGAAACTCGCAGTGCATTACAAAAAGCTGCGAAAGCGACGAATGGTGCGCTGAATATATGACAGACGACTATGTGTGTATCTGATTTTCCGGAGGATAAATGAAAGTTCTCTTTATTACACCGAGCAGGAACGAGATTTCACCGGGGGCGGGGAAACTGGATTCAATAATTTCCGGAATAAATAACATGGGCAGCGGCTTTTATGCCGAAAAACTCGACATTTCCGCTTTAGATCTGAAGGATCTGAGCCTTCGTGATGTCGAAAAAATCATTTCAGGAATAAAAACCGGCATAAAAAATTTCGATGCAATCCACACTTTTTCCATTTTTCCGTTTATAAACAGGGATTTTTTCGACCATTTCCTCTTTTATTCGCTCGATTTTGAATTTTTGCGGGAACATTTCGCCGCTTTTTTGAAAAATATCGGCAATCTCAACTGTTCCGACTGCGGAAAAACCGATCTTCCGGCTGAAGAGCTGTGCGCTTTTTACGAAAAAGTCATGCACAACGCAAAATCGTCCGACACAAGACCTTGGGGAAACTGGAAAACTTTCATCAACGGCGGCGATTACAAAGTAAAGCAGATATTCATCAACCCTCACCAGAAACTGAGTCTCCAGACACACGAATTCAGGAGCGAAACCTGGATAATTGCGGAAGGAAGCGGATTTGTTGTCATCGGAGACCGCAGATACAAAGCCGAAAAAGGGCTTGTATTCACTATTCCGAAGCAGGAAAAGCACAGAGCCGAAACTGAAGATTCGTCAATGACCATAATCGAACTCCAGCTCGGCAGCTATCTGGGCGAAGACGACATAAAAAGAATCGAGGATATTTACGGGAGATCCTGACATGAAACTTTCCGTTGTAATCATGGCCGGCGGCAGCGGCAAAAGGTTCTGGCCGCTTTCAAGAGAGTCGAAGGCAAAGCAGAGTCTGGCACTTTTTTCGGAAAAGACGCTTCTTGCCGAAACAATCGAAAGAATAATTCCGCTCGCGGAAGAGATAACGATAGTCTCGTCTTTGAAACAGCGTGACGAAATCAGCAAAGACGCTGCAAAATACAAAAACGTGAAAGTGATTTACGAACCGTGCGGAAGAAACACCGCCCCGTGCATCATGCTTGCCCTTGCCGCTATAAAATCAAGGTGCGGCGCGGAAGAAAGGGCAGTTCTTGTCCTTCCGTCCGACCACTATGTCGCATATCCCGACAAATTCAGGGAATCGGTTGAAACAGGCATCAGGTATCTTGAAAAAAATACGGAAAGTATCGGTACGATCGGAATAGAGCCGGCTTATCCCGAAACCGGTTTCGGCTACATAAAAAAAGGAGAGCCCGCGGAAAACGGTATCTTCAAAGTCGGATCATTCGAGGAAAAGCCGTGTCTTGAAAAAGCAGAAAGTTTCGTCAAAAGCGGAAACTATCTCTGGAACGGCGGAATATTCATATTTTCGCTTTCAGCCATGCTTCACGAGTTCAAAAATCTCGCGCCGGATATTTACGAAGCAGTAAATGCACTGGATTCTTTCGATTTGCCCGGCAACAGCGCCTATTCCGCAGTCAGATCGATATCTTTCGACTACGCAGTCATGGAAAAAACACAAAAACCGGTTTTTACGGTTCCGGGGAATTTCGGCTGGAACGATGTCGGAAGCTGGAAAGCCTATTTCGACCTTCTTCCGAAAGACGGAAACGGCAACGCGAAAGTCGGAAAAGCTCAGTTCATAAACTGCCGGGACTCGCTGGCTGTAAACCTGACTGAAAAAGAAATCGTCATGTTCAATAAAGAACGCGGACTAATTGCCGCAACCGAAGACGCATTATTTGCCGCATCTCTTGACGATCACTCAAAAATGCGCGAAATCACCGAATTTTTAGTTGAAAACGGTCTTACAAAACTTCTCTGAACAAAAACTGAAGGATAAAAAAAACCCTGTTTCAAAAACCTAAGTTCTCAAAACAGGGTAAAAAGAATTGCTTGTTCGCAGCTTATTCTGCAGCAGCTTCCTCAGCAGGAGCTTCTTCAGCCGGAGCTTCTTCAGCAGCCGGAGCTTCTTCAGCCGGAGCTTCAGCAGCAGGAGCAGCTTCTTCAGCAGCAGGTGCTTCAGCCTGTGCTTCAGCAGCAGGAGCCTCAGCCTGAGCCGGAGCTTCTTCAGCTTTCTTTTCTGCGGATCCGCATGAAACAGCGAAAAACAGAGCGAAAAGAGCGATAGCGAGAAATCTCATTTTTTCCTCCAATTCTTGGTTAAAAAAACAAATCTTTCTAAACGCCGCAGAAACTGTCTGCGACAAAAAACGGGGGAATATAGCACTTTTTTTTAAAAAGTCCAGTAAAATTAAAAAATTTGACAAAAACAGCTTAAATTTTAAATTTTTAGCCGGAGATTTTTATTCTTTTAAAGGAGGAAATGATGAAAAAATTTATCTTGGCTGTTGCGGCTGCGTCAATTTTCTTTTTTGTAACAGCATGCGGCGATTCAAAAAAAGACAACAAAGAACCCGAAGAGATTTCCGATGCTGACAGCGAGCCTGCGGAAGTTGACGAAGACACGGAAACATCTGACGAAGAACCCGCTGAAGGACTCAAATGCAAGGATTTTGCTGAAGGACTCAATGAAAATCTGATTGTCGGTGAAGGCAGCAATAAACTGGAAAGAAGCTTCATTCTCCGTCTGCCGAAAGGAATCGATTCATTGGAAAAAGTTCCCGTAATTTTCCTTTATCACGGTTACGGCGACACGGCAGACAATTTCGAGAAATTACTTTCGGGATATGTCAACAATGAAACGATGCCTTTCATCCTTGTCACTCCCGAATCAAGAGGCGATATCTTCGGTTTCAACAACATTCCGCCGGCAGGCCTCGACTGGGATATGATGAACCTCAAGGACGGAAGCGCTGAAGCAGATATGTTCGACACCGTTCTCGCATGTCTTGAGAAAAGATGGAAAATCGATGAGAAACACATCCATGTTTCAGGATTCTCGGCAGGTGCAATCACGGCAAACAGCATGGGTGTACAAAGACCTGAAAAAATCGCAAGCATTCTTTCCTATTCCGGTGCATATTTCTCAGATCCGGAGAGCCGCGATGCTTTGGGAAGCATTTATGGAATGAAAATCGGTGATTTCTTCAGCTGGCCTGATTTTGCGGAAGAACACAATAAATATCCGCAGGTTTTCGTTTACGGCGACGAAGAGGCGGATTCGTGGGGAATGAGCGGAATGTTCATGATATACTTCAACAAGATGGGGCGTTTCGGCGCAAACTATCTTACGAAACTTGGTCATGATGCTATGCTCTGTGACCACGGTGAAAAAGATCACACTATTGCCGGAATACTGCAGGAAGATTTAATAAAATTCTTTGCGGATCATCCTTTCGGAACAGTTGAATCACCTTACAGAGACGCTCTTCCAGAAGATTTTGCAAAGATCTGCCACTTCTTCACCGAAGAAGATCTTGTTGAAGAGGAAGAACCTGCTGAAGAAGACGACACCGATGAGCCGGCTGATTCAGAAGAAACACAGGATGAAGAAGTCAGCGACTCGGAGGAAGAGCCTGATTCAGAGCCTGAAGATAACAATCCGACAGAAATTCCGGACGAACATCCGTGTCTGCTGCGCAGCTGCGACTAATCAAAAATCAAACAAATATCTCAAATTTCTTATCTGAAAATTTCTGAATTTGCGGGAAAATCAAAATGGTGCCGGAGACCGGAATCGAACCGGTATGGGGTCGCCCCCGCTGGATTTTGAGTCCAGTGCGTCTACCTATTTCACCACTCCGGCAAAATCGGGCGGTATAATACGGAAAAACGGCTGAAAGTCAAATTTCAACTAAATGTTTTCTATGATTTCGACTATCTTTTTCTGGATGTCTTCGATCTTTCCGAAGCCGTCTACGCTCTTGTAAAGGTCCTGTTTTTTGTAGTGGTCCGCAATCGGAGCCGTTTTGCCGCGGTATTCTTCGAAACGCGCTTTAACTGTTTCGGGGTTGTCGTCGGATCTTCCTTCGATTTCGGCTCTTTTGAGGATTCTTTTCGTCGATTCCTCTTCCGAAAGAAGGATCTCTACCATGCAGTCAAGTTTGAGACCGAGTTCTTTCAGCATATTGTCAAAAATTTCGGCCTGTTTCAGCGTTCTCGGATAACCGTCGAAAAGAAATCCGTTGCCGCCGATATTCTTTTTGAGTTCGCTTTTGAACATGTCGGAAATGATTGCGTCGTCAAGAAGTTCGCCTCTGTCGATGATGGCTTTCGCCTTTTTGCCGAGTTCGGTTCCGCCGCGGATTTCCTGGCGGATAAGCTCGCCTGTCGAAATGTGGCAAAGGTTGAAATGTTCTTTGAGAAGCTGTGCCTGTGTTCCTTTTCCTGCTCCCGGAACTCCGAAAAGAGCGATGTTGATCATGTTTTCCTCCTTAAAAAAAACAAAAAAATCAAAACGGGCGACTATACAACATAGAAAAAATTAGGAAATTTTTTTGATGAAACAGTTAGAAACGGTAACCTGCAACACAGACAAGGTCAGGATATTTGCCGTAGAAACTGTCAAAACCGAGTTTGAGGGTAACATCGTTTTTGAAAAGCAGATTTACGCCGAAACCCCATGCCGCCAGAACTTTGAAACGGTGGTCGCGGTCTTTGTCGTCATCCCAGTCGTCATCGTCGTAATCATAATAGGAAAGATAGCCGAAGGCCAGGTCGATTCCGCCGGAAAACCACATTGCAATACGGCTGAGATTGTGGTGTCTCAGCGGAAAATCGAACATGAAGTTCAGTTGTAACGGGATCTCGTAAATCGGATAGTCATCTATGTACGGGCTGTATCTGAAGTCGACTTCGAGCCCGAGATAGACATTTGTACCGCCCTTCGTGTGTTTAAGGAGAAAATCTATATCGTTGTTGACTCTGAAACTGAATATCGACGCTCCCAGTCCAAGACCGGCTGAAAGCTGATAAAACATTTTTGAAGGTGTCTCATCTTCCGGATTTTCCGCAGATTTCGGTTTTTCCGCCGCAATCTGCTGAGGCTGAGCCGCCTCTTCTGCCGGAGCCGCTTCCTGCGGTCTGCTTTCGACAGGTTCGGTTTTTTCCGGCTCCTGAGCCGTTTCCGGTTCCGCCGGTTCGTTCTGCGCTCCGGATTCCGGATTTTCTGCATTCTGCTGCGGTTCTTCAGCAGGTTTCGCAGTTTCTTCAGCCGGAATTTCTTCCGCAGATGCCGAAGATTCTGCACTCTCTTTTACCTCTTCCGGCGCGGCAGACTGCTCACTCTGCGTTTCCTGCGCCGGCAAAATTCCGAAAAGCATAAGTATTACAAAAAACAGCGCGATTTTTTTCATAACGACCTCCGGTAAAAATCAATTAACAACAAATTGCGTGATTTTATACAAATCCAGTGAAATTTCAACGATCCGGCTTACTTTTTCCAGAAAGCTCTTGTGAAGATCACCATGACGGTGAAGACTTCAAGTCGTCCCATAATCATCGCAGCGGACAGAAACCACTTTACCCAGTCTTTAAAGAAGTGATAATTCTCTACCGGCCCGATCCTGCCGAATCCGGGACCGATGTTCCCTACAGTCGAGAGTGCCGCAGTAAACGAAGTCAGCACGCCGACCCCTGAAGCAGCGCAGAGCAGTGCGGTAGTGAGAACAGATGCCGCATAAAGGAAAACAAATGCCGAAATCGAATAGATCATGTCCTTTTTGACGACATTGCCGTCTATGAAGATCGTCATGATGGCTTTCGGATGAAGAAGATATTTCAACTCGTTTATGGCGAGTTTCATGAGCGTGACTATGCGGATAAGTTTTACGCCGCCGCTGGTTGAACCGCTGCATGCACCTGCAAACATTAAAAGAAAAATGATATACTGTGCAAACGGCGGCCACTGCTTGTAATCAGCTGTCGCAAAACCTGTCGTCGTAAGAATCGAAACCACCTGGAACATTGCCTGTCTGATCGAACCGTGAAGGGAGTAGAGCTTGTGATAAAACAGACTGTGCGCCACAGTTATCGTTCCGATCACAATAATTGCGAGATAAACCTTGAGTTCAGTATTTTTGAAGATCCGTTTCGTCCTTCCGGTAATGATTTTATAGTGCATAGTGAAACTCATGCCGGCAAGAATCATGAAAACGATGACGATCCACTCAATAAAAGCGGAATTATACGCGCCGACAGAGGCATTTTTCGGCGAAAATCCTCCCGTCGCGACTGTTGAAAAGGCATGATTGAAAGCATCAAAGTAAGGCATTCCGGCAAGATTGAGAAGCATCGCCTCAACAACTGTCATACCGACATATATTCCCCAAAGCGTCTTAGCCGTCTCGCTGATCCTGGGAGAAATTTTGTCTACGGTTGGACCGGGCGCCTCGGCTTTGAGGAGCTGCAGACCTCCGACACCCAGAAGAGGAAGGATAGCGACCGCAAGAACGACGATCCCCATACCGCCCAGCCAGTGAGTGAGACTGCGCCAGAAAAGCATCGATTTCGGCAGGACCTCGATATCGGTCAGAATCGTTGCCCCTGTCGTCGAAAACCCCGAAACAGTCTCGAAAAGAGCCTCGGAAAAATTCGGGATCACCCCTGAAATATAGAAAGGAAGTGCTCCGACAAAAGAGATCATAACCCAGCACAGCACTACCAGGATAAAACTTTCCTTTACAGAGATCCTCTGTATCTGCCAGCGGCGCGAAAAATAAAAAACGACTGAACACAATGCCAGAACCGAAGCCATGACTGCTGCAAAAGCAGAAGAAGCCTCAGGCTCATTGTAAACAAGCCCGATCAAAGCCGGCAGAGCCATTGCAAGTGCAACAAAAGCAACAATAAGGACTAATGGTTTTAATATATTACGGAAATTCATAAGTCGGCAAAAATCATTTCAACTTTGGGAACATTCTGCTTTTTCATAACTATAATAACACTGTCGCCCGATTTTATCTCGAAGTCGCCGTTCGGAATCGATACTTCCCTGTTCCTCGTGACTGCAGCAATAATCGAATTTTCCGGCATATCGAGTTCCTTTATCCGTTTTCCGCAGGCGTTGCATTGCGGAGAAACAAGAATTTCAACGGCCTCAGCCTCTCCGTCGAAAAGGGTGTGCAGCGTTCTGATTTTGCCGCGTCTGATATATTTCAGAATCGCATCAACCGTGCTTCGTTTCGGACTTACAGTGGCGTCAACACCGAGTTTCTGAGCAATGGAAATGTAACTTTCCTTGCTGACTGAAGCGACCGCCCTCTCAACACCGATGCTTTTTGCATAAAGCGCAGAAAGGACATTGAGCTCCTGATTTTCGGTGACTGTGATGATGAGATCGACCTCGTTCAGACGCTCTTCCTCGAAAATCGATTCGTTCCTGACATCGCCGTTTATCACAAGAACGTTAGGATATCTTCTCGAAATTTCTTTTGCTTCCTCGTAATCTTCCGAAAGAAGTTTAATGTTTATCTGAGTCATAGAAAGCGTGCGGAGAAGATTTCTTGCGATTTTAGTCGTTCCGACAATGAGAGCTGTCTCGATTTTTTTCATTTTTTTGCCCGTTCTGGCGAAAATGTAGTCCATCGTCTTCTCGTCTGCAACGATATAGACCTCGTCGCCTTCGCGGACGACCGTGTTTCCTGACGGGATAAGAACGGAATCTCCGCGTCTGATCAAGGCAATAAGGAACGGCTTGTTTATATCCTTCCTGATTTTTATAAGGTTTTTGTTTCTGAAAGCGGAATTTCTGTCGACGATCTCGTTTCTGACGGTGATATTGCTTCCTTCAAATGCCAGAACGTCACTGAGCGCACCTTGCTTTACGACTTCTGCGATGTGGTTCGCAGCCGCCATTTCCGGCGAAATTATGTAGTCTGCACCCAGAAACGGATTTCCCTGGAATTCCGCGTGGGAGTAATCGAGATTGCTGACACGCGCTATCTTTTTTATATTCAGCATCGAGCCGTCAGGAGAAGATGAGGCCGCGATAGAGCACGCGATAAGATTTGTTTCGTCTTTGTTCGTTGCCGCGATGAAATAGTCTCCGTCGGCAAGGTCAATTTCCTGCATCGTCTGACTTCTGTTTATCTCTTTGTTTATGACCATGCAGTCAAGGTTGCTTTCGATAAACTTGGCCCGGATCGGATCCCGCTCGATTATAACAACATCTTTTCCCTCTTTGATGAGGTGTCTGGCAATATCGTAGCCGACGGCACCTGCACCTGCAATCACGAATTTCATTAAAACTCCAAGAACATTTAAAAAACCGGAAATATTACGAATTAAAGGCAAATTGTCAAATTTTGGGCATAGCTCACATTTTCCTTTTAATATGATTCATTAGTGATAATATATGCAGGTTTGTTGAGTTTTTTAGCATTTCGGAGGAGATTGGCATGATTGATGACTATAGGATCGAGATACGTAGGAATCATCGGAATGTTGTTTTGCTCTGTATTGCTTCCGTTCTGATAAACGTCGTTTTTGCGCATCTGGCACAGTTTTTATCCAAGCATTCAGGTATGCAGCTCTGGTTCGACACTATCGGAACCATTCTCGCCGCAGCACTGGGCGGCTATCTTCCAGGCATTTTTGTCGGTTTAGTCACAAATTTCATGAAAGGTTTCATGGATTTCGCGTCAGTGTATTACTCCGCGATGAATGTTCTGATTGCAGCGACGGCTGCGCTGCTCGCAAATCACGGTTTTCTGAAAAAGGTCTGGAAAATCCCGCTTTTCATAATTGTCATGGCGTTTATCGGAGGCGTGATCGGAGGAATTCTTCCAAGTATTCTGAAATCTCTTCCCTCATCAGGCTTTCTGAACGATCTTCTGTGGGATCTGGCGGATAAAACTATTTCGGTAATCATAGTGGTCGCCATTATCAGGGCTATTCCTGAAAAAACCGGAGAGACACTTCGTTTCAACGGCTGGAAACAGGCACCGCTGACAAAAAACGACCTGGAGGAGATCAGGAATAAAATCAAGTGCCGCTCCGTTTTCCTAAGATCAAAAATAATTTTTATTTTGTCTATAGCGCTTATAGCCCTGGCTGTAACAGCTTCAACAATCAGCTTTGTACTCTACAGAAGTTCGCTTATCTCTGAATATTCCGAATTCGCCCGCGAGGTTACTGTTGCAGTCTCCGAGGTCCTGGATCACGAAAAAATCGATGAATACATCTCAAGCAAAGGGACAGATCAGCCATATCTTGAAGTCATGCACAAACTTGAAGATATAAAGACCTCTTCTCCAACCGTAAAATTCATCTACATCTACAAGATTGAAGAAGACGGCGGTCACGTGGTTTTTGATCTTCATTCCAACAATGAGGCCGACTCAATCCCCGGAAAACTGGTAAAATTTGACTCCGCTTTCGAGCCGTATCTCCAGACGCTCAAAGAGGGAGGCGAAATCGAACCGGTTATTTCGGAGAGTGATTTCGGAGAGCTCCTTTCGGTCTACACTCCCGTAAAAAATTCCGCCGGAAAGACTGTCAGCTACATCGGCGCAGACATTCCGATGTCCATGATCATCGGAAAAGAGCTGAACTTCCTGGTTCAGATGATCTTCCTCTTTATGGGTTTTGTAATCCTGATTATCGCGACTGTCGTCTGGTTTGTCGATTACAATGTCGTTTTTCCAATTAACTCCATAACAATGAGGACAAGCGAATTCGCATACAGCGGCAGCAACGCGCTCGGCGAGAACGTCGATAAGATCAGGAGGCTTGATATCCACACCGGAGATGAGGTAGAAAATCTGTATAAAGCTTTCACAAAGATGACCGAAGACACGATGGGTTATGTCGATAAGATCGTCCGCTCGGCTGAACATATAGCGCAGATAAACAGCACTTTCGGAAAGGTTGTTTCGCCTCAGGTCAGGGATTTCCTGCTTTCCGACGACCCCGATCTCGGCGGCCAGGATCTTGATGTCACCGTCATGTTCTGCGATATCCGCGGTTTTACCACCCTCTCCGAAAAGCTTGAACCCAAAGAAATAGTTCTTCTTCTGAACCGCTATTTCACCCGTCTGGAAAAGCCGATTGTCGAAAACAACGGAATAATCAACAAGTACATCGGAGACGCAATAATGGCGGTTTTCGGCGTTCCGCTCAAGTCGGAAACGCACGCTTACGACGCATGGAAAGCCGCTCAGGGAATGAGAGAGCAGCTTGCGGCTCTTAACGAAGAGCTGAAAAACGAAGGACAGCCTGAGATCCGCTTCGGAATAGGTTTATGTTCAGGAAAGGTGCTTGCCGGAAACATCGGAACGTCAAACCGGCTTGAATACACCGTTATCGGCGATACCGTAAACACGGCGAGCCGAATTGAGAGCCTCTGCAAAACCTACAAGACAGATCTGCTCATATCCGAGCAGACGAAGGCTCTTCTCCCTGACGATGTATCTCTGACATTCATCGCCGAATCGGAAATCCGCGGCAAACAGCAGCGTATCAAGCTTTACTCATAAAAATTTGTGCTGTAACATTAAAAAGAAAGTTTCTCGGGATTGTCGCAGTGGCATGTCGCAAGACATTTTGTTATCAAATAATGCGATGAGCCACAGCGGAATATCGCAGTCTCGTTTTCCGGATAGCAGCCGCATTCATTCATGATTTCGTCTGAATCACCGTCAGAAAACTCGGAATCGCTGTTCTCAACGTTTTCGTCACTAAATTCAATGTCTTCATCCGTTTCATCATCGGTAGAAAAGTCTGAATCGCCGGTCTCGTCATCATCATCGGTGAGTTCAAGGCCGGAATCAGTGTCAGCGTCATTGTCGGAGAATTCAAGGTCGGAATCAGTGTCAGTGTCATTGTCGGTTAAATCTTTTGTAATTCCGTGTTCCGAACAAAGTCCTGTTTCATAATAATAGCATATTTTATTTCCCGAATTGACAGCATAGCAGTTGGCAAAGCAGGAATTGAAAACAGAAATTCTGCTGTTGCAGCATACCGGCTGATAATCCGGCGTGTCACCGCATCCGCATTCAGCATTCGAAAACCCGGCAGGAAACGGATTGCTTTCCGGAAAAACATAGCTGCTGTCCTCATCCCATTCAGGATCAGACTGTGATGCGTCCCCGTCGTCGTAAGGTGCATTTGCATCAGCCGCATCAGGATCATAATCATTAAACTCGGCAGAATCGTCCGCTCCGGTATCGCCCGCATAATCCGCGCCGTCGCCGACACCGCTGTCCATATCTGTATCAGCATAATCTTCATAATCTTCGTTCCAGTCGTTGCGGTTTCCATCATCATAAGCGCTGTCGCTGCTGTCTTCAGATATTTCGTCCGGGAGTCCTTCGGTATAGTCATCACCGGCAGATTTGTCACCCAGATTGACGAAGTGATCGCATGAAAAAATGAAAAGCGCAGCTAAAATAACAAGCCAAAACCTGTTATTCATCAATCATCTCCCTGATTTCGCGGCTGCGGAAACTTCTCGGGAACTCTCTGAGATAATCGTGGCACAGCGGAACCGCCTTGTTTCCTGATTTTTTCTGCGAGACGCAGCCTTTTATCATAAGTTCTTCCTTGTAAATCCTGCTTTCGCGCATAACACTGCCGTATTTTTTGACCAGATTCGCGATTTCGGCATAGTCCTTTTTCGATTCGTGGATCGAAACAAGCTCGAAAAGCGCCTTGTCTGGTTCTTTTCCTTTTTCTATCTCCATCGTGAAAAGCTGCTGCGCCGCTCCGGTTTTTCCAGCCGCAAGCGCTTCTCTTCCCTGGAACAGGAACGATTTTCCCGGAGTCAGCGCAAAGTCATGCTTTTTCAGGTTGTTATGGGGCTTT
>CAJOFY010000004.1:72468-73771 GCA_905233945.1 uncultured bacterium | reverse complement strand
GAACAGCCGTCGGATTTGCTTTCTTCTTTGTTTTCAGCAGGAGCTTCTGAATCGGTTGCGGGAGCTGCGGAATCGCCGTCAGCTGTGTCTTCTGTCTGAGTTTCGCCGTCGGTAGGAGTTTTGTCACCGGTTTCAGCCGAATCTTCACCGCCTACATTGCAAGCACTGCAGCATTCCTTGTTTTCGCAGCTTTCAGCAGCTTTGACGCAATCAAAAGAAGTTTTGTATTCATCCCTCGTTGATTCATCCTGACAGCACTGAGCAATGCTTCTTGCCGTTACATCGCTTTCCGCAGGAACATCGAGAAGAGCTTCGATTTCTTCATCGGTAAGCGGTTCGTAACACGTGTTTGCGAAAGTCTGAGCGTAGGAAACACACGCATTGAAAATTCCGGAATCTGTGCAGATCGTTCTTGGAGTAGCTGCTTCGGTTCCGCAGTTTTCTTCAAGAATATCCTTGCATCCGTTTTCGCCGAAAATTCCAGTTCCGCTGCTCAAATCATCAATTCCGATGCAGCTGCACTGATATTCGCCGTTCGGTTTGATCGTGCATGTTCCGGCCTCGTTTTCACATTTGATACCTGCGTTTTTGCAGATTTCTTCAAGTTTTGCATCACATTCGTCATCTGTCGGCAGAGTCGATTCTACAGAGCCTCCTTCCGACGGCATTCCGGCTTCAGAAATTCCGCTGCCGTCGCGGCATACGCATTCCTGACTGAATGACTCGTCAGAAAGCGTGTAGGTGCATTTTCCAAGATCCGATTCGCATGAAACAACATCTGTTCCAGCAAAAACAAGCGGTGATACTGCAAGCATTGCAGCAAAAGCAAAAAATCTTTTCATGGTTTCCTCCATAAAATAGTTATTCATTCGGGCAGTTCAAATCAGCCCTTTCCACACAATTCCATTTTGATCCCGATTCTTCATCTTCGACACATTCGCACCAATCGACTTTTGTCTCGCCGTCAGCGCAAGTCCACTCCATTTTTGCTCCGATTTCAGCGCCGCACGGAGCACATTCGACAGCGTCTTTAGCCCAATCGCCGCCCATACAAGTCGCAACTAAGCATTCATCAGGAATTCTATCCCCTTCGTTGTATTTTCTTCCTTCGCCGTCTTCGCACTGCGTAGGAACTTCGTCGTCAGTGACTTCGACATCGGTAATTTCCGTGTCAGAAACTTCCGCGTCCGTCACCTCTTTATCCGACTTTTCTTCATCGTTTTTTTCTTCGTCGCTAGTTTCAGTGTCAGAAGGATCGTTTTTCTTTTCTTCGCTGTCACTACCCGAACCGCAACTTACGGCA
>CAJOFY010000004.1:0-72443 GCA_905233945.1 uncultured bacterium | reverse complement strand
CTTTTCATGATTTCCTCCATCAAAAGTAAAAAAACATACGGCACTCGCCAAAAAACACATATATTTAGTTACGAAAAATCCGATTTTTATTGAAAAAAAATTACCCCCCGGAAAAGTTGATAACCATTTGATTTCATTGATGAATTTTTTGTGATTTTTTATTGGCAGGAGGTGGTAAAAATGCCTACGACAACACAAGTTCCTTGTTCAAAATTTTCCGTCCTTCCTGTATAGCAGAAAATATGCTCCGCAGAATGTGAACACAGCCGTTGCGCCGATGATCCCCTCAAGTGACCTCTCGATTATCCTTTTCCCGCGATTATTTCTGCGACAGCAATATCTTCGGGGTAAGTTATTTTAATGTTTGTCCGCTCTCCTTCGACGATGCGGATGTCGGCAAGACCGTATTTGAAAACGATCCCGCAGTCGTCGGTCGCCCCTGCAAAACCTTCTTCTTTCGCAAGAGCGTGTGCTTTTTTTATAACGCCTGCTCTGAATCCCTGAGGAGTCTGGACCTGCATCATTCTGCTTCGGTCTGTAGTTGCCGTCATTTTGCCGTTTTCAGCTTCGATTATTGTATCGGTTGCTTTGATCGCAGTGTGGACAGCATCGAATGAATCAAGTGCCGCAATGCAGTCATCGATGATTCTCTGGCTTACGAAAGGTCTCGCCGCGTCATGAATAAGGACTTTTGCGTCGTCTTCTGCGATTCCCCCTACTCCGATCGATGAACTTTCAGCCCTGATCACTCCTCCTGGAACGATTGTTGTCACTTTTTTAAAGCCTGAGTTTTTGACGATTTCAGTGATTTTTTCTATGCAGGCGGGCTCCGAGACCACGATTATCTCCTCGATCCCGCTGTTTTTTTCAAACGCTTCGATGCTGCGCCCGACTATGGTTTTCCCGGCAATTTCAATAAATTGTTTCGGGAAGCCGCAGTTCATCCGCTCCCCTTTTCCCGAAGCTAAAATCACAGCGTAAACTAATCTAGTCATCTTCTTTTTCCTCAAAATCTATGTTTTCGCGCGGATGTTTTTTATCGAATTCCCTATGTATCGCCTCCTGCTCGACATGGGTGTAAATTTCAGTCGTGTTGATGCTCGAATGTCCCAAAAGCATCTGGACACTCCTAAGATCGGCACCTCCTTCAAGCAGATGCGTCGCGAATGTGTGGCGCAGTTTGTGAGGCGAAATATCTTTCGTTATTCCAGCCAACGCTGCGAATTCCTTGAGCTTTTTCCAGATTCCCTGGCGTGTCAGCCTTCCGCCGCGGTTATTCAGGAAAACATATTCGTTGAAATCCCCTTTTTTCATCAGCTGATAGCGCATTCTGTCGATGTATTCGTGCAGATATCTCGCCGCATCGTCGCTGTATGGAACGATTCTCTCCTTGCTTCCCTTTCCGAAAACGCGCAGAAGCTGTCTCTGGCGGTAGATGTTGCTTATTTTCAGATCCACAAGTTCCGAAACGCGCAGCCCAGACGAATAGAACATTTCAAGCATCGTTCTGTCGCGGAATCCTGAAGGAGTAGATGTATCCACAACCGAAAAAAGACGCTGCAATTCTTCGTAAGTAAGAAAAACAGGGAGTGATTCCTTGAGTTTTACAGGCTCCAAAATCTCAAGCATTTCAGGAATTATATAGTCATCTTCAAGCAGGAATTTGAGAAATCCGCGGAGACTCGAAATCGAACGTGCCAAAGATCTGTCGCTGAAATTTTTGTCTTTCGAAAGGTGAATCACATATTCGCTGATGTTTACCGAGTCGGCCTGAGTGATGCAGCTTCCGTGCGAATCCAGATATTCAAGAAAATCGGTAAGATCGCGCTCGTAAGATTCGACACTGTTTGCAGCGAGCCTTTTTTCAAGCTTGATGTGGTTCATATATTTTTTAAGAAGTCTTGCGTCGCTTTTGTTCATATTGCCTAATAAAAAAGAAAATCATCCAAGGTTTCAACAGCGTTTTGGTACGACTCGGCATTTTTGTCGATATTTCCGTGAGTTATCTGCTTCAGGAACATCGCCTTCAGTACCTCGTCGCATTTTTCATGCCTGTAAATGAAAAGCATTATTTCGTACATATCCTTGTCAGCTTCAGTTTCAGGTTTTATCGAAAAAATCGCTGCAACGAGCCCTTTTTTGAGAACTTTCACAGCTTCATCTTCGCTCAAATCTCCCTCTGTCACTGTTTTTAAGGCATAAGCGGCGTAACTCGCCCATTCAGGATCAGGCTTATTTTCATTTTCCGTACTCTTTTCAACAAGACCGATGTAGTCAAGATTTCCGCACTGCTCGATCATTCCTGCAAGTTTCAAAGAATGAGCAATCTCTTTTTTGCTTTCGTTGCTCAGATGTTTCATTCCGAAAACCCAGCCGGTTTTCTCCGCTATGTAGGCGCAGGCATCTTCGTTTTTAACCAAAAATGAAGAAAACGGCTTGATATCATTCTGCTTTTTTACAAAATCGATCCACTCTGCCGCAAGTTTGACATCCTTGAAAGTGAGCCAGCTTTCAGCCGCGTTTTCTATCATTCCGAACTGTCGCAGCAGAATATAACGGTAAAGCCCGGTTCCAGTGCCAGAGCCGTAGATTTTCTCGACAAAATTATAGACAAAAGAACCAAGTATCTCCTTGTCATCCCTGTGCATCGCTACAAAGCGGTTGAAAAGCTCCTTGAAAAACGGGTCATTGTCCAGATCGACACCGTTTTCGATGCCGGAGAGAATGGTTTTAAGGGACGATGCAAGAATAAAGAATACCGTTTTCGGCGTTATTCTGTTTTCGCGTCCCAGCCTTTTGTTGCGCATATTTACCGCCGCGAAGTTGAGAACAAGTTCCGCCGTAAGTTTTCCGGAAAGATCTTCAACAGTTAGAAGTTCACTGTCACCGTTTGTAAGAAGTGATCTCACATATCTTTCGTTCTCGCCTGAAATATCCGGATCTTCAAAAGAAAAAGTGTCGCTTCCTGAAGCATGCTCGTTTATGTCGTTTGCCGCCATCTGCAGCAGATTGAAAAACTCGTCGTAAGGATTTGCAAATGAAGATGGATAGGCGTTCAGATTCACCATTGTCATCATCAGAGCCAGCGCAGGCATAAACTGGCGTGTACGCAAGTAGTAAAGATAGCGCACAGGAAGCTGTTCCTGCGAAAAAGTTACGGAATTGAGATATGCGGAAAGCGCGTCGGCGTTTTCGTAGAGCGAATCTGCGACAGTATATGAGAAAGTCGCGTATGATTCGATCGGAAAAATTTCGGGAAAAATAAGCGACGGCTCGCAGAAAATTTCTTTTTCAAAAGCTGAAACCGATGAAAAAACAAGTGTCAGAACTGCAAAAAGCAGGATTTTAATTTTTTTCATTTTTGATTTCTGTAAAAAGCTTTTCCTTAATAATATCAAACTCTTTTCTATCAATCATTCCAGCATCCAGAAGATTTACGGCGCGTTCTATCTTGGCTAAAAGCGGGTCCTGCCCTATCACGACTTTTATCTGGCTGTTAAGCATCGTGAAAAGAGCGAACTCTTTGGGCGACATATCCAGCTCTTCTGCTTTTTTCACTATTTTTTCGTACTGTTCATCGGTGCACGGGACACTAATCCTGTGTTTCATCATTTACTTCCTCTTCGAGATCCTGAATCCAGCCGTCAAAACCGAATTTATCAGCAAGTTCGGCTACTTGTTCGTATTCATCCTTATGAAGCTGTCTGTTCAGCTTCGGGTTTTCAAGCGCCTTATAAGCCGGAAAATACTGGCTCATGAGGGCTATTTTGAAGTTAAGACCTCGTTTTTTATATTCATTTAAAACTTCCATTGTTTTCATCGAGTTATCAATATAATTCGGCAGCACGAGGTGTCTTATTATAAGTCCTTTCTGCAGAATTCCGAGATCGTTTTCGACCCACGGGATATTTTTTTCAAGCAGCATATCCAGACATTTTAAAACAACATCGGCATAATTTTTTATCGCACATAATTCACGTGGTGCTTCATTTGTCACATATTTAACATCAAAAAGAAATATATCACTTATTTGAAGAATTATTTTGAAAAGCTCTTCTGTCTGCGCACCGTTGCAGTTGTAAACTATCGGAACTTTGATTTCGCTCCTGATTTTTTTGAATGCGCGGATCACTTTTCCGAGATAGTGGTCGCTCGTCACGAGATTGATATTATGCACTTTTTTGGCCAACAATTTGATTACATGAGCGGCAAACTCATCTATCGAATAAATTTTTCCGTTATTTTCCTGGCTTATAGGCCAGTTCTGACAGAAGACGCACTTTGCGCTGCAACCCGAAAAAAAGATGTTTCCGGCGCCGTTCCAACCGCTGACAGGAGGTTCTTCTCCGTCATGGACAGCATAACTTGCGACCTTGATTCCTTCTTCAACAGCTCCGCAAAACCTTGGATTCCTGCCGCCGCATTTTATCGGACAGCATTTTCCTTCTTTAAACAATTCGTCAGCTCTTTCAATAAGGCTATCGAGTGTTTTTTCTGACATTTCAGTAAGTAAAGTCATATCTCACCTATTCAAAAACATATTCAAGTTTCAGGTCAAAACCTATACCGCCGTAATTTGATTCAAGCATATCTTTGTTTTTCCAGCCAAGAATCCCTTCAAAGAGTTTAGCCCTGTATTTAAACTCGATTATCTGGTCAGTCGTATCCGCAGGATTCGATTCGAGAAGAAGAAACAGATTCCTGTAAATCTCCTTTTCTGCGATAAGTTTGAGCACCGTTTTTTCATCGTATTCTGAATATTTCGGCACAAGTTCGAACTTGGAAAGTCTGAAGTTTTTCCGTACTTCCGTCGTTATTCCCATGATGTCGGTCGCAGCCGCAATAGCTAAATCACCTGAAAATTCGTCTCCGATGTTTCCCCACAGCAGAAGCGAACGAAGCTGTTCCTGATCAAGCTGCGGCGTACTGTCGAAAGTTACGTCCAGTTCGCCGTCTATCGGGTATCCTGTAGCCGTCATTGTAATTCTGAAATCTTTATTCGTATCCTGGATTTTCGTCGTGACGTTACGCGTTGATTCAAAATCGAGATACGGGTTTATGCCACCGCCGTCAAAGACGATGTTGCCTCTCGTTACGGTGAAATCGTTCTGTTTATACTCAATTTTTCCGTTTTTGACGATGATCGTGCCGTCAAGGTCAGGTTTCTGCGTCGTTCCGCTTAAAACAAGGTCAAGAAAAAGGTCTGACTGGATCAGGTTCGTCCTTATCCTGATGTTGTTTTTGCCGGTTATTTTCAGGTTGAGATCGATCGGATTGCTCTTGTCGAGCTGCGAACTTGCCTTCTTTTTGCCGAGTTTTGAAATCATTTTTATGAAATCACTGTCGAGAGAGAGCGGCTGGTTGTAGATGATGTTTTTCAGTTCAACGTCTCCGCTCAGAGAGAACTGATCTTCAGAAAATGCTATAAGATCGAGATTTGCCGAAACCGCGAAATCACCGGCAAGGGCGTATTTTCCGGTAAGATTGACCGCCGAAATGTTCAGGGAAGCGTTTTCTATCGGGGTTATTCCTTTTCCCTGGCCTGTCAGAGTAAGTTTTCCGTCTCCGGCATTTCCCGAAAGGCTTTCAAGAGTCCAGTTGTTGTTCTCGACAAACAGAATTCCATTGAAATTTTTCAGGACGATTCTCGGATCCTGCAGAATATATGCGAAATTCACAACGTTCAGTTTGCCACCGAAATTGGAATTCTTATAGGAAACATCGAAAAGTATCTTTCCGTCAAGGTTGTTAGCGCGGTAAGTCTCCTTCGCAGCGAGCTTTTTTACGAAAAATGTTCCGTCTGCATGGAGATATGGATCGAATTTTTCAAGATCGAGTCCGCCTTCGATATAAAAATCAAGTGCATCTCCTTTAAAATATGCTTTGTCGCTGAAAGAAAGTTCTTTAAAATCACCTGCAATTTCAAATGGTTTCGTATTTTGAACAAAAATCTCGGCCTTTTTTGCCTTCAGACTTTTAACGTCAATATCGACTTTGTCGCCCCTGACAGCTGCATCAAGAGAGAGTTTAACTAAAAGATCATCTTTTCTGTAAATGAAATTTTTGATCGAGGCATCGGCTTTGAGTCTGTTTTTGTCAAGTTCCGGCAGCTCTACTGAAAAATCGACGTTGTCTCCGAAGCCGCCGTTCAAAGAAAAGAACATGTTTTCGCCGGTGTAAGCAGCTTCAGCGAAAAAATCGCCCGTTTTTATGCCGTAAACCTCAAGTCCGGGAATATCAAGCCTTCCGGAAATATCGGGCGAGGAAAGCAGACCGGTGAGCTCGACATCAAGAGTCGGCTTTTCGAAAGTTATATCTTCGTGAAATTCAAAATCTTCGGGATAAAAAGAGTCGAAATGGGCTGTAATTCTGCTGTTCAGATCGGCTTTTGCAAGCTCGGCATCAACTTTTATCGTGTTTCTGCCGTAAACAATTTCTCCTTTTCCGCCCAGATTTTCGGCATCTTTCTCAAAAAGGTCAAGCTCTATAAGATCAGCGATTTTTATGCCGCCGTTATCCCCCTTTTTCCGGAAATCCTTAACTTTTGCCTGAGCGCTCAGCTTTGAAAGACCGTTTTTGAAAAGTCCCTCGGCCTGAAGAAAAGCTGTACCAGTAAAATCGTCGGTATCGACTCCGAAAAGAGCCGAAGCGTCCGAAAGTTTTCCTTCTGCCTTGTTGATTTTGAAGTAAACCGGAAAGTCGTCGTCATTGAAATCTATTGTAACTATTGAATCTTTTGATGCGATTGTCTTCTGACGCACTTCGTTTATCACAATATCAAAAACAAAATCCTTGAGGTTGATGTCGATGTCGCACATTTCGGAATTAAATCCGGCCATGTGACACGCCTTTCCTTTGAAATTGCTTGTAATCAGCGGATTCGTGTAGAAACTTGTGACGAGAACTTCGATCGGCCCTTTGCCGCGTACGTTGAAGCCGGCGATTTTCTTTATATCTTTTCCCAAATCGATATAGGAGCCTTTGACTATCGGGATGTGGAATTTCATCGTGTCGGCGAAACCGTAGTATGAGCCTTTGAGGATAACATGCGAAGACTCGTCGATTGTCCTTGCGACAGCATCTTTCAAGTCAACTCCGTCCGCTCCTATTGCCAGATGACCCGTGACATAGACATCGCGCGGAAGGTCAAGAAGTTCCTTGTTCATAACGTCAAATTCGGTTACAACCAGATCAGCAAACATATCTTCCGCCCGCAGTTTATCGACATCAAATCTGTATGAAACTTTTCCGGAAGCAATCATGTTGACAAGACCGGTCTGCGTCATTCTGCGCAGACAGTCGTCAAAATCGAAGTCGTAAAGCCTGACAAAACCGGTGACGTTCCTTTTTGCATATGGAAATTCGCCTTCAACGGAGATGCTGACCTTGTTTTTGTGAAAGAAATTAAGCCTTTCGATAAAAGTCTTCGTCGGTGTCATTTTGATTTTTCCATGGACATCCCACGGTCTGAAACCTTCGGCATTGAGATCCGATATCGAAATGAGGAGATCCATCTCGGGCAGTGCACCAAGAACATCGAGATTGAGTTTTCCGGCATTCTGCGGCTCAGGCGGCAGCCCGCGGTAAGTTCTGCTTTTCATCAGCTTCGGCAGATATGTCGCAAGATTTTCCAAATCAAAATCGAGATTGAAGTCTCCCGCTAAATTTATGCCGAACAATTCACCGAGTTCTTTCAGTTCGACAGAAATATTTCCGCTGAAAAGATCGCTGTTTTCCTGCGGCTGCTCAGCGCTCACCGAAACCAGATCGGAATTTATTTTCAACAGATTCAGGGCATAGTTCCTGTCTTCCGCCGTAAAATCGAACATCAAATCGAGATTCAGATCCTTTTTCATAACCGAGTTCGAGGCAATAAAAATGTCCGGCATGCTCAACGTATAGAGACTTGTTCCCAGAAGCGAGACATTTTTCGTGCTGAGGACAACTTTTTCCCCATCTTTCATAATGAAATTGAGATTTTTGACGTTTATCTCCTCCATCGGGAAAAACGGGAGTTTTGAAGGAAGTTCCAGCGGTTCCCCCGTATCTTCGCCTGAGAAAATTTTTGTATCAAGAACAATTTCGGTGTCTGTCAGCTCGAAAGCGCCGACCGTGACATGGTTTTTGAAAATTCCGGAAAATTTCTTGCCGATTCTGAAAGAGAGCTTCCCGCTTTTCACGCTTAAAAGGCCTTGATACGAAAAAACAATGTCTTTCACCGTAAATGTGCCGTCAACAGTTAAATTCGGAGAGTTGAAATCGTAAGAAATACCGAACTTTTCACGGAGCACAAACGAAGAGAGCGGATAAAAGGCAAACTTTATCAAAAAGATAAAACCTATAAAAAGAAGAAAAAGCGATGAAAGAAAATTTACTATCTTCACGGCACCATCTTTAAAATGGAGCGGGCGACGGGACTCGGACCCGCGACATCCGGCTTGGGAAGCCGACACTCTACCAACTGAGTTACGCCCGCAAAAGCCGGAGATTTATACTCTTTGCGGCATGAAAGTCAAGAAACTTGTCGTTCAATGCCGGTGGAAAGCGTTTTGTATGATTTTTTACTATCCTTCAAGGATCTCTTTCTCTTTCGCTTTCGTGATATCTTCGAGCTTTTTGATGTAGTCGTTGAGGTCTTTCTGAACTTTATCGGTGAATTTCTTTTCGTCGTCTTCAGTGATCTCTTTGCCTTTCTGAGCCTTCTGAATATCGCTGATAGCGTCGCGGCGGATGTTTCTGAGGCTGACTTTGAATTTCTCTGAAAGCTGGCTCAGCTGTTTTACGAGTTCTTTTCTTCTTTCCTGCGTGAGAGCTGGAACCGGAACTTTTACGACGATGCCGTCATTGCTCGGGTTGAAGCCGATGTTAGCGTTTCTGATGGCGGTTTCGATTTTGTTCAAAGCCGAGCGGTCATAAGGCTGAACAACGATAAGTCTTGCGTCGGGAGTCGTGACCGAAGCCATCTGGTTAAGCGGAGTTTTTGTTCCGTAATAATCCACAAAAATGCTGTCAAGCAGTTTCGGGGAAGCCTTTCCCGTTCTGTACTGCCCGATTTCGTTTTTGTAGGAATCGATCGACTTGTCGTAAGTTGACTTCAAATTGTCAAAAAAAGCTTTCTGTTCAAACATTTTTCTCTCCTAATATGTAACTAAACTACCGATTTCATCGCTGTTCAAGGCTTTGAAAATATTGCCTTTTTCAAAAATATTTATAATTTTGACAGGCAATTTGTTCTCTTCGCAGAGAGTTATCGCCGTCATGTCCATGACTTTGAGTTTTCTCGCAATAGCGTCCTGATAAGTTGTCTTTTTAATGAAAACCGCATCTGCGAATTTTTTCGGATCTTTATCGTAAAGTCCGTCAACCTTTGTAGCTTTTACAAGAGCGTCGGCACCGATTTCGACTGCACGGAGAGCGGCTGCTGTGTCTGTCGTGAAGAAAGGATTGCCCGTTCCGGCGCCGAAAACGACGATTCTTCCGTTTTCAAGGTGTTTAACCGCATTTTCGCGGACAAAATATTCTGCAACTTTGTTGATTTCGACTGCGGACATGACAGTCGTCGGCATTCCGTGAGCCTCGAAAGCCGCTTTGAGAGCAAGC
This sequence comes from uncultured bacterium, assembly GCA_905233945.1. GTDB lineage: Bacteria > UBP6 > UBA1177 > UBA1177 > UBA1177 > UBA1177. The sequence goes on along the minus strand of CAJOFY010000004.1, from coordinate 62,843 downwards.
GAATTTATCATCGTTGCGAGCATTCCCATGTTGTCGCCCGTCACGCGGTCAAGCCCTGTTTCGGTATTTGCCGAAAGACCTCTGAAAATGTTGCCGCCGCCGACAACTATTCCGATTTGTGCTCCCGCCTCTACCGCAGGTTTTATCTCGTCTGCAAGAAATGAAAGAAACTCTGAGTCAATAGGTTTTCCGTCTTTGGCAAGCATCGCTTCGCCGCTTACTTTGAGCAGAACTCTTTTGTAAAGCATAGTAACCTCCGTAAAAAAGTCGAAAAAGATTAGTCACAGTCATATTTTTTTCAAGTTTTGCAAAAATAATTTCAAGAAATTTTCCTGCGCGTATAATCAGCAGCTTTTTTGGATTTATTTCAAAGGTGAGACTTGAAAAAACACCGTTTTCTCATAATCGCAATCACGCTTTCGATACTGCTTCACATCCTGCTTTTCATTTTTGCGCCGGAATTAAAAAGCGAAATAAATTCAAATGATTATCTGAAGAAAATAACAAGAATTTCGATTTTTCGGGAAGAAAACAAGAGCGCGCCGGAAAATCGAAACCTCGAAATATCGAAACCTCAAAATATCGAAAAGAAACGCGGCGCGCAAAACCGTAACGCCGTAACGACGAAACGCCGTAACGTCGAAAACGCGCAAAATCGAAACCTCGAAATATCGAAACCTCAAAATATCGATGACAACAGCGGCGTCGAGAATCGTGACGACGTGACGACGGAACGACGGGACGACGATAACAGCGGCGTGCCAAATCGAAATATCGAAATATCGAAATATCAAAATCTCGATGAGAACAACGGCGCGCCAGGCAACGCCCCGAAAACCGCAGGAGAACTCGCAGTTATTCCTAAAGCCATGAATCCTAAAACCCCTGATTATCCTGAAGTTCTTGAAGAAGAAGGCGTTGAAGGCTCTGTCACTTTGGAACTTCTGATTTCAAAAGAAGGAAAAGTTTTAAAAGCCAAAGTTATAAAAAGCGACCACGAGCTTTTTTCGGAATCTGCCATCAAAGCGGTAAAAAAATACAAATTCTCGCCGGGGAAACTCGCTGACGGCTCTGAGGCCATCTCTCTCATAGAATTTGTCGTAAAATTTGAAATTTCGCTTTAATCCAATATAAATGCGGTTTGTTTTTTCGCTTTTTTGAATTTTTTGGAGGATTTTATGACTAAAACAAAAGACGAACTCAAAGATTCGATATTTTTCACCGATACTCTGGACGAGAAATCATCGCTTTTCGAGCGAGATCTGCTTGAAACACTTGAATACAACCAGGTAAAAGACAAAACAACGGTCAAAGCAAGAGACGTTTATATAGCGCTCGCAACGACGATCCGCCACAAACTCATCAGAAACTGGCTTCGAACTCAGCACGAATACCGCAGAAACAAGTCAAAAAGGGTTTACTACCTTTCGATGGAATTTCTCATGGGACGCCTCATGGGAAATACTCTCATAAACCTTGACTGCCACGATGAAGTTTCGCGGCTCGCCGAAAAACTTGGCTACAATATGGAAGAACTCCGCGACATGGAACCCGATATGGGGCTAGGAAACGGCGGTCTCGGAAGACTTGCGGCGTGTTTCCTCGATTCGATGGCGACTCTGGGACTCCCCGCTTACGGATACGGCATCAGATACGAATACGGAATCTTCCGTCAGGGCATCGAAAACGGATACCAGGTCGAAGTTCCCGACAACTGGCTCAAATACACATGCCCGTGGGAAATCTGCCGTCCCGACCTTGAATACAGAGTCCGTTTCGGCGGCAAAGTTGTTTCCTACCGCGATGACAACGGCGAAGAGAGATATAAACTCGTCGATACCGAGGATGTTCTGGCGCAGGCTTACGACGTTCCGGTTCCTGGCTACAAGACTCCGACAGTCAACAACCTCCGTCTGTGGCAGGCGAAAAGCACGAACGAATTCGACTTCCACTACTTCAACAGCGGCGACTACATGGCAGCTGTAAACGACAAAAACAGAAGCGAAAACATCTCGAAAGTCCTCTACCCCAACGACAACATGCAGCAGGGCAAGGTCCTTCGTCTCAAACAGCAGTATTTCTTCGTTTCGGCAACGCTTCAGGATATCATCCGCCACTACAAAAAGAACTACGGAACCGAAAAATTCGACGATTTCCCGTCAAAAGTCGCAATACAACTCAACGACACACATCCGAGCATCGCGATCCCGGAGCTTATGAGAATTCTCATCGACGAGGAAAAACTCGGCTGGAACGAAGCGTGGGAAATCACGCGCAACACTTTCGCCTACACGAACCACACCGTTCTCCCGGAAGCTGTCGAAAAATGGGATGTCGAAATCATGGGACCGCTCCTTCCGAGACAGCTCCAGATAATCTACGAAATCAACCGCAGATTCATCAACGAGGCGCGCGACTTCCGCAATTTCGACGTAAAACGAATCAAAGATGTCTCGATTTTCGAGGAATCGGGCTGCAAATTCGTCAGAATGGCTAACCTTGCGATAATCGGAAGCCACAAAGTAAACGGCGTCAGCGCACTCCACACGAAAATCCTGAAAGAGAGCATGTTCAAAGACTTCGACGAGCTTTATCCCGGCAAAATCGTCAATAAAACCAACGGTATAACCCCGAGAAGATGGCTTGAAAAATCAAATATTCCCCTTGCCGACCTCATCACTTCAAAAATCGGAAACGGCTGGGTCGCGAACCTCGACGAACTCAGAAAACTCGAGGAATTTGCAGACAACAAAGAGTTCCAGGCTGCATGGGCTGACGCAAAAGCACAGGCTAAAGAAAAGCTTAAAGTTTACGCTCACGACAAACTCGGCTTCGATCTCAACACAAGCATGATGTTCGACGTTCAGGTCAAAAGAATGCATGAATACAAGAGACAGCTTCTCAACGTTCTCCACACGATCACGCTTTACAACAGGATAAAGAGCAATCCGAACGGAAACTTCGTTCCGAGAACGAAGATTTTCGGCGGCAAGGCGGCTCCCGGCTACTACATTTCGAAAATGATAATAAAACTAATAAATTCAGTAGCTTCCGTTGTCAATAACGACCCTCAGGTCAACAAGTATCTCAACGTTTTCTTCTTCCCCAACTACTCCGTTTCGATGGCTGAAAAAGTCATTCCGGCAAGCGACCTTTCGGAGCAGATTTCGACCGCAGGATTCGAAGCGAGCGGCACCGGCAACATGAAATTCATGCTCAACGGCGCTATGACGATCGGAACCCTCGACGGCGCAAATGTCGAAATGCTCGAAGAAGTCGGCGCAAACAACATTTTCATCTTCGGACTCAAGGCGAACGAAGTAAGCGAAATGAAGGCTTTGGGCTACAATCCGCGCATTTACTATGATTCAGATCCGGAGCTCAGACAGGTTCTCGACATGATCAAAAACGATCACTTCAATTCAGAACCAGGAATATTTTCAAGGCTTTACGACGATCTCGTCAACTACGGCGACAACTACATGCTTCTCGCCGACTATCGTTCGTATGTCGATATGCAGGACAAAGTCGAAAAAGTTTACCTCGACAAAACAGCGTGGACAAAAATGTCGATCCTCAACACTGCAAGAAGCGGCAAATTCTCATCAGACAGAACTATCCGCGAGTATGCCGAAGATATCTGGGACATCAAACCTGTAAAATTCGAAATTGACTGATTTATTTAAGAAACTCTTTTAGAAAATATCAACAATATCGCTTTGCGGCTGTGGTAACAGCTTGGGCTGCTTCATTGTGAAAAGTTTGATTTTGGCTAACGCTCGCGACTCAATCTGGCGGACACGCTCCTTTGAAATGCCGTATTTTTCACCGATTTCCTCCAAAGTCATAGTCTCATCAGCTAAATAACGGTTCCAGATAACAAATTTTTCCCTTTCATTCAGAGTGCTTATAGCATTCTGGAGCTTGACTTTCATATCCTCGTCGTCAATTTCCTGGTCAAAATCGCTTTTATCCTTGAGTTCAATCAGCTTTTCATCGCTTCCTTCGATAGTCTGGTCAATCGAAACATCGTTGTAGGAGGATACAACCTGAAGCGCATCAATGACTTTGTCCGGCGTGACGTTGAGCCTTTTCGCGACTTCCTGAATAAGTTCCTCTTTTGATATTTCGCCGTCCTTGTCGTAACTCTGGATATCCTTGATTGTCGCCATCATGTTGAAGAAAAGTTTGCGCTCGTCACGACTTTTGCCGAAGCGGACGATACTCATCTGACTGATGATGAATTCCTGGATCTTCGCCTTGATCCACCAAGTTGCGTAGGTTGCAAAACGGACACCTTTGTCTAAATCGAATTTCTGAAGAGCAGTAAGAAGTCCCAGGCTTCCCTCCTGTATCAAATCTGGAACATCGCGGAAATTTCTGAATTTATAGGCAAGGTTTACAACAAGTTTCAGGTTGCTGACGATCAGTTTTTCCGCTGCCTCCTTGTTCTGTTTTTCCTTGAACTCCCTGAAAAGATCGGCTTCTTCCTCTCGCGAAAGGTCGGGAACGGAAAGAACGCTTCTGATATATGTCGAAAGAGTGTTCTGCGAAAGAATCGGAATTTTTGAGATGCTTCCTTTATTTTCGCCCAATTCAAGCCTCCACTATTTATTCACCTTTTCTATTTTGATTGCCTCGTCACGAAGTTTCTTGTCCGCGCAGTTGTTGTTGAGCCAGATACCGAAAAGGGCGCGCTTGAAGTCGTGGCCTTTGATTACACCGAGAAGTTCCGATTCAAAATAGACGCTGGTACCTCTGCCTGGAACATACAAAAACGTCAGGTGTTTGTTTTTTTTAGGTTTTTTTCCTGATTTTTCAAGCATGGCAAGAAATTTGTCAATGCGGGTCTGAATAGTTTTCAGAAACTCCTTGTCATGATCCATTCCGTAGCTGAAACCGCGCTTCAGCTCACTGATAAGCCTCTTCATTCCAAGAAGATTGGAAAGCGAAACAAGACGGATCGCCATCGGTTTGTCCGCATCTTTAAGCTTCATATTGTCAGTTTCTTTTCCTTCAACGTAAAGCCCGATTGCATACAGCGAGAAAGAAGCCGGAGCAAAAACACCGTAATTTCTGAGCGGAACAGTCAGATTCTCGTCAACTTTTATTTCAGGATCATAGTTTACTTTTGCTGCAAAAAGGGAAAACGAAAGACAAAAAATCGATATCAGAAGAAAGGCTTTCTTCATTTCTGCTTCAATTCTTCCTTCTTAAAATTAACAATAAAATCGATAGCTTCGTCGATTTTGACTTCCTGTTTTTCGTTGGTTTTGCGGATTTTTACTTCCACTATGCCCTTCTCAAGCGATTTCGCGCCGAAAATGACCTGAACAGGATACCCTACAAGGTCGGCATCGTTGAATTTGAATCCTGCCCTTTCGTCGCGGTCGTCGATAACTGTTTCGACTCCTGCCATGTTGAGTTTTTCGTAAAAATCGAAAGCGGCGTTCTTGACTTCTTCTTTGTTCATCTGGAGTGGAAGAACAATTGCCTCGTAAGGCGCGATCGCCATCGGCCAGATTATGCCGAATTCGTCGTGGTTCTGCTCTATTGCAGCCTGAACTGTTCTCCCTACACCGATTCCGTAGCAACCCATGACAGCGGGAACGGAAGCACCGCTTTCGTCGATGAATTCACATTTCATTTTCGAACTGTATTTTGTTCCGAGGTAGAAAACCTGCCCTACTTCGATTCCTCTGCACTCTTCAAGAACACCGTCGCAGTGCGGGCATCTCTCTCCGGCAGTGGTAATAACAAAATCGCTGATCGCATCAGGCGTGAAATCGCGTTTGATCACGACGTTTTCGGTGTGGAAACCGACTTTATTTGCGCCTGCAGTAAGCGAAGGCATTGTCGTTACCGAGTAGTCGGCAAGGATCTTTATCTGCTTTTTAAGCCCTACCGGCCCGATGAAGCCGTGCTCGGCACTCGAAATTTCCTCGATCACCGAATCGCTTGCAAGTTCGACCGCGTTTCCTTTGCAGAAAGCCTGGACTTTCGCTTCGTTTATCTCTTTGTCGCCGCGGACAAGAATCAATACAGGCTCTTCATCGACCATGTAAATCATTGATTTCATTATTTCTTCAGTGGTTTTACCCAGAAATGCCGCAACTTCTTCAACAGATTTCTGATCTGGAGTCGCAACATCTTTCATCGGCGGAACAGCCGAAAAGTCGAGTTCGTTTTCTTTGTAAACCGAGGTCGCCTTTTCAAGGTTTGCCGCGTAATCGCATTTGCTGCAAGAAAGGATCGTGTCTTCGCCTGCATCGGCAAGGACCTGGAATTCGTGGCTCATATCGCCGCCGATAGCGCCTGTGGCCGCGTCAACCGGTTTGAATTTGAGACCGCTTCTTCTGAAAATCGCGTTGTAAGCCTCATACATTTTTTTGTAGGATTCCTTCGCCTTCTCCTCGCTGACGTCAAACGAATAGCCGTCCTTCATTATGAACTCGCGTCCTCTCATCAGACCGAAACGCGGGCGGACTTCATCACGGAACTTGCTCTGGAACTGGTAAAGGTTGTAAGGAAGCTGCTTGTAGCTTCTGAGATTTCTGCGGACCATATCGGTAATAACTTCCTCGTGTGTCGGGCCGAGGCAGAAATCGCCGCCTTTTCTGTCTTTCAAACGGAGAAGTTCGGGACCGTAATAACTCCATCTGCCGCTTTCCTGCCAAAGTTCCGCAGGCTGGACCGACGGCATGAGAACTTCCTGACAGCCGCGTTTGTTGAGCTCTTCGCGGATGATGTCCTCAAGTTTTCTGATGCTTCTGAGAACGAGCGGAAGATAGTTGTAAACGCCGCTCGCAAGTTTCTGTATCATTCCGGCGCGGTAAAGCAATCTGTGGCTTTCGATCTGCGCCTCTTTGGGAACTTCCTTCAACGTCTGGAAAAAAAGCTGACTTACTCTCATTGGAATCTCCTATAAAAAACAATTAAAATATAACAATTTGCAGGTATTCATAGCACAATCAATCGTTTCTGCCAAAAAAATCTTTAATTTCGTCCGCGATTGCGGCGACGGGAAGCGGTTTAAAGCGGACTCCGGTCGGAACCGCGAGGATAAAATCCTTACCGTAATATTTATCCCTGATGCGTTTGTCAAGCACAGTGACAGTTCCGATGTCGCTCTTTGTCCGGATAAGTCTGCCGAACCCCTGCTTGAATTTGAGAACAGCATTCGGGAGAGTATATGCCATGAAACCGTTTTTTCCTGTTTCCTTCTCAAGTTTCGCAACATAACGCTTGATGAAAGGATGGCTCGGATACTGGAAAGGCAGCTTGATTATCACTAAATTCCGCAGAGTCTCCCCTTTCATGTCGATTCCTTCCCAGAAAGTCTCCGTTGCAAGAAGGGTCGCGTTTACATCTTCGCGGAATTTCTTAACGATCGCCTGAACAGGCATTTTACCCTGCGAAATAACTTCAAAATCAAGATCGGAAAAATATTTCAGTGCCGCTTCACGGTGAATTATCGAAGTGAACAGGACAAGGGCGCCGCCGCCCGAAGCCTTCACGATTTCACGCGCAGCTTCAATGCTCTCTGAGTCGAAATCATCCTTGCTTTTCGACGGATCAGGCAGATCGCTGCTGACAAAAGCCTTGATCTGAGATGCATAATCAAAACAGCTTTCAAGACTTATCGCCTTCTTTTCCCTTTCCGAAAGGGCTAGTCCGCTTTCGCGGTAGAAAAAGTCAAAACCGCTTTCCCCTTTTCCTGTCGTAAGTGTCGCCGAAGTGAAAATTATGCTTTTTGTATCCTTGTAAAGATTGTCGGCAAGAATTTTCTGAACATCGAGCGGACTTATCGTCAAAGTGAGGACTTCGCCGCTTTTCTCGCCCCAGAAAACCTGGTTTTCGACATTTGTTCCGATGCAGAATTCGCTGTAAAATCCGGCATGTTTGGCCAACTTCGTCACAACGCCTTCCAGATCGGTTATAAGAGAGCGGTTCATATCGTCCATTACACTGCGCAGAACAACCTGCTCATCCTTTTCTTTCAACTGCTTCACAACAGGTGCTATAAGATCCGTGACATCGGTAACGACTTTGACAATTTTCCCGAGGACATCTGTCATTACGGAGCGTCTGGCCGGATCATCAAGCTCGTAGAGGTTTTCATCGCTGTTTCTGCCCAGAATTGAAATCAGCTCCGGCAGAAACGAATTCGTAATTTTAGCCTGAATACCGCTTGAAAGTATGTTCACCGCCTTTTCCAGCGGTTTAAGAAGCATGGAGTCGGCATTGTTGTTCAGGACTTTTGTCAGAAGCCCCTGACCGGACGAAGTGTTGTAAAGTTTGCCGAGCAGTTTCCTCAGAGAGTTTGAAGAAACCGATTCGCCGAGGAAATTCACCGCGCTTTTGAGGATTTTGTGCGCCTCGTCGATTACCAGAATATCGAACTTAGGCAAAAGACCGTCACCTTCGTCCTCTTTTGATTTCATCGATACGTCAGCCATCAGAAGATGATGGTTCACAAGAATCAGCGAAGCAAAATTCGCCCGTCTTCTCGCTTTGAAAAAAAAGCACGAATTGAAAAAACGGCACTTGCTTTTCTCGCACGCAAGCTCGTCGGCGCAGATTTCGTTCCAGATGTCGACAGCTACTGCCGAGTTCATGTTCGAGCGCGATCCGTCGTCGGTATTGCCGAGCCAGCGGTCGATTTCCTCGACAGTTTCCAGTGTTTTTTTTGTCTGGCCTTCATCAATTTGGGTCTGGACGCTGCTCATTCTGAAATCGGTGTATCTTCTTTTGCAAAGATAGTTTGCGCGCCCTTTCAAAACAACGGTTGCAATATCAGGAATATCAAGTTTTTTCAGCAGCGCCGGAATGTCCTTATTGAAAAGCTGTTCCTGAAGAGCGATTGTCGAAGTGCTGACGACGACCCTCTTTCCTTTGTTCTGCGAGACATAAAGCAGCGCCGGGACAAGGTAAGCGAAACTTTTTCCCGTTCCCGTTCCCGCTTCAGCCACCAGAAGAGAAGAAGAATTTATCGCCTCGGCAACTCCGAGAGCCATTTCAGTCTGCGGTTTTCTGAACTCGAACGCGCTGTCGGACTGGGCAAGCCTGCCGTTCTTACTGAATATTTCGGCAACTTCTTCAAGGTTTACAGGCTCGATTTCGGTGCTTTCCGGCATAATCCGTTCGACAACCGGAAAAATATTCACCAGATTGTTGTCAACGATATATGAACCGACACTTTTTTCTGCCGCGCGTGCCGCGACTTCTATATCGGCGCCGCTCGGACTGACGTTTCCGCTCGGATGGTTGTGGATAAGGATTTCTCCCGGCTGGGCAGCTGCTATAACGGCAGGAACAGAGCCTGCATCACCCATTGCGGCACGGTGAAGATCACAGACTTTACCGTCAGCATCCACCTTGCCGACCATTACGATTTCGTTTCCGTCGTTCTGCGAAATAAGATGTCTGGCAAGCTGCAGGGCTTCCGAGGTAAAATAAAGCTCAGCTTTGAACGACATATGATTTATCCGAAAAAGTCAAAAAAAGCCGCCTGAAAAGGCGGCGAAAAAACTGAAACTTATCAGTCGTTGATACGGGCGAGAAGATCTTTTCCTGCTTTGAAGAAAGGAAGTTTCTTCTGATTAACGGTAATTGTCTCGCCTGTCTTGGGATTTCTGCCTTCGTAAGCAGCGTAAGTGCGGACTACAAAACTTCCGAAACCTCTGATTTCAACACGTTCGCCGTTGTTGAGGGCTTCAGTCATAGCATCGATCATAAGGTTTACAAACTGTTCCGCATTTCTCTTTGAAAGGTTTGCTTTTTCTGAAAAAACAGCAATTAAATTCGACTTATTCATTCACTCCTCCATAAAAAGTCTTGCTCCAAAAAAGCCGCTCTTTTCTATCCATTTTTTGTGATATTGCAAGAAAATTTTCCATTATTTTAACACTTTGAATTTATAAAGCACTCCCATGTCCGAAACAAAGTATAATGCGTTCCTTTCACTGACCGCATTGCTTGAAACTCCGTTCGGAATCATCATTGAATAGTACACCTGCGTGAAATCCGGGGAAAGCAGGTATATAAACGCGTCCGTATCTCCAAGCATCGGACCTTCGCCGGAAGTCATCGCTACTGCAAAACCGTTTCCTTGAACAAGGTTCGTAACGTAATTCATAGACTTGAAAGGCTGCGATTTAAATTTTCCGTCTTCATCAAAAATAAAAATTCCGCGACGACCGAAACCGGCAAAACCGTTTCCGTATTTGAAAAGCTGCAGGTCTTCCATATTTTCAAGTTTCGTCGGTGTTCCGCTGACAATCACGCCGCCGTATTCCCCGCCCGAGAAAAGAATGGAGTCTTCGATGCCGATAAATGAAAGGACATCAAAAAAATCGCGTTTTTCAAATCTTTTCATCGAGCCCGCCGTCTTAAATTTGTAATAAGGAATAAGATCGACTTTTCCTTCGTCGCGCAGCATGAAAAAAGTTATTGTTCCGTCAGAAAAACCGAAAACAATCTTTCCGTCAACAACAACCGGCGGTGCAAGGCGGACGACAGCCAGCTCTTCGCTGTTTTCGTAGTCGCTGTACATATTTTTGAGTTCGCCGCTCTCCTTGTCAACGACATATATAACGCTGTCGTGGAACTGAATCAGCACAAATTTGTCATCATAAATGAACGGACGGGTTGCAACTGACGCCTTTCCTGTGACATTCCAGAGAACTTTCCAGCTGTATCCGGTTCTTTTTCCTTTTTTTTCAGTCACAAGTTCGAGCATGAAAACAGAGTTCGAAACCGGAACAAGGACATGTGTTTCATCGACTGCAAGCGGAGCAACAGTACATTCGCCTTCAAAAACCGCCGTAACTTTGAGACCGCCGTTTTTTCCGAAAAGATGAAGTTCGCCGGCTCTAGTCGCGACAAGAAGATCGTCGCCGAAAAATGTCACTCCCGCCTCTTCGCGCCTGTTTACCTGAACCTGATTTTTTTTCAGCGGAACCGCCCACTCGATTGCAAGATGCGGCTCCCCTTTTTTTACAAACACCGGTGCTTTTCCGGCGTTTTCGTCAAATTCGGCAAAAACCTGAAATGAAAATAAAAAAATGAAAAAAATGAAAAAAAATTTGTGAGGGAACATTAATTTTGTGCTTTTTCAGGCTCTTTCGTTGTAACTTTGCCCGCTATTTTTGCAATAAGGATGCTTTTCGGATATTCTTTTTTAATTCTGTCGTAATAAACAGCCGCGTCATCATTTTTGCCGAGTTTTTCATAGCTCATAGCAGTATAGTAAAGCGCGTAATCCTTATAAATATCGGTTTTCTGGTCAAGCCACTCTTTCCAAAGGTTGGCAGCTTTTTCAAAATCGCCTTTGTCGAAGTAACACATCGCCTCGCCTTCGTAAGTTACGAAACGGATGTCGGTGTCAAGTCTGCCGCTCATGCGGGCCTGTTTAAAGAAGTCGACTGCTTTGTCGCAGTTGTTCATTTTTTCTTTGTAAATACGACCGGAAAAAACCATAGACGCAGCCGCATTCATTGAACCGGACTGATTTTTTATAACTTTGTCGAAAGCATCAAGAGCCTTTTCGTAAGATGCTTTAGCGTTTTCAGTAGAATCACTGTCAGCCTTGTCGAGAAGTTCCGTTGCCGCAGCGTATTCAAGCGATTTCGCGTCAGACGCCGATTTTACAAGCGTTGAAATGAGCATGGCCGCTATAACGATAACAACTATCGCGCCTACACAGCCGAAAATAAAATAAGGATGTTCAGTGACAACCTTTTTACCCTGTTCCTGAAAAGCGTCGTTTTCAACTGTATGCTCTGCCGTTTCGAGCCCTTTTGCCTTCGCCTTTCTTGCGCCTCTGAGCTTCAAAGCCATAATTTCCTCCAAAACAATAGAAATAAAACAAAAAAACCGCGCCTTTATATTGAAGAGCCTTTAAAAGTCAACAATTTTCGGAAGGCTTTTCCTCGGTGGCTTATCAAATTTTTTTCATCTTCGGAAAGCTCGGCCAGAGTTTCGGCGTAACCTTCCGGAACAAAAAGCGGATCATAACCGAAACCGTTGTTCCCGCGGCAGCTTTCGATTATTTGTCCGTAACATCTTCCTTCGGCTGAAATTACCGTTCTGTCTGGAAAAATCATGACGGCAGTGCATAAAAAGTATGCGCGCCTGTCAGCAACTCCGGAAAGTTCGTCCAGGAGCTTTTTTCTGTTCGACTCATTGGTCGCCTCAGCCGAAAAACGTGCCGAAAAAATACCGGGTGCCCCGTTCAAAGCGGGAACGACAAGCCCGGAATCGTCTGCAAGAACAATGGAACCGGGGGCCGCCTTTGCCGCTGCCTCGGCCTTTATGACCGCGTTCTGAAGAAAAGTCGTGCCGTTTTCATCCGGAGCTTTCCATTCCGGGAAAAGGCTTATCGGTACAATTTCAAACCCGTCGAATATTTCCGAAGCCTCGCGGATTTTTCCGCTGTTTCCTGAAGCAAAAACTATTTTTATTTTCATTGCGGCCTCCACCGAAAAACCGCTTTTTTTAACCTAAAATATGCCGGCTATCAAGCTTTTGCAAAAACTTTCGCAGGATATTGCAAAAAAATAAAAAAATGGTAAATAAGGCGGTTTTAATTTTTGCTAAGGAGAAAAAAATGCAAAAAACAATCAGACCTCAGGCTGGACTCGTTCCGGTAGTCGTTGAAAAGGAAGGCGGCGGAGAAAGAGCTTACGACATATACTCGCGCCTTCTCAAAGACCGCATAATCTTCATAGGAGAAGAGATTACAGACGATCTGGCGAACGCTGTCGTAGCGCAGCTTCTTCTTCTCGAAGGACAGGACAGCGAGCAGGATATTTATATTTACGTCAACAGCCCTGGCGGATCCGTTACAGCCGGACTCGCCATTTACGATACGATCCAGTACATCAAACCTGATGTCTCGACGATATGCGTAGGTCAGGCTGCAAGCATGGCTGCTGTTCTTCTTGCAAGCGGAGCAAAAGGAAAAAGATTTTCGCTTCCGAATTCAAGAATTATGATCCATCAGCCTCTCGGCGGTTTCAGAGGTCAGGCGACCGACATTGAAATCCACGCGAAAGAAATAATGTTCATCAAAAACCGTCTGCTTCAGATTCTTCATTCGCACACAGGAAAGGATATCGAAACTCTGCGCGCCGATATGGAACGCGATTTCTTCATGTCTGCTGACGAGGCGCTGAATTACGGTCTTATCGACAACGTTGTAACAAAAAGATAGGTAAAAATGGCACCGAAAAACAAACAAGACATACACTGCTCGTTCTGCGGAAGACCGCAAAGCGATGTCGGCAGGATAATTTACGGCAGGAACGCCTACATCTGCAATGAATGTGTCGAAATGTGCTCGGCTCTTCTCGGAGAAAAAAGCAACATTCCTGAAGAAAATGAAAAAAAAACCGAGAGACACTATCATCACGGAAGTCATGTGACCCCGATGCAGATAAAGGAACATCTCGACCAGTTCGTAATCGGACAGGACTACGCCAAAAAAGTTCTTTCGGTCGCGGTTTACAATCATTATAAAAGGGTAAACTCGCCGGAAAAGAACAGCATCCAGAAGAGCAACATCCTTCTTCTCGGACCTACGGGTTCAGGGAAAACACTTCTCGCGAGAACACTTGCAAAATTCCTCGACGTCCCCTTCTCCATCGCCGATGCAACAACACTGACGGAAGCGGGATATGTCGGCGAAGATGTGGAAAACGTCCTTCTCTCGCTGATTCAGGCTGCAAATTACGATGTCGAAAAGGCAGAGCGCGGCATAATCTACATCGATGAAATCGACAAAATCGCGAGAAAATCGGAAAACCGCTCGATCACACGCGATGTCAGCGGCGAAGGAGTACAGCAGGCACTGCTCAAGATAGTCGAGGGAACAATCGCGAACGTTCCTCCGACCGGCGGAAGAAAACATCCGCAGCAGGAATACATCAAAATCGACACTTCCAAAATCCTTTTCATTGTCGGCGGCGCGTTCGAGGGGATCGAAAAAATCATCGCACGCAGAATCGGCAAAAAGAAAGTCGGATTCGGCGCCCAGCTCGGCAAAAAAACGGATGACAGGCACATTCTGGCGGAAATCCAGCCGGTTGACCTTCTTCGTTTTGGACTCATTCCCGAGCTTATCGGCAGACTTCCGATGACTGCTTATCTTGAAGAACTTTCGTCCAAAGAGCTGCGGAGAATTCTGACTGAGCCGAAAGATGCGCTTGTTTCGCAATACAAAGAGCTTTTCAAACTTGACGGCATTGAGCTTTCCTTCTCCGACGGAGCTTTGGACGCAGTAGTCAAAAAAACAGAGCTCCTCAAAACCGGAGCCAGAGGCCTCAGAAGAATCCTCGAAACTGCGATGCTCGACATCATGTACAAAGCACCAGAAGAAAAAGGAAGGATCAAAGAGATCGTCATCACACCCGAAGTCATAGAATCCGGCAAAGAACCCGTAAAAAAATACAAATCTGAAAATTCCGGCAGCAAAATTTCCGGCAAAGGAGCATAGTTTTAATGAGTTCCAATACTTTTCCGTTGTTTCTATACAACGACACAGTTATATTTCCCTATTATTCGTTCACGATTTCTGTCAGCGACCCGTATGAATACGAAGTTTTCAGCAAAGCCTTCAGCAAAGAGGAGCAGGTCGTGGTCGCGGCGTTCGAGAAACTTCCCGACGATCCTGAAAGAAGCATTTTTCTTCCGGTTGCGACATTGTGCGACGTCATTCACATCGAAGAAATCGAGGCAGGTAAAAGCAAGGTCGTTCTCGCCGGAGCGAAGCGCGTCCTTTTCTACTCTTATGAGCAGAATCCGCGTACCCGCCTTTTTACAGTAAAGGTCAAAGAGTTCAAGACAACTTTTCCTAAAGAGAAAGATCCTGCGGTTGCACGGAGAATTCTGGAGGACGCCCTCAGAAGATACTTTGACATAGCCGGTTTTCCGCCTGAAAAAGCGAATCAGATAATCGAGGAGGAAAATCTCGAAGATTTCGTCGACTGCTGCGCATCATCGCTTGACCAGTCCATGGATCCGGAGGGTTTCCGCAGAGTTTTTGAAGAGAAGGATCTCTACAAAAGAATAGTCGATCTGACAAAGATTTTCCTTGCCGAAACCAATATCGCGCACATCGAAAACGAAATAGACGACGAAGTTCACGAGCGTTTTGAAAGAAGCCAGCGCGAGCAGTTTCTGCGGGAGAAAATCCGCCTTCTCAACGAAGAACTGAACGGGGAAAACTATCAGGGCGATATCGAGAACGGCGGCGATCCGAATAAAAGCCTGAATTTCGACCTGAACTCTTTCAAAGCTCCTGATTACGTAAAGGAGCGCCTTAAAGCCGAACTCACTAAATCGGCGAGGATTCCTCCTTTTACGCCGGAACAGGAAGTTATCAGAAACTATATCGAAACGATTCAGTCGCTTCCGTGGGAAGAGTCGACAAAGACTGAAATCGACATCGACCGCGCGAGAAAGCAGCTTGACGACGACCATTACGGACTTACCGAAGTCAAGGAGCGGATCCTTGAATACCTCGCCGTTCTCAAACTTTCGGGAAATCTGAAAGCTCCGATAATCTGCCTCGCAGGCCCTCCCGGAGTGGGAAAAACAAGTATCGCGTCATCTCTTGCAACTGCAACCGGAAGAAAGTTTGTCCGTCACTCTCTGGGCGGAGTCAGGGACGAAGCCGAAATCAGAGGCCACAGACGCACATATTTAGCTGCTCTGCCGGGGAAAATAATCCTTTCGCTTCAAAAGGTAAAAGTCAATAACCCGTTGTTTTTACTGGACGAAATCGATAAACTCGGCGCCGACTACAAAGGTGATCCCTCCTCAGCTCTGCTTGAAGTTTTAGACCCTGAGCAGAACAAGACTTTCACCGATCACTTCCTTGATCTCGAATTTGACCTAAGCAACGTCCTTTTTGTCGCGACGGCAAACGACAAGAACAAAATTCCGGTCGCACTCAAAGACAGGATGGAAGTCATCGATATCGACGGTTACACCACTTTCGAAAAGAAAAATATCGCAAAAAAGCACCTCATTCCGAAAGAGAAAAAACTCAACGGAATTGAAGACACCAATCTTGATTTTACAGACAAAGCACTGGATTTATTGATAAAATCTTACACATGCGAAGCCGGAGTCCGTGAACTTGAAAGAAAGATCGCGTCGATTTGCAGAAAGACCGCTCTCGCAAAAGCGGAAGGGAAAGAAACAGAAGCGACGATAACTGAAGAAAATCTCGGCAAATATCTCGGAGTCGAGAAATATTCCGAAGACGCGATTGGAAAAGAGCCCGAGATCGGCGTTGTCAACGGCCTTGCGTGGACTCCTTACGGTGGAACAGTGCTTCAGGTCGAAGCGATAAAATATCCCGGAAAAGGCGGTTTTGAAGTTACAGGAAGTCTGGGGGATGTAATGAAAGAATCTGTAAAGATCGCAGGCAGTTACATCCGCGCGCTCTTCTCGGAAAACAAAATCATAGAAGACGAGATATGGGACAAATCAATTCTTCACATCCACTTTCCTGACGGCGCGACACCGAAAGACGGTCCATCGGCGGGCGACGCTATTTCACTTGCAATCGCATCGCTTATGTCCGGAATTCCGGTGCATCCGAAAATCGCTATGACTGGCGAAGTCTCGCTCAAAGGAAAAATCACGAAAATAGGCGGCCTCAAAGCCAAAGTCATGGCGGCAAAACAAGCCGGAATCACAAAACTTTTCATTCCGGAAGAAAACCGCGGCGACTACAGCGAAATTCCCGATGAAATCAAAGATGGAATCGAAGTTAAATTCGTAAAAGAGTGCCGCGAGATCCTGAAGGAAGCACTTCCTGAACTTAAAATCAGCTGAAAAATTCCGAAAAACAGGCAGGGATCCTGCCGTATTTCAAAAAAACTTTTGTAAGAAAATCTTTTGTTTTTTCTTTGTTTTCCAAATCCAGCTCTGTGATGACAGGAGTATCTGGAAAAAGTGCGAGAACTCTTTCAGCAAAAAAACCGCTTGCTTCGTAAGAGATGATTTTTTCGCTTTTTCCTTCAAAAAGTTTGGTGTTGACGACTCCGCAGCTCGGGCTTTTCGCCTTGAGGAAAAATCCGTCGATATTTTCAAGTGTTTTCAAATAGTTGTCTGAATATTCATTCATTTTTTCAGTGAAAAACTTTCCGGTTTCGGGCTGAAAAAGGAGATTTTTTCCGTCAATTCGGATAACTCTGATTTTTTCGCGCGGACAGCCCAGATCTATCGCGGTTTCCGGGCACCAGTGGAGAATTTCGGCGTGTTTTTTGAGCTTTTCGGCAAAATCGCAGGGAAAGTCCTTTCCGTCGTAGCGGCATTTGTCGAAGCCGAAGCATCTGCTCATGTAGATCAAAGGTCTGTTTCGCATTGCCACCTCCATCTCAAGAACTTCAATAGCCTTTTTTAAAAAAAAGTCCATTTCGTGACGGCTTAACGATGTGACGATGTGAAAAATTGACTCTCTATGAAAGCTGACTAACATTCTTCTGCCTGCCCGGTGCGTGAGCTTGGGACGTTAGAAGTTTTTTCCTATTTAAATTTTGGGGTTTGTACTTATTACCGTGAATGTTGATCGGTTCGGCTTTCCCCACCTGTGAGCACAGGATAAAGCTTGTTTCTGGGCCACGGCTGCGGCGGGTTTCCTGTTTTTTTCCTTAAATTTTGGATTTAGTGCTTTAAAAAGCCTTTTTTCTTGTCAACAAGATGGGTATAAAGCGTTCTTCTGATCTTTTTTGTCGAAGTTTTCTGAAATTCCTCGGGATGAATCCTGATTTCGGCGATTTTCGCATAAGCCGGGAGCGTTTCGTTAAGTTCAACGCGGTTTTTCTCCATAATTTCAGGCAGTTGTTCATCGGCAACATTCTCAGCCTTCATTTTTTCGCGGTCAGGATAAACAAAAGCGATCAGCTTGCCGTGTCCCGCGTCAAGAAGAAGGGACTCGTTCACAAAAGGCATATAGTTGATTTTGAGCTCGATTTCTTCCGGATAGATGTTCTGTCCGGATGACGAAAGAATCATATTTTTCAGTCTGCCGCAGATAAAAAGGAATCCGTCGCTGTCGATACGCCCCAGATCGCCGGTGTGAAGCCATCCGTCACTGTCAAGAACTTCAGCGGTCTCCTTTTCCATTTTGTAGTATCCGCTCATAATATTTTCGCCTTTGACGCAGATTTCTCCTATTCCTTTTTTGTCGGGATTATCGATTTTAGCAGTGAGATAAGTCATTATTTTGCCGCAGCTGCCGATTTTACGGTTGTCGGCATAGTCGGTGTATGCGATAAGCGGCGCGCACTCTGTCATGCCGTAGCCGGAAGTGAACCTGACACCGGCTTTAAGCAGGAACGATTCGATTTTCGGGTTGAAAGCGGCTCCGCCGGAAATGACTTCGTAGCACTTTCCGCCGAAGAAATCGCTGATCCCTTTCCCTATTTTTCTCATTATGAGCTGTCTGATGCCTGGGATCGCCATGAGTATTCTCATTTTCTTGGTCTCAAGCAGCGGACGGATCTTCGAAGTATATATTTTCTCAAGGATGAGCGGAACCGAAATCACAAGGAACGGCTGGACCTCGCTGAAAGCCTTGATGAGAATTTTCGGCGTCGGGGTTTTGCTGATAAAAACGATGTGAAGTCCTCTCGCGAACTGCAGAACAAAGTCAAAAGCGCATCCGAAACAGTGCGCCAGAGGAAGAAATGAAACCATTGCATCTCCGCCTTTCGGAAGCGAATCAATGGCGTATTGAATATTAGCCATAAGACAATTGTGCGAAATCATTACACCTTTTGAAAATCCCGTCGTCCCTGAGGTATAAACTATCGTGGCAAGATCAGTTTTTTCTGGAATTTCAAAAGAGAGGTTTTCCTTTGTCACAGTCTGGGTTTCAGCAAAATTCTTAACAGTTTCGGCCACTTTGCTGTTCAGATTTTCCTCTTTGGAATATACAGCCGACATATCCTCAAGTTTGAAAACAGCCTCGACAGTATCAAAAAGCTGAGAGTCGAGCTTTTCAATGATGTATTCCGAAGCAAAAAAGAGCCTGGAATCGGAATGCTCGACCAGATGATGTATCTCCTCCGCAGAAAAATCATTGAGAAGCGGAACAATGACCGCGCCGTAAGTGACTGCTGAAAGATAGACTATTGCCCAGCTTGTCGAATTCTTTCCGCATACCGATATTTTATCACCTTTTTTTATTCCGAGAGCTTCGAACAAAGCATGCATTTCCTTGATCTTAGCGGCAACTTCGCCAAATGTGAGAGGATCCGAGCCATAATCGCTGAAACACGGCTTTTCCCAGTTCAGTTTTAAAGCGTCTTCGAGAACCTTTACAAGATCTTCTTTTAGCATTTCATCCCCCTAAAAAACAAAAAGACTTGTGAAAATAGCGTTTTTCACAGGTCGTGTCAACAAATAAGAAAATTTAAGAATTTTTAATTTTTGTCGTCGAAAAATTCCTTAAGATTTACCGATGAAAGGAACTTCTTGACAACGGCAGATGAAATCTTGCGGCTCTCTTCCTCAACTTTTTTATCCCTATTCTGCGCTGTCGCAAAAAAAGGAGTGTGTTCATAACGGGTTATTTTGAATTTTTCACCGTTTTTGAAAGTGCTGATATCGACTGAAATCGTGTGTCTTTCATAGTTATCGACCTTTACTGAAGCGGTTTTTACGACAACGACGATCTGATGCGGGAGCTCATTTTTCTGAGTCGGAACGATCCCGAAATCAAGCAGTGCCTTTTCAATGTCATCAGCTATCGGAAGCGGATTTTCCACTTTAAGAAAAACTTCGTGCTTTTCGGGATTTTCCGGAACAAGAAAAATTTCGACGAATTTTTTATCTCCTTTTGAAAGCTGGAGAGAGCCTGAAAGATTTTTGTAACCGTCCAGTTTTACTGAAAATTTATAATTTCCAGGCTTCAAAAATATCTTTTTGTTGAGTTCAAAGGATTCTCCCGCGATCTCAACTTTTCCCTTTGCGCCGTATTCAGCGGAAAAATAAACCGAGCCGTGCGTCGCGGCTGTTTCGATTTCCTTTTTTAAACTGTTCAGCATTTCGATATATTTTCCTCTTTCGGGGATCTGCGAGTCTGTTACTGCGTAAAGCAGAGAATAGGAAAGATAGATCATGGTCAGTACATCGTCGAATTTTTCCGGCGAAAGCGTGTCAATATCATCAGGCATGGTTTTAAGAAGATAAGTTATTGTATTTATTATTGATTCCCGAGTCATAATCGCCATAACAGAAACATTTTCATCTTTTCTGACAGGTTTTGTGAACTTAACTCCCTTAAGAAAGACATTGGAGCGGATAACCACATCATTCTTAAATGATTCTGAGTACTTGCCGTTATTTTCCTCCTGAGACATAAAAAGCTTGGAAGAAACATTCGCGACAATCGAACTGCCGAGCTGCGCAAGAGCGTCTGTCTTTGCCGTTTTCTCGTCTTCACCGATGCCGCTTCCTTTAAGAACAGCTTCCGCCAAGTCAAAATCTTCGTTTTCCAAGTCATCGAAAGCCGGTTTCCCGCCGCCGTTTTGCTCATTTTCTTCATGCTGCTCCGACAAAGATTCTTTTCCTTCAAGTTCCGCGAAAGCATTGGAAGCGTTCTGCTTTGTTTTTCCGTAGTTTCCTGATTTTGCCGGAGATGCGCACGAAACCAAGGAAACTAACAATAAAAACAACAAGTTACGAAAAATAATTTTTTTCATATTTTTACTACTCTATTGTAAGTTCGATTTCTCCGTTTCCCGCCGCCTTGATAACAAGGAACGAACCTGCATCGCTCACCTTTTCAAGCTGTCCCGGACCGCTGTAAGCCTTTTTCACAGCCTGGAAAAGTTCATAAGCGTTCGGCATATCCTTGACATAAACGATGTATGTGAATGTCGATTTTCCGCCCGCCTGACGCTTTATCGGCCTTGACGAAAGCCCTTTGAGCGCGCCGTAGACCGCCTCATCGACCGCCGCACCGTCGGCACTGTTCGAAAGGACAGCAACTTTGAACGGTTTTCCTTTTTTCACCATCTCCATCCACTCTTTTCTGATCTGGCTCACAACTTTCGCGCCGGCATCGTTCACCGCTTCCTGAACAAGCGCGTTGGCGTCTGAGACTCTTCTTTCATCCGAAAAACCGGTCGTCGTTGCGAGCATTTTGCCGCTTGCCGTCTCAAAAACTTCGACTGCGACCGAAGCCTTTGTCCCGGCGGTTCCGTTGACTCCGGAATAGTTTACTTTCGCATAGACATCGGTGCCTAAAGAAAGCGCCATGTCGTGCATCGGATCGGTCTCGGCTCCTTCCAAAGCGGCCATTTTGGCAACGATTTTGTTCACAGTGTCACCCTGAGCAGCCTTGTAAACCTCGAAAGAATTATCCTGAAAGTATTCCTGAAGCGCGCTGACGGCTGTTTTTGCGAAATCACCGCCCTTATCGGCAAAAACCGAAACTGTCGGAAGTCCCATGCTTTCGCCCAGATCCTCGGTTGAAGTGATTATTTCGGCAGCCGCAAGCTCCTGCTGTATCATCGCGGTATCGATTTTGAAAAGATATGTGACTTTTGTTTTTCCGCCCTCTTTTTTCTTCGATTTTATGTCGGAAATCCAGCGGATATATTTGACCGGATTCGCATACATCTGCATTTCAAGGCCGTAAGCTCTCGTTTTTTCAGCCTGCGTTTTGAGGATCGGCTTGTCACCGCCTTCAAGAACGAACCAGACAGCAGTCTTTTTGGCTTCTTCCAGCGCCTCTTCGACCGAGCAGCCGATGCCCGTCGCCTTTATCATCATTTCGCCCGTGCCGCTGCTTTCGACGAAAGTCGCTTCGTAAAGAGCCGGAGTCGGCTGAGTGTTGACCTCGCATTTAGGCGCCGAACAACCTGCAAAGCAGAGCACTAAAACAGCAAACATTAAAATTTTTTTCATTTTCTCCTCCATAAATATTTCATTCATCACCTGCACACATTTGAAGACGGCGTATACATTCTCGCCATCGCGCTCACTATCGGAAGATGGAAGTTGAAGTCGAGCGATGCGTAAAGTCCGTGGACAAAACCGGAATAGTCATTTATGAGATCAATCGAATCCTCATATTCAGCCTTTGTGAGAAAACCGACATTCCAGCCCGCCTTGATTATGAAATCAAAACTCGGAGTCGCACTGAAACCTAATTGGATCTGGGGAGTTATAATAAAATGCTGAAAATTCCAATCATCGTTCAGAGTGCCGTGATAAGAAGCATCGATAGCCGGCGCAATGAAAAATCCGGCAGAACCGACATAAAACCTTTTAGAGATACCCAGACCACCGCCCAGCCATGAATAAACACTTTGTGTAAGATAAAGTCCTTCAGGAGCCCATTCTGCTATGCCTGGGGTAAAGTTCAAATCAAGAAATGCGCTCAAATAAAATTCGCTTAGAGCAGATCTGTTCAGCACATAACCAAGATCTACCGTTGTTCCGAGATGAAAACCAGGACCGATTAGAAAACTTCCGACTTCACCGTATTGCCTTTGTTCTTCACTATTTTTCTGCAATACCGATATTGCAACTCCGCTGTTTTCCAGTCCGAAATTAAAATAGAGGCCTGTCCACGGATATTCCCGCAGCTGGTCGCCTTCCTCTGCATCTCCGTTTGTCACCTTGATTATCGTCGGTACGGCACCCTCCTTGCAGTTGAGAGAAACTTCACGGGCACGGGCGAAACCTTTGCGCTGAGTTTTGCCGTCAACAGTTTCAAGAATTTCGAAAGGATGATCGACACGGATATCTTCCATAACTCCGAAACTGCTTTCGATTTTTTTGCCGTCGCTGCTTTTTACCGGCATGAAAATAGCGAAATTGTCATCCTGCTTCAGCTGATAATTGGCGTTAAGCGCGGCTGCTTTTATCGCGGTACGGAAAGTGTCGTTGAAAACCGCCATGACCTGTTTCGGGGTCGGAATTATCTGAAGCGCGGTGTCGGTCGAACCTGAAATTCCGCCCGAATGTCCCACGATGTCGCCGTAATGCTCGAAGCGTTTCGTCTCGTAGTTATAGCGGTAAATCATGAAAACGACATCGACCGAAAGCTCGATTTCGATATCGAATGAACTGTAATAAAGACCGGTTGTAACCGATTTATGCCGCGTGCGGACAACTCGCCCTGCACTGCCGATCGGAGCGACATGAGCCGCGAAAACATAGGAAGAATTGAGAAGATTTTTGACAAAAGCCGCCGAAAGACCAAGTTCCTTAGCCTTTGTCACCATGAAAGTTTCCTGCTCTTTTTCCGAAAGTTCCGAATATCTCTGCTCCGCACTCGCGTCAAGCAGATTCCCGAAAACTTTTCTGACATCGGAATTGAGATAATGCTCAAGACGGCGCCTGAAAGTTTCCCGGTCGCTCGTTCCGGCACGGAAAGCCGGAATTCTTCCACCTAAATCGATCTTCACTTCGCCGCCTTTCGTCCGCATGAAAGCAACGTTGTTGCCAAGAATTATCTTGTCGAAGCGGTTTGTGATCGTCCACTGGTAGAAAATCTTCGCCGCTTTCAGCTTTTCACTTGTGTCAAGCGGATAATTCACCGAAAAAGTCCACGGAATGCACCTTCCCTCGCCCTTTTCGTTGTATTCGCAGTAGCGCATCGGCACCCGCACGGCATCCTGCATGAAGCCGATGTCGCCGAATCCCATGACAGCCTTTCTTTCGTATGTTTTCTGAGTCTCGTCCGATTTCAGAAGAAAAGTATCCTCAACTGCGGAAATCTGCAGAACCGGAAGCAAAATCAGTATGAAAATCAGGATTTTTCTCATGAATCACAGGTCTTATTTCCATAACATTTTCCACCGGCACTACCCATGGCAGTGTTAAGGGAACGGCTTTCGTCACCGCAGCCTGCAATCAAGAATAAAATTACAGAAAGAATAAAAAAACTGACTTTTTTCATACCACCCTCCTCAAAAAAACAACGATGAATTTTGTCCAATTTCATATGAAAAGCAAGCTTTTATTCAATTATAGATCAAAATAGTGCTTTTTTCTTTTTTTCGGCTAAAATTCTGCGTTTTTTGGATGGATTTTATGTTTTTTCAGGAGGGAATCATGACTTTTGTTTTAATTTTCTTAGCAGTTCTCGTTGTTTGCGCGATTTTCTTTTTTGCACTTTACAACAAACTCGTAGGCCTTCGCAACATAGTCAAAAACTCGTGGAGTCAGATCGATGTTCAGCTCAAAAGACGTTTTGACCTCATTCCGAACCTCGTTGAAACCGCAAAAGGCTACATGAAGCATGAAAACGAAACTTTCGTGAAAGTGACTGAAGCACGCGCTGCGGCAATGTCGGCAATTGGAAAAGGCAACGTGAAGGAAGTCGGTGCTGCTGCCGCCGATCTCGATGCAAGCCTGGCAAAAATGCTTATGACTTTTGAAAACTACCCCGAGCTCAAGGCTAACCAGAACTTCATTGCGCTTCAGGAAGAACTCTCTTCGACAGAAAACAAAATCGCTTTTGCGCGTCAGGCTTACAACGATGCCGTTATGGTTTTCAACAACGCTGTCGAGATGTTCCCGACAAACATTATTGCCGGAATGTTCAGCTTCAAGCAGTCTGATTTCTTTGAGATCGAGAAAAAGGAAGAAAAGGAAGCTCCGAAGGTAAATTTCTAAAATTATTGGTTTTTCTTCATGTGGGAACTTATTGAGAAAAACAAGCGCAAGTCGATTGCAGTACTGATTTTGATGTTTGTTTTAATGACACTGCTGTCAGGGGCGATAGGTTTTGCGATCGAGCCGCAGTACGGCGCCTACTGGGGAGCGGCGTTCGGGATTCTGCTCTGGGCAGTTCAGTCTCTTGTCGCTTATTTTCTCGGTGACGACATAGTCCTCCACTTCAACATGGCAGTCGTCGTCACGCCGGAAAGTTCGCCGCAGCTCTACAACATCGTTGAAGAGATGAAAATCGCATCAGGTCTTGCAGTTATGCCCGAAATTTACATCGTCCAAAGTCCCGGGCTCAATGCTTTTGCCACTGGAATCCGCCCCCAGAAATCGGCGATATGCGTCACGAGCGGACTTGTCGAAAGCCTTAACCGCGACGAGCTTCAGGGCGTCATCGCCCATGAAATGAGCCACATTTTAAACCGCGACGTTCTTTTTATGACGTTTGCCGGAGTAATGCTGGGAACAATCACGATGCTCTCAAACGCACTGCTGCGTGGAACAATTTTTGCGAATTCCGACAGAAGATCCCGCAAAAAAAACAACATTCCCGGCAGTCACCCGCTCGTAATCATCGTTCTGCTCCTGCTTGCCGTATTCGCCCCTGTTTTAGCAAGAATTTTCTACTTCACGATTTCCAAAAAACGGGAGTATCTGGCTGATGCCACCGCGGCAAGGCTTACGCGCTACCCTATCGGCCTTGCTTCAGCACTTCAGAAAATAGCGAAAAAATCATCGGTCAGTTTTGTCAGCAAAATCACGGCTCCGATGTTCATCGTCAACCCGCACTTCGCGGGAGGCGACGAAGACTCGGTTTTTGCGGCATCGACCCATCCGCCGATTTACAAAAGAATCGCCATTTTAACGCAGCTTCAGCACGGCGGAACGGTATCGCTGGGCAATTACCAGAAAATATATGAAAAAGAAGTCGAAAAATCGCAGCTTCTTTCAAACGCTGTCCTCAAGGCAGACACAGGCGAAAAAATACGGGCCCAGAGCGTTGAAGAAACTGCAGCTGAATCCGCGAAAGAAGTCGGAGACATCCTGCTTGCAAACGCAGGTTTCAAAATACTTACCTGCGAATGCGGTCTCAAAATCAAACTGCCTCCGAGTTCGACGGCTGCAAAAATCAATTGCCCGCGCTGCAAAAAAGAGCTGTGTACAGAAAGCGGCGTTCTGAGCTCAACCGCTTCTGAAGACGGTGAAACAGAACTCGTTTTCAAACGGACAACACTCACCGCCTGGGAATCGTTCCCGTGTCAGTGCGGCAAATTCACTTTTCAGCTTTCTCCGCTTTTCCGCGGAACTTACGCAGTCTGCAAACGTTGCGGAACGAAAGTCAAAATCGAATATCCGGAGTGATCACTCTGAAATTTTCGCTTTAAGATAGTATGATTTAAGCACTTTATAGACAATCGGAGCCGCCGTACTTCCGCCGTGTGCACCGCTTTCGACAACTGCAACAGCAACAATTTCAGGATTTTTATACGGAAAGAACGCAGCAAAAAGGGCGTCGTCCTGTGTCAGGAATTTTCTTTCGTCCTCCGTGCTGTCAATATTTCTTCTTTCTGCGTTTGAAATGACCTGGCTTGTTCCGGTTTTTCCTGCAGCATCGGGAATTGTATGATCCGCGTGATGGAAAGCGGTCCCGCCTGGCTCGTTCGTTACTGACCACAACGCTTTGTTGACATCCTTTAAATGCTGGGGTTTGATGTTGAGAATACGGACAACTTCGTTCTCTATTCTGGTTGAAGTGCCGTCTTCGTGGATGATTTCGTCAACGATTTTGGGCTTTACGATTATTCCGCCGTTCGCAAATGCTGCATATGCCACCGCGATCTGGAGCGGTGTCATCCTGATGTCGCCCTGCCCTATCGACATGTTCATGATCATTCCGTTGTTGATCCTCATTCCGGGATAATTAAAAGAAAACCAGCTCCTGGTCGGCAGTATTCCTCCTTCCTCACCGGGAAGATCGATCCCTGTCGCACTCCCGACGCCGAAAAGTGCGGCAAAACGGGTCATTCTGTCAATTCCGAGTTCCTGAGAAAGAAAATAGTAATAAATATCGCAGCTTGCCTTCAAGGAAGCGTTAAGGTTGACAAAAGCGTGTCCGCCGCGGTTCCAGCAGCATTTCGTATCGCGTCCGAATGAGAGACATCCGCTGCACAGATATGTCGATTTCGGCGTGATCAGACTGTAGTGAAGCCCTGCAACCGCTGGAATTATCTTGAAAGTCGAGCCCGGAAAGTAAGTCTGGCGGACAACTTTGTTAAGGAGCGGGTGCAGTATGCTCTGGCTGTATTCGTTCCAGATTTTGTCCGGAATACGTTTCTTTGAGAGAAGGTTCGAATCAAAAGAAGGACCGGAATAAAGTGCCAGAATTCTTCCGGTTTTTACTTCCATAACGACAACAGCGCCGCTGAGTTCGCCCAATGCCGAAGCAGCAGTCTCCTGAAGATACGAGAGAACCGTCGTGCGTATCGAATCACCTTTAAGAGCATGTTTTGTTCCCGGAATCGCCCCGTCGATGTTTTCCGGAAGCTCGATTTTGCGCCCGAGATTGTCAATGACATGAAAAGTTTCGCCGTATTCACCGTGAAGTTTGGTTTCATACCACTTTTCCAGTCCGGTCTTTCCTGTAAAATCCTCCGGGTCGTAATTTTTGTAAATTTCAAGTTCGGCCTGGTTTATTTTTGAGACATATCCTGTTATATGCGCCGTAGTTTCGCCGTAAGGATATACCCGTCTGTAGGAAGAGGATATGATCGTTCCGGTAAAATTAGTCAAATAACCGGAATAACTAAGAATTTTCTTTTTCGGTATTTCGTCTTTGACGAGTATCGGCAGATACTTGCACCTTCCGTAACACCCTGAAAGTTTTGACAAAAGCCGCTGTTTTTCATTTTTCTTGAGCTCAATCAGGGAACTCAGCCTGTCGATCTGTTCCTCCATCTGGTCGCTTTTCGCAAAAAATATGGGAACAAGCGAAATTTTGAACGAAGGCTCCGTCGAAGCCATAACAGGTCCGTCGGAAAAAAGTATTTCACCGCGGGCCGGGAAAATTTTTTCGTTGAGGATGAAGTTGTCGCGCGACCTGCCGTAAAATTCGTCGCCTCTCATTACCTGAAGCAGAAAAACCCTGACAAGAAGAGCTAAAAAAGAGAAAAATATAACATAAATCAACGGACGCGTCTTTCTGTGGATGTTCTTGACCTCGTCTGCCTGATTAAGAATTCTCACAGCCAGGTCTCCTTATAAAAGAGAGAATCAACCTTAGGTTTGAAGAGAATAAACAGAAGAATCAGTATGAAAGCCGAGAAAGCCGACGGAAAAAGAAACGAAAAAGCTGAAATCTCACCGGTAAAAGTGTATTTATAGAGGATTTTGTCAAAATTCATCATCAAAGAGGCGAAAATCGTGTTGATAAGCGCCGTCAAGGAATAGTCAAACGCCGTCGAGGCGAAGAAAGCGGCAGTCAGAATATAAATCTGCGTAACAACCGTAAGAATAAAAAGAAACGGCAGCGGAGCTGCGGCCTGAGAATAGATCAAAGCCGCAAGAATTATGTAAGTCATTCTTTTTTTTAAGTTTTTTTCAGTGTAAAGGATTGTTGCGACAATCGGGAAATGAGGAAAAAGAAACTGAGACACTTCCAGCGAATAAAGAATGAAAGAGAAAAGCGCGAAAGATAAAAGCAGTTCAAAAACAAACTTGAAAGAAAGAGTCTTCACAAAACACCTGCGAAAAGAACCGAAAAACACGAAAAAAAGTGGCGATCCCAACAGGAGTCGAACCTGTGACCTGTCACTTAGGAGGCGACCGCTCTATCCGTCTGAGCTATGGGACCGTCTTGGGCAAATGCAGCAGCGGATCCACGGCTTCGGATTCGATCCTTATCTCGAAATGAAGATGAGGACCCGTTGCCTTCCCCGTCTGACCGACAAGGGCGATCTTGTCTCCCTGCCTGACTTCTGCATTCGGTTTCACCAGATTTTTCGAATTATGGGCATAAATCGTAAAAATGGCACCGTTTGAATGTGAAATAATGACAAGCTGGCCGTATCCGCTTTTTTCCCCTACAAACACAGCCTTTCCTGCAGCTGCCGCATAAACAGGCGTTCCTTCAGGACAGCCTATGTCCAGACCGCTGTGCTTTTTTCCGTTGCGCGGACCGAATTTTGAAGTAATAACCCCTTTCACCGGCCATATAAACTGACCGGGTTTTATTGCCTGTTTCTTCGCAGGAGCCGGTTTGCCGGGCTTCGCCGGAATGCCGCCTTTCTCCTTCTTGGGAGCTTTCACATTCTTGGGACTTTCTTTTTTCGTATTTGAATGAGCTGCAGCCGGCTTTACGCCTTGTTCAAGTGGCGCGGCTACACCGGGAACAAAGAGATAATCTCCTACCCGGATCTTTTTTGCGTCGGGGATATTATTGTTTTTCTCCAGGTTGTCAACACTTGTTCCGTAAAGTTTTGCAATACTGTAAAGGGTTTCGTCTTTTTTTACGCGGTGATAGACTCCGAAAGGTGCCGCGCACGAAAAAAAGAGAAACACCGAAAATACGAGGATTACAACCTTTTTCATCTTCCCTCCAACAAAAAACTGTCTATTTTAACGATTTTCAGCCTAAATTCAAGAAGAATAAAAGAAAATTTCCCTGGGCTCCCTGGATTCCCTACTAAATTTGCTTTGCTCGGAATAACCGCTATAATCCCGCGTTGTTTTTTGGGAGGAGATCAAAAATATGAGAAAATTCATTATTTTAGCGGCTGTTCTTTTTGTTTTTCCGCTTTTTCTTTCAGCCAAGGAGCCTGTTCAGGTTGCGGTTCTCCATAATGACGGCTACACGCTTTACCAGGAATTCCGGCCTAACGACAACACTTATAAAAATACAATCCGTGACATGGAGGTTCTTGCTTCAAAGCATAAAAACAAAGCATTTTCTCAGGCTGCATCTTTAGTGAAAATTATACAGAATAAATGTAAAAGATACTACGACATAAACACTAAACTCATTGAAATACTTAAAAAAAAGTGGTCAAAACCGCATTATGCGGATATGGATGAGGAATGGAAAGAAGCAACTTTTTCCAAAGACCGGAAAAAAGTTCAGGATATTCACCGCCTCTCACTCGGAATGCAGCAGGCATACAACGACTGGAACGAACTCAGAAACAAAGCGTTCGAGAAAAAGGAAGCTGCTGAAATTGCCAAAGAACTGGAAAAGGCAAACAATGCTCTGAAAACAACCATAGACGGGGTTTTAGCCGAAGAACAACCTGCGATGGATGCAATCGCAAAAGAACTGGAAATAATGAAAATGTCAAAATAATTAAGGAGTTACTATGTTATTTAAAGGCAAGGAAGCAGCAGACGGAATAGTTTCGGAGCTTTTAAACGAAGATCTTTCGAATCTTACTCTTGCGGTTTTTCATCCGCTTAACGACGGAGCTGCCGAAAGTTATCTCAAGACAAAAGAAAAGTGGCTGAAGAAAATAAACGCGAAAATCGAAGTCGTTCCTGTTGACGAAAAAATGACTCAGGACGAATTTTTCCGCAATCTCGAAATTTTAAACAAAGATACATCAATAACGGGAATTATGGTTGAACTTCCTCTGCCGGTAAAAATTCCCGAAAAAGAGCTTTTGACAAGAATAAATCCGTTCAAGGACGTTGACGGAATAACTTATTTCAATCAGGGACGCATCTTCACTTCAAGGAATGAAGAACTGATTCCGTGCACCGCCGCTGCTTCGATAAAACTGCTTGAGCATTATCGAATCGATTTTGCCGGCAAAAATGTGCTTGTTATCGGGCGCAGTTATATCGTAGGACTTCCCCTTTTCAAGCTCTTCCTGAACAGAAACGCGACCCCTGCGGTAGCTCACAGAGGAACCTGCAACTTGCAGAATATGATACACAATGCCGACATTGTTGCAATATGTGCCGGAACACGCGGAATAGTAAAATCGAGTGAAATCAAAGACGGTGCAAGTGTTGTCGATGTCGGAATTCATGTCACTGGAGAAGGAAAAGTTGTCGGAGACATGATAATAGATCAGGAAAACGAAGAAAACAGAATCAACTACTCTCCGGTTCCGGGCGGAGTCGGAACTGTAACAAACGCAATGATGCTCCACAACCTCGTCCAGTGCAGAAAACTCCAGAACCAGACGGATTGATTCCATGAAACCAAGAAAAGCTGCCGTAAAGTCTATCGGATCCATAATTTCCGATTCACAGAACAAGTTTTTTATAATACTGATGAACTGGTCTAAAATCGTCGGAAAAAGCAATGCTAAAATGATGATGCCGGTAGAACTGAAGCAGAAAACTCTGGAAATTGCCCTTCCGAACAACATTGTTCTTGCAGCGACTTCAAAATTTTCGCCACTTATCACAAAAAAGGCAAATCTGTGTGCCGGGGAAGACAGTGTGCAGAAACTGAAATTTATTATAGAACCGGCTTATTTTAAAAAGGAAAAGACCGAAAAAATAAAATCCGATCCACAGACAATAGAGCTTACAGAAGAAGATATTTATCAAAAAAAACAGGAACTTATCGACAAATTCGGTCTTGAAGAAAGTATTGCCGTAATTGCCGCAAAAATCGAACTTCTAAATATAAAAAGAGGCCAGAATGACTAATGATCTCATTATGGATTTCAGATCTTTGGCAAAACTCATCTCAAAAATCGAAAACAACAGAGCCGGTTTTGAAGATGATCTGATGTCGCTTTACAAAGAAAATTCGGAAACACTGACTATCGGAATCACAGGCCCTCCCGGAGCGGGAAAAAGTTCACTTACAGACAGAATCATCAAAGAATACCGCAACTTAGGAAAAACTGTCGGCGTAGTGGCAGTCGATCCTAGCTCCCCTTTTTCCGGCGGAGCGATCCTGGGCGACAGAATCAGGATGTCGGATCACGCTTCAGACCCGGGAGTTTTCATCCGCTCGATGGGAAGCCGCGGAAGTCTCGGCGGACTCGCTCCGGCGACGATTGACGTTCTCAATCTGATGAAAAGTGTCGGTTTTGATGTTCTTATCGTCGAAACGGTCGGTGTCGGTCAAAGCGAAATCGATGTCATGAGCATTGCGGACACCGTTCTTCTGGTTTTAGTTCCCGGACTCGGCGACGATATCCAGGCTTTAAAGGCGGGAATCATGGAAATCGCCGACATTTTCGTCGTAAACAAGGCCGACAAGGACGGAAAAGAGAAACTTCTTGCCGAAATAAACATGATAATCAACCTCAACAAGCACCGTTTTCTGTGGGTTCCGCCGGTAGTCGAAACAATTGCTACTGAAAATCAGGGAATCGGAAGACTCATGGATTCGGTTGCCGACAGGAACTCATGGCTCAAAGAGAGCGGAACTGATGTCAAAAAGGAGAAAATCATCAATCAGTTCAAGCATAAAGCGATGGACAGGATCGGTTATGAAATTATGAATCTCCTCAATTCAAAAGGAATAATCGAAGACTGGACGCAGGGAATAATAGACGGAAGGACAAACCCCTACTCAGCCATGAGTGAGCTTGACAAAAACCTTGAAATCATTTGGAAAAAAGACAGCAAATGAGAGTTATGATAGTCGAAAAGCCTTCCATGAAGCGCAAAATGGAGGCAGCACTGGGGAGCGAAGTCAAGGTCGTTTCAAGTGTCGGTCACATCGAATCGCTCAGAGACCTTGAATTTTATCTTCAGGATCATTTTCAAAACGGAAAAAAGCCTTTCTGGCGCGATCTTCTTCAGTTTCTGCCGTTTATTCCCAAAGATTTCAGGCATACAGTTACAAACAAGCAGGTTTTCGGCGAAATTGAAAGAGCACTTAAAAACGCGACTGAAATCATTCTGGGCGCCGACCCCGACCGCGAAGGAGAGCTTATCCACCGCAACATTCTTGAACTTGCAACCGAAAACGGCTCAGTTTCGACCGACAAAATCACGAGGATATGGCTTCACAGCGAAACAGCGCCCGAAATAAAGAAGGCATTCGAAGCAAGAAAAAGCTACACCGAATACGAAGGTTACTACAAAGCGGCACGTACCCGCGAAATCGTCGACTGGCTCATCGGGATCCAGCTCACGATCCTTTACAGCGTGAAATACGGAACTCCGGGAAAACCTGTGAGCATTGGCCGCGTGCAGACTTGGTTACTTGCCGAAATCATTAAAAGATTCTTTGAAAACCGCGACTTCAAGCCGGAACCTTTCAGGACTTTCACATTTATTTCAAAAGAAGGAGTCGCCTTTCAGATGGTTGACGAGGACGACCGCATTTTCAAGACGACAGATTTAGAGGAAGCCGACAGGATCGAAGCGGCACTTCAAGGTAAAAACTTAATAATTACAAGCGTTAAGAAGAAAAAATTCGTTGAATACGCGCCAAGTCTGTATGACCTCAAGGCTTTGCAGAAAGATGCCGCGACGCGTTACGGGATTTCGCCTGACGACACACTTAAATATGCCCAGAATCTTTACGAAAAATACGATCTGATAAGCTATCCGAGAACTGACTGCTCCGTTCTCAGCGAGCAGGAGGCAAAGGAACTGCGCCACGCGATGAACCTGATTTACCGTTTCGACGAGTACAAACCGCTTGTCATGGCGGTAAAAGCACAGAATCCTTCGCTTGAACTCAATTCGAAATATATCGGAAAACTTGAAGGCCACTATGCGATAATCCCGGTCCTTTCCTATGACAAAAACACCGTTCCTGCCCTTTCCGGCGGCGAAAAACTTATTTTTGACCTCATCGTAAAGCGATTCTGCGCGACTCTTCTCAATCCGGCAAAAGGCGACACGACAGAATTTCACGGAAAAATCGATGATTACCTTTTTCTTGCCAAATTCAAAAACTACACAGATCCCGGTTATCTCGAATTTATTAAGTCCGACAAAAAGAAAGCAAGCGACGATGCGGAACTAAACAACGAGAACAAATCTGTTCCTGATGAAGAAGATAAAATAATTTCAGTCAGTTACAAGAAAAATGACTCGGTTGAAGGCTCAATCGAAATGAAAGAGGATATGACAAAACCTCCGAAACTTTTCAAAGACGCCTCCCTTCTCACACTCATGGAAAAAGCCCATCTTCAGATAAAAGATCCGCAGCTCAAAAAAGCGCTGAAAGAGGCCGACGGCATCGGCACGGCAGCGACAAGGGCGTCGTTCCCGCCGCTTCTCATGAAACGCGGCTACATTGTGAAAAACAACGACGGAAGCTACGTTCCGACAGAACTTGGAATACAACTTTACGACATTCTTCCGGAAGAACTCACAATACCGGACTTTTCGGCCAATCTTGAGCAGGAACTATCGGGATTCATTAAGAAAAAAGCTCTTAAAGGCGAAGCGGAAATCATCTCTGAGACAGAAGTTTTTCTAAAAAAAGTTTTCGAAAAAATAAGGCGGAACAACTATGTTTTCAACACCAACGCCAGTTCAGCCCCGATAAAAAAGGACTACAACAAACTTTCCGAAAGACAGCGCGCCCTAATCGAAAAAAACGCTCCGGCTGAGATAAAGGAAGCACTTCAGAACAGCGATTTCGTAAAGTGCAACCAGTGGATTGACGAATTTTTCGATTCAATGAGAAAAAATCAAAAAAACAGACCTTGATATTTTCTGCGGTTTCCGGATTCTATTTATTCATCAGACACGGTAATAATCAAGATACCAGTCTATGAAACGGCTTATTCCTGTTTCTACCGGAGTGTCAGGCTTGTAGCCTAAATCGCTGACAAGATCGCTCACATCGGCATAAGTTGCGGGAACATCGCCGGCCTGAAGCGGCAGCATATTTTTCTCTGCGGTCCTGCTGAGCTTCTTTTCGATTGCCTCAATAAATGACATAAGTCTGACCGGTGCGTTGTTTCCGATATTGTAGACTTTGTAGGGCGCTTTCGAAGCCGAAGGATCAGGCTTTTTGCCGTTCCAGTCACTTTTTCCCGCAGGCGGATTGTCGATAACGCGGACAACTCCTTCAACAATATCGTCGACATAGGTGAAATCGCGCTGCATGTTTCCGTAGTTGAAAACGTCAATCGGTTTTCCTTCAAGAATTGCCTTCGTAAAGAGGAAAAGCGCCATGTCAGGCCTTCCCCATGGCCCGTAAACCGTAAAAAAACGGAGTCCGGTTGTCGGAATCCCGAAAAGATGGCTGTAAACATGCGCCATGAGTTCGTTTGACTTTTTCGAAGCGGCATAAAGGCTTATCGGATGATCGACATTGTCGGAAGTCGAAAACGGAAGCGACTCGTTCGCGCCGTAGACACTCGAACTCGAAGCGTAAGCCAGATGCTTTATTCCGTTATGGCGGCAGGCTTCAAGAATATTTATAAAACCGATGATGTTGCTGTCGATATAAGCCATCGGATTTGTTAAAGAATATCTGACTCCTGCCTGAGCTGCGAGATTGCAGACTTTATCAAATTTCTCACTTTCAAAAAGCGCGTCTATTCCCTCTTTATCCTTCAGATCGAGCTTTATGAAAGAATAAGCCGAATATTTCATGCTTTTCACAATTTTTCCGTATTCAATCTCCTCTTTTTTTATTCCCGTTTCAGCAAGACGCGAATATTTAAGATTGACATCGTAGTAATCGTTTATGACATCAAGCCCGATAACGGTATCGCCTCTTCCGAGCAGCCTTTTTGCGAGATGGAAACCGATAAATCCGGCTGTTCCGGTGACTAAAATCTTCATTTTCACTCCGTTCTAAGTGTAAAGGAATAACGAGAAAATTGCATCAATTGCGACAACCATGAATATCGAGACAACGACTGATTCCGTCGTGGCACGCCCTACCGCATCTGCACCGCCGCGGACATTGAGCCCTTTGAAACTGCCGACAGCGAGAATTACCCACGCAAAAGAGATACTTTTTATCGTGCCCCAGAAAATATCGGACATTTTTATCGACTCGATAACGTCAACCATGAACGATCCAGGCGGAATATTGTATGCCGAAGCAATAAGAAAACCGCCGAAAATTCCTGCTATGTCGGCAACCAGCGTGAGGACCGGCATAACTGTGGTGAATGCCCAGAATTTTGGAACAAGGAGGAATTTCAGCGGCTTGACACCCATCGTTTTGAGCGCGTCGACTTCTTCCATAACGACCATCGTTCCGATTTCTGCCGCAATCGAGCTTCCGGTACGTCCGGCAATGATTATCGCCGTGATAAGCGGGCCGAGTTCTTTTGTCATAATCATCGTGCTCATCATCGCGATCATGCTCTGTCCGCCCATTTTGGCGAGCTGAATAGCCGCCTGCAGCGCAATCGTAAAGCCGATGAGAAACGCGAGCAGGAAAACGATAGGAACAGCTAAGTAGCCTATATAATAGGCATTTTTCGTCGTATCGTTTTTCAAAATAAACTTGCGGTTGAAAATCGATTCCAGCGAATAGAAAATCATATCGACCATTATTACGAAAAAGTAGAAAATAACGTCCCAGAGTTTCAGGATTCTACCACCAAGCCTCTCAAGACGCGGCTCGGCAGTTTTTTCTTCGCTTTCATTTCCTGCTTCAGCTTCGTCTTTCGGGTAAAAAATATCGCTTTTCAGCTCTTCTGGAACAGTCAGCTGTCCGGGATAATCCTCGGAAAGCCGGCGGATCAAAGCCTTTGTTATGGAATTGAGCTGGATACTTTTGTCGATTTCGAAAGAAGCGCCGGAGACGAACTCCTTTGAAAGCCCGTCATAAGCCTCTTTGCTGTTTTCTATCGTTAAGTTATCAGGAATATTAAGTTTTTCAGTCATTTCAATTTCAATTGTTTTTTGCCATAATGTTTTTTATGTAGTCGCCGAAACCTGTAAAAATTTCCGCACCCTCTTTATCTTTGAACGGTTCAAGCGCTTTGTGCGCCTTCAGAACCCTCTCTTCGACAGCTTTCTGCGCCCCTTCTATACCGATCAGAACAGGATATGTCACCTTGTTGAGAGCCGCGTCGCTTCCCACTTTTTTGCCCAATTTCTCGGTTGTGGAAGTTATGTCGAGAATGTCGTCGGCAATCTGGAAAGCAATTCCGAGATTTGAAGCGTATTCCTCAAGCGCCTTGATTTCTTCATCAGCCGCATCAAGCCATGCCGCGGCACCGGCAGTAGCAGCGATAAAAAGTTCCGAAGTCTTGTAATAGTTGATGAAATCGAGTTTTTCGACCGTCCTTTCGTTTTCGGGAATCGTGCAGTCGTAAACCTGCCCGAGTGTCATTCCCCTGCCCCCGACCGCTTTTGCAAAGTATTTTCCGGCTTTTTTAATGTTCCCTTCTCCGAATTCAAAAAGAAGCGAGAAGGCATCGGTATTCAGCGCGTCGCCTGCCAGAATCGCGATATCTTCACGGAAAGCCTTGTGACAGCTCGGTTTGCCGCGGCGCAGATCGTCGTTGTCAAGCGCCGGAAGATCATCGTGAATCAGCGAAAACGTGTGGATAAATTCAAGGGCGCAGGCATAAGGCATGATGATTTCACGCGGCTTGCCGAACATATCTGCAACAGCAATAGCCAGAAACGGACGCAGCCTTTTGCCGCCGGCACTCAGACTGTATTCCATCGCCTCGTGCAGAACGCCGGGAACATGAAGCGAATCGAGATAAAACTTCAAATATTTTTCAATAGTTGCCTTTTCGTCCTTCAGCTTTTTCAAGAAAACATCTTCCAACATTATGGCCTCCATACAAAAAATACGCGTTAAGATACCGATTTTTGAGAACTATTCCAGAATATTTTTTATTTGTCGGCGCAAAATCGGGAAATTGCCTCGTTTACCGCTTTGAAAATCAATGCCAGTTCGGAATTTTCATTATTTAAGGCATTGTATTCATTTGACAAAACTTCATTTTCGCCGCGTGAAGCAGGTCCTGTGATTCCATTCTTTCCGTCAAGGAAAATGTTGTCAAGCGACGAATTGACAAGCTGCCGCAGAAGTTTTTCGGAATCTTCTTTTGTAAAACCCGATTTTTCAAGAAGTGCAGATGCCTGAAGAACAAAAAACTGCGTGAAATTTCCGCTGATTACAGCAGACGCATGATAAAGCGGACCTGGATTTTTGCCGCAATAAACAAAATTTAGTCCCGTTTTGTTCAGCATCTCTTCGAAAACAGGTTTTTTATCTCCCCAAAGCGTGAAAAGTATTTGATTTAATTCAGTTCTCTTATTTATTGAAGAATAAGGGTGAAGCAGAAAAACGCGGTTATCTTCAAAATGAGTCGCAGCCGAAAAGTGCACAACAAAAAGTTCAGGATTTTTTTCAAGGATTTCGCTTAAAAGCGGACTCACCGCCGAATCGGAAACCGCCAAAAACAAAATTCCGGATACATTTTCAGGCACTTTTTGCAGAATTTTGTGTTCGACATTCCGTTTTTTCAGAAAATTAGAGAGGGCGGTCCCTACTTTCCCGAGACCAATCAGAAAAATATCCATTCCGGATTACATTCCCTGAAGTTTTCCTTTGAGATCCTCGCCGCCGAGAACGTGAGCGTGGAAGTGAGGAACAGCCTGTCCCGAATCCTTGCCCGAGTTTACGACTACGCGGTAGCCGCTTTCAGCCATATTTTCCATAGCTGCAATCTTTTTTGCAACCGTAAAAAGTGACGCAAAAATCTTCTCATCTTCTTTTTCGATCTCGTTCACCGACTTGATGTGTTTTTTTGTGATGATGAGATCGTGAACTTTGCACAGCGGATTGATATCGCGGATAACAATAAAATTCTCGTCCTCATAAAGACGCGGAGACGGGATATCGCCTTTTACAATTTTGCAAAAAATACAGTCACACATTTTTAACTCCTTTAATTTACTGGTTATTTAGCATCTTCAGCTATTGTAAACTCTTTTGTATCGCCAAGTTTTGTGTAAGTTCCTGAGCAGTGTATCTCGGCAGCCGGAATATCGACCGCAAAAACAGCCGCACTGTGAGTTCCTTCCCCCAGAGCTGTCTTGAGAGCAGCGTCAAACGGCATCTCGAAACCGTGGTTGAATGTCGAACTGCATTTTGTCTCAAGCTCGGAATCGCCCGGTCTCTGAAGTTTTGCATAAGCCCAGCGGACAGCCGCAGCAGCCGACTCGTCCTTGTTTTTGTAGTATTCGATTTTTACAAGAATATACTTCAAAGGCGCATCGAGATCACAAGCCCAACCTCTTATGCTGCCGCCGTCAGCCGATTCGAATTCGCCGTTCGGCACATATTCCGTAGCAGCCGGAGCGATCGTGAGATCATCAACGACGAGACCGTTCTTATTTACCATAAAACTGCTGGTAAATCTCAAGCCGAAAACAAACTGGTCCGTTTTGCATGCTTCAGGGATCGTCCAGTCCAATTCAGTCCATTTCTGAGTGGAATAACTGTTGTACTTGACTTCAAACCCCTGACCGTTATCAAATCTTGCTTTTTCCCAAGGAGATTCGGGATCAAAGGATTGAGTGCTGACCTTGGAGTTCTTTGCTTCGAACTGACCCGCTCCGTTACAGGTAGGATGTATAAAGTCCCTCGAACTTGAATCGTTCTCTACCTGACCTCTCGCATAAAAATGAGCTTTTACGACACATTGCGAACATGCCGACAAATCTGAAACCGACTCAAGTACCGAAGTATAATCCATCAGCTCACTATACCCGGAATACTGACCGAAGCTGTAGTTCCCGCCGTGCGTCAGAACCGGTTCGACTTCTGCCGGAAGAAGAGACGAAGAAACAAGATTCCAGTAAGCATTTGTCGAAAATCCCTGCGTCGTGCCGTCTTCCCAGTCGAATTTTCCGCCGTGAGGCAGCTTTTCGATCGCTGCGGCACATGTTGCATTAGATACACATTCGTGCGTCGTTAAATCACATGTCTGACCGTAAGCTCCAAGGCAGTGAGCATCTGTAACGCACATTACGCATTTGCCAGAAGCGGTGTCGCAGTAAATATTGTTCAGATTCTCCTTGCATACCGTATCTTCAGTGCAGTCCGTAACTTCGCCTGACGGATTTTCTTCAGCATCCGTATCGGTATCGTTATCGGAATTTTCGCCGTCTGACGGAACAGAATCGCCGTCAGCATCACTGTTTTCCGTGTCGGAATTTTCACCGTCCTGATCGGCATCACCGTCTGCCGGAGCAGAATCGCTGTCGTTTTCTTCGGTATTGTCAGTATCGGAAGTTTCGTCTGCATCCTGATTATGGTCTGTATCGCCGCCTTCATCATTATCGTCCTTTACAGGATCCGGAAGTTCAGAATCTCCGCCGTTTTCACTGTCGGAATTATTTCCTCCGTTCGTATCGTTGTCGCCCGAAATCTCCTGATTTTCGCCGTCATTTTGCGAAGAATTCCCGCTGTTGTCGGCATCAGAATCGGAAATTTCAGCGGAAGCAGGAACACACTCGCCGTCAACGCACGAATAAGAAGCGTCAGGGCAGTCAACAACAGTTACACACAAGAGCCCGGGTTCATCCCCGCCGGAACACGAAACGACAAGTAGAAGGGCCAAACAGAACCAAAAAAGATTTTTTCTCATATCACACCTCCCAAAAAGCGCTATATTTTACTCAGAAGCCGCATTTTTACAAAAAAATGTTTTTTTGCATAACCTTTAAATCCGACTATATTACTTGAGTTTTAGCCGCGAGGCACTTTGAAACGGAGAAATTTATGAAACTTGCAAAAATAAACTGGAAAAATTCGATATATCTGCTGACGGTGACACTTCCTGTCTTCATCATCGATTTTCTGACCAAAAACTGGGCGCTTTCGCTTAAAGGCAAAGAGGGAATCGTCGTTTTTGAAAGCTGGTGGAATTTCATTTACGTCGAAAACAAAGGGGCTCTCTGGGGACTCGGCGCAAACTTTCCCGATTCGCTGAGACAGCTGATTTTCTTAGGTTTTTCGACAATCGTCACACTCCTTGTGATTTATCTTCTTCTGGCCTATGCCGAAACAAAATTCATGAAAATAATTTACGGCCTTATCGTCGCCGGAGCGTTCGGAAACCTTTACGACCGCTTTTTCAGAGGTTTCGCAGTAATCGACTTCATTGACTGGCACCTCGGCGAAATTTATCACTGGCCCACTTTCAACATCGCCGATGTCGCGATCGTAGTCGCGATTTTCCTGCTTGCAGTCGAGCTTCTTTTCCTTCAGCCGAAGCGTCAGAAAGCCGCAAAAGAGGCAAAATAATGCACCCTACCCTGTCGATCGGAGATTTTTCCTTTTCATCGTTTTACGCGGTCGTCATTTTCTGCGTAATTGTCGGGAACATCCTCACATGGTGGGAAATCAGGCGCAATAAGCTGGACATAAATCTGGCGCTGAAAGGTGCCGTAATCACTACGTTTATGGGTTATGTCGGTGCAAGGGCGATGCACATCGTCTTTGACGGATTCCTTGACATCTACATTCAGAAACCGCTCGCGATGTTTGCCTTCTGGAAAGGGGGACTGGCATTTTACGGCACAGTCATTTTCGGTCTTCCGACAGCAGTCTGGTGGTTCACAAGCCACAAGGCGCCGCTTATGAAATACCTGGACTGCTACGTTCTGGGACTCGCTTTCGGGCTCGGGATCGGGCGTTTCGCATGTTACCTCAACGGCTGCTGCTTCGGCGAAATCTCGGCTTCGCCTTTTGCCGAAACCTTTCTGAGATACGGTTTGAGCGCGAAAAACCAGTTTGCGCGAGACATTCTTCTCAATCTGAAGGATATGCCGCTTCCGGTCCTGCCGACACAGCTTGTTTCGGCTTTTGTGACGACTTCGATTTTCCTCGTTCTCTGGTTCTATTTCCGCAAAAGAACAAAAAAAGATGGCGCCATTCTCGGCCTCTGGCTCACGATGTATGCGGCTTTCCGCTTCACGATCGAATTTTTCCGTGCAGACGACCGCGGACTTTTCTTCAACAACATGCTTTCGACTTCTCAGCTTGTCGCGCTAATCACATTCATCATCGGCATGGCGATTTTCATTCTTCCGTCTGAAACGACTTTGAAAAAAGCGGAAAAAACCGAATGATCAAGCAGTTCAAAACAATTTTCAAAGCAACTCAACCGATTGAAATAAAAGAGAAAAACAGCCGTTTCATTTCGCAGTGCTTTCCCGTTGCAACAAAAGAAGAAGCCGAAGAAATCATAAAAAAACTCTGGAAAGAACACTACGACTGCACCCACATCTGTTTTGCCTATCTTCTGGGCGAAGGAGAAACTGCAGCTTTCCGATACAGCGACGACGGCGAACCCTCCGGCACGGCAGGACTTCCTATCTACAACGAAATTTTAAGAAAAGAACTTTTTAATATTCTGGTCACAAGTGTCCGTTATTACGGCGGAATCAAGCTGGGCACAGGCGGTCTAACCAGAACTTACGGCGCTTCGGCGAGAGCGGCACTAGAAACGGCGGAAACCGAAACTGTCATCATAAAAAAGGAAGTTGCCATAGAAATTCCTTTCGACTTCACGGGAATTGCAATGAGCTATATCGGCAGATTTGAAGGTTTGGAAATAAAATCAACAACTTACACAGAATCAGGAAGTTCGCTGACCGTAAGAATTCCTATCGCTTCAGTAGAAAAATTTATTGCAGAAATGGTCGAAAAAACCGGCGGAAAAATAAAGCCGGTTCTCTTATAATTAATTAGTACAGCCTTGTTTTTTATCTTTTTTCAGCTAAAATTCCGTGTTTTTTCGTTCAACTTTTTTGGGAGGTTTTTTTATGAAAAAGTTTTTTGTGATTTCAATTCTGATTTTGTCAATGATTTTCTTTGTTTCATGCGGTGGCAAGAAAAAAGTGAAGAACAACGGCAGCGCTGAAACAAACGATTCCGATGTTGTTGAAACCGAACAAGGCGATGATTCTGACAATTCCGACAGCGGCGAAACCGACGACAACAATTCCGACACAACTCCTGACAACAGCGATTCAGGAAACGACGGAGACAATTCCGATTCCGGAAATGACAGCGACACTTCCGACTCAGGAAACGATTCAGGCGACTCGGGAAATGACGAGGACAATTCTGATTCTGGTACCGTTTCAGAGTGTGAAAAGCTCTATTTCCTTGAGGATGATGTCGAGAGCTATGAGAATGAGATTTATGCTTCGATGATGGATCCGGAAAAAGACGAATACTTTTTTTACCTCAGCATTGAATTTTACAGCTACAGCACCGACGAAAACGGCAAACCGACTCAAATTCCGAGAACAGATATTACAGGTCTCAAAGGCGAAACGGTATCTCTCGGCGAAGGAAAGAACGTAAACCTCGCGACCTGTACCGAATGTGTCCTTCTCTACGGTGATCCGAATGAAAACGGCGACTATACAAAATACTACTTTGCAAAAAACGGCTCTCTTACCTTTGAAGATGTCACCAGGGGAACAACTGATTCAAAAGGAACAGGCTCTTTTATCCTTTACGAAGTCGAAATAGACGATGAAACCGATTTTTCATCCTATACCGAAGAAGGAAAATGCTACGTAGTCTCTCCGTTCAGCTGGAACACCATGGAACAGCAGCAGGAAGATTCCGATGAAGATTCCGATGAAGATTCCGACGAAGATCCTGATGAAGAAAACTGCATAGAAATGACAATCGAAGACATGGTTATTGAAGAACGCGAAATCTCCGGCGGCGGCATACAGACAACCTATTCCGCTTACCTTGTCGGCGATGAAATACAGGATCAGAGAAGCTATATCGAAATTACTTTCAAGGACCAGAACAACCCAACCGGTTTCAGAACAGATATGTCGGACCTCGAAGGTGAGGATATTTATTTTGACGAAACGGATATCAACGACTGCGAAACCTGCATCATATTCTACAAGGTTGTTTACAACGAAGCTGGTGAATATCAGAACACTTTCGCCTACTATCCTCTCGACGGATACATTCATTTCGATGAAGTCGAGCCTGAAACAATGCTTTCGAGCGGATACGGGGAATATATCGATTTTTATCCGGCGGAAATCGATCCTGCAAC
Source organism: uncultured bacterium (assembly GCA_905233945.1). Lineage (GTDB taxonomy): Bacteria > UBP6 > UBA1177 > UBA1177 > UBA1177 > UBA1177. The sequence goes on along the minus strand of CAJOFY010000004.1, from coordinate 19,179 downwards.
AAACAAACTCGTTCCTGTTACCGGCGGAACATGCTACTCGCTCCCCTATCTTGAATGGGATTTTCTTGACGGCGGCGATGAGGAAGAGTGCTACATCGACGACGACTGCTGTGACGGTATAGACGGCGAATGTGACATGTACTGCGATCCCGACGATCTTTCATGTTACACAAAAGAGTGCGATACCGACGCACAGTGCAATGATATGTATGATGCGAATTTCTACTGTGACCAGACTTACCATCAATGCTATGAAAAAGAGTGTGAAAACAATGAAGACTGCGAAGCAATCGGATATGTAGGCTACTACTGCGATCTGGACACATATGAGTGTTTATATGACGGCGACTTACCGTGTGAATCATCCACAGACTGCGGCTACGGCGAGCGCTGTGAAGGCGGCACATGCACCTATGTCGGTGACCCCTGCGATATTAATGATGACTGCGACTACGGCTATACCTGCGAAGGCGGCTTCTGCATTTAGAACAAAAATTTCTTAGAAAAAACCAAAAATTTCAGATCAGTTCTTCAGTTTTGAAAAAATCAGTGCAACCGCGTAAACCGCGCCCGAAACAAGTGTGATTACAGCGCCGGTCGGCAGATTCCAAGTGTATGAAACGAAGAGCCCGCTCATGCTGAAAATGAAGCTGAGAATTACGGAAAGAACGATTATTCCGCCGACTTTTCTCTGGAAAATAGCGGCAGTGGCAGCTGGAAGACTCATAAACGCGATGACTAAAATGAGTCCTACGACTTTCATCAGAACAACGACAGTAAGCGCTATTACCGAAAGCATGAGAATATAGACAAGCGACGATTTAACGCCGTGCAGAGTTGCGTTTTCCTCATCGAAACTGACTGCCTTGAACTGCCTGAAAAAGAGTGCGGTAATCACGATGACGAGCGCCGCAAGCACCGAAAGAGCCGTGATATCCCCTTTCGATACAAGTAGGATGTTGCCGAAAAGATAGTTGTTGAGATTTACGGCGTATCCGGGAGTCAGATACATGAAAATTATACCGGCAGACATTCCGCACGCCCACATCGCGCCGATCACCGTGTCCTCGTGCTGCGACGCCCTGAGTCTGATTATTCCCAGCAGAACAGCAAAAAGAAGCGCCGTAAAAACCGCTCCAGCAAAGGGCGAAATTCCGAAATAAACCGCAGCCCCTACTCCGCCCAAAACCGCGTGAGCTATTCCGCCGGCAATAAAAGTGATTCTGTTGACATATACGAAAGTGCCTGAAATCCCGCAGGAAACTGCCGCAAAAATTGCCGCGAGAACCGCATTCTGCAAAAATGAATATGTTGAAAGCGCACTAAAAAAATCCATTTAAATCCCGCACTTATGATGAATCATCGTTGTTTTTCCGCTGTATGCGTGATGCTCCTCAAGGCAGCACATCTCGTCTTTTGAATTATGCTCGACGAAAATCTTGTTCACGCAGCCGATTTTATTCACAAAACTCGAAACAAAGCCGATGTCGTGCGACACCATGACGATCGTGATTTTTTTGTTCATATCAAGCAGCATCTCGTAAATATCCTTTTCGACCGAACTGTCGACACTCGCTACAGGCTCATCGAGAAGAAGGATCTCAGGATCGCTCGCAATCGCCCTCGCAATGAGAGTACGCTGTTTCAAACCGCCAGACAGATCTCCGAAACGGGCACCGGCACGGTCTGAAATCCCAAGTTTTTTCATTGCGTCTGCAGCCTTTTCCTTCTCGCTTTTCGTATAAATTGGAAGAAAAGAAGTCGATTTGATCAAGCCCTGAAGCACGACTTCCTCAACCGTTATCGGAAAAAGCCTGTCGTGGGAGGAAAACTGCGGAACAGAGGCGATTTTCGTGAAATTCCTGCCAGGTTCCTCGCCGAAAACCGTGATTTTTCCGCTTGTCGGCTTTATAAAACCGAGCATAAGACGGAGGATCGTCGTCTTTCCGCCGCCGTTCGGGCCTATTATCGCAAAAAAATCCTCTTTCTTTACCGAAAAAGTGACATCGCGCAGAATCTCGTTTTTCCCGTAAAAAAACGAAACCTTGTCGAAATTTATGACTTCAGGTTTATCCAAAATTTTTCCTCTCTTATCGTTATTATCGTTCTTATCGTTATTATCGATTCGCCGCCCCATGTCGGTATCCCGTTATACCGGAATAACGTTATAACGAAAAAGATTGGCGGCGTCGAAAAAAACGACAAGAACAAAAACCGCCGCATTATACTCAGTTTTTCGGAAAATGCGAGAGAAATGCGGTTATAACAACATTCCGCTCCTGCAATTATACTTGTGCCTATTTAAACAATTTTTTCACCTGTTCGAACAAGTCGCTCTTAAAATTGTCAAGCAGCTCTTCTGCCTTTTTTTCACCCTGCTCTTTTGCCTTCGCAAGCCATTTCGAGGCTTCCTTCTCATCTTTATCGACACCTTCGCCCAAATAATATGACACAGCAACTATTACCTGAGCTTTCGCATGCCCCTGCTTTGCAGCTTTAAGCCACCAGTAGAAGGCTTCTTTCTTGTCTTTCGGGAATCCTTTTCCTTCATCATAACAAAAACCTACAGCATACTGCGCATCCGCAGATCCGTGTTTTGCACACTCTCTGTAAATTTCACATGCCGGCCCGTACTCTTTTTCAGCATAAAGCTGATCGGCTTTCTGCATGGCTTCTTCAATCTGCTGTTCGTCACATCCAGAAAAAAGCAGCATAACAAAACAACAAAATAGCAAAAATTTAGTGTTCATCGGCTTACTCCTTAGTACCAAAAGCACGTTTTTCCTCATTTTACCCTCCGTTTTTATTTATTTTAGCTCTGCCTGCACCTCAAAAAGACACATAATCTTCCATACATATTTCAAAGCGATAATCTAGAAAAAATTTCCGCTTTTTAAGAAAAATTTCATATGTGGTTTGTTGTCAATATTTTTAATCACTTAATTCTTTGAAAAATATAAAGGAATTTCTTTGACATTTGGCAAAAGATGTGGTGAAAAAAATTCCGGTTTCAATGTTGAAATTTGGTGTTGATACACAAACTGAAATAAAATCAGGAGAATGCAATGAAGTTTAAAGTGAGCTTCAATTCACCCGTAGTTTTGATATTCATATTTATCTGCTTTATCGCAACTATCGCCGGAGAAACAACTCCCACAGTGAATCGTGTCATATTTGTAACGTATCATTCTTCGCTTTCCGACCCGATGACATACTTGAGATTTTTCACCCATGTTTTCGGGCATGCAAATTTTGACCACTTTTGGAGCAACTCTCTGATGATACTGCTTTTGGGGCCTATGCTGGAGGAAAAATACGGATCAGACAAACTGATTGTAATAATGCTTTTGACGGCTTTGGCGACAGGTCTGGTGCATTACATATTTTTTTGGAATGTAAGTCTGCTCGGAGCAAGCGGCATTGTTTTTTCATTTATCCTGCTCACTTCTTTTACAGGGTTTAAAGACGGAGAAGTTCCTCTGACTTTTATACTTGTAGCACTCATATATTTAGGAGAGGAAATCTATACTGGATTGTCAAGAATAGACAACATTGCGCATACCGCTCACATTATCGGCGGTTTAGTCGGTGCTGCGGCGGGATATAAACTTAATAAAAGAACCGCATCGATTGAAAATGATATCCTGGATTAACGGACTTTCTCTTTTGTTTCGCTGAAAAGACTGCCAATCGCCTTCTTATGATTCCGGATACTTGTCACTTATAAAGAGTTTATTTTTTTCTGTAATCTATTGACCAAATCTGCATAATTGATTAATTTAAAAATGTTGATTACCCAAAATATGGCCATTGTAATTACTGTCAGAAAACCGAACCATAGAATTTGAAATACCCAGCCAGCTGGCGTATGACCAAAAGACATCTGTTTTCTTGTAGTGTCTGATTCCCTAAACAGTTTTACGAGCGGTGTTTCTGACAAACCCAATGAACAAACAGCGGTTAAAGCCGCCTTCTTCTTTTTTAACGCATCCTTCAACTGCATTTGATAGTGCATTCTTTGCTCTATCCTTTGCTCTATATCTTGTCTTACGTTCATTGTTTTCCTCCTATAATGAAAAATGTCATTCCATTCAAAATTTTATTATATCTGCAACTTCCGGCATATGTGAACAGTCACCGAAAATATCAATTCAACAACCAACAAAACGGCAGATTTTAAACAAATCGGACTTTATTACAAGAAGTTTTTTTAAATCCGATGTGCATTCAATCCTTTTTTCAAAGTCTTTGGAATCCAAATTGTGTGGAGTCACACTTCGTTAATACTTTAATCTCTTGTGCAACGGAAATCGTTCTTATCATACGCATCACCGTTTTTGTCGGAATAAATGCTTCCGCTTCCGAAGTAAATATACCACACCCTGCCATTACCCTGGCAAATTGAAGAAGACCACATTCTTCCTCTATCTCCCAAAGGATTGCTTTTGTTTTTGCCATAATCACAGTGACATTTACTTTTCTTATAGGAATAAAGCGATGTGTCAGAATCTTTTATCGGACATTCGCCATACGGATAGGTTCTGGAACAGACTGAATACGGTACAAGAGTTCTAAGTTCGCTTATTGTCGGCAGACGCCAGTCATCGTAACCACCATAGACCAGATCCTCGCAATATTTTTTCGCATCATGCCAGTTGCCGTATCTTGATTCTGACCAGTCTCGTCCGTTAGATCCCAACAGTTCCCGTCTTGATGCAATAGCCCTTCGTTCTTCTGCAATCCGAGAATTTTCTTCCTCAGCCTTTGCTTTTTTCTCCTGCTCAGCATCTTTTTCACGTTGCGCAGCATTTTGTGCCTGCTCATAAAGATGATAGCCTTTTTCTGCTTGTCTTACCAATTGTAGCACCACCGACTGCAAGGCATCCAGCAAACCTTCAGGAGTTCCGTCAAAATGTTCAATTCCAGCCATACCTATGTCGGTGATTTCTCTTTGTAAATCTATCAATTCGGAGGATACGCTATACTTTTTTCCAATTCTAGTTATTGTTGTATAAAGAATTTTATCGGCAGAGACTCCTCTGTTTTTTGCCAATTGGTATGCGGTATTTCTATCCATTCTGCCGGATTCTTCAGCCATCTTTTTAATCAGTTCTTCCTGATCCGGATCGATTATAACAATAAATTTGTTATTGCACTGCTGTCTGAAATAAATACTAAAATGTTTTTTCAATGCACTAAGATCTTGTCTGGAAAATTTGCCTGTAGTATCTTCAAACTCAAGAATCGCAATTCTGGGTTTTCCAGATACGGCAAAAAGCTGGATAGTCAACAAAAGCGACACCAAAACAATAATAATTTTTTTCATTTTTCCCCCATAGAAATGATAAAAACCATCCTTTGCCAGTAATTATATTATTATTTTATACAACGGACATGATATTGGTTTTCAGCTCCAGCATGATTAATTTCACCGCTGCTAAAATCAACATACCAGCGATTTCCCGAATGAGGTCTGGCTGACGAAGACCAAAGTCTACCCGAATCACCTGATTTGCTGAAATTACCGCCGGTGCGGCCTTTACAGTCACTGTTCGTCCAGAATCCTTGAGAAAGAGAGCCCGTATTCTCGCTTATTCTGCAACTCCCGCCTGATGTTGTTCCTGAATGTTTTTCATCAATGAGTGTCCTTAATTCATCAATGTTAGGCAGTCTCCAGCCGTCGTAACTGTCTTCAGTCAGGTCATCACAGTATTGTTTGGCAGCATTCCAGTTCATTGCATATGAAGAGCGCGAGGACCAGGACCTTCTTGTTTTTTTCTTTGTATTCTGTACCTTACCTGGCTGTTATTTCGTAGCGGTTGACTTGGTTTCATGTTTCGCAGCTGGCTTGTCTTCTGCCTGCTTCGTCTCCAGCTTTACTGCTTCTGTTCCGGATTCTTCTTTCTTAGACTCAAACTTGACGGTTGTTTCCTTTGGTTCTTCAGGTTTCGGCTGTTCGAGCTGAGGTTCTGCTTTCTTTGGTTCCGGTTTTAATACTGCCTGAGCCGCTGTCTTTGTCTCGACATCAGCCTTCCGGCTCTTTATATTTGAAATTATTTCATCTGCTTTTTTCTTGTTTTCTTCGTATTTCAGGCTTAATTTCATCAGTTTCAGCTTTTCTATATAAAAGTTCAGTCTTTCAGCTTTTGGGGATGTTTCCTGCAGATATTCGTCAACCACAGGCTTGATCTTAGTTTCGTATTCTTCATCCTGCATCCGTTCCTGAGTGCGCTTTTCCTTTGCTTCAAAAAGATAGATTCCTGCTCCTGCAGCCGCAAGAAGCGCTATCAGGCAACAAACTATCGTCACAATTTTCACCTTGTTTCTGGATATTTCCGCTTCGCTTTTGATTTTCTGACTTACCGATTCTATATCTCCGTTAGGCAGTATCCGACCGATTTTCTGCTCCTTGCCGTTGATTATACGGTATATGAAACCGTCTCTGACACGTACATCGTCCTTAGGCTCTCCGAACGGCTCGAATTTACCGTCAGGAGATACTTTACCTATACGCTTGATTGTGCCGTCTTCCAAAATCTCGTAAATTGTGCCGTCAGGCGCGATGTTCATTCCGTTCTGCGGCTTTTGTTCTGTCATTCCCATTGTGTTCCCTCCTTCAGAATTGCTGTATTTTATTATAAATCAAAAATATCCACCGAGCACCCTTTTACGGCTGGCTTTGACGCAGCCTCTTCCTGTTTTGACCGAGAAGCCTGTTCCAATTTCAAATCAGATTCAGGCTCTGCTGTTTCTCGTTGTTCAGCTGTGTTGTCAGTTTTTTTGTCCGGATGTGTTTTCGCTGTCTCTTTTTCAGGTCCCTGATCCCCGTTTTTCTGATTTTCAGATTCGCTCTCATATCCAGGCATATCCGCAACCAGACGAAGCAGGCCGTGGTCTTTTCCGTCAATAGACAAATAATCATCCGCTTTTAAAATAATCCCTATGGCTGCCAGCAAAGCAACCTCGTTTTCAGTCGGAATCCGCCAGTTTTTACAGCCGTAAATCCCTGTATCGCTGCTTGAGTTGATCTTCGCTACAATATCTGTCGGTCTATTTGTAAATTCTCCCAAATCTTTTACACCCAAATCTTTCGGAAAAACCTTGAGGAAACCGTAAACCACTTCTGGTTCTGCTGACTGCGGCAGATTGTTGTTCTGCGAAGCTGTTCCTTTCTGCGATTTTTTGCAACCTGCTACTGGCCTAAGGTGTCCGCTGGATGTTTTATCAGTCATGTATTTTTCGCTTTTTTTTAAGATAAGACTCTCACTGGCAAGCAAAGCAATCTCGTTTTCTGTCGGGACACGCCATTCTTCACAATCCTGATCTTTAAATACATCGCTTGCATTGATTTTTTTTATAATCTCCGAAGGAATTTCCTTATATCTGCCGATATCCGAAGGAAAAACGTTAAGAAAACCGTAAATCAGGCGTGGTTTCTCCTTTTCTTCATCCTGCTGAACCACAGTGTTTGCCCGTTTGCCTTCTTCTATTATGGCTGGATTTTGTGCGAATTTTCTTGCGAATTCCCGAGTACATTTTGCAAGCGAGTCGGAAACAGCACAGTCGAAATTGCCGACAGCAATCCTTCTAAGACTCGGGCTTACGGCGTTAAAAACAACTTTTACATAAAAGGCATCCCCCATATTGTTGATTTCCCCCCGCAGAGAATGGGTGATATTCAGTTTATTTATGATAATTTTATTTACGACAGGAGTCTCGATGTCATCGTCATCGGAAAAATCCACACCACCGGAAGAAGCATCTCTGACTGTTTCCAGCATACGGGAATTTATTTGCTTGAAACCTGTGGGATTAAAATTATCCTGAAAAATCTTCTCGATTATTTTTATTTGGTTTTTTAAAATTTTTTCATCTCTGTCCACCAGACGTTCCAGCCCTTTTGCTTCAACAAAATGAACACGATATACAAAATCTGATGCCCGAAGAGAATGAAAGACAAGAAACAAAAGGATAAAAGCAGCAAGTTTTTTCATTTATTATTCTCCAATCTTACATTTTTTCTGATTACAGGCCGGACATATAAACTTCTGTCGGCTTTATTGGAATATCCGCTGCAGGTAGACCAAATATCCCCAAAAGAATCGACAAATGTAACACAGTGTTTCTCTGTTCCAGGCGTTTGAAGCCACCACCCTTTTGCTTTCTCATCAGCTTTTTCTTCTGAAACGGGAATACAAATCAACAAGTCTTTATCTTCCTTTTTTAATTTATTTGCCTGTTTTTCATCCAGAAGAGTCACAAATTCACCTTTTCTAAATTCAACCATCGTACTTTTTTCGGATTCGGAAAAATTTTTGACGAACTCACTGTTGAGCCAATCTTTCAGCGAGCTTTTTTCCCATTTAAGTTTTTTCCCATCTTTAAGAGTCTCCTGCCACGGTCTCGCCTCAAAACAATTTTTACTCATCAGAGTCCAATATTTCCTATTTTTATCTATGACAATCCACTCAATCTTATTTTTGCCGCCGCCGAACTCGATAGTAGCATTTTCCTCCTCCTGATTTACGTCACCGCCCGGTACCGTCCAAAACGCGCCGCCTGCAAAAAGGGACAAAACAAGAAATGCAACAGCAACAAGAAATATAGCAATGGCTATAATCAGATGCATTTTATTCGAGGTTGCTACTGATTTGATATCCCGTACATTTGAACGAATGTTTTTCCTGTTTTCAGGCGTGAGCAGTACAACAAATCTCACAATCCAGTAGATCAGGTTGACAAAAGATCCAAACGCCCCGAGGAGCTGCAGCAAGTACTTTTCCATAACAAAACCTAGTTAAACATATCTACCTGACACAACGAACATAGGCATCGTACTCGTACGACTTATAGTGGCTGCCCACACGCCCACTTCTGAAATACACGCCCCATGCGGCATCTGTATTATCTGACCGAGTAGAAGACGACCAAAGCCAGACATTATCATCATCCCCAAGTTTGCTGTAATAACCGCCGTTGTTGTTTCTGCTTTCACAATAACACGAACCTTCAGGATTCCAATCTCCTCTTGATAAACGCCCGTTTTTCCCACTGACCTTGCACTGCCCGCCAGTCTCTGTTTTAGAGCAGTTTCTGATAGTTGTTCTGAGTTCGTCAATATTCGGCAGCCTCCAGTCATTGTATCCGCCTTCTGTCAGATTTTTGCAGTATTGTTTCGCCGCATTCCAGTCCATATTTTTTTGCGAGCGATCTGACCACTCAAGACTGCCGATTTTTTTCATCTTATCTTTATTGAATTTAGCTTCAAATACATGTTCTCCTTCCGGGAACTCACGAAGATAATCTTCCCATGCCGCACGGGTGTTAAGTTCTTTCGCTTTCTGATAGGCTTCCACTTCTTTGACCTTCTGTGCTGTGATTTCTTTCTCTCTTTCAATTTCCTGATATCTGCTTATCACTTCTTTTGCTTCATCAGCACACCATCCCTCTGGAAACTCTTTAAGGTAAAATTCCCAGGCTTCTGCATTGTTTTGAGAGTTTGAACGCGCAAATTCACACGCTTTGCGATCATCTTCAGCAGGCTGCGGCGTCTCCGCATTACTTTTAGGCGTATTGAGCACTTTCTCAAGCGGTTCTTTGCCTTTCTGCTCTTCTTCAAAAAGATAGATTCCTGCCCCGATAATAAAGGCGATCAGAACACTCACTATTGCAACTATTTTCACCTTGTTTCTGGAAATTTCTGCTTCGCTTTTAATTCTTTGACTTATAGATTCTATATCTCCGTTAGGCAGTATTCGACCGATTTTCTGTTCCTTTCCGTTGATCACACGGTATATGAAGCCGTCTCTGACACAGACACCGTCCTTCGGGCCGCCGAACGGCTCGAACTCGCCGTTTGATGATACCTTCCCTATCCGCTTTATCGTTCCGTCTTCCAGCATCTCGTATATTGTTCCGTCAGGCGTGATATTCATTCCGTTCTGCGGCGTTTCAGGCATTCCCATGGTATTTCTCTCCTGCTGCCGGCGTTTATTTTATCATACGGGAGAATTCGTCAAAAAGTTTTATCAGAACTTCTTCGACATCTATATTCTCTTCAATTGAGATATAACCTACAAAGACTGCAAAACCCACAGCAGCAATCAGCAGCAATATAAAGCCGACAAGTATCATTTTTCCGAAACAGCCGAGACAGCCGCCCTTCTCCTTTTGCTGCTTTGCAACTGTCTTTGAATTTGATTCTATCTCACCGTTCGGCAATATTCTGCCGATTTCCTGCTCTTCCCCGTTGATTATACGATATATGAATCCGTCTCTGACGCTGACACCGTCCTTCGGCCCTCCGAACGGCTCGAATTCGCCATCAGGCGAAACTTTGCCGATTCGTTTTATTGTACCGTCTTCCAGTATCTCGTAAATTGTGCCGTCAGGTGTGATGTTCATTCCGTTCTGCGGCTTTTCAGACATTCCCATGTATTTCTCCTTATTTAAGAAGATTATCTTTTCTTAGATTTGCCTTTTTGTTTTGCAGGAACTTTTTTTGGCTGCTGCTTTTTATTGTTTTGAGTTTTGCTGCCTTTTTGTTTTGCGGGAGCTTTTTTGAGCTGCTGTCTGAACTGCTGCTGTTTAACCGCTCTGCCGTTAAATCTGTCCCACTGCTCATCCTCTATTGCTTGTTGTTCCGAATTGAGTTTTTTCCCGAGAGCCTCTGCAACAAGCCTTGTGAGCATCAGCGATGTCGAATCAAGTTTGATCTCACTGTTGCCGGCAGATACTCCGCCATAATTTTCAATAACGATATATGCCGCCAAATCGAGCTCTTCCGAGTACAGAGAGAGAGTCCGCTGTTTTCTGTGTTCTGCCTTGTTTGGTGCCGTAGCACATTGGTAACCTTTATCTTTATGGTATTTGTATTTGTGACAACCATAACTGGGATCTGTTTTATCCGGTCTCCTGTTAACCGTTCCTGTTTTAGCCATGTCAATCCATTGCGACCAATCAGTTAATTTATTTTGGTCTAAATGTTTACGTGCCGGCCATGTCTGGTTGTTATGGCGATAGTGTTCTTTGAAAGCCTTTTTCCAGATAGTGCCGACCTCAGCGATAGACTCTTTGCGTGTCGATACAAAATCCGAAAGTTTGGCAACATGCTCATTTCCGGCGGGATTTTTTTCTGTCAGCAACAGTTCCGGAGAACCTTCATTCTGTTTGTTTTCATCGACCGGCAGCCAGATTCGCGGAAAGTAAACCCGGCTGTTTATATCTTCGGAAAGTTTTCCGAACAATGCTGCTAAAACAGCCATATCAATCGGTGAAACCAGCAGACTTCCCTCACCGATAAAATTCTCGACATTTCTAAAACTGTGCGTCATCGTTTTTTCAAGTGGAAGCGCGTTTTTAGTATACGGAATTTTATCAACTGCACTTGCATATTTGAGAGCGTCAGTTCTCGTTTCCCTGGGATCTCCAGTGTATTCCTCCACATAAAAATCCATAGCTTCGAGTGTTTCTTTGGCTGTTTTGAGATTCAATTTCTCGGCACTCATCGCAAAAAAGCTGTTGCATGAATTACCGAGACCGTCTGAAGCCGACTGTTCTTTTTGGGAGTGATTCGCCGAACAATGAGCTGCTGTACCATCCTTTAAGACATGTGAATCTCCTCCGTATCCCGAGTCTTCGTGGGTGACTGAAAATTTCAGGCTGTTTAAATCTATACCTTGATCTTTCAAAAGAAGAAGAGTGAGAGGCTTCATTGTTGATCCCGGAGTAAAAGAGTAGAAATTCTTATTCATCTGGGAACCGTCTTTGGGAACTTCCATCTTCTCACGTTCAGGATAATAGAAACCGGGTTGTCCCGGAATTTCCTTATAGACGCCTTTTTTTACGACCATCTTCTTTTCCCGTTCAGTCCAGCCTGGAGTTGAAGCCATACAGTAAATATCTCCGTTGGAAGGCCTGTAGGCAAAAACAGAGCCTGTCATATTGTGTTTACTCATAAATTCATACATGCCTTCCTGTACTGAAGGATAAATGGAAAGAGTATATTCCCCGTTTTTAGAAATTTCATTGTCCGGGAATTTCTGGATTCCTTTCCAGAAATCATATGGCGGCAGGTCGAACAGTTCTTTGTTTCCGTCATAATCATAGTATTTTCCCGTAGGATTCCCGTTTTTATCTTTTATTTCAATTTCATCACTTTTATTTACGATCTGCCTTATTCGATTTTTACCGTTTTTGGCATCGATTGCCTGAGGAGTTGTGCCTATCAGACTGCACCATGCGTTGGTTTTTTCCGTTTTTTCTTTAGACCAGTCATCTCCTTTTTTATTTTCACATGAAAGAACCTCTATATCTTTCGAAATTTTAGCATTGAAATCTGGAAGCGACTCCCAAAGAAGAAATTTCTTTTCACCGTTTTCTTTCTCCGTCTTTTCATTTCTTGCCCAGATATTCTTTACAAATTTATATTTGGAAATCTGAAGTTCTCCGTCGACAGAAACCTGTGTGCTCAATTTCTGTCTTTCAGAATGCAATGTTGAATCAAATACCTTTTGCCCGTTGCCGTAGATGTGAAATAATCCCAAAAGTATTATGAAAGCCAGAAATCCGCATATAAAATGAGGAATCCTTCCAACAAAATTGACCGGCTGTATCGGATTATTCTTTTTTTCTTTCATAGCTCACCTTTCATTTACTTAGTTTGTTATTGATGAAGCCGAATAACTTTTCGTACTTTGGTTCACACTTTTGTTTAAAAACACTTCTGATTTTCTCAAAAACCGACCATGCCGTTTTCACAGGTTTTTTTTCTATAAAGTCATCGGAAACAAGTCCGCCCAGAGCGAATCCGAGTGCCATAAAAGAGACGAATGTGTTTGCCATTCCTCTAGACAAAAACGGCAGAATAACCCCTGTAAAAGGAACGACATTAAGATTGGCGCCGATATGTATGATTACCTGGATTCCCAACATCGCCACTATTATATTGGAATAGAGAAAGTGTTTATAGTTGTTGCCGCATTGTTTCGGCTGTATATTGCAGTTCAACAAAAGAATAAACAGACATCCGGCAACCAAAAGAGCGAGCCATATTCCGAAAAATGCTGCGAGTCCGCAGAAAACAAAATCTGTATACATATAGTTGTTGTCAAGCAGGAATGTGTTTTCTTTGAAACCTTCGTGACCGCCGCCTGAAAATCCGTCCTTCAGCATAGCAAAAATTGCCACACGCGGATCTGTGTTTATCTGTCTGCAATCATGTTTATAGAAAGGTGAATCCGCTGCGAACTCCACTTCACCGCTTTCATAAGAAATTTTTGAAACATTGTAGACCGAATCGCATTTTTTAAACTGCTTTTTCCCGTCTTGATTTTCAATATTTTTACAGTTATTTACCACAACAACATCTTTATCATCACCTTTAATACGTATTTCGGCGGAAGGTTTCTTTGAAAAGAATTTCAGAGTATTATTTTCTAATTTGCCGAACGCTGTCTGAATGACCAATGAACTCTCTTCAGAAAAGGACTGCAGTTTTTTATTCCCTAGCGCTATCTCACACAAATACTGAGGATGTTCTGTTCCGTCCCAGGTATCTGACAGCCGCCATAAAAGGCGGGAATCAGGTTCGTGGATTTTCATATAGAAATAGGAGCCGAATGCAATTGCAACAATAAAAAGTAATACTATGGGAACAAGGAAAATTTTCTTCAACTTAAATGTCAGAGGGGTTATAAACAGCACCAATAAAACTGTAAATCCCAAAATAAGCATGTCACCCCAACTCTTAAAGAATGCCAGCATTCCAATCTCGATGACGGCAACTATCACTATGTAAAGCCATAAATTCACCTTGTTTTTACTGATTTTCTCATATCCTACGACAGTAAAAACTATCGCAAGCAACTTTAGAACCTCGACCAATGATGTTGTGTCTATAACGGACAGTGATTTCAGAAGAATACACAGCGCTATGCTCCCGACAAGCAGGAAATGGAATTCGCAATCAGAGAAGTTTTTGATTTTTGAAAAACATTTTGCAAAAATCATTGCAGAAAGGAAGAAGAAGATCCCTATTAATATTGCAAAAAAATGATTTTTTGAATCACTCGATGCTCTGAGATATTTATTGTTTTCGCTCGTATTTTCATCAGGATCTTCTTTTGTCAGTGTAATCGGTGTCTTATGATCTGCGGGGTAAACTTTAAAAGCTTTTTTGAACTTTTCCCTATCGATCCTAAGCTCCTTGACATTCGCTTCTGTTTTGCTTTTATATTTGTCGGGAATAATCTTGTAATCGTTGCACTTGCCTTCCTCGCACCGCTTAATTTCGATATTTTTGTCTCCGCTATCACAATTTTCTTCGCACAGAACCGCTTCCACAAAAACTTTATTACTAAGACGATGGCCCAAGTAATTATGGTAAAAGATTGAAATTGTTAAAATTATAAACAACGGAATCAAAAACGGAGGGGGATAGATACCCATTTTCAGAAATATCATGAATAAGACAACCGCTAAAATAGACAGCACTAAAAGCTGGGTTGTTATGTTGAAATCAAAACCGAAATGGTCCCTGACAATTTCAACAGAATCGGTTTCATAAGTTTTCTTATGAACGATTGTCAGTTCTTTTGATTCCGGCAGGTTTTCTTGAAAAGTATTCATCGTAACCCAATGGCGGATAGGCAGTCTGTTTGCATTACGATCAACAATCGCGAAGTAAAGTATCCATTGAAAAAACAAAAGCGAAATAAGAGCCAGTCCTCCTGATTTGATTATCTTACTCAATTTATTATAATTCATCTTGTTCCTCTTCTGACGTTTCAGGTTGCTGATTTTCAACAGTGATTTTGTTGCGTATTCTGTTTTTGTCGGGTTGAGACAATATATCGTCAACCATCAGGAAACGAAATGCTGCAACGGTTTTCCCATTCTGTTTTATGTATATAAGATCATTATCATACAGTTTTATTTCTTCTGAGCCCGTGTAGTTTTTTACTTTAGTGAAATCATAATGTTCTATGACTTCATTGTCTCTATTCTCGGCGACAGGACCTGAAATCACCGATACCGTTCCGTTTATCACGAATCTGCTATCGTTCAAAAAGACTTTTGCCAGAATGTCATGCGGTTCCAACTTCTTGTCAATTACCACTCTGAGCGTTATCCCGTCAAACCGTACCTCGGGTCCACCGAATTCCGCCTGATAGAACCTTTTTGTCAGATCTATCATGTCGCTGTCGCACTGATTTTCTTCAAGATTGAGATGATCGTGACCTCCGACATTGACTAACACAGCCTTTAATCTATCTCTTGTCCAATATTTTTCCGACAAATACGACAGGAAAACGGCGAAAAAGGCTAAAACAAATGACAAAGAAAACAAATCCATAAAAAACTCCTTGGTCACTGAATAGTAAATAAATTCTATAACAAGCAGCGCTGTTTCAACGGCAAACAGGATAATATCCGTGAACCGCGCACCTGCTGCCTGCTTTTTAACACTGTTTTCAGATTGAACCGCACTCGCTGCACCTCTTGCTTGTTTAACAGCAGGATAATGTTTTTGTTGCGCGGACTGCGGCTTGTTGCCGGCATTACCTGTTTTTATCTGAGGCACTTTATGGGGATGAAGTTTTTGCCAAACACCTTTAAATTTTTCAGACTTAAAAACATTTGCTGCATCTTCGTAAAGACCTTTTGATTCCAGATGAATTGCCTTCGCAATATCAGAAACCTCAATCTTTTCATATGAAAGGCTGGTGTCGGAAAGAAATGCTTCCGCGATTGCAAACTGTTCGGGGAACTTGGAAGCCAGTTTTTGAGAAGACTCTGTAACAACAAACATCGGCTTGGACAACATCGGAAGTTTATCTTCATCGGTTATGCTTATTCTTCCGGCATCCATCCCCGAAGACCACGGCATGGAAATTTCTACTTTTCTGAATGCCTTGGGTAATGATTTAAGCACACTGATTATCAAATCGTCTCTTTGATGTCTGGCTATTATAAAAATATCAGGATTGTCGCTTTGGATAACCGCGGTCATAATCTGCAAAACGATCGCCTCCTCAGCAGGACTGAGTGAAGCCGTTTTTGCATCGAATTCGATTGACTTTGTTTCAATTTCTTTTTTTGGCAGTGCCGGCATGTCCAAAGCGTACCGCTTTGCCTCCGCTTTGGATATGTTTCCAAGCCACTCCTTCAATCCCTTGATTCTGCCGGGTCTATCCAGGAACCAATCCAGCTCGTCTGCATCCAGATGCAGATTGATCATCAGGTGCCCGGCTCGCGGGTCTTCTTCCGTCGGCGGCTGCGGTATGACCGATGTGACAGAAGAACATTTAACAGGATCAAAAAAGAAGCACCCGTCAGCTATTGTGTCAGAGACATGGTCGATTTTATCGGAAGTATCCGGATAATAAATCCAGTGTTCGTTTTCATGGATAAGAATTGTGGTCTTCATCTTTTTATAAGTCTCTGCAGCATATATGTGATCGGCAGATCAGTATTATAACTTTGTCCAAAGTCCAGCAGTTTATTTCCTTTCTCGTCTTCGATATCACAACAGCAGCTGACAGCAAAGCATGGAGAGTCTACTATGTCTGCATCAAAAATATTCATAATATAGGATGTTATTGCCATATTTTCATACATTTGCTCTGTGTTGCCCACTGGTCTGAAAATCGGACCGTCCGGAGTTAAATTAAGTTCTTCACTGAGTTTCTTATCCAGACGATTACACTCAAGTTCTTTCTTTAAAAGATCTGCTCCGGTAAGAACATAGCAGAGTTTATCTTTAATATCATCATCGAGATGCTGAAATATATACTCTGAGGGATCATATTGATTTATTATCTGATCCTTCTGGTTAATCAACCATTTAGCACTTCTGACAACAAAAATCCCCGATGCATATTCTCTAATTGAATTTCTAAGTATTACTGCAGCATTTTTCGGGTCTTCACAATTTATTGATTCGCCGGCCAAATCAACAATAAAAGCGATAACTTTGTTTTTGTCTTTTCCGTTTTCTTTTAATAAGAAATAGAATGGTTTAAATTCTATTACTTCCAATTTTGTAGGATCTAAAGGTTTTTTTATTTCAGTTCTTTCTACATTAAAATAGCGAATTTGTCGTCTTTGAACTCTTTTTCTTACTGCACTGGTCCCCAACGAGTTAAGAAAGCATGTTTTTCCGTTGGTTGTAGAGCCAAGCATAAAAATAAAAAGTGTGGGATAATAACCGGATTCTTTAACAAGTTCTGTCACTTGTCCATCTTCAAAATAGCGTTTCAGCGATATACGTTTTAGTGGCGTTATAACCTTTTCGCGACTCCCCTTTTTTCTGATTTCTGCTAAAACTTCGTAGGGAAAACCGTTTTTCTCTCTGCTGACCTTATTATTGTAAAGCGCCACTTCTATTTCAATATTCTGCTGTTTATCCGGGCATGGTATGCTTTTCACCCATTTTCCCATCCAGTTTTTCTTGACTTGAATTACAGCCACATCACCTTCATCATTGCGATAATACCAACCCCAGTCATCCGGTTTCGAGATTTGTATTGATGTTCCTTCTTTATATATTGCATCCCCTATGCCAAGTAATTTTGTCATAATGCCGCTCCTTTTTTAAGCTTTTCCGTAAATTTGAATATTAACATAAACAAAAACAAGATGAATCGTCTTGTTATCTATATTAAAGTCCCTTTCTTCCACGGTGTTGTTATAAATTGTTGTCGGTGTGTTTTCACCGGGGCGCGTAAGCTTCAGATAAAGGCCGTCATCGTCTTGTTCAGTTTCAGCATCGAATTTTATCCGATACCACTTCTCGTTGCTCCTGGGACCGTCCTCCAAGACGAGCTCACCTTTGTCATTTATTGTAATCTCTAACTCTTCCCCTTTTATTTCTTTAATTATTTCTGTCGGTTTCGGATCTTTTTTAACAATTCTGACATATTTTTTTCTATTTTTACTCAGGCTTTGTGGCTGTAAGAAAATATTGTTCCACAGATTACGAACATGAAACCACACCGTATTTTTCACGATAAAAGCAATGGTGCACAACACCAATATTGCCGCTGCAAACAAAATAAACTCTTCAACCACAGTTTACCTCCATTGATTCAGAATCATTTGTTAAATTTCAAAGTTACAAAAACGTGTTTTTGTAGCTTTTTATCGGATATTGTCAACTTTTTGGAATATATCGTCAGGGATGGATTTTTGTTAGGAAAAGACAAAAAATGAGTGGAAAACGGTCGCTGTGCTTCGGTTCCGGAGCGGTCGTTGGAATCGAAGTGCTACCTTACACAGCGGACATGGTAACTGTATGACTTATAGTCGTCGAACACATACCCATCTTCAAAACTCACGATCCAGGGACAATCTGTATTATCAGACCTGATAGATGAAGACCAGAACCAGTCATCATTTTTTTTGATTCCACAAATATCCTTGATTTTATATATTATTTCGAGCTCTTCTTTTGTCGGAACTCGCCAGTCGCTGAAGCCACCTATTCCAAGTTCTTTCGCAAGTTTCATTGCCTCTTCCCAGTCAAATCTGGAATAAGAAAAAAGCCATCCTTTCTCTCTAATACAATCTTTCTGGATCATCCGGATATTTCCAACAGGATGAACCAATTCTATATAATCACCTTTATCGATATAATTATCCGGATCCATCATCATCTGTTCTTCTGTTTTCTTTTGTTCAACCGGTTTCACTTCTTTATCTTCCTGGCTTTCTTCTGCATCTACCGGTTTGGCCCATTTATTTTCACGGATTTCTTCTGCATCTACCGGTTTCGCCTCTTTATCTTCATGGCTTCCTTCTGCGTCAACCGGTTTCCCGCATTTAGGGCAGAATTTAAATCCGGCATCAAGAAATTCTCCGCAGCATTTTTTACGCTTTGCTCCGCAATTAGAACAAAAAAGAGCTTCATCAGAAAGCTGTGCGCCGCATTTTGCACATTTTTTTGCCAATGGCTGAGTATCAGCAAAATTTACTTCCGGCTTCTTCGTTCCGCATTTACCGCAGAAATTGTCTCCACTCTCATTTTCCGTTCCGCACTGCGGACACTTCCAATTCTTCGGCGTTCTGAACGGCTCAAAATTGCCCTCCTCCGATAATTTCCCTATCCGCTTGATTGTTCCGTCTTCCAAAACCTCGAAAATTGTCCCGTCTGCGGCTATCTGACGCCTGTTTTCACTT
>CAJOFY010000003.1 GCA_905233945.1 uncultured bacterium | reverse complement strand
TGCATGTATTAAGCACGCCGCCAGCGTTCGTCCTGAGCCAGGATCAAACTCTCCAGTTAAATCCTTTTCTCATTTCTCAAAGGTCTATTTAAAGACCCATTTTTTCGCTGTGTGTCTCATTTCCTGCTGCTCAGTTTTCAATGACCTCTCAAAAAAGCGTCGCGTATCTTAGAGATTCCGAAACAAATGTCAAATTATTTTTTTCACTTTTTTCATCTTTTTGCATAACCAGCCAATTTTATTGAGAAATTTTTACAGTTTTTTACGGCGCGCCGGAAATCGGGATCGTTATACCGTTATTCCGTTATAACGTTATTCCGACGGCGCGAATCGTTATTATCGATTTGAATCGTTCACTTCGGCGCGTCGAACTTAACCGACAAAATCAGGCGGCGTCGAACTTAACCGATTATAACAGTGTTACAAGGCGGCGCTTTTATATTAATAATTAGATGTTGCCTTTCACCGCCTTCATTCCGTCGAGAATCGCGTCTTCCATCGCGGAATAGGTCCATTTTCCGTATCTTCCGGCGAGTTTGACGGAGTTTTGAGCGCACCACTTTTCGATGAGTGTCATGTCGTCGAAATATTCTTTGTGGTAAATGACGTATCCGGCGTCGATTTTGCGGTAATCCATGAATTCGATGTCGTTTTCGGATGAAATGAGCCCCATCGCAAGGAGGAGTTCAACACTTTTTTTGTAGAAAAGTTCAGTGTCGATATTTTCTTCCTGATGAGTAAATTCGATATATGCACTTCCTTTGCCAACAGGCGCTAACTTACTGTAAATATTGGAAAAAGATCCGACTCTGTAAGGCATAAATTTTTCTTCGGGAATGTAGAACCAGTGCCCCTTGTGTCCGCACGGCTTTTTGAAAGCGGCATTGAAATAGCTCACGTGCGCGATCTTCATTCTGTCCGCAATTTCGCCTGCCGGAAGTTCTGCCGCATTATTTAAAAGTTTCAGAAATTTGTTGAGCGGAATCGTGTTAATGAGCGTTTCATACCCGATTTCCGTACCGTTAGAGAGTTTGGCAACTTTCTTTGAAGTGTCGATTGAAACAGGCTCGGCATTGAAAATGAATTTCTCTTTTTCACAGAGGTCAAAAAGCTTTTTCGGGAGTTCGCCGATACCGTTTTCTTTGGGATAGAAAAATTTCGCGTTGTAGCCGATATTTTTCTGCTCAGGCGCAGTCACGGCACCTTCGATCACCTGCTCCAGCGTGGGTTTCGGCACGTAGTAATCGCACCAGTGGCTCGCGTAATCCTTAGGGTGGACAGTGTAGATTTTCGTGTTGTATGGAATCATGAAATGTTTGGAAATCCCCTCTCCGAGATAGGCCATGCACCATTCGTAAAAGTTTTCCTTCGCCTTCGACTTGTCGTTTTCGTAGTATGCTTTGACAAAACCCAAAACACACTCCTTAATCACCTGCGGCGGCAGACCGAAAGTATTCGACTGGAAAGGATACTGGGTAAAAACATTGTGCGAAAAAACAAAAGTTTTGCGCTCTATTTCAACGGTATTTTGCCCGAAAAGCCGCGTCATCAGTGAACGAACCTCGGATGTTTTCACGTGAAACCAATGCCCGGTCTGATCAAAAATGAAGCCGTTTTTATGCTCGCTCGTGCAGATCCCGCCGACATGATCACTCTTCTCGACGACAATAAAATCGGTCCCTTTTGCATAATACGCAGCCGACAAACCGGTGAGCCCGGCACCTAAAATCAATGTTCTGGTTTTCATTTTGTTATCTCCTCTTACCCATTTAAAGCAGCCAAGCCATATAGACCGGCAGATAAACGATCCCGTTTTTTTCCTGTAGGTCTTTTGTATGAAGCACAAAAGCAGTATTCAGCTGTTCCGCATACTTGCCGAGAAACTTGTTGATTGAAGAAAGAGTGTAGTTTTTTCCCGACTTAACTTCGATAGGAGAAATGTTGTGTCTGTTTGTCACCTTCGATTTCGCGATAAGAAAATCGATCTCCATTCTCGAATTTCTGTCAGTCCTCGACGAATTTGAATAAAAATAGAGTTTGTGCCCGGCCGCAGTCAGCATCTGTGCGACAATATTCTCAAAAATCATCCCTTCGTTGACTTCAAGATTGCCTAAAAGCAGCTTTTTGTAGATTTCTTCCGAAACAAGTCCGTTTTCGTCAAAAGCGTGGCTGATCAGAAGTCCGGTATCGGCCATATACATTTTCAAGGAAGAGTTGTCGCGGTTCAGTTTCAGTCCGATATTAGGCTCTGTCGAATTGTAGCAGATATTGACAATCATTGAATCTTCCAGCCAAAAAAACGCATTTTCGTAATCTCTCGACTTAGCACCTTTTTCCAATGCGGCAAGAGAAAATTTCTTTTCATGTTTTGAAAGCTGGGAAGGAATTTCGTCAAAAACAGCCGCAACTTTATGCTCGTAACCTTTGGCATGTTTCGATATATCAGCCCGGTAAAGAGAAAGAATATCCCTTTTTACCGCATCAACCGCATGAAAATCCTTGTGTTTAAAATATTTGGCAACCGCCTGCGGCATACCGCCTATTATCAGATATTCGCGGAAAAGAGTCATCGCTTTCCGGTGCAGAAGCGGTTCCATCGGCGTTTTTCTCTCAAAGCAGGTTTTTATAAATTCAAGAAGGTTTTCTTCCTGTGCCGCCCACAAAAATTCCTCGAAATCCATCGGATACATCCTCAAATGGCGTTCTTCGGAAGGAATCACGATGTCTTTCACATTTTTTTTGATAGAGACGAGCGATCCGGTTTCAATATAGTCGTACCGTCCGTCTGCAACCAAAAATTTTATAGCGGCGCGTGCTCTCGGGCAAAGTTGGACTTCATCTAATATTATCAAAGAGTTGCGCTCATAAAGCTTAACATTGTAGGCTGCGGACAAAAACGAGAAAAACGAATCCAGATCTCTAAGACCGCTACTAAACAATTCCCGGATTTCAGGCTCGGCTTCGTTGAAATCGATCAAAATGCAGGATTTATACTGGCTTTTGGCAAATTCTTTCACAGCGTAGCTTTTGCCGACACGCCTTGCGCCGTCAATCAAAAGTGCTGTTTTACCGCAGCTTTTCTGCTTCCATTCGAGCATTTTTTCAGTAATTTTTCTCTTCATATTTTTCCTTAAAGAGCAAATTTTCACCAAATCAAGATTTTTATATCATCGATTTTGCACCAAATCAAGATTTTTTAGAAGCGTTTTTCGCACCAAATCAAGATTTTTTGCCTACTTCAAATCAGCCCAGCTTTCACCGGTTTCGTAGTTGACATCGAGCGGAACATCGAAAACTTTGCCCGCTTCGCGCATTTTTCCGGCGCATTTTTCTGCTATATCGAGCCTGTTTTCGGGGATCTCAATTATAAGTTCATCGTGGATCTGGAGTAAAATCCGCGCTTCCGGGCATTCCTGCTGCAGCATTTTGTAAACAAGGACTGTTCCCTGCTTGATGATATCGGCGGCAGTTCCCTGGATCACGGTGTTGACAGCCATTCTTTCGCCCGATTTCGCGATATTTTTGTTGCTCTCGGCCAGTTCCGGGATGTAGCGCCTGCGCCCGAAGTAAGTTTCGACGTATCCGTTTTCCCTCGCCTCGCGGATCGTGCCGTCGATAAACTGCTTGATTTTCGGGTAACACGCAAAGTAGTTGTCGATGTATTTTTTCGCAAACGCGATATCCACGCCCGTATCGACCGAAAGTTTGTATGCCTGCATTCCGTAGATTATTCCAAAGTTTACAGCCTTTGCGTTGCGGCGCATCTCCTTGTCCACAAATTCGGGAACCGTGCCGAAAATAGCGGCTGCGGTGCGCGTGTGAATGTCCTCGCCGTGTTTGAAAGCTTCGATAAATTCAGGCTCCTGACTGAGCGCCGCCAGAATTCTGAGTTCGATCTGACTGTAATCCAGAGATAAAAGTTTAAATCCTTTTTCAGCAACAAAAAGTGAGCGGATTTTCTGCCCGTCTTCGGTTCTTGTCGGGATATTCTGCAAATTCGGTTCCCTGCTTGCAAGGCGGCCTGTAGCTGCGAAAGTAACGATGTATGAAGTGTGGAGCCTTCCGTCGGATGCCGTTTTTGCGGCGATCGGCTCAAGGTAAGTCGAAACGAGTTTGGAATATTTTCTGTTCTCGATGATCAGTTTAGGGAGCGGATGATCGTTTTCCTCCGCAACTTTTTCAAGAACATCGTGTCCTGTGCTGTAGCCTGTTTTCGTCTTTTTGCCCCCTTTGAGCTGAAGTTTGTCGAACAGAATTTCGGCAAGCTGTTTCGGCGAATTGGGGTTGAAAACAGTTCCCGCAGCCTCGTAGATCTGCCTGGTCAATTCATTTATTTTACTTACGAACTCGGCTTTCAAAGCGGCTGTTTTGGCAAGATCGACTTTTATTCCGCTCTGCTCCATCGCCCTGACAACTTCAAGATGCGGCATTTCGATCCCGTTTATCAGAAATGATTTGTCGGATTCTTTCTGCTCGATCTCGGCGCGGAGTTTTTCCAGAAACGCGAAAAATGATTCTGGAGACTCTCTGTTTACCTGCTCAAAACCAAGTGCTTCGGCGATTTCTTCAGGACTGTATCCGTGTCTTCCGCTGTCGTGGCAAAAGTAGTATATCTGTAAATCTATGAATTTGATTCCGGCTGGAAACGGCGCGTCCAGAAACTCTTTCACATCGAAAGAATAAACTGTCGAGCCTTCGGGGAAATTTTTTATCTCGCAAGGCATAAATCTGCCCTCTTTTGCGGCATAGAAAATACCGTAAAAGGTGCATCCGTAAAGGGTTTCAGCGCTTTTAAGCTCAAAATCGATAGCTTCCCATTTTTCGTGAAGCTCAAAAACTTTTTTCGGTTCGGGAGCTGCTTTCGGTTCAGCGGGAAAATCGCTTTCGATTTTTTTCATGATCGACCTGAAACCCAGTTCCGAACAGAGTTTAGCGAGTTTTTCGACATCCGGTTTTTCCCAGGGATCGAAACATTTTCTGCAGCCGTCCAAATTTACCGACGAATCGAGTTTTATAAGAAATTTCGAAAATTCAAACTGCTTCTTATTTTCCGTAAAACCCTTTTGCAATGCAGGTTTCAGCTCACCCAAATGCTGATAGATATTGTCAGCGGAACCGTATTTGTTGAGAAGTTCGGCAGCAGTTTTAAGCCCGACTTTCGGCATTCCCGGAACATTGTCGGAACTGTCGCCTAAAAGTGCGAGAAAATCGAGCATCTGACCTGGCAGAACGCCGTATTTTTCTTTAACGCCCTCGGTATCGATGATTTTATCCTTCATACTGTCATACATTCTGACGTTTCCGCCCACAAGCTGCATCAGATCCTTGTCGGAAGAGACGATGATGATTTCTTTTTCAGGATTGTTCGCGACGATTGAGGCAATAACATCATCCGCCTCAAAACCGTTTGAAGCAAAAACCGGGATATTGAGCGCGTGAAGCATAGGTTCAATCAGCTCGAACTGCGATTTCAGGTCAGGATCGACCTCCTTTCTGTTTGCCTTGTATTCAGGGTAAGCTTTTTTTCTGAAAGTCTCGGTCTTGCTGTCCAGCGCGGCGACTGCGGCGAAACCTTCAAACTTTGAAATCGTCCGCAGAAACATATTTATGAAACCGTAAATAGCATTCACCGGCTTTCCGTCAGGCGAAGTCATCGGCGGCAGCGCATGAAAAGCCCTGAAAATATATGAACTAACATCCAGAATCGCGATCTTTCCCTCGTTTTGCATAGCTTCCTCCTCAAAAAAATCAAAGTCCCAGCATAAATACCGGATAGTAGTAAACTTTTTCATTAAGCGGCCTTATTTTGTCGCATGAATCGATTATCAGACCTGTCTGGATATCGAGACCGTATTTGTCCAAAACCCCGAAGTTTTTAGCCGCATTTTTCGGTGAAGCGTTTGTCTTGATTTCTATAGGATAAACTTTGTTCTGCGACAGATAAATTATATCAATTTCCTTCTGATCCTTATCGCGGTAGTAAAAAAGCAATTTCTTTGGATCTGCACCGTGCGAAAGCAGATTTTTGAGAAGCTCGCTCACAACATAAGTCTCGAAAAAAGCGCCGCTCATCGCGCAGTTTTCAAGCATTTCGGCATTCGGCCACTTACACAAGTAAGCACAGAGACCGGTATCGGTGAAATAAAGTTTCGGAGCTTTGATTATTCTGTTCGAAGCCTTTGCCGCAAAAGGCTGAAGCAAATAAATTATGCCTGAAGTCTCAAGCACGGAAAGCCATTTTTTACAGGTTCTGACATCGATGCCGACGCTGTTTGAAATCTCGTCATAATGCAGCTCGCAGGCAGTTCTCAGGGCAATGAGCGACATAAAATTTCTGAAAGTCGTCTCGTTTCCGGCAGAAATCAGTTTTCTCACATCCTTTTCTATGTAAGTTGCGATGTATGACTTGAAATAAATGTCATGTTCCGAGTTCCCAAGGCAGACATCCGGCATTCCGCCGGTAAAAATATCCTCGAAAATCTCCTTTTTTGTGCGGTATTTGAACGAATTTTCGCGCTCTCTTTTGAGAAGTTCCGCAATTTCCGGCGTGAATTCTGCACCTTCTGCACTATGTTTTTCAGCCTGAGAAAACGAAAGCATTTCAACTATGCCGCATCTTCCGGCGAGTGATTCCGAAATTCCCTGCTGAAGCTCAAATCTGTTCGAACCTGTCAGAATATACATGAGTTTCCGCTCGCCTCCGTTTTTGATAATGCGCAGGCGCTCTTCATCAATTATCTTTTTTATTTCGTCAAGCAGTTTAGGAACTTTCTGGATTTCATCGATAACCAGAGGCGTTCCGTAAGTTTCCAGGAACAGTTTCGGGTTGCTCTCCGCCAGTGCACGGTCATCAGTGTCATCCAGCGTGACACGCCTGTATTTTTCACCGAAAAGATGATCGACCGTAGTAGATTTCCCGACCTGACGCGGCCCGTAAACCACGATGCACGGGAAAGATTCCGCAACTTTTTCAATGTTTTTTTCAACAGTTCTTTTGATATACACGCTCTCCTCCGAAACAAAATACAACTTTAAATATCATAGTTTTTCGACCAAATCAACATCGCGATGCTGTTTTGGTCGAAGTTTTTATACTTTTCTCTTCAAATCTGAGAGACTCATATAGTGTTGCTTGTTTTTTGTTTGCTAATATTTTGTCAAAGAATTGACTTTTTGATCATCAAACGCTAATATATTGGCGATTTTGAGGTGCAAGAATGATAGTGCTGAAAACTCCGCAGGAAATGGCGGTCGATGCCGCGACACGCTTTAAAGAAATGAGAAAGGCAAAAAAAATCACTATAAAAGATTTAAGCAGGAACAGCGGCGTTCCCTATTCCACGATCAGACGCTTTGAAAGCAGCGGCGAAATATCTTTTCTTTCGCTCGTTAAAATCGTTTCTACTGTCGGCGAAGACGAAGAGATCACGAACCTGTTTACCCGGCGTATACCTGCATCAATAGAGGAGATTATCCGTGAAAACCGCAGATAGGATCGAAGTTTTTTTAGACGGGACAAAAGTCGGCACAATGGTTCCCTACCAGAAACGGCTGACCGCTTTTGAATATTCAGACGAATGGCTTAGAAACGGATTTTCAATCAGTCCCTTCTCGCTGCCTCTGCAAGCAGGTGTAAAAATCGCAAAAACTGATCCTTTCGATGGAATCTTCGGAATATTTGCCGATTCGCTTCCCGACGGCTGGGGCAGACTGCTTGTCGACCGGATGCTCAGGAAAGCTGGAGAACGTCCGGAAGAAATTGATCCTTTTTCTCGTCTCTCCATTGTCGGAGCCTCGGGAAAAGGAGCTTTGGAATACAAACCGGTTTACAACTTGCAAACCGCGGAACAAACCGACGACCTTGACCGTCTTGCCGAAGAATGCCGGAAAATCATTCAAACTGAAGATTCCGGAGATCTTGACACTCTCTTTGCCATGGGCGGCTCTTCCGGCGGAGCGAGGCCGAAAGTGACGATCAGGCTGAATAACGAAGATTGGATCGTGAAATTTCCGTCGTCGGGCGATCCGGCAGATATCGGTTTTATGGAATATGAATACAATCTCTGCGCGAAAGCCTGCGGCATCGAAATTCCCGAAATAAAACTCTTTCCATCGGCTGTGTGCAAGGGATATTTCGGCTGCAAACGCTTCGACAGAGTGAAAACCACGCTTGGAGAGAAAAAAATCCATACTGCCTCCGTATCGGCTCTGCTGGAAACTTCCCACAGAATCCCGTCGCTTGACTACTGCTCTCTGCTTGCCTTGACTTGGCAGCTTACAAAACAGGCGGAAGAAGTGGAAAAAATGTTCACTCTCATGTGTTTCAATGTTTTTGCACACAACAGAGACGACCATTCCAACAATTTCTCTTTTGTTTATGACAGCAGCTGGCGCCTCTCTCCGGCTTACGACTTGACTTATTCGAACTCTGTCGGTGGAGAACACGCAACCACAGTCGCCGGTGAAGGAAAAAATCCAGCAATGAATGACATCCTTTCTGTCGCAAAAAAAGCCGGCATCAAAGAATCTCTTGCGAGAGAAACAGCTGAAAAAGTTCAGGAAACAGTAAACAGTCGGCTTGGAAAAATTATGAAAAAAGCAGCAAAGGAAATCTTTTAGGTGGAGAAATGAAAAAAATTGTCTGCATATTTTTTCTGATTCTGGCGATGCTGCCGATTTTTGCAGAGGAAAACAGCGAAAAGGCGGATAAAAATTTCAATATCCGGGGAAACGGAAAAGTTTTTGCCCTCGACTCTCTCACAGACGGGATCCTGCTCGGAACCGGCGTTCTTCTCACTGGAAGCGAAATAATTCTGGACGATATGCTGGAACTCAACCGCAAAAAATATGACGGAAGTATTTACGACAAAAGCGATGTCAACCCGTTCGACCGCAAACTGATGCAGCCTTATTCAAAAATCCATGACGGAGCGACCGACTTTCTGCTGATAGCATCGCTGACGACTCCGGTTATTCTGCTTTCAACCGATAAAGAAGAGTGGTTCACAAACGGCGTAATGTATCTCGAAACTCTTCTAATCGCCAACGGCTTGAAAGAACTGGCAAAACTCGCCGTGAACCGCAAACGGCCCTACATGTATTCCGACCGTGATCTGCCGCAGGACGAGATCAATAACGGCGACTGGGCAAAATCAATGCCTTCGGGACACACCACTTTTGCCTTTGCGAGTGCGGCTTTCCTGACCTACACTTTCTGTAAATATTTCCCCGATTCACCGTGGCGTATCCCTGTTTCCATAGGCAGTTACGCCATTGCAACCGGAGTTGCGGCGCTGCGTATTTCAAGCGGAAAGCACTTCCTGAGCGATGTTTTAGCCGGTGCCGCAATCGGAACTGTCGTCGGAGTCATGGTGCCTTTTTTCCACACTCTCAAAACCAAAAACGACATGAGCGTAGCCGTGACGGGAAACGGATTAAGTTTGACAGTGAAGTTTTAAGAAATCTTTCAACCCAAGTCGGTTTTATTGGCATAAAGTTTTTACAGTTTTTCCTTCACAAATCGTTCAAAGGGAGCGATCCCGTTTTTGTAAACTGCTTCGAATGTGTCATTGTTTACCGCTATTTTGTGCATATCCTGCGACATCCAACGGATAAAATCCAGAATCAAATCATGTTTTTGATTCAAATCCTTCCAGTGCGATATGCGCTCATGGTGAGCAATCCTGTTTCGCAGAAACCGTATTTCAGCAAGATTTTTCTGTAATACAGCGGAATTTTTCTGTTCTGAAGGGCAATCATAAAACATATTTTTTATCATGAAAGATCTGAATTTCTGAGAGTTGTATTTTTTCCCCATGAGAGCGACCCAGAATCCAAGTGTAAGTTCAGAGACAAGACGAGGGTGAGAGTATTCTTTGCCTTTCTTTTTAATTTTGTTTTTTACTTCGTTGACCATTATCTGTTCTGTCTGCATGAGCGGGATTACATCGTTCCAATCCGGCACATCGAAAAATTCTGTAAGAGCACAGTCTATTGAATTTCGCAATGTCACTTCAAAAATATTTATGAGCGGATAAAGGTTCTTACACAATTCTATGTTGTAAATATACCTCGAAAGCGCCACCTCGTTATTTGCACCGTCCGTTTTGTAGATAGCGAGACGTTCCGGTGAAATTGATTTTTCTATGTTTGCAAATGTTGATTTATCCATAATTTATCCTTGACTTACAAAAAATTTCTTATAACATTCTCCTTGTAAGCCACGGTATCCCTTCTCCTGTTTCGGCAGTGCCAGGGACCGTGGCAGTCGCTTTTTTACCCCCAACAGTTTTTACTTGTCGCAAAAATATTGGTTTTTATTCTGTTTGCAATCAACAAAGGAACGGTAAATATTATAATAAAGATTTTTGAAATTAAAAATAAAATTATAGAAGAAATTATTGTAGCTTAAAAGATAAAAAGTGCTTCTTATTTTAAAATCACAGCATAAGAATTCTGCATTTGTTATATTGGTTGCCAATCTTGGTCGAAGCAAGCGCGGTTACTGCAAAAAACGCAATCTGCTGAAACCAACTCATCTGATTTTCTGGACTTTTTCTAAAATTTTACTACGATGCTTCCGCTATGTAAAAAATGGTAGAAAAACAGAAAAAATGCCTTTTTATTTTTAATTTTTTAGGAGATCAGAATGGAAACAGAAACATTGTCGATAACTATTTGTTATGAAAGTTCCAAAAAATTATCCAATAAAAAATTTAACAATTGGATTGCGAAAGAAGCCTTTTCCCACGATTTTGCGGACGGCAAAGGAGTTATAAAACTAAAAAAACCAGTGGAAAGAATTATTGATAAAAATGGTTTTCGCGACAGCGAAACACTCACTTCAATCGTTCTTCCTGATTCTTTAACAGAAATCGGAGAACGTGCATTTACTTTGTGTAAAACACTCTCATCCGTCGTTATTCCAAACTCCGTTACGAAAATCAACGATTTTGCATTTACAGGCTGTGCTAGACTCACTTCCATAGATATCCCTAATTCCGTTACAGAAATCGGTTCCAGAGCATTCGGTGACTGCATCGGGCTTACTTCAATAGTTATTCCCGATTCCGTAAAGATAATTGATGATTCGGCCTTTAAGGACAGCACAACTCTTGCTTCCGTTGTTATTTCGAAGTGTGCAACAAAAATCGGTAACTATGCATTTATGGGCTGCACAAGTCTCACTTCCGTAGTTATCCCGGAATCAGTTAAGGAGATTGGCGAGTATGCTTTTTCCGGCTGTACTAGTCTCACCTCTGTTGTATTTTCTGATTCCGTTACAGAAATCGGCGAAGATGCTTTCAGCAATTGTGTAAACCTGACATCGATCACCGTAGATAAAAATAACCCGAAATATGATTCCAGAGACAACTGTAATGCAGTAATTGAAACAAAAAGCAAAAAATTGATCTGCGGCTGCGCAGGCACTGTCATACCGGATTCAGTTAAAAAAATCGGTGATAATGCATTCGTTAAATGTTCCGGACTCACTTCAATAGTTATTCCAAACTCCGTTACGAAAATCGGTGAAAATGCATTTTGGGGGTGCACAAGTCTTACCTCGGTAAATATCTCAAATTCCGTTACGGAAATCGATTGGAGTGCATTTAGCAACTGTACAAACCTCACTTCAATAGTTATCCCGAATTCCGTTAAGAGAATTAATGGTTATGCTTTTTTAGGCTGCAGCAGTCTTGTTTCTGTCGTCATTCCGGATTCAGTTAAAAAAATCGGTCCCGGCCAATTTTGTAATTGCAGAAAACTGACTTCTATAATTGTAGACAAAAACAATCCGAAATACGATTCCAGAAACGACTGTAATGCTATAATTGAAACAAAAACCAACAAACTGATCTGCGGCTGCGCGAACACAGTAATACCGGATTCCGTTAATGTGATCGATTGGCTTGCATTTCATGGTCAGACTTCTCTTACTTCCATAGTTATTCCGAATTCCGTAAAAAGAATCGGTTCCAGCGCATTTGGAGAGTGCTCCGGCCTTGTTTCCCTAGTTATTCCTGAATCCGTTACAGAAATCAATGAAAGTGCTTTTTCTGGCTGCAGCAGTCTTGTTTCTGTCGTCATTCCGGATTCTGTTAAAAAAATCGGTGATTTTGCATTCTATGGCTGCGACAATCTGTCGGAAGAAACAAAAGAAAGAATCCGGTCAATTCAAAAATTATCTAAAGCAAAGCAACAATGCTTTTCAGAATAATTTCGTTCTGCATACAAGCCGCAGGGAAACATTCCAATCAGCTGAAAAATCGTTAAAATATCGGTCGTTTTTCGGATGTTTTATTCAGGGGTTCCAATGAAAACAGAAATAGATCCCAAGGAAAGCAGCCGTTCCGAAGCCTTCAGGCTCTGGATGACGGCACCTGTGCCGATGGTGACTTTGGTAAAAACGATGGATGTGAGCCGTCTGCTCAAAGTGAGCGGAAAGAGCGGTATAAAGTTCAATACGCTGATGTGCTGGTGCATAGTCAGAGCTGCAAGCGGAATGAAGGAATTCTACACGCTGCCGGAAGGAGGAAAACTCTTCCGGTATGACACGCTCGCAGTCAATGTCGTCGTAAGAAACGTCAAAGGCGGAATCAACTCCTGCGACATTCCGTTTTCGGATGATCTGCGGCAGTTTAACAGCGACTATATGAAACTTACAGTCAAAACGGCTGACGAGTGCAGAAGCAGTTATCTTGAAGGGTGTATGATCATCGGAACATCGGCGATGATACAGACGGAACTCGACTACATCATAAATCAATACACCGATAAATTCAGCAATCCGATGGTGATGTGGGGAAAATACCGCAAAGGCTTCTTCAAAACCACGCTGCCGGTCTCTTTCCAGTTCCATCATGTCCAGATGGACGGCGGGGACGCGGCAAGATTTCTTGAACAGCTGCAGAAAGAGATAGAAGGTTTGAGGATAAAATCATGATCCAGGACATTGGTCCAAGTAAATTCGATATCGCTTTTAAAAATCTAAAGCTTCAAGAGACTGATTTCATTCTCTATTTTAACAAAAACGGCAAGATCCTCGTTAAAGCGGAAAGCGGACACATTTTGTTTCCGGTTGCAAAAAATTCGCCGGCAACAAAAAAAATAATTTACCTCTTTTCAGTGGATGAAAAACGCTATTTTCTTGCCGTCACCCAGGATGAAATTTCGCTCGCAGGCTTTAGCTATCAGGGCTTGCGTGAGCTGCGCGGAAACTGCGGAAATGCTGATCTTCTTGTCGCATTCACGGCATATCACTTGTGGCGCTGGTACATGGATAACCGCTTTTGCGGAAGATGCGCGGCAGAACTTTCCTTTTCCGAAACCGAGCGTGCTCTTGTCTGCAAAAAATGCGGAAACACCGTCTATCCCCGCATAAATCCCGCTGTCATCGTGGCTGTCACGAAAGGCGACTCCCTTTTGGTCACGAGGTATCGCAACGGTTATAACCACAATGCCCTTGTCGCAGGTTTTACTGAGATCGGTGAAACTCTGGAGCAGACCGTGGCGCGCGAAGTGATGGAAGAAACCGGCATAAAGGTCACAAACATCAGCTACTACAAATCGCAGCCGTGGGGGATCGCGCAGGATATTTTAGTCGGTTTTTTCTGCGAAGCTGATGGTGACAACGAGATCCGCCTTGACGAAAACGAACTGAAGTTCGCGCAGTGGCTCAAACGTGATGAGATCGAGCTGCAGCCGGACAGTATCAGCTTAACCAACGAAATGATGAAGATGTTTAAAGAGGGGATTTAAAAATTCAGTTTTTGCAGATCTCAGAAAGCTTGGTTGAAATCTCTTTGAACGGTATGATGTTTTCAACGCCTTCAACTTTGATCCCCTGCTCTGAAACCTCGGTCGGAAGAAGGTTTGACGGATTTGTTTCACATGAAACAAAAAGATTTTTTTCAGAATTAAGAGCCAGAATGTAGGCACTTCCTTTTGTTGTGGAACGGTCGAGAACCGAATATTTGCCTTCCGCGATCTCCTCTTTTTCCGCAAGTTCGATGGCTTCAATCAAATCACCGCCCTTTGTGAAAAGGATTTTCGCCAGATTTCTTATCTGCGAAACATTCAGGAGCTCCTTTTTCGCAAATTTTGCCCCTTCAAGGAAATTGCCCGTCATTTCTGCAAGCTGCATAACAGCCAAAACTGTTTCCGGTGCGTCCTTATCGACCTTTTCTCTGATTTTCCATGCGTTTTCATACTGTTCTGTCTGTAGATAAACCACAAAAATCGCAGTTTGTATATCGCTCGATCCAGGATCAATTTTTTCCGCTTCTTTGTAATATTTCAGAGCTTCGTCCATATTATTTCCGACAAAAAACATATTTCCATAGAAAAAAAGAGTTGCAATATGCTTCGGATTAAGACTTAAAGCTTTTTCAGCATAAATTATTGCCGATTCAGGATTTTTTGAATCATAGGAAATCAAAGCAAGGTTGTAAAATGATTCAACCTTCTGAACTCCTTTTTCAACACAGGTCTCAAAGGCTTTTTTCGCTTCTTCGGTGCGGCCAAGCGCGTTCAAAGCGTAGGCGATATAAAACTCGGCGTCTTTGACCGTGCTTTTTTTGAAAGATTCGATCGCTTTCTCGAATTCGTTTTTCTTTAAAAACTCCTGTCCTTCGTTGAACGCTGCGTCTTTGCTCTCCTCTTCAAGAAGTTTGAGGTTCGCCTCTTTTTCGTCGTTTCCTTTTTTGTCAACGCTGCCGCAGCCGAAAATCAGAGCGCAGAAAGCAATAAGAACAAAAATTATCGTCGTCTTTTTCATTTTTCCCTCCGGTTTGTCTTAAATACAGGGCCTTCCTTGCAGACTAAAAAGCTGCCGCCGGGAGTTTCTATCCTGCAGCCGAGGCACGCTCCTATGCCGCAGCCCATTGTCGATTCGTAGGATTTGTAAAGCTCGCCTCTTCCATATCTTGCGAAAACTTTTTCAACGCAGTCCATCATGATTACAGGCCCGCAGGTGCATATCAAACTGGGCTCAAGCCCCTTATCCATAAGGGTTTCAAGCACTTCGTGCGGATATTTTTTAAGGCCGTAGCTTCCGTCATCGGTTGTAATTGTTACTTCGCCTAATTTTTCAAATTTTTCTTTCAAAAGAATGGAGTCCTTATCTCTGAAGCCGAAGATAAAGCGTTTGTCAGCAGCTTTTGATTTTTTTGCCGTGTATAAAAGCGGCGCCACGCCGATCCCTCCGCCGATGCAGAGAAGTTTTTCAGTCGTATCGGGGAAACTGTTTCCCAGGTATCCTGTGATTCTCAGTTTTTCTCCGGATCTCATTTCGGAAAGCATCTTCGTTCCTTTGCCGACAACCTTGATGAGAAGCGAAAGCACGCCGTCATTCCAGTCGAAAACCGAGATCGGGCGCGGCAGAAAAGGGTCCATGAGGCCGTCAGGCTTTGAAAGCATGAGAAACTGTCCCGGCTGCGGAACTTCGTCAAAGGCGATATTCATCAAGAAGGTGTCTTTCGTGACAAATTCATTTGAAACTATTGAACAGATGCTGTTTACAGTCATTTTTCCTCAAAAATTTGTTCTTCCGAGTTTTGATTCTTTAGGCTCGAAAACGAGATGGACTTCCTTGCCCGTTTCGACCGATTCGTAGATTGCGTTTATAAGTTCGAGCGACTTGCGCCCCTCAAGGCCGTCAACAAGTGCGTGTTTGCCGTTTTCGATGCAGTCGATGACGCTTTCAAGGTAGCGGATGTGCCCGAAACCGTAGACGTTGGGCGGGTTCTCGCTGTATTTTTCAAGAATTTCCTTCCTTTCGTCAGGTGTTTCGCCTTCGAAATTCCACTCCTGCATTTTGTTTACCGCAAAGCCGCCGATTACGCAGTTTCCTTTTTCACCGAGTATCGAAAGAGAACCTTCGAGGTCGGCTGGACGCGTCGCTGTTGTCGCTTCTACTATTCCGAGAGCGCCGTTTCTGAACCTGATTATCGCGGCGCATGTGTCGTCTGCTTCGATGTTTACGAGATAAGTTCCGTTCATTGCCATTACGCTCACAGGTTCACCCAGCATCCATTCAAGCAGGTCGATGTGATGGCTTGCCTGGTTGGTGATGACTCCGCCGTCGTAAGCCCATGTTCCGCGCCACGGGTCGGAATCATAGTATTCCTGCTTCCGGCACCATCTGACGCGCACTGTTCCCATCACAAGCCTCCCGAAACCGCCGTTTTCGAGTTTTTTTCTCAGAATCTGAACCGGCAGGTTGAAGCGGTTCTGCTTCACAATGAAAAGGCGCACAGGCGTCGCTTAATTTCAAGGCCATAGGCTTTTCGCAGACGATGTGTTTTTTATACTTTTTCACGATGTCGATTGTGTGTTTCGGGTGAAGTCCACTCGGGGTCAGAATGTTCACAACATCGGTTTCAGGATGAGCCGTAAGCATTTCGTCATAGCTCGTATACCACGGAACACCCGCTGTTTTTCCCGCTTTTTCAGCTTTTTCGGGAACAATATCGCAGACCGCGACAAGACGCGCTTTCGGAATATTCAAAAGTGCGTCAATATGCTTTTTGACAATTCTGCCGCAGCCGACAAGGGCGAAATTCAGTGTCATCTTGCCTCCAAATTGAAGTTGCACCGGCGAATTATAGTGAAAAACGGTTTGAAAACAAGGACGAAAACTTGTCATCCACTTGAAATTCTCTAAAATTTTTTGTTTTTGATTGTTTTATAGGATGGAAAAATGAAGAAAATTTTGATTGTTTTCGTGCTTTTCTGCGCTTTTTTCAAAATGTTTGCCGAAGATGATGAAAAACTCCGGCTCGCTGTTATGGAATTTGAAGACAGAAGCGGCACTTTGTCTAAGCAGCTCCTTTCCGATGCGACAGAATATCTCCGCAGTGCCCTAACAAGCGCTAACAAATACACGGTTATCGCAAAAGAGCGGCAGGAACAGGCGATGATAAAAGAGATGAAAAAGGAATCCTACAAAGAATGTAACGACAAAAACTGCCAGATTCCGCTCGGTCAGGCTCTTTCAGCAGACACAATTTTGCGGACAACAATCACACGTCTCGGCAAAACTTTTATTATTGCCTCTGAACTTATCGATCTTGCCAAAGAAGCAACAATTGTCGGAGCAAGAGAGAAATACGACGGCTCAGAAGAATCGCTCAGTACAGCTCTTGACAATATCGCCGAAAAAGTGATCCACGCTTATGATTCAGCCATGAACAAAGAACAAAGCGAAATAGGAGAAAAATCCGAAACCGACAGAAAAATAACCGCCGCAAGACTGAAAGATGACGGGAAAATGTACCGCGATGCAGGAATTTCGGTTTTGGTTATAGGAACTACTGCGGGTGTCCTTTTAACCGGTCTAAGTTTTATAGCTATGGATGAAAATCCTAATAATGAAGGTATCTATGATAAACCAACAACCACTTCAAAAACAATGTTGAGTATTGGTATAATCTTGACCGTTGGATCAATAGCCGGTGGAACATATCTTGTAGTCAAAGGACGCAAAATGCAAAGAGAAGGCGAATATCTTGAACTCAACAATGTTTCAGTTCTGCCGACAAAAGGTGGTGCTTATGCGTTGGTAGGATTCAGTTTTTAGGTTTTCACATATTCCCCATAATTTCTTGAATCCACGATGAATCCAAGATTTCGAAAGCAAAGCATTTTTTGCCTAAATCTTTTAGTGATGCCCCGATATGGTAAAGGATTTTGTTGTCGATTATCAAAAACCGGTCATGGATTTTTTCTGTATGGTTCAGTTCAAGCACTGGATATTGTTCATTGAATTTTTGGATATCCAAAGGAGTAATTTTAGTCTTAGGACAAGTAAAAATCGTGACTTGGACGCCGTTTTTCTTCTTCGCCAAGCGTTCCAGAACCGTTAAATCGACATAATTGTCAATCAGAATGATCTCTTTTTCAGCCTCGGCAATAAATGACTCGAATTTCGCATAAGCATCGAAAATCTGACCTTGGAAAAAAATTCCCTGTTTGTCTTCAATTTTGTATCGGTCCATTTTGTCGAAAAGTTCATCGATTTTTTTATCAGAATCCAACTGATGTTTTTCAACTCTCTCCAGTCTTTGAAAGACCTGTGCGTTTGTCTGCATAAAGCGGCGCATTGCGATAAAGGCACGCATAATTTGAATGTTTACTTCGACTGCGTTCGGACTTCTCAAAACCGACGAAAGCATTGCTATTCCCTGCTCAGTAAAAGCGTAAGGATTCACCGTGGAATGTTTCATACTGGCGAACCGGTCGCAAAATGCGACCAGTTCTTTTGTTTCACCGTCATTAAGCTGAAAACAAAAATCTTTCGGGAATCTTTCAATGTTTCTGCGCACCTGCTCGTTAAGCCGTTTGGTTTCGACACCGTAAAGCTCAGCAAGATCGCGGTCAATCATCACTTGTCGGCTTCTGATAACCAGAATTTTGCTCTGTTTAATCGCCAAATCGCCGCGAAGAACAGTCATCAGCATATAGATTCCCTGTTCTGTGAAAGCGTAAGGAAGGTATTTAATATTACTCCCTCGAGTGCCTTTTTCGTTCAAGGTCAAAAATTTTGACCTTGAACATTTAGAAATTTCGAGCATCTCTTCCCAAATCAGCTGAAACCTGAAATCATCATCAAATTTCTCAATATTATTCTTAACTTGTTGATTAAATGCCTTGACCGTATACCCATAAATTTCAGCCAGATCAAAGTCCAGCATCACCTGTTTTCCGCGAATAATGTAGATTTTGGATCTCAAATCACTTTCATCGCAAATGATTGCTTTGTCTTCCATGTTTTTATCTAACAAACAAATTTTACAAATTTAATTATCATAAGAATGCGAATTTATCAATTTTTTGCAAAATTATTTGAAATATTGTGAAAAAGATCCGTTTATATTTTCAATCCATAATTTGAAAAATTTCTATTAAAGAGTTTTTTCGAAATCCTTGATTATTTCCGCAAGTTTTTCGATGTTTGCTTCTTCCATGTTCGCAAGCGGCTCGCGGAACTTATCTGTGCATTTTTTCTTCATCGCGAGAGCCGTTTTTACAGGGATCGGATTTGATTCCATGAACATCGCGTGGTTGATTTTGTTTGTCGCAAGCTGGATTTTTGCCGCTGTTGCAAAGTCGCCTTTAAGCGCGGCGTCAACCATTTTTACGCAGATTTCGGGGTAGATGTTTGAAAGAACGCTGATGACTCCTTTTCCGCCCATCGAAATGAAGGGAACGACCGTGAAATCATCACCGGAAAGGAAGTCAAAACGCTCTGTTCCTACGCTGTCGAGATAGTCCGCAAGTCTTCCGAGATCGCCTGTTGCCTCTTTTACCGCGACGACTTTTTTGATTTTAGAAACCAGTTTGAGTGCAGCCGGAGCAATGTTGAGACCGGTCCTTCCCGGAACGTTGTAAAGGACAATTTTTGCGCCGGTTTTCGCAATGGAACTGTAGTGCGCGAAAAGCCCTTTCGGAGTGGGTTTGTTGTAGTATGGAGTGACAATGAGGACTTTGTCGATCCCTGCTTTGAGAGCGGCTTCCGTCTGTTTTACGCTGTCTGCCGTATTGTTTGTTCCAGTTCCCGCAACAAGGTCGAGTTTCGGGCATTTTTCCTTCGTGAAGCAGAAAAGTTCCTCTTTTTCTGCAAGGCTCAAAGTTGCCCCTTCGCCTGTCGTTCCTGCTACGACAACGCCTGAAACCTTGGCTTCGACCTGCTCGTCAAGCAGTTTTCCGAATGCATTGAAATCGATTTCACCCGACTTTTTGAAAGGGGTGACTATCGCCGTGTAAACACCTTTCATTTTAACCTCTGTAATGAATGTTGTTGATTTTGAAATCTATAATAACTTCCTTGTCTTTCAGTGATTCCCTGAGATTTTCTACAGCCTGGATGTCGGAGCCCTGGACCGTGACATAGACCTTGCCGGAGTATTCATCGGCGTCGTCGGCATTAAGATGAAGGCTCGAAATGTTGAAATTCTTGTCGTTGAGTTCGTTCGCAAGCTCCATGAGCGCCCCTTTCCTGTTCTGCAGGCTGATGATGAAAGAAATTTCATATTTCGGATACTCGAACCAATAGACGTTTTCTTCCAGATGTTCCGCATCGATCCTTGAAATTTTCGGACATTTCTGCTTGTGGAGAATGTAGCCTTCATCAGACGAGACCGAAGCGACGACGCAGTCTCCTTCGACCGGCTGGCAGCAGCGAGCGATTTTGTAGTCGCTTATCATGCCAATCCCTTTGATGAATATCGGCGAAAGATCTGCAGCACGCTCGTCCTGAAGCACGAAAAGAGGTGCGACCCTGCGCGGGAATGCGTTTATGAGACGTGAAATTTCGTCAGATGAGAAAAAGGCTTCGATTACCGATGCAAGTTTAAGTTCGCCCGAAGCAATTTTGATGAAAAACGCGCTTAAAGTGTTCTGTTTGGGCAGAGAATATTTTTTCGCGAAACTTGTGAAAGCGCGCTGTTTGCCGAGTGTGTCGAAAAATTCGCCTCTTTCCTGCGATACGAAGAGCGGTTTCAAAATCTCGCGACCTTTGTTTTCGAGGATTTTGTCCTGCTCTTTCTGGATGTATTTTTTGATGAACTGTTTCGCACGCTGGGTTTTTACGAAATCGAGCCAGTCCTCGCGCGGATTCTGGTTTTCCGCGGTTTCGACCTTCACTTCGTCCTTGTTCTGCAGAACCTGGCTTATCGTCGCGCGCTTTCCGTTGACTGTTCCGCCGATGCACCTTTCACCGAGATCACTGTGGATCGCGTAGGCAAAATCAAGCAGAGTCGCACCTTCGGGAAGCGGAATCTCTTCGCCGTTCGGAGTGAAAACTATCATTTTGTCAAGCGGAAGAAGGTTTTCGATGTCGCTGACGAAAGCTTCGGGCTTTGATGACGAGTCGATAAGCTCGCTGAATATCGTTTTGAGCCACTCCGCAAGCGTGTCCTTGTATGCCGGATCGTCCTTGATTTTCCATTTTGAAAGCTGTCCTTCCTGCGCGACTCTCTCCATCTGTTCTGTGCAGATCTGGAACTCGACGAAGTATTCTTTGAACCTTATCAGCGTGTGGAGCGACTGGTATCCGTTCACTTTCGGAGTCGAGATGTAGTCCTTGAGATAGCGCTGGACAAGTGAAAATCCCGGGAAAAGATGGAGCATCCCGAGGACTGTGTAGCAGTCGAAAACATCGTCGGTTTTGAGGACGATCCTGACCGAAAGGATGTTTTTGAGGTCGCCGACTTCGAGGCTTTTCTTCAAAGTTTTGTTGTAGATGTAGTAGTAAGACTTCGTTTTGCAGTAAACGCGCGAAATTTTCTTCGCCATGAAGGGTGCGAAGTCCTTGAAAACGTTTTTCGTCTTCTCGTCGAGCGATTCCGCGGTCGCCGCCAGATTCGGGTAAGTTTCGTTTACGCTGCGGTCGATCTGCGCCCATTCTTCGGGAAATC
The DNA here is from genome assembly GCA_905233945.1 of uncultured bacterium. Taxonomy (GTDB): domain Bacteria; phylum UBP6; class UBA1177; order UBA1177; family UBA1177; genus UBA1177. The sequence continues at coordinate 100,451 of CAJOFY010000003.1, read as the reverse complement.
CGAAGTAGAATGAAAGCGATTCCAAAGCCTCTTTCAGCCAGTAGATGCCGAGTCTGTGGGCAAGCGGAACGTAGAGGTTGAGAGTTTCAAGCGCGATCCGTTTCTGCTTTTCGGGGATCATCGCATCAAGCGTCATCATGTTGTGCAGACGGTCGAAAAGCTTGATTATGATTATTCGTGAATCGTTCTGCGCGAAAGTGAGAAGTTTTTTTATCGCGGTCGCCTGCTTTTCCTCGCGGGAAAGTTTGCGGCAGATCTCCTCGTTTTCGATTTTTTCCCTGATTTCGGTGAGTTTCGTGACGCCGTCGACAAGGTTTGCGACATTCTTTCCGAAAGCGTTCTCGATTTCTTCAACTGTCATCGTCGTGTCTTCGACCGTGTCGTGGAGAAGCCCGGCGATAACGCAGTCGTCATCCATTCCGCTCACAGCCAGCAGGTATGCGACGGTGTACGGGTGGAAGATGTAAGGCTCACCGCTTTTTCTCACGATTCCGCTGTGTGCTGCGGAGGCCATTGCGATCGCCTGGTGGATCCTTCCTGTGATCGCGGCAAGTTCGTCGGGATCGCTTATTCCAGAGTGCTTTTCGACTTCCCGGATTATCGAATCGGGCCTGACAACTTTCGGAATATTGATGTAGGGTTCGCTTTTTAGAATAGAAAGCAGGGTCTTTTTATCCATTTTACTCCGTAAGTTTCTTTATGGTTTCCGAATTGTGGAAAATCGAGGAGTCGGTGTATGCTGAAATTATGGCGGAAAGCTGTCCTGCCGCAGTATCGAGATCGTTGTTCACAACCACAAAATCAAAATAAGTATAGTGCTGAATTTCGTTTTTCGCGTTGTGAAGCCGCGTTTTTATCACTTCGGGATCATCGGTCGCTCTCAGACGGAGGCGCGATTCGAGTTCTTCCATCGAAGGCGGAAGCACGAGAATGAGAACAGCCTCATCCGGAAAGGCTTTTTTGATATTTATCGCTCCCTGGTAATCGATGTCGCAGATAACATCCCTGCCTGCATCAAGCTGTTTCTGCAGGAAGTCGAGAGGTGTTCCGTAAAAGTTTCCGTGGACTTCAGCCCATTCGGCGAAAAGCCCGGCGTCTCTTTTTGCGAAAAACTCGTCTTTTGTGAGAAAAAAGTAGTCGGTGCCATTAACTTCATGTCCGCGCGGCTTTCTTGTCGTGCATGAAATTGATTCCGCGAGAAGAGGAAAGCGTTCTTTCAGCAATCCGACCAAAGTTGTTTTTCCTGCGCCCGAAGGAGCCGAAATAACGAAAATTCTGCCGTGGTTGAGATAATTTGAGTCGTTCAAAGCAAACTCCGCGTCAATTTTCATAAAACCGGCGGCATTATATAAGATTTTTATTTAATTTAAAGAAATGTGAGTGAAAAAATTATTTCGATTTTTTCTCGTAGATAAGGTCAACGGCGTCGCGCACAGTCTTTATATTTTCAATATCTTTGTCGGAAATTTTTATTTCAAAAACACTTTCAAGCTCCATTACAAAATCAGTGATGTCGATCGAATCGGCATTAAGGTCATCCTGGAACGATGTGTTTTCAGTTACTTCGATATTCTTTTTTACAACAAGTTTCTCTTTGGTCAGTTTTATAACCTTTTCCAGAACTTCGTTTCTTTCCATTTGTATCCCCCAAATTTCATAATACTCAAAAAACGACGCGCTGTTTTTAACCGATATACCAAAATTGTCAAATTTAAGTCAAAAAGGATGGGGATCGCGGATTATTCCACGGTCATTGTGGCGGTTATGCCGTAGTGGTCGGAAACGGAATATCTGGTTTTTGTCTGTTTTTCCGTGTTGAATTCGGTGAATTCGTTGAGGAATATGCGGCTTGACGAAAATTCGTAGCCTTTTCTTTCCATGAAGAAGATGTGGTCGGGAACTGATTCCGCCGCTTCATCCGGAACAAACGGATTTTCAGGGCAGAGCGTGCAGTCCGGTTCTTCTTTAGAATCGACATCAAAATACGGATCGTACCAGCCCTGGTCCTCGAGAAAAGCGACAGGGCCGGGATTGCTTTCGCGCATACTTCCGGCCGAAATATTTCCGTTAAAATCACCAAGAATGACGCGCTGGACCACATCATCATCAACCGGAATCGCAAGAATCTGTTCAATCTGAGTCATCTGTTCGTCTTCCCAGCTTTCACCGAAACCGTCGTATTCAGTTTCGCTCAAAGGCGAAAGACCTGTGCAGACAATCTGTATTTTGCCTATTCCGTCTTTCTCTACATTTGCCGCAACAGCAGTGCGCAGTCTGCCGTAAGATCTTAATTTTACAGGCTGTTTGTTTGACATAGGAAGTTTTGAGGCAAGAAGGACCCCGCTGTTTCCGTTAAATTCATATTCAAGTTTTTTTGCCGGGATTCTTGTATCCTGCAGGCATGTTTCAAGGATCTCCTGATAATTGCCGTTCGCAATAGCTTCAACTCCGTTCCCCAGCATGCAGTTCCGGCACTCTCCCGAAAGTTCAAGGAACGACTGCCAGCAGTTCTGCACAATGCAGGTCGCGTCGTAATCGGAGCAGTTCGTCATAACGCATGAAATTATTGGCGAAAGATCTTCCATCGTGCACGATGCCGGAATTGTCTGGGCCTCTGTAAATTCAAGATTTTCATCCTCGTTTGTCGTCTTTGCGTAAAGTGCGTAGTCGTAGCCGTAGGTATTTTTCAGCATATTCCGGACTTCATCAAGCACTTTATTGCCGTAAAGATCCTGAATGCAGAGAATTTCACTGTTGTTTTCGGCTAAAACAGTCTTCATTTTTTTGAATCTTTTGACTTTAAATCCCAGGTCGTCGGTCATTTTCGCGTTGAAAGTTGTAAGCGAAAGCATATTGTCGCTCTTCTCAAAACCTTCGATGCTGTTACTGCACGAAACCAGCGCAAATACGGCAAGCAAAACCGCAAATGTGCAGATTTTAAGAGTTTTTTCCATTTTATCACCTCAATCATAATAAAGCGCTTTTACTATTTCGGCGAAAGTCGTGACTCCGTCGGCAAGTTTACGGATTGCCGCTTCCTTCAAAGTCATCATTCCGTCCATAACCGCATTGTTGCGGATTTCTTCGGTTGTCGCACCGCTCGAAATGAGCGAACGCATTTTTGCCGTTACCGGCATGTATTCGACAATGGCGGTTCTTCCTTTGTATCCCGTGAAACGGCATTTCACGCAGCCTTCCGAATCGCGGATTTTGTAGGTGTGTTCAAGCGGAAGGTGAAGCGTGATTTTCTCTTCTTCGGTCATTTCACGTGTGAAGGCGCAGTGCGGACAGACTTTTCTTACAAGTCTCTGCGCGACTACGGCGTTGAGAACGCTTGCAATCAGGAAAGGCTCAACCCCTAAATCGCCGAGTCTTTCAACTGCTGTCGCTGTGTCGTTAGTGTGAAGCGTCGAAAGTACCAGGTGTCCTGTCAATGCGGCCTGAACTGCATTTGCAGCGGTTTCCTTGTCACGGATTTCGCCTATCATTACGATGTCAGGGTCCTGTCTCAGAATATGGCGCAGCGCGCTTGAGAACGTGATTCCCGCCTTGACGTTGACGCCCATCTGGTTGATTTCGTCAATCACAATTTCTATCGGGTCTTCGACCGAAATTATGTTGATATCGGGAGAAGCCATTGTTTTCAAAGTCGAGTAGAGCGTCGTCGACTTACCGCTTCCAGTAGGTCCTGTGACAAGCACCATTCCGTAGGATTTTTTCATCGCTTCCTCGAACGATTTCTTCTGCTCGTCAGTAAAACCTATATTGCTGATATCTTTGATGAAATTCCCGGATTCCAAAATTCTTAGAACCATCTTTTCGCCGCTGACTACGGGAATAGTGCTGGCACGGAGCTCGACAGTCTGGCCCGTTTCGGTAAGAACCTTGATCCGCCCGTCCTGAGGTCTTCTTTTTTCGGCAATATCCATTTTTGCAAGCATTTTAAGACGGCTCAGAAACGGAAGATGGGCTTCCGCCGGAAACGAATAAATCGTGTGGAGAATGCCGTCAAGCCTGAAACGGATGAGGGTTTCGGTCGGTTTCGGCTCTATGTGGATGTCGCTAGCCTCCTGCTCAATTGCGTATTTCAGCATATAGTCGACAGCATTTATGATGTGCTTGTCGTCCATATTCTTTGCCTGACCGAGACCAGTTAAGTTCTCAAGATTATTGAAGTTTTCTTTTGCGTTATCGTCAGCCGCAGCCTTTATCGACTTTTTGAAACCGAAAAGGTCGTCAAGAGTTTTTTCAATTTCTTTTGCCGAAGAGACAACAGGAATTATTTCGCAGCCGCTGCTTGTCGAAAGCTGGTCAATGACATCCATCCTGAACGGATCGGCCATCGCGACAACAATAGCGTCACCCTCTTTGTAAAGCGGAATCAGGCGGTTGAGTCTGCCGTATTTCGCGCTTATTGTTTTGACAGCAAGCTGGGAATCAATTTTAAGCGGATCTATAACTACATATTCGCAGCCGCTGCGTGCAGCAATCAGCTTCAGAATCTGTTCTTCGTCACATTTCACCCCTTCGTTTTCGCAGGCAAAAGAGACTAGTTCCGTCACGAAAGGTTCCCGGCGGAATTTCCCCTGAAACATTGATTCATAATAATCGCGCCGCGCAACTATCAGCTCTTTCAGGTTTTTGTCTATCACCGAATATTCTTCAAGCATATCAAGAAGAATCGGAACGGTAAGCTCTATTTTCATCAGCACTCCTTTTCCAAAAAACGGAGAGTTTTACCATATATTAAAAAAACATCAATAAAATTAAATATTGTTTCTTGTTTCGCAGGAAAATCCATGTGTGGGATTCCGCATTTTTTTTATTTTGTCAAAGAAACATAAATTTCGAAAAATTTTTCCGTGATAGATTCCCACGAAAATGATTTTTCCAGATGCTTTCTGGCATTTTCAACAAGATTTTCACAAAGCTGAGAATTTTCAACAAGCCTTTTTACCGCCTCGCTTATAGCTTCAGGATCTTTCTGCGGAACTAAAATCCCGGTTTCGCCGTCCTTGATTATATCGGGAATTCCGCCGACATTTGTCCCGATCAAAGGAATGGAAAAATCCGCAGCTTCGAGGAGAACAGTTCCCAGACCTTCAGTGTATCCGGCATCGTCCACAATTGAAGGAAGAATGAAAATATCGGCATTCCGATAAAGTTCTTCAAGATTTTTCCCAGTCTGATAACCGTGAAAAATCACGTTTGGGGGAGCAATTTTTTCCAGATTTTCTCTTTCGGAGCCGTCTCCCGCGATGTGGAGTTCGAATTTTTCTGCTTCCAGCAGCTTTACCGCTTCGATAAGATACTTTGTTCCTTTCACTTCGATCAAACGTCCGACAAAAAGAAGGTTTGTTTTTGTTTTCCGCTCTTTTTTTACTGATTTTTCAGAAATTTCGCCGATACCTGAACCCATAGGAATTATTTCGATATTTTTGTCTAAGGTTATTTTTTCGACTTCGTTTTTCATGAAAGTCGAATTAACCGTGACAAAATCGGCAAACCCCAGCATCCATTTGAAAATTCTGCGGAAAACAGGATTCTTTTTAGCCATGTTCACTTCGCTTCCGTGACAGGTCATAATAAGCGGTTTTTTTGAAACGCGTTTCATTGCAATGCCGAAAAGGGCGAGAGGAAACGGAAAATGGACATGAATCAGGTCAAAATCGTTGTTTTTTGCGAATTTTCTGGCTGAAATCATTCCGAAAATCATGAAAAACGGCAGAACAAAAAAATAGAGTTTATTGCTTTTCAGCTTTTCGGGAACAGACATGTCATGGCTTAGCTTTTCCCATTTTTTTAAAAAATAACGGAAACGGAACACATGGATATTATTGCTGATTTCGTTTTTTCTTCCGCAGTATGACGAGGTAAAAATTTCTGTTTCTACATTTTTATCTTTCAGCAAATTTATGAGTTTTATGATCCACGGAATGAGAACATCGTTTTCGTTTCTGGGAAACGCGGTCGTAATCGAAACAACTTTCATCAGAAGATTTTTCCTCTTTTTCTGTAACCGCGCCGGAATTTGCGCCAAGTATATCGGATACCGCCCTGAGTCAGATGCCACCAGAGTTTGGCGAATCTATGACGAACGCGGTAATATTTTCCGGCAAAAGAGTTTTCTGGCGGAAAACCGAATTTTTCAGCGAGCATTTTTTCATTCAGGATCGTTGTTTCATTCAGATGATCGTCGGGACTTTTCTGGGTTGAAGTGCGCCTGAAAGCGGCAAGAAAGTCATTGATTTTATAGAACGAATCCACTCCTTCCTGAAAAATAAACCGGAAAATCATGTCGCCGTCCATCAGCATATGCAGCCTTTCATCGTGCTGACCGAATTTTTCGTGGACACTCCTGCGCCAGAACATAGTCTGGTTGTAGCAGTCAAACCCTTCATACGAAAAATGCGGGATCCTCGGCTTCGGCGCAGAATAGGTTTTGTCAATTACGTTGTCGTTCTCGTCAATTTCGTACCAGTTGCCGTAAACGATTTTCTTGTCGGGAAATTTTTCAAAAACTTCCTGAACTTTCCTGAACGCGCCCGGCATGTAGACATCGTCGCTGTTCTGCCAGCCGAAAATATCGCCGGTGGCTTTTGCAAAACCTTTGTTCAGCGCGTGGCTCTGTCCGCGGTCCTTTTCGGAAACCCAGTAGGCGATTTTATCCTCATATTTTTTGATGATTTCGACTGAATTGTCGGTCGAACCCCCGTCGATCACGATGATTTCAGTGTCAGCATCCTGATTGATGACCGAAAGCAGCGTTCTTTCCAGAAATTCACCCTGGTTGTAACTCGGAATCACGATCGAGAATTTCATAAAATCTCCAATCAACACCTATAAATCACGTAGAGACGCCATATATGACGTCTCTACAAAACCGGCGCGTATTATATTTAAATTTCCATAAAAAACGAGAGTAAATTTAATTTCTTGCAAAAGAAAAGCGGTTGTGATACAAAAACAAGCTCTTTGATTGAGAGGTTCAGTGTATGTTTTCTGTAGAAGAAACAGTCAGAAAAAACAATGCAGTAATGAAGATTTTGGAATCATTGTCAAAAGGAGCCTCGTTCGGCGTCGTCGTTGAAAACGCTGAAAAAATTCTTGTGTTCCGTGAAAAAAACGGGATTGTCTTCAGACCGCTGTCTGAAAACGACAAACCCGATTTTGTCGTAAGTATGCAGGAAGAAGTTTTCAAGGAACTGTTCTCTGAACACACCTCAACTTTAAGTGTTGAAGATTTTCTGGTTTTTTCGGCAAAACTCCTTGCGGAAGAAAAGGAAAAAATAAATCTGGTTATTTACGCGAATTTTCTGAAACTTACTCTTCACGGTTATCCCAAGATTCTTCCTCTCGGAGGAACGGCATTTTTGAAAGTGCGGAAGGATCTCGGTCTCGGTTCGATTTTTGCGATAGAAAAAAAACTTACAGCTTTTAAAAACAAATAGCAGAGGTCTATTATGAGCAAAAACCTTCTTATTTATGAGTCTGATCAGGCAAACGCCGGAAATCTTACGGCTCTTTTTGAACAATTCGGCTTTTCCGTTCTGGTTGCGGATTCCGAGGCAAAAGTTCAGGAAATTCTCGACAAAACGAAGATCAACGCATTTATAATCCGTGCCGAAAACCCGGGAATGCAAGGTTTTATGCTCTGCAAGAAAATCAGGGCGTTGAGTCTTTATGCATCAAGACCGATTCTTCTTCTTTCGAGCAACGCCGATGAAAAAACTTTCGAAAGGCACAGAGAGTTTGATTATCATGCCGATTATTATCTCAAAATTCCGGCTGACGACGAGACAATCCTCGCATCAATGAATGCGATATACCCATTCCTTGACGCTCTTGCTGCAGAAGAAAGTGCAGCGGAACTAGATGCTTTGAAGGGAAAACTTGCAAAAGAGGATGAAGAAATAGGCTCCCTGAACAAACAAATTTCGGAAAAAGACGGAATTATCGCTAAACAGAACGAAAAAATTGCGGAACTGGAAAAAAATATTTCCGAAAATTCAAAAATCGAGGAAGAAACCGGCGAATTGAAGGATGCCATCGTTCAGAAAGGGCTCAGAATAAAAAATCTAGAAGAAAAAACTGCTGAACTGGAAGAAAAACTTGCCGCTTCAGAAAAAGCCGCCGCGGAATGCAAAGAGTTGAAAAAACAGCTCGAAACTCTTTCCTCAGACAAGAAAAATCTTGAGGAAAATCTCAAAAAAGCTGAAGAAAATCATGCAAAAACCGTTAAAGACCTTACTTCGGAAGCTGATAAGAAAACCGCGGAACTCAAATCAGGTTTTGAAAAAACTCTTGATGAAGCAAACAAAAAAACCGCAGCTCTCGAAAAATCCGTTCAGGAACTTGAAACTTCACTCAAAAATTCGTTCAGCCAGAAAGATATTGATGAACTGAACAAGAAAATAGCCGAGCTCAAAGACCAGAACGATGTCCTTTCGGTTTACAACAAAGAGATGAAAGAACGGGTTAAAAAAGCTGAAAACGAAGCGAAAAACACGACCGCAGAAAAAGACAAGCTGCTGAAATCGCTGGAAGAAACAAAAAAAGCTGATGCTGCTGAAAAGGAAAAACTCGCCGAGTCGCACAAAAAGGAACTTGATGCTGCAAAAGAAAAACTGAAAGCTGAAACAGCAAAAGTTGAAAAGGGTGCAGCCGAAATAGCCGAGCTGAAAAAAGCGGCGGCAGCAGCGGACTCCGAAAAGGAGGCTCTTAAAAATTCGCTGAAAAAAGCCGAAGAGGCAACTGCTGAAAAAGCCCGCACTGTCGAAGAAAAAGAAGCTCTTTTCAAAAAAGCAGAAACTGAAGCGGCGGAACTCAAGGACACTATCGCCAACCTCACGATAATTGCCGATGAATTTGAAAAAGTACGCCAGGAAAAGGCGGAACTTGAAAAAGTCTGCACAATTCAGAAAAACGAAATCGATGAACTCGGCGAAGCTATCGCAAAAGCTGCCGAAATCACCGACCAGAACGACGAGCTTGTCAAGGAAAACGAGTCGCTGAAAAGCAAAAACAGCGAAAAAATCGAGAGAATCAAAGAACTTAACGCACAAATCGACAAACTCATGGAAACAAAGGAAGCATTGGATTCCGCTTCTTCTGAAATCGAAACATTGAAAAAGGAAAACGAGCAAACAGCACAAAAACTTGCGGAAACAGAAAAAGAAAAAACTGAATTGGCTTCAAAAGCTGAAAATCTTGCCGCAGAAATCGAAAGAATGAAGAAAGAAGCGGAAAAATTCGATGCTCTCAAGGCTCAGCTCAAGCACTTGGCCGGCGATTTTGAATCGAAATAACACTAAAAATCTTGACTATAACGCATTTTGAGTATAATTACCGCGCTTTTTGTGCCGGGATGGTGGAATTGGCAGACACGCTAGATTCAGGTTCTAGTGGGGGCAACTCCGTGCAGGTTCAAGTCCTGTTCTCGGCACCACTTCTTATTAAAAATCAGATATTTGAGGTGATTTTATGAAAAAACCGGATTTTGTTTTTTATCTTTTTATTCTGATTTTTATACTTTCCGGCTGCGCCGCTTCGGATGATGACGAAGAAACTCTGCCGATCCCGGACAATGACACTAGCGGCATTGTTTCGGACGAAGAGAGTTCCGAAACCGGTGATTCAGATAATAATCCGGTGCAGGATGACGACAGCACCGCTACCGATTCAGACAGCAATGAACAGCCCGATCATGATACAACTCCGGTGACAACCAGCTGTAATCCAGGAATGAAAGTTTGCGACGCGAGTGATCCCAATAGCATTTTTCGGTGCAAGGAAGACGGATCGGGAGTCGAAACTCCGGCTATAGAAAAGTGCGGCGAAGGCTTGTTCTGCTCATTCGGAAAGTGCGAAACACTGGCCTGTGCTTCGGCAGGAGCAAGTTATCTCGGTTGTGATTTCTACACAGCAAAACTCTATAACGGCAGAAAAACCGAAAAAATCACTTCAAAGGAGTCTTTTTCGGTTGCTCTTGCCAACTCGCATCCGACAGAAACCGCAACAATTGAATTCTTCAAAACCCTTGAAGACGGAACAGAGACAAAAATCGAGAGTTTTGAATACTGCTACAAGGTGACGAAATCATTTTTGGGCAGCGAATACGACGATATGGAGTGCAATAACCACGATTCCTCTTTTGTTATCACGGTAAATCCTCAGGAAACCATCGTCGTTACACCGAGACAAGAGGACAGAATGCTCATCGGCACGGCGGCAAGTTTTCTCAGCTACCACATAAAATCGGATTTTCCGATAATCGTTTACCAGTTTAACCCGTTCTACAACCTTCATTCGAACGACGCTTCTCTGGTTCTGCCGTCGACAAAACTCGGAGCAGACTACATTGTGGCAACTTATCCCGACGAAACGAATGTCGGCAGTGACGGCCCCGGTTATTTCACGATTATAGGAGCTTACGACATGCCGGTCGAGCTTGAAATCACGCCTACTGCCGATATTGCGGCAAGCGGCAAGATTCCCGGAACCACAAAAGGCGTTCCAATGACCGTCGAAGTCGCTCAGGGCGAAGTGCTTAACATTGTTACGACAACCGGCGGAGCCGATTTCACAGGCACGAAGATAGCGTGCAAAAACCCGTATTCGAAATGTGCTCCGGTCGCTGTTTTCGGAGGCCACGGATGCGCTGATATTCCGAAAGACAGAGGCTACTGCGATCACATTGAGCACCAGCTTCTTCCCGTAACCCGCTGGGGAACCCACTATGCGGTCGTAAAAACCAAACCGAGAAGCTATGCCCGCGATTTTGTCCGTGTCGTGGCAGCGGCTGACGAAACGAATGTCTCAATCAAAATCAGGGACGAGGAATACTCAAACGGCACCGAAAAAACTGTTATGCTTAATGCCGGTGAGTTTTATGAATACGAACTCAACTACATTGACGAGGGCGGAAGCTGGTTTACTTCAGGAACATCGTTCATCGAAGCTGACAAACCTGTGCAGTTAACGCAGTATCTCAGCGGTTCTGAAGACATCAGCTCCGACTGCCGTGACGATTCGCCGGGTTCTTCCCACTCATACTGCTTCGGCGATCCGGCAATGACCATAATCCCGCCGGTAGAGCAGTTCCGAAACGAATATTACTTCTTTGCTTACTCGGTCGAAGATACCGAAACCGACGGCGGAAACGCGAATTTTGTCGAAGTCATTACCGATCCGGGAGTCGAAATAACTCTCGACGGCGAAACCCCGGAACCCGCGATGGACGGCGAAATGCAGGGCACAGTCTACGGCAGCAGCAAAGTTTACTATATCTTCGAGCTCGATTCATGGTTCATGCGCCATCATCTGAGCTGCACCGGATCATGCGGAATACTCGTCTACGGCTGGGGAATGGATGTAAGCTACATGTATCCCGGCGGACTTGACCTTAATATTCTTACTCAATACTAAAAGAGGAATCTATGAAAAAAAATGCGATTTTAGGGATTTTAGTCTCGGTTTTTCTTCTTTTTTCGTGCCAGGACGGCGACGGGAAGGAAAATCCGAAAGAAAACAGCGCAAAACCGGAAGAAGTTGCGACTATCAGTCCGGCAAAGCCGGCAAAAACCGAAGAAAAGGAGGAATTAACTATGCAGTCAGTTTATGAATTCATCAAAGAGTGCAAAACCTACTACCTTGCAACAGTCGAAGCAGACGGTCAGCCGAGAGTACGCCCGTTCGGAACAATCGATATTTTCGACGGAAAACTCTACATCCAGACAGGTAAGAAGAAAAACGTCTCGAAACAGCTTGCAGCCAATCCCAAAGCGGAACTCTGCTGCTTCGACGGCAAAAAATGGCTCAGACTTTCGGGCGAACTCGTAAACGACGACCGCATCGAGGCGAAAAAACATATGCTTGACAACTATCCTAATCTTCGCGGAATGTACAACGAAAACGACGACAACACTCAGGTTTTATACTTCAAAAACGCAACTGCGGTATTCACCAGCTTCGGCGGCGGCGAACCGAAAACGGTCAAATTTTAAGCCTGTAAATCGTAAATTCGCCGTTATCACTGATTTTTTCAAGATTTTCACGGTATTCTTCCGGAATTTCGATACTGTTTCTGAAAGCACAGTAAGTGTTCGATTGTCTTGATTCGACCGCTTTTTTCATCATTTTTCTGACATCGTCCGGTTTTGATGCAAAAGAAATCTGGGCGTTTTTGTGAAAATAAGCGTATCCTCCGCTCCAGATCTGCGGAATACCGAAAAGATAAGCCCGCTTCAGGTCATCGATCCTGCCGAGTTCTGCTTCGGTTTCCAGAACTCCGCCGAAAATTTTTTCCTTTCCTTTGTCGTGACCGTAAAAATTGTCAACTGAAGTGACCGAATGATTCCAGAGCGGCGCGTATTTCATGTGAGGAAAGGCATCAAGCGAGAAAAGAAGGAAAACCGAAAGAAAAAGTGCCGCTTTTTCCCTCTTCTGCCCGTATTTCCGGTATAAAAATGCAAAAAATTCGGCTGAAAGCGCCAGAAGCGCGAAACAGCAGGCAAAAACAAAGCGGGGCTGCTTGTGCGCAATCGCCGAATGAATTACGAAAAAGAAGAGAAAAGGAAAGAAGAAAAGAACGAGACTTTTGTTTTTTCTGAAATTTATAGTTGCAAAAATCATCATTAAAATTGCCGAGATATAAGTCAGCGGATGAAATGTCGCAGCAAATTCCTTAAGAAAAAAATACCACGGAGAAACGCTGAAATTGTCGCTGACCTTGCGGATAATATTGTAATCGAGATAGGTGATGAGCGACTGGGCGAATTTCCCCCATGTGAAAATGTCCATGATTCCCTGGATAAGCATCATTCCGATGTATCCGAAACCGAAAATCAGAGCCGCACTAAAGCGTTTTTTCGCAGTCAGAAAGAGCGCGATACACAAGCCGAAAGCAAAAATGCAGGTCTGAAAACGGATTATATATGCGATACCGACAGTCAGGATTGAGAAAAACAGTTCTTTTTTTGTTTCTTTTTCAACATAGTTCGATGCAAAATAAACGGCAAAAACCATGAACGGCAGAGCCGCCGATTCCGAAATTGTCCTTACCGAAATATAAGAAAGAAGATAGCTTGCAGCCAGCGGCAGCGAGAAAAGAAACGCCTCTTTTTTGTCAAGCCCGTGTCTGCGAAAAAGAAGATAGACAGTCGAAACAGCCAGACTGTTGAAAATACTGAAGAAAATTTTTACTCCAATATTTATGTAAAGCGGATCTTTTATCCCGAAAATATCCAGAATTTTGTAGATTCCGGCGATAATTCCCGGCAAAAACCAGCTTCTCGCCCCGACTTTGAACTCCCAGTAGGTTATTCCCCGCCCGAAAACGAGTTTGTGGGCAGGCTCAAGTGTCTGGAAAATTTCGTCGGGAAAAATCTGCGCCAGACTTGTTGACGAAGCATAAATCCGAACCAAAAACGAGAGAGCAAAAATTGCCAGGAACGGTAACAATTCGGAATTGTTTGCTATTTTCTTCAAATTCATCACTTTTCCTCAAAGGTTTCACGTGAAACATCCGCTGTCAGGATTTCTTTTATCTTCGCCTGAATCAGCAGAATATCAGCCGGTTTTGAAAAAGTCTCACCCTTTTTCGGCTGATAAGGCGCATCTGTTTCAGTCAAAATACGACCTTCCGGCAGAATTTTCACAGTTTCAACCGCTTTTTTATGCCCGTTCAAGAGAGCGTTGCCGAAACTGAAAAATGCGTTTACGCCGTGGTTCAATATGCTCAGAGCCTCTTCGGCTGTGCCTGAAAAAGAGTGGAAAACAACTTTCTTTATTTTTCTAAGTTCCTGAATTTGCTCAAAAACTTCAGGGATTGCCTTGCGGATGTGAAGAATCACCGGAAGTTCCGCATTTTTAGCGATTTCAAGCTGTGCCGAAAAAAGTTTTTTCTGCAAGCCGAAGGTTCCTGCAAACTCTTCATTAAAGCGGTCGAGCCCGATTTCCCCCACTGCCGCGATGCGGTTTTCTGAAATAAGTTTTTCCAATGTTTTCAGCTCTTTTTCCTCGGGAGCCTGCGGATGGATTCCGAACGAAATTTTCAATTTTTGAGCAGTTTCCGGATTTTCCGCGATAAAATTTTCGACGAATTCAACCTCTTCAACTTTGCGGCATGAGCAGAGTCCCCAAAAGTCATTTTCTTTAATAAAATCAGCTTGTTCAGGTGAAATTTCAAAAAGCTGCTTCAAATGAAAATGGGCGTCGGAAATCATGAAAGAAGAATTGATTTAGGGTTGTTCTGGTTCGCGATAAAAGCCTTGAAATCAAGGCTGTGCGCCTTTTTAAAGTCGATGACTAGATTTTTCAGCATTTCCGGAGAGTTGTTTTCTTCGCTGAGATGGCTGAAAATCACGGTTTTCGGATGATTTTCCCCCATTCTGTCAAGTGCTTCGAGGCTCTGATCGTTTGAAAGATGACCGTAGGGACCGCGGATGCGCTCTTTCAGAACCGGCGGATACTTTCTGTTCTGGTAAAGCATCGCCGGATCGTGGTTCGCCTCGAGAATAATGTTTGTTCCCTGATTTATGTAAGTCATCATCCTGTTTGTGATTTTGCCGGTATCGGTCGCGAAGCAGACAGTTTCACCGCACGGAGTCGAAACGAGATAGCCGACAGGATCAACAGCGTCGTGCATTATCCCGAAAGGAGTGATTTCAAAAGCTCCGAGTTTGATTTTACGGTCTTTTTCAACTATCCGCGAGTGTATCGGCTTTTTTGCGTTTTCGTTAAGAATTTCAAGAGTTTGCGCCGTTGAAAAAACTGGTGCGTCAAGTTTGTATGCGGTGTATGCGACCCCTTTTATGTGGTCTTCGTGCTCGTGAGTCAGCAGAATCGCCTTAATGCGGAAAATATCGATGCCAAGCTTTTCTGCGCGGCTCGAGAACTCCTTAAAACTCAAACCCTGGTCAATGAGAATCATGGAATTTTCGGCTTCGATGATGTAGGCGTTAGCCTTTGAGCCGCTTGCAAGAATGTGAATCCTGTTCACTCCGCAATCCCTAAGAAATCTTTGATATTATCAACAAAATCAGTCATTTCTCGTTCCAGAAGGAATGTGTTGAAGAGAGCTTTCATGATAAGTTCGAGCTTGGTCATCGCAATCAGGCGGACTGAAATCATCTCGTTTTCGTTCTTCTCACCGGTGATCGGCAGCTTTACCGAGCTGATTTTGAACGGCAGCGCCTTGATCTGAAAACTCCAATCGAGGTCTTTGGAAGCGATTTTGATTTTCGCTGCTTCCGGCAGTCTCCCTTTCTTTATCGACTCGCGTACAGAAGGAAGTTTAAGAATTTCTGGCGATTTTACCGTTTCGCAGTATCCGTCACCGGTAACCGAAACGAGAGTGATTGAATCTTCAACCGAAATTTTTATCTCACCCAGCCCCAGATTGTTGAGAGACATCGTTTCTTCCGTTGCGCTTTTCCAGAAGATCCAGAGAAGAAATTCAGAACCCAAGTATCCGATTCCATTATCTTTTTTCATTTTCACCTCCCCAGATTTTCGTGAGTACCGGCTCCATTTTGTCAGCTCCGCCGAGCTCTTTCACAGAGTCGAAAAGAGAAACCTGCTCAAGGGAAATCTGAAAACTTTTCTCAAAAACATCAGTGAATTTAGCAACAGTCGCTCCCGACTGCGAAAACAAATAAACAAGCCCCGAATCCATGTCCCATGCGGCTTCCGTGATTGTCGTTTTCGGGTAGGAATTGGTCCTCATGCGGCGGACGACCTGCTCTTTTATCTCTTTTTTCTGCTGTGCCGCGATGTATTCAAGGTTGTTTTCGCGTTTGAAAACGAATTCGGCTTCCTCGATATACGGCCTGAGCTGTGCCGCCGTGAAAGAATATTTGTCCTCGCGGAGGGCGAACACAAAAAAACTGTCGTGAAGGAGAGACGAAAAATTTTCGTTGTCGAAGCAGAGGACCGCATCGACCCAGCCGACAGACTCGTCACGCAGATCAGTCGGATCAAGCCTCTGGAAAGCGTATTCAGCAAGAGCCTCCCTCGCTTTTTCAATATTTTCTGGCGTTTTTTCCGGTTTGAACACCGTAAAAGAAACATTTCCCTTCAACAATTTACTCATCTAAAACTCCGAATTATCCAAAATAAAAATGTTCAAGAATCAAGCCTTTTTGAAAGGATCGGGAGGAAGAGGCGGCGGCGGATCGGGATTGCCGGGAGGTGAAGGCGGCGGATCGTATGCGTCAGCAACAGCATAAATTTGCTGCGAAGAACGCAAACCACCGAAATCACTGATTGAAAAAACCGCTAAAAAAGCCGCTGAAACGACAACCAAAGCAAATTTCATATTACCCCGACTACACAAAACGAAACTATTTTAAAGTTTTGCCGGTAAAAGTCAATGTTTTATTTTTCAAGAACGCATATGGAAGTTGAAAAACTCTATCATTAGGAATTAATTCCAAAAATCACCTTCAAGCGGTGTTTCGCCGCAAAAACTTTCGACATCAAGAGAGCATAAAGATATGAAAAACGGCTTCCTTTCGTGCATAATTTCAATGAACCGCCGTAATAATAAATCTCGTGAACCACCAGTTTTTTCTGATATTTTGAAAAATCGAATTTATCCCGGCATTCCGATGTGTCAAAAGCTTCGTCGGAAATAGTAAAAGTCGCCCTGCCGTCTATCGGCAAATTGAAACTGAAGTGATCTCTTCCGTAATAGCACCACCGATCCCAGGTATTTTCTTTCTTCGACAGGTTACTTGTTGAAATGTCAACTATACCGCTCCACGGCCCGATTTTCAGGAAAAAACCTTGAATGTAGCAGTCACCTTCCAAAACAAGCTCTTTATCAAAACAGCGTTTTACGGGCAAAACGAAAAGTGATGAATAAATATTCGGTTTAATCTGTGCTTTCGGCAACTGCGGATGATTTTGCACATAATCATAAATGATTTCCGCATAAAGCTGACTACCATTTTTTGTAGTGTGAATTTCATCTCTTAAAATTTCTTCAATCGGATATTCTGACAAAATTTCATCAAGAGAAATGTGTTCAAGGCCTTGTTTTATAATATGATTTTTAGCAAATGCATAAAATTGTTTCCATGGACAAGTTTTCAAATCTCTTAGGTTTGGCAAAAACAGAAAAATAACTCGGCAATTTATTTTCAAAAATTTTTCAGCTATTGCGTCTATGTAAAGATCAGATTTACTGTCTAATCCGGTGTACGCAGTGGAAAACCAATCAATAAAACAAATATCGGGACGGGTTTGCACAGCTTTATCAACAAAGCATATACCAGCATCGTTAAGATGCATTCCGCCGAAACCAAGTTTCATCACTTGCGCCTTTGACAATTTTGCAAAATGATCGACATAACCGTTTCGCTGCTGGGTTACACTTGCTCCGTAGAACACAATTTTTGTCATTGTTTCCTCTGACCTCAAACATTCCAAATAAATCTATTACCTTAACCATAAATATTTGCAATAAAATAGATTGATTCTATCTTGACAACTGGCGCAACTTGTGGGATTTTACAGCGTTTTGAGACTCTGAGAGGTCGATTGTGAGTGTAGAAAAAGAAAACTGGACAACGATAATCACTCCGAAAAATAAATTTTTCAGGCTGAATCTGAAGGAACTCTGGCAATACCGCGATTTGATTACATCTTTTGTAAAAAGAGACATCGCTTCGACTTACAAACAGACGATTCTGGGACCGCTCTGGTTTTTTATCCAGCCGATTTTCACGACGATCATGTTCCTCATAGTTTTCGGAAACATCGCAAAAATTCCGACCGACGGCGTTCCGCAGGTTCTTTTCTACATGAACGGCATAATTCTTTGGAATTATTTTTCAAAGTGCCTGCTTTCGACCTCAAACACTTTTGTAGGAAACGCCGGAATTTTCAAAAAAGTTTATTTTTCAAGGTTGACTATTCCGGTTTCAAAAGTGATATCAGCTTTAGTTCAATTCATTATTCAGTTTGCTCTTTTCATAATAATTTTGATTGCTTACAAAATTCACGGTGCAGATTGCAATTTAAGTGTCGCAATTTTTGCAATTCCACTTTTTGTGCTCCAAATGGCTGTTTTAGGACTAGGGATCGGACTTATCATCACATCTTTGACCACAAAATACCGGGATCTGACATATCTAGTCGGATTTTCGGTTCAGCTTTGGATGTACGCAACGCCGATAGTTTACCCGCTTTCGATGGTGCCTGCAAAATGGCGCTCGCTTTATGTGCTCAATCCCGTTGTTCCGATTCTCGAAAGCTTCAAGCACGCTTTCTTCTCGACAGGAATGCCGTCGGCGACTGAATACGGAATCAGTATCGCGGTAACTGTTTTCCTTCTTTTTGCCGGAATTTTTGTCTTCAATTTTGTCGAGAAAAATTTTGTGGATACGGTGTAAATGTTATTTCTCGCATAGCGCGACTTTTTCAAGATGGTGGTATTCCGCAAAAACTTTGTTTATCCACTGTCCGCTATCTTCAGTCAGATCTTGATAAATAATGGAACGCGGAATCTTTTCTGCTTTCGGCAGACAAATCAGGCCTCCTTTGTAATTTTTGATTTTTTCTTCGCGCTCAAGCATGGTTTTACGGTAATTTGCGGCTTTACCGGAAAACAGATCGGCATAGACATCGATCCAGTTGTTTTGATTGGTGCTGATCAAAATAAAATGAGCTGCTTCACGTGGATGTTTCAGGTAAAAGGAAAAATCTTTTCGTTGCGGCAGATCTAGACTGCCGATATATATATTTACAATCAGCCATCCGGATAAAACAGACAGAAATAACTTTTTATTCATTGCTTTTTCCATAAAACCGCCGATTTTCCCGAAACACACACTATAGACAACTAAAAACAGGAATATAAGGTAGGAAGTGTTTAATGCTCTTTCCGGAGGTCTTCCGTTGACAGACCAGAACGCAGGAAACAAGGTGCAGAAGATCAAAAACAGCATGAAAAAAATTATTATACCTGATTTTATATTCGTGGTAACGATTTTCAGTTTAAACTTTGCTCTGAGATAAATAAACAGTGCCATTACTATCCAAAGCAAAGGGTTGCACAGCCACTTTGTTATGAGAAGTATCATGGTTTTGCTTGATTTAAGCACTGCAACCAATAAATTATGATTTTGTTCAAACATCTGTGAACGAAGAGTGTTGCCGGGAGAAAGGGCAACTATAAGAGAACATGCGGCGAAAATTGCCAGTATAAGCCAAAGTTTTTTTTCTTTGATATTTATCAGAAGTTCGGCGCAGACAAAGACCATAAGAACAAGCATTGCGGTTTCATTAGAGCCGATTATAAAAACACCTGATAAAATCAGTGCAATATAGCCGGTAGTCTTGTGAAATGAATCAAATAATGCAAAAAAAATTATCATCAGAATATTGGCAACGGCATAAGTAGCTGCAGCTGTAAACCAATAAACTCCTTGAGAGAGAGACGGCATTTCGCTAACAAACAAAAACATAAACGAAAATGCCAAAATCCATCTGAGTAAGTTTGGAATCTCAACAAACAACTTCCCGGAAATAAGATAAAATGCAAAAAGATACCCGGAAAGAATCAAAATCGGAAAAACTTTGCATAGAATCGTGAAATCAACATATAGCCCCGAAATTATCAGCATCGTTGAAGAAAATCTGCCGAACCAAGTTTTATACCAATTTATTTGAGAGCCTAGCCAGTCGAACTTATTGAGCGAATTCGCAAACCCAAAGTCGTCGGCCTGCGGTTGGGCAAAAAAACTGAGTATTATCAGCGAGATAAAAGAAATGATTTCTAAAATCAAAAAAGTTTTTGCTGTTTTAGTCATGGGTTGCCCGCAAATATAAAAACAGTTCCACCGGACAGTTTTTTAACATTTTTCAGTTGTTTCTGCAAATTATTGAAGAACCTTGACAACAAGCATTGTTTATGAGAATTTTTACAGTTTCTTGATTTTGTTGAATTTAGGAAAAAATATGGAAAAGCAACCAAGACAAAGCAATTTCGAGTTTCTCAGGATTTTATCAATAGCAATGATTGTTGCCTTCCACTCCATTTATTTTACAAAATTCTCATTTGACAATGAGATTTCTGCCAACAAGTTATTGTATGATGTTCTGTATTACTGCGGAGAATTGGGTGTTAACTGCTTTATTTTGATTGGCGGATATTTTCTTCCTGTAGCAACTTTCAAGTGGAAAAAGCTTGCTTTGATCATTTTGCAGATTTATTTCTATTTTTATGGTTGCAGAATTGCAACGATACTTTTTACAAAAGCGCCTGTTGATTCCTATAATTTGTCGAGCTGGTTTTTTCCGGTACTGCAGGGCAGATATTGGTTTCTTTCGGCATATATTCTGGTCTATATATTAACTCCTTTTTTGCAAAAACTTATTTCTCAAACGAGTAAAAAAGAGTTTGAAATACTGATTTGCTCGCAGTTTTTGATTTGGAGTGCCTTTCCCACAATATTTCTGACAGCCGTCGGCAGAATGACAGAATCTATGAATTTCTACAATAGATATATCTGGATGATTTTATTATATTTTGTCGGTGCATATATCAGAATTTACGGATTGTCGGTTTTCGGTACCGCAAAAAAGAGCATTTTAATCTTTGTGACGACATCATTTATCCTGTTTTCTTATATTTTTTTAATTGAAATTCTCTTTCATGATACCAAGACAGCAATTAAATTTTGGGGAGCCAATTCGTTGTTTCAGGTTATTCTGAGCCTTTCGCTTTTCTGCATATTCAAAAACCTGAGTATTGAATCTTGCCCGAAAATCAATCGTGTCGCAACATGCGTTTTGGGAATATATTTGTTGCATGACGGGCCGTTCTCGGGCAATATATGGCACAAAGTATTCGTTTTGGCAGAACACGAAAACGACACGCTCTTTTTTGCCAGAATTTTGTTCGCCGTTGTGCTCCTAATGCTTGCCGGAATATTTGTAGAATTGTGCAGACAACCGTTTGAAAAATATATTTCCGGAATCTTAGATAAAATAAAGATTGAATTTAATTGCCGCAAAATACTATAGAAATTACTTTAATTCTTGACAACAAACGCAACTTGTGGGATTTTATAGCGTTTTTGTTTGAACGTTGATGCTTATGAGTGACACAGTCATAAAAGTTGAAAATATTTCAAAGTTTTATCAGCTGGGGCTTATCAACCACGGCACTCTCGCAAAGGATCTGCAGGGATGGTGGGCAAAAATCCGCGGCAAGGAAGACCCGAATTCCCGTGTTTCTTTGATTTCATCCGCAAAAAACAACTCCGACAACGATTTCATCTATGCCCTGAAAGATGTCTCTTTCGAGGTCAAGCAGGGCGAAGTTCTGGGGATAATAGGTGCAAACGGTGCCGGCAAATCGACCCTGCTCAAAATTTTGTCGCGAGTCACCTCCCCAACAAGCGGCTGCATCAAAATCAAAGGTCGCATCGGGTCGCTCCTCGAAGTCGGAACAGGCTTTCACCCCGAGCTCACAGGGCGCGAGAACATCTATCTCAACGGTGCCATCCTCGGCATGAGAAAACATGAAATCGATAGAAAACTTGATGAAATCATTGACTTTTCCGGAGTCGAAAAGTTCATTGACACACCAGTAAAACGCTATTCCAGCGGAATGTATGTCCGCCTCGCATTCGCAGTCGCAGCACACCTCGATGCTGAAATAATGATTATGGATGAGGTTCTTGCAGTTGGAGATATGACATTCCAAAAAAAATGTCTTAAAAAAATAAATGATGTCAGCAAAAAAGAAGGGCGAACCGTGCTCTTCGTCAGCCACAACATGGGGGTTGTGAGGCAACTTTGCAAGAGCGGTGTTTTGCTTGGGAACGGAGAAATTGTATTTAATGGTGACATTGAAGAGGGAATAGAGATTTATTTGGGTAAAAATAAGATTCCAGGAGATGTTATTGATTTAAAGACACTAGAGAGGGAGCTGTATTTCAAAAATGGAAATGCGTTGATGACCAAAATCACTTTAAACAGCACAAGTTTTAAAAGCAGTAATGATGCAAAACTGATTTTATCCCTTGATGTACAGTCAAAAATTAGCGCAAACGATGTTGCTATTGGCTTCTTTTTACTTTACCAAGGTATTGCTGTTACAAGCATGCGGAGTGATCCTATTATTATATTAAAAGCCGGCGAAACAAAAAATATTGTTTTTGAAGTTGATTTGGCAAGATTGGCTCCTGCAAGTTATTCAATAAAGTTGACATTAAGCAGACATGATAAACTAGGAAATGTGGAATATTTGGATGTTTTATCTGAGATATGTTCATTCTCTGTAGAACAACCAGCAAATTTCTGGCATAACCACAAATGGAATCCTATCTATAATGGATTTTTGACAGGTAATGCAATTTCTATAATATCACAAAGTTCATTTTCTGACGATGAATAGCATAAACCAAATTATTAAACTTTCTTTTTTTGGTGACGCTCTTTGCGATTGGGAAATGTGCAATAATTTAAATCTATATTTAGATGAAAATGATAAATATAATTTTTTCCAATGTTTTGTTGGTTTGAAATCTCTGCTAAGCAAATCAGATTATGTCTTTGCAAATCTTGAAACACCTATATCTGACAATAATGACGATTTAACTAATACGCAGTGGTGTTTCAATACTCCTTCAGATTTTGCAGAAGCGTTAAAAAAAATAGGCATTAATTTTGTAAGCACCGCCAACAACCATTGTCTTGACAGAGGAATTGAGGGAATTTCGGCGACTATTGATGCGTTAGACAGAATAGGGCTTCAACACTGCGGGACATATAAACAGAATGCCTTGCGAGAACCAATGATTCTGACTGTTGGAGCTCTTAAAATTGGAGTCATATCCTATACTTATGGAACGAATGCTTTCTCAAACCACAATTATTTGTCCTACCAAAACCGAAAAACGGTAAACCTTCTGCAGGCACAGGAAGAATTTTTGCAGCATAAACTCATGAGTTGCAAACTAATCAGACGTAGCAAAAAGCTGTCAAGAATTGCCGATAGATTCTGTAAATTAATCGATAGAATTTTTTTCCCTTCAAACCAAAATAAGATGCCGTATGAGAAAAGGTCATTTTCCATTTATAGAAAAATACTTTTAACAAACGAACTAAAAACCTTGCGGAAAAAAAGTGATATTATTGTCTCTCTAATTCATGTCGGAAGCCAGTATGGTTCTGCTCCGGCAGTATATACTTTAAAAACTGCAGAATTTCTCTGGAAACATGGGGTAAACATTGTAATAGCTAATCACGAACATGTTGTACATGGTTGCAAATATGAACCTCATAACAATAAGTTTGCCGCATATGCCCTCGGAAATTTGATTTCGAGTGCAGGAATAGTTTCTGCTCCATTCGATAGATACGCAAATTATTCAATCTTAATTCACTGTTACATAAAAGCATCTGTTCCAACCAGAATAGAAAAGATAACATTTTCAGTTTTAGTAACTACTGCTCAACCAGACGGAAAGCTTGTTGCAAATCCAGCGTTTAATTTAATACAAGAACGCAATTTGTCAGAAAAAAATATAATCATAAAAGAGTCTCTGACTGTTGCAAAAATCTTTTCTGGAATTGAATATGAGCATTTACAGGAAGAATTTGAATTGGTTAATAATTTTTAGAAAAAAATGGGAACAATAACTTTAAAAGAAATTTATGTTCAAAACACTAAACTTCAATATATTTTCGAAGTATCTGATGATTTAAAGATTTTCTTTTCAGATCATCCTTTTATCATTGAATATCCTATTTCTATTAAATCTGTTCCTTTTTCTGTTCTTGCCATACCTTTTGTGTCAAATATTTTGCCTATAGTCTGGGTGACTGACAGCAAATTGATTCTTTCGGAATTAGATGAAAAATTTTTTAATTCAATCCCCGAATTTAAAAAAGGTTATATCAATATGTATCCCGCCTGTTCATTTAGGGGAGAAATTATCGTCAACAACATTAGTTCTTCGAACTCTTCAAATATATCCGATCTTTGTGCCATGTTTTTTTCAGGTGGCGTAGATTCTGTTGATACATTCATTCGTCACATAAAAGAAAATCTCGATTTTATATCTATATGGGGTTCTGATTTTGATTATTATAATGAAAAAGGCTGGAATCATGTGCAAAAAGCTATTTCTAAAGTTGCCGAGTCCTTTTCAGTTAAAACATATATGATTCGCAGCTCTTTTCGCCGATTTGACAGGGAAGATATTCTGACAAACATCTATCAAAAACAACTAAATGATAATTGGTGGCATGGTGTTAAACATGGTATAGGATTAATAGGGCACGCGGCACCGTTAGCTTATATATTAGGATATTCAAAGCTTTATATAGCGTCGTCTTTTTGCACAACAGATCAAAATGTAAGATGCGCTTCAGATCCGTCCATAGATAATTTTGTCAGATTTGCCAACTGTCAAATTATTCATGATGGTTTTGAATGCAACAGACAAGACAAAATTCATAACATTGTTACATATCACAATAACAATTCAAGCAAATGTTTACCACTTCATGTGTGCTGGGAAACACAAACTGGAGATAATTGTTGTAAATGTGAAAAATGTTACAGAACCATCGCGGCCTTAATAGTTGAAGAAGCTGATCCCACAGATTTCGGCTTTAATAATTATGAGCTGTATATTGATAAAATGAGAGATGTTGTTGTGCAGCAAAAAGAGCCGTTTGCTCTAAAAACATATTGGCGCTATATTTATGAAAAGCTAAATGCAAACATGAGTGAATTAAAACACAACAAACATTGGAAAAACATCAAATGGCTGTTATGTTTAGACTTCAATCATCCGTTAAAATATGAACAATCTTTCTTGTTTAAATTGCAACATTTTTCAATTCGAAAAATCTACAACAATATTCATCACCATTTGTTCCTCAAAAAGAAATTCCTTAAAACATGGCTGCATTTCAGAGTAGCCGCAAAACCTGAATTTATACTTATCGGCTCTCCTACTCACAAAAATCTCGGAGATAGTGCAATAACAATCTCTCAAATAAATTTTTTAAAAAAAATTGATCCTGGTCTCAGCAGTACAGAAGAACTGACTTTCTCAGAGTATAACAAAGATCGAGAGCTCTATAAAAAAGCGATTTCACACAAAAGTGTTATCTGTGGTTTGGGCGGTGGAAACATGGGAAACCAATGGCCGGAAGAAGAACTTTTTCGCCACGAATTGATTAAAGATTTCCCCAACAACCAGATAATTATCTTTCCACAGACAATTTATTATCTGGATAACAAAAACGACGGAATCAAAGAGGAATCGATAAAACTTTACAACGGCCATCCGAATTTAACTTTAGTTGCTCGCGAACAAAAGTCTTTCGAAATAATGAAGGAACTTTACCCGAACTGCAAAGTTCTGATGGTTCCCGACATCGTT
Source organism: uncultured bacterium (assembly GCA_905233945.1). Lineage (GTDB taxonomy): Bacteria > UBP6 > UBA1177 > UBA1177 > UBA1177 > UBA1177. Next base: position 75,036 of record CAJOFY010000003.1, on the reverse strand, counting down.
TTATCATCTTCCAAGAATGATTTCGGAGTTACAGCTTCCGAACAAAAAGATGTTCTTCTTTGCCTCAGAAGTGATGCCGAACGCAAAATCAACGACACAGAAGCGGCTAAAATCATTGAATATTTAAACAGTCAGAATCTGCCATTTCGGGAAACAGATATGTATTCAGACTGTGAAGTTACTAAAGAAAACCGGGCAGAGTGCGTCAGAAATAAAATGCAGGAATTCTGCGGAGCAAAACTTGTAATCACAGACAGACTTCACGGCATGATTTTTGCAACAGTAAGTGAAACCCCAGCCATTATCATTGGGAATTATAATCATAAAATAAGCGGCAGTTTTGAATGGATAAAATCTTTGCCTTATATCAAATTTGCCGATTCTATCGACGAGGTCTTGACTGAAATACCGGAAATGTTAAAAATACAAGATTGTACCTATGACAATTCCGCATTGTCATCGTATTTTGATTTATTGGCGGAAGAGGTAAAGGCGAAATGCCGAAAATCTCAATAATCATTCCTGTTTATAATGTTTCTCAATATATTGAGCGATGCCTTAAATCCATTATTGCACAATCATATCCGAACATAGAATGTATATTGGTTGACGATTGTTCGCCTGATGACAGCATAGAAAAGTGCCAAGAAATCATATCAAATTACTCTGGGCCGATAGGTTTTAAGATTCTACACCATAAAAGCAATAGAGGGTTGTCTGCCGCAAGAAATACAGGAACGAATGCTGCAACAGGTGAATACATCTATTATTTGGATAGTGATGACGAAATTTCGAAAGACTGCATATCAAAAATGGTGGAAGCTGCTGCTACTTATAAAGATGTAGATATGGTAATCGGGCAATATAGTCACAATTCCAACGCAAATTATCCCAGGTTGAAATTATGCAAAGGAGCATATGATAATGATATATTAAATTTATATGCAGAAGAAAAGATATACATGATGGCTTGGAATAAGTTGTGTAGGAAATCATTCCTTGTTGATAACAAAATACAGTTTGAAGAAGGTTTGTTGCATGAAGATATTCCATGGAGCTTCAAGTGTTCATGTTACATGAAAAAGATGGTGATTTTAGAGGACATTACATACTATTACAATATCAGAAACAATTCAATACAATCAGGAACAGATAGATTGAAGCACATATACAATTATTGGTTAGCTTATATGAAGATGCTTGATGACTGTTTTGAGTCAGGTGCGCATAAAAAAAAAGAAGTCTACAATTACATTTTTCACAGGATTCATTTGAAATATACAGAGTTGCTAGCTTTTGGGAACAAACAGGATTTAATTTGGTTTTACATTCAATTACGCAGACATAGATATTGGAATTTATTACAAATTTATAAGTTTACAAAAAGCATCCGCATGATTTTTTTCCATTTACATAGATATTTACCATATAGATTTGGAGCAGTGTATTTTCGTAATTTTTATGCAAAATTTATTAAATAGAAAAAAATGAAAATATATCAAGCCGTACCTGACCCATATGCTACTGTTAATCAGTATGTTGTAACATTGATGGAGGGAATAAGCAAAAATCATCCGGAAATACACTGGGGATATGGAATAGATATTTTCTGGTCTGATGAAATTTTTAAATATGATATAATACATATCCAATGGCCCAATATGTTGCTACATGCAGGAAAGTCTTCTGATGACATTGATAAACGATTGAATGATTTGAAAAGAAAAAATATTATAATTGTTGCAACTTGTCACAATTTAGAGCCCCATTATTGTTCCGATGTTAATATTGTGTCGACATATAAAACCGTATATTCAGCAAGTGATATGATATTTCATTTAGGACCCTATAGTAAAAATTTGTTTGAAGACAGATATCCCAATGCTCTTAATGTAATATTGCCGCATCATGTATATGACACATTTTACACTCTTTTCCCAAGCAAATATGATAGTTGTAATAAATTGAATTTGAGTTCAAAGAATAAATACATAGTATGTTACGGGGCATTTAGAGACGAGGAAGAACGTATTTTGGCTTCGAAAGTGGGTGAATCATATAGGAAAACCAATGTTTATGTATTGGCACCATCTTATGACACAGGAATGCCTGGTAAAATTCTAAAGCGATATAAATATTTGATAAAAAATAAGTTACGCAAAATATATGGGCATATTATATATAATGGTTATGCAAACTACACAATTCCCAATGAATTGACGCCATATTATTATGGAGCATCGGATTTAGCATTGATTCAAAGAAAAAAAATTCTAAATTCCGGAAATGTATTGCTGGCATTTCTAATGGGCAAAGTAGTTGCAGGACCGAATGTCGGGAATGTGGGGTTGTTATTGAAGGAAACAGGCAATCCGACATTTGATGCCGATGATGATTCTTCTATTTTTAATGCAGTAAAAACGGGGTTCGATCTGGCAAAAGAAAATTATGGAGAAAAAAATCGTAAATACGCACTGGATAATTTTTCAACTGCCATTATATCAGAGCGATTGTACAATTATTATCTGTCACTAAATAAATGATGTAAAATGATAATAAGATTGTTAAAGGAAGCAAAGAACAAAATCTGTGGAATTTTCAAAAAATATAAGTGCCCAATATGTCGCACCCATTTTGACGAATATTTACCGATAGGTACCACGGCAAAAGTCTGGAAACAATATGTCGGAGTGGGAGCAGGAGTCCGTAAAGCAGTGTGCCCCGTATGTCATAGCACTGACAGAGAGCGTTTGGTTTATTTGTTTTTTAAAGATTATTATTTCGCGGAAAATAAAGATAGACATATCAAGTTGCTGCACATCGCTCCTGAATCTAATTTGTCGAAATATTTAATGAAACATCCGAATGTAGAATACGCTGCCGGGGATAAAAGATGTGAAGGATATTCGTACCCGGATTATGTTCGAGATATTGATATTATGGATTTACATGATATTGCAGACAATACTTACGATGTCGTTATTTGCAATCATGTATTGGAGCATGTGCCGGATGACATTGTTGCAATGAAAGAATTACGGCGGGTAATAAAACCTGCCGGCTTTGCTGTTTTGCAGGTGCCGTATGCATTAAAGTTAGAAACAACTTTTGAAGATAAAACAATAATCACTCCAGATGCTCGTTTTGAAGCATACGGACAGAATGACCATGTCAGACTTTACGGTATGGATTATAAGGATCGTTTGGAATCGGCAGGATTTAGAGTGAAGGCAAGCGAAATCTCCAAAAATTATCCTGCCAAATATGGATTGAATTGCAACGAGAATTTGTTTGTGTGTTATAAAGCTTAAGGAATGTGTACAGTGTAAATAGATGAATAATCCTGCAATTTCCGTAGTCATGCCGGTTTATAACCGAGAACAATATTTGAAAGAATCAATAGAAAGCATATTAAATCAGACTTTTACCGATTTTGAGTTCATTATCGTTGATGACCAGTCAACGGATTCTTCATGGCAGATAATTCAGGATTATGCCGCAAAAGACTCGAGAATTGTGGCTGTTAAAAATAACGGAAAAAAAGGATGCTACTCTGCCAGAAATTACGGACATAGATTGGCTAAAGGAAAATATCTCGCCGTGATGGATTCCGATGATATCGCTCTACCGGAACGACTTCAAAGACAATTCGACTTTATGGAACAAAATCCCGATATTGATATTTGCGGAAGCTGGTTGAAATCTTTCGGAGCGGAAGAACAAGTGATTCAAGTACCTGCAACTCATGAAGAAATTCACGATATTATGTTTTTTTCGTGTGCAATACCCCACCAAACTGTGATTTATAGGATTCCGGATCAAATTTTTTATTATTCCGAAGAATATGCATCGGCTCAGGATTACGAATTGTTTTGCAGAAAAATCAATGATTGGAAATTTGCCAACGTACCAGAAGTGCTGCTACTCTACCGGGTTCATGAAAAACAAATCAGTACTGCGGCAAAAAAGGAACAGAGTGCCAACGGTAACAGGACAAGACTGACAAACTTGCAAAACATCGGAATAAGTTTAATGCCTGAAACACAGAAAATTTATTTTGACCTGTTATTCAATCAATTTATTCCTAACAATATCGATGAAATAGCAGCATTAGTGGATGTTTTTGAAAAAATTTCTGCTGCAGGTAAAAATTTCGGTTACGGTATAAAGTTTCAGGAGCTCATTAGTTTTTTTCAAAAAAAAGCTTTAGATACAGGAATTATTAACAATATCACTTCACTAAAACTGTATTTTACACTCTTTAGAAAATCCAAAGCATTTGACAATTCGAGAGCGCATTTGAGGTATATTTATCATTGTTTGAGGAATTTGCTTCATGTCTGAACCAAAAATTTCAATAATAATTCCGGTTTATAATGTTGAGAAATATATCGCAGAATGCCTTGATTCCTGTATAAACCAGACTTTAAAAGATATCGAAATCATCTGTGTCGATGACTGTTCAACAGATAATTCATATACAATACTTGAAGAATACAGTAAAAAGGATTCAAGAATCAAAATATTCCGTCAGAAAGAAAATAAAAAACAAGGCGCAGCTCGCAACACCGGTTTAGAAAATGCTATAGGAGAATATATCTGGTTCGTTGACAGTGATGACTATATTGATACGAAAGCCTGCCAGATCCTTTATGATGCCATCAAAGAGTTCGATGTTGATATGCTGTGTTTCAGTGCATTGCAATTTGTAGATATAGATACAAAACGCCGTTTTTATTATTCTTACTATTTTCAAGGTGTTCAAATCAATAAAGTTTACTATCCAAAACTCAATTGGAGAGAAATTAGTTTTTTTAATTTAAATGTTGTTCCTTGGGCTTATTTATCAAAGAAAACAGCTGTTCAGAATTTAAAATTTAGAGAAAGAGTCTGGCATGAAGATGCTGATTTTACTCCGATTTTACTGGCTTCTGTAGATTCGTTCTGTTATATCCCATACACTGCTTATTTTTATAGAGCAAATCCTAAATCGACTACTCAAACATCAATATCCAAAAAAAGGCTGGAAGATCTGATCAAAGCACTGGAATCTTTGGACAGCTTCATAAAAGACAACAAAATAAAAAAAGGACATTTTTTATGCCGTTATTCCGGCTGGATGGTGCAACATATTTTTAATATATGTAAATCAAATCCAGAAATAAATGCTGATAATTTTGAAGAATTTTTAAAATTAAAAAACAAGTATCGCTTACCAAAATATTCACTTAAACGTTTTATCGGAAAGATTTTTAAGAGGTTGTTTTAATGAAGATTCTTTACATTAATTCAACTTTTTCACAAGGCGGCGCTGCAATTTTAATGCAACTTCTGGCTGACCGCCTAAAACAAGATAAAAACATTGAGCAATATTTCATCGTCAGGAAAAATTGTAATACAGAGACAAAAAACATTTTCCAGATAAGCGAAAAAACTTCGGTTTTCGGATATAAGAAACTTTCAAGAATATTTTCCGAATACGGATATCTTTACAAATTCTTGCCTATAGAATCTCATTTCATACTGAAAAAGACTTATCAAATCGCTCCAGATATAATTCACATTCACAATATTCACGGCGGATTCTTCCAGACTAATCTTCTGCCAAAACTTTCAAAAATTGCTCCCACTGTCTGGACTTTCCATGATATGTTCCCAATCACCGGACACTGCGCCCACTCATTTGAGTGTGAAAAATGGAAAAGCGGCTGCGAAAACTGTGAAAGACTGGATATTTACCCTTCAATCAAAAAAGACAGAACAAGAGTCTTGTGGAATTATAAAAATAAAATCTTCAATTCCGCCGATTTTACTATTGTCACGCCGTCAATCTGGCTCAAAAAATGTGTTGAAGAAAGTTTTCTGAAAAATAAAGATATACGCTTGATTTATAACGGAATCGACCTCAAAAATTTCACAAAGACCGATAAATCCGAAGCAAGAAAAGAACTTGGACTTCCTGACAACAAGAAAATTATCCTTTTTTCATCAGACGGCGGAGTTAAAAATCCTTTTAAGGGCGGAGAATTTGTTTTTGAGGCTTTTGAAAAGTTGAAAAACCGAAACGATATTCTCTTCTTAAATATCGGTGGCGACAGCGGACAAAAATCGGAAAACTGGCAGGACTACGGATATGTCAATGATTCTAAAACCATGGCAAAACTTTATTCTGCAGCGGATATTTATCTTTTTCCGACTTTGGCTGAAACATTCGGTATGACCATTGTCGAGGCAATGTCATGCGGACTTCCGGTTGTCACATTTGAAACCGGCGGAGTGCCTGAAATTGTCGAAAACGGCAAATCGGGTTTTGTCGTTGAATACAAAAACGGAGAGAAATTAGTTGAAGCCTTGGAAAAACTGCTTGACGACTATGAATTGAGAGAAAAAATGGCAGAAAATGCCGTGAACGCAAGTAAAAAATTCTCTTCAGAAAGAATGGCTCTAGAATATCTGCGGCTTTATGAGGAGCTTTTGAAATGAAAAATGAAATACAAAACTTGATTTTCTTTTATATTGCAGCTTCTTTGATTTCACTTTTTTCTGCATTGTTGATTTGGTTGCAGACATCAAAATACGGAATAGGATTATCTCCTGATTCAATTACATATTTAAAGCTGGCAGATACTATTTCCGAAGAAGGTCTTGCTTTTATATTAAACAACCCAAGTGCAACTTTTCCTCCGTTTTATCCGACCTTGATTTCTTTTGTTTCCACACTGTTTAACACCGACAGTTTAGTTGCGGCACGTTATTTCAACATTGTGCTGATTTTCATTTTCTCTTTTTTATCTTTGCTTTTATGCCGTAAATTGACAAAAAACCTTTTGATATTACTTGTTTTTGGTCTTTTTATTGTTTTTTCAAAGCCAACAAACCTTGTTTTTTCTTTTGCATGGAGTGAACCGTTATTTACATTTATTATTCTCCTTATTACTTTTTCTATTGAAAAAACAACTTATAAACGATTAATTTTGTCTGGATTTTTGACTTCATTAGCAATTCTTACGCGCTATGCCGGAGTCGCAATTGTTCCTTCAGTGTGTCTCTACATTTTGATTCAAGAAAGTGAAATATCCGAAAAAATCAAAAAATGTTTTTGCTATTCAACTATTCCGACTTTGATCTATATTCTTTACCTTGCCAGAAATTATTATTTTACCGGAACTTTGATGGGCAAAAGGGCATCTTCAATAACAGGATTTATTTCAAACTGTGACCGAGCTGTTTTAACCGTTGTCTTGTGGTTATCCAATTCCTATTATTTCGTAATTTTTGCCGCTTTTTTTGTGTTAGGAGCTTTTGTTTGGAATTATCGGCAAGAATTAAAAAAATATGTTTTTGATTCTCCCCAAATCATAAAATTTTCAGCTTGCTATTTTCTGATCTATTTCATTTTTATCACAGTAACATCTACAACTACAGCTTATGATTTAATAAATGACAGGCTAATGTCTCCCGTGTTTTTGTCTACGTTTTTGCTTGTTGCCTATTTTATTGTTTTTGACTTCAATTTACAAAGCAATAATAAAATTCTCAAATACAGTATTCTTGCAATATTTTTTATTTGTTTCATCATGTCTTTTGCTAAAACAACATTCAAGGATATTAATTCTAGAAAAAACAACGGCGCCGGAGATTACGCTTCTGCTTTGTGGCAAGAAAACGAGCTTTTAAATTATTTTAAGAAACATCAGGATATTTTTTCAGGGGTTGTTTATACCAACGATACTTATTCATTTTTTCTAATTGACAGAACGCTAAAACCCCGAAACATACCTTTAAAAAAAGCCAGGAATTCCAGCGACTTTACAGGTATTACTTTGGAAAATTTAGCAACCAAACTTCCTGATTTTGAAAACAGTTATTTAGCTTATTTCAATGAGAGCAATATCCCGGAATCTTTCACATTAGCTGAGTTGCGGAGTATATGCCATATGGAAACCATGCTTGAAACAACAAACGCTTCTCTGTTCAGAGTTGGCAAATGCAAGAAATAGTTTATAATATCTACGGCTTTATGAGGAACTTTTGAAATGAAAATTTCAATCATCACAGTCTGTAAAAATGCGGAAAATGCGATTGAAAGAACGATGCTCAGCGTTGTAGCGCAGAACTGTTTCAACGAAAACATTGAATATATTATTGTGGACGGAGCTTCCACCGACAAAACACTTGAAATTATTAAACAATATGCAGACAGATATCCTATAAAATGGATAAGCGAGCCTGATTCAGGAATATATAACGCCATGAATAAAGGAATAAAAACGGCAACAGGAGGCTATTTGCTGTTTTTGAATGCCGGCGATTATCTGGTTCACTACAATATCATAAAATCATTAATGAATTTGTTTGAAAGCGATGAATTTGGTGTGATTTACGGAAACACTTTTTGCATAGATCCGACAAACGGGAAATATTCGGTAAAAATAATTGAAAAAAGACCGGAAGCCGATTTCTTCTATTTGGACACCTTACCGCATCAGGCAACATTCTATAAAAAAGAAGTCTTTGAAAAATTCGGCGGTTACGAGGAAAATTTCAGAATTATTTCGGACAATATTCTCAATAAAAAACTTTTGTGCGAATACAATGTTTCTGCAAAACATGTTGACCAAATTATTTCGGTTTTTGTGTGTGACGGAATCAGTTCAACAAACAGCAAACTTGATTTGGCGGAAAGAAAGATTTTTCAAGAGCAATTCTTTACGGAAGAAGAAATCGCTAAGATTAAGACAAAGTATATTGTGTTGCCAAGCAAAAAGCGTAAATCATTATTGAGGTTTTTTGCCAAATTGTTAATAAAAATGCGAAATTTGGTGACGGGTCATAAAAAGGAAGGGTGAATGACAAACCAACCTGAAATCTCGGTCGCAGTATGCACATACAACCGGGCGGATGTTCTGCCAAAATGCCTTGAATCACTGGCAAATCAAACAGTAGACAAAGAATTGTTTGAAGTCTTGATCATCGACAACAATTCGACCGACGGCACAAAAGAAATTGCTACGGATTTCTGCAAAGAGAATCTGAATTTCAGATATATTTTTGAAGAAAAACAAGGCCTTAGCCAGGCTCGCAACAGAGCGATAGATGAAGCGAAAGGAAAATATATTGCCTATATCGACGATGATGCTATCGCTGACAAAGAGTGGATCGAAAAAATCATTTCTGTGATTCAAAACAATAAAGATATTGCGGCTTTCGGCGGGAAAATCCTCCCTTGGTACAACATTGAAAAACCAAAATGGTTCAAAGATGAGTTCGGAACTCACTCATGGGGAGACAAACATTTACAGTTAAATTTGCAAAATTATCCTTTCGGACTTAGCGGATCAAACATGATTTTTAATAAAGATGTTTTAATAAAATATGGTGGTTTTTCTGCTGAATATGGAATGGTAGGGAACAAAATCGCTTTCGGCGAAGAATCGCTGCTCTTCAACAAAATGCTGAAAAACAATGAAAATGTTCAATATTCCCCGGATTTATTCGTTTATCACTTGGTATCTGAAAAAAGTTATTCTCCAAAAAATGTCTTCAAAAGATCTGTTCAAAGCGGAAAAACCATAGCACAAATCAGAAAAGCGGAACTTTTAAGTATCGATTTTATTAAAAAATTCTGCATGTTGGGTGTCTCATTTTTTGAATTGGCAATTTTTATTGTTCCAGGATTTTTTTCAAGAGCTTTTATTTATAAAAAACTGAAAAAATTCGGATATTTCGCCGGATATATCGCAGCAATCTTATCAAAGGAGCCGCTAAATGACAGACCTTGCGCCGATAAAAACATATAACATTCCGATTTTATTTATAGTTTTCAATCGAATCGAACCGACGAAACAGGTTTTTGCAAAAATAAAAGAGGTCGCACCCAGGCAGCTGTTTATCGCGATGGACGGCCCGAGGAAAAATGTTCAAGGCGAAGCCGAAAAATGCGAAAATGTCAGGAACTGGGTTCTTTCCCAGATTGATTGGGATTGCGAGCTGCACACTCTCATCAGAGAAAAAAATTTAGGCTGTGGAAAAGGTCCTGCCGAAGCGATATCGTGGTTTTTTGATCAGGTCGAAATGGGAATAATTCTGGAAGATGACTGTGTTCCTAACGGCAGTTTCTTCAAATTTATGGAAGAACTTCTTGTAAAATACAAAGACGATAACCGGATAATGCAGATAAGCGGCACAAACCGGTTGGGGCAATATCAGTATCAGGATTCAAGCCAGAGTTACTATTTTGCAAAATATGCCTCGGAATGGGGCTGGGGAACATGGCGAAGAGCTTGGAATCTTTACGATTTTGAGATTTCGGCTTGGGAAAACAAGAATGTCAGGAAAATCATCCGACAACTTTTCGACAAACCTATATATTTCAAATTTATCAGCCGGATTCTCGATAAAACTTTTAAAAATCCGGAAGTTTCATGGTGGGATTATCAGTGGGGTTTCGCAAAAGACATCAACAACGGTCTTTCAATTGTTCCCGCAAAAAATCTGGTAAGCAACATAGGATTCGGCGAAGATGCGACGCACACTTTAAATATTTACAGCAAATTCAACAACTTAACCTCGCACGAAATAAATTTTCCATTACATCATCCGAAATATATCGCTCTAGACAAAGATTTTGAACAAAAAATTATGGCTGCCCATTTTTCATTTTTAATAAGAGTCTTTAATTTTATCGGAAAAATAAGAGGTAAACTGCATGTCTGACACAAAACAGAAAATTACAATCAAAGGCAGGGAATTTGTATATAATCCTCAAAAACTTGATCGCGAAACAGATACTGCAATTGATTCCAATATTGCGAAGTCCAACCTGCAGATTTTCAATAGAATCGCCAAATCATATGATTTCAAATTTATTCTTTTTTTTGGAACTTTATTGGGAGCAATAAGGGAACAAAATTTTATCAAAAATGATACAGATATTGATATAATATCCAAGTGTGAAAAAGAATTGTTGAACATGATTCCGAATTTACAAGAGGAAGGTTTTTTGTTTATCCGTTATTATGCCGGGGAAAAAAGAGTTTTATATTCTTTTTTACGCCAAGGAGTTTACATAGATGTCGATATTGTGCAAAGTGCCGGAAAAAATAAATATTATTTGGCAGGAGCAAAAATCCCGAATTCATTTGTCGATGACTTGAAAGTCATTAATTTTATTGGAGAATCCTTTTCCGTTCCGCAAGAATATGAAAAAATTTTAATAATGTTGTACGGAAAAGACTGGAGGATCCCTCAAAACAAGGCGGCTTATTTTCCTTTGATTTTGCGAAGGGATTATATGCAGATATTGATTCACATGATTCCTAAAAAATTTCGGAATTTTATCAAAAGTTTACTTGGTTTGAATAAATAAGGAGACTGTAAAAAAATGAATGTCGCAATAATTATTGCCGGTGGTTCTGGGAGCAGAATGGGGCAGGATATTCCCAAACAGTTTATTAATGTGTACGACAAACCTGTTCTTATCTACACTTTGGAAGGTTTTCAGAAACATCCGCAGATAGATGCAATAGAAGTTGTCTGTATTGACGGCTGGCACGATGTTCTTTGGGCTTATGCCAAACAATTCAATATCTCCAAGCTGAAATGGGTAGTTTCCGGTGGAAATACTGGTCAGGAATCAATCCGTAACGGTGTGTACAACCTTGAATGCAAATATTCTGCAGATGATATTGTTATTATTCATGACGGAATCAGACCTCTTGTTGATGAAACCGTCCTCACTGATGTTATTTTAAAAGCTCAGCAATATGGGAATGCTGTCACTTCACTGCCTTACAATGAGCAGATTTTTGTGGTTGACGATGAAATCAGCACGGTGAAATATATTCCGCGTGAAACATTGCGCAGAGTCTCAACACCTCAGGCATACAAGTTTGGAAAACTGCTTTGGGGTTACAAAAAAGCGTTTGCTGAAGGTGTCGGTATTTACGGTTCATCTTATACCAACACCATGATGGTCGAATTGGGCGAGCGTCTCTATTTCGCGGCAGGGTCTGACAAAAACATAAAGCTGACTACGAAAGACGATTTGGAAATGTTCAAAGCATATCTTAAGTCGGATAAGGATAATTGGTTGAAATAACGAGGTCCTAATGTCTCTCTATGCAAATAAATTATATCTTGATGATGTTAAAAATGCTTCGATTTTACCATTACCTTGGGAAAAACTTCAGAACAAGTCTGTTCTTTTGTCAGGTGCTACCGGTCTTCTCGGCAGTTTTTTTGTTGATGTTGTCATGCAGAAAAATACTGAAGGGCTCAACTGCACTGTTTATGCTTTAGGCCGCACGCAGGAAAAGGCTAAAGAGCGTTTTTCCAAATGGTGGGGCGACAAAAATCTGGTTTTTATTCCACATGACATCAATAAACCTTTTGTCAGAGATGATCTCGGAAATGTTGATTATCTCCTTCATCTTGCTTCAAACACTCATCCTGTGCAGTATGCGACAGATCCTGTCGGAACTATAATCACAAATATCCTCGGGCTTCAGAATATGCTTGATTTTGCAGTTGCTCACAATGCCGCCAGATTTGTTTTTGCATCTTCCAATGAAGTTTATGGTGAAAACCGCGGTGATGTTGAAATGTTTGACGAGCACTACTGCGGATATATCGATTCCAACACGCTTAGAGCGGGTTATCCTGAAAGCAAACGCTGCGGTGAAGCTCTTTGTCAGGCATATAAACTTCAGAAAGGTCTTGATGTTGTAATTGCGCGCTTCACGCGTTCTTACGGGCCGACAATGCTTATGAGCGATACAAAAGCGATAAGCCAGTTCATAAAGAAAGGTGTTGCCGGTGAAGATATCGTTTTGAAGTCGGCCGGCACTCAGAATTATTCCTACACATATATGGCTGATGCAATATCCGGATTCCTGTTCCTGCTTTTGAAAGGCGAAAACGGAGAGGCATATAACATTGCCGACAAAGCATCCGACATCATGCTTAAGGATCTTGCCGGAATAATTGCGGAGCATGCAGGGAAAAACGTCGTGTTCGAGATTCCTGATGCAGTCGAAGCGGTCGGATACAGCAAAGCCACAAAAGCTCTGCTTGACGGCAGCAAACTTAAGAAACTGGGATGGGAACCTCGTTACGCGATTAAAGAAGGGATTGAAAGGACTTTAAATATTCTTAGAACTTTAGGGAACATTTAAATCTTTCACTACAAAATCAACAAATAACCGTGTAAATTCTTTTTTACCGGTCGTGACAACCGCAAATTTGCAAAATAATTTATTATTATTAAACTCTTGCGGTTTTTTGGTTTTTTAACTTTTTTTGGAGGATAAAATGTTGAATTTGAAGTACATCCCGAGCGTTGACCCGGAAGTTGCAGCTATCATCGAAAAAGAAGCAGAGAGACAGGAAGGCGGTCTTGAGCTTATCGCCAGCGAAAACTTTACAAGCAACGCTGTTATGGAAGCACAGGGTTCGCTGCTTACCAACAAATATGCCGAAGGTTATCCGAAAAAGAGATACTACGGCGGCTGCGAAGTTGTTGACCAGGTCGAAAAACTTGCGAAAGAGAGAGCTTGCGAACTTTTCGGCGCTGAGTGTGCTAACGTTCAGCCCCACAGCGGCTCCCAGGCAAATATGAGCGTTTACTTCACCGTCTGCAAACCGGGCGACACGGTTCTCGCGATGAACCTCAACCACGGCGGCCACCTCACTCACGGCAGCCCTGTAAACTTCTCCGGAAAACTTTACAACATCGTTCCCTACGGCGTTGCAAAAGAGACCGGCAGGATCGACTACGACGAAATGGAAAGACTTGCAGTTGAACATAAACCGAGAATGATTCTTGCAGGCGCTTCGGCTTACCCGAGAATCATCGACTTCAAAAGAATCCGCGAAATCTGCGACAAAGTCGGCGCTATCATGTGGGTTGACATGGCTCACATCGCCGGTCTTGTAGCTGCAGGACTTCATCCGAGTCCAGTTCCTTACTGCGATTTCGTAACTTCAACGACTCACAAAACACTCAGAGGCCCGAGAAGCGGTCTTGTTCTCGCAAAGAAAGAATACGAAAAAGACCTCAACTCCGCTGTATTCCCCGGAATGCAGGGCGGTCCGCTTATGCACGTCATCGCTGCAAAGGCTGTATGCTTCAAGGAAGCACTTGACCCGAGTTTCAAAGTTTACATGACCCAGGTCGTCAAAAACGCAGCTGCAATGGCTGACGAATTCAACAAAATGGGCTACAACCTTGTTTCGGGCGGCACCGACAACCACCTTATGCTCATCGACCTCAGAAACAAAGGCAAAACCGGCAAAATCGTCGAGAAAGCTCTTGACAAGGCACACATCACCGTCAACAAGAACATGGTTCCGTTCGACGACCAGTCGCCTTTCATCACGAGCGGTATCCGCGTAGGAACTCCTTTCCTCACCACAAGAGGTCTCAATGAAGACGATGTCCGCCACGTCGCAAGACTTATGGACAAAGTCATCATGAACATCAAGAGCAACGAGTTCAACCCGAAGATCGGTATCGACGACAGCATCATCGACAGCAAGATCATTGAAGAAGTACACAATGAAGTTGTCGAAATCTGCAAAAAATACCCGCTTATCAACAGATAGTCCTTTTTCATAAACTTTTTCAGAGTAGTCAAATGAGATGTCCATTCTGCGGTTCCATCAGAGATAAAGTTATTGATTCCCGTTCCACGAAAGATGACTGCGAAATCAGAAGAAGACGCGAATGCGAGGAGTGCGGCGGCAGATTCACGACTTATGAAAGAATCGAAGAAATCATGCCCGTCGTAAAAAAGAAAAACGGCGAAAGGGAGCCTTACGACCGCAACAAAATCAAAAAAGGGCTCATGATTTCGTGTCAGAAACGCCCCGTTTCGGCTGAAACCATCGACCTTATGATCGATAAAATCGAAAAAGAGCTTCAGTCCTACGAAAAGAAGGAAATTGAGACGAGCGTCATCGGCGATATCGTCATGAACGTACTGAAAGAAGTCGATAAAGTCGCGTTCATCCGCTTCGCATCAGTCTACAAAGAGTTTGTTGATCCGGAAGACTTCATTGCCAAGGTGAACGAGGTCCGCGAAGAAAACAAATAAAATTTCACAAAACCCTCTTTGCTTGAAATTGTATTATTGTTTTAAAATTGTATTATAAAGTGTTGCTGGTTTATAAATTCGGCAAGAGAGGTGACCAATGAACAGATTTTTCTTGAGCTTTCTTAGTTTTGTTTTGTTGTTTTTAATCGAAAGTTGCAGCTGCGGCAGGGACAAATCTGTCTATGACAAATATCAGGAAAGCGATAAAGAATGCGGAAAACTTAATGCTCCTTGCTGTTTTTTAAAAACATGTGAAGACGGGTTGGTCTGCGACGCTAAAACCAATATCTGCACAGAGAAAGAAGATGAAAAAGCGGAAGAATATGATGACGGCAAAGATGAAGAAGGTAATAAAGAAGATAATGATAATGATGAAGACAACAGCGATGAAGACAACAGCGATGAAGACCAACCCGGATACAGCGGCGGCGGCGGTGGTGGAGGCGGCGGCGGCACAAATACTGAGCCGGAAAATGACGAGGACAGTGATGATGAATCGCCGTGCATTTCAAATCCTTGTCTGGAGACAGAAAACTCCTCTGGATACTGTACTGTAGTGGACAAACAAGAATATGTCTGCGACTGCGAAGAAAACTATAGCTGGAACTGGTGGGACAGAATCTGCGAACCGGACAGTTTGTACGGCGTGAAATGTATCGGACTTCCTGACCATGCCAAATGGAATACCAAATCTTCCATCAATCAGGAGTGGAACGGTTCTGAATGGGTTCCAAGTGAAATCGGAACTTACAATGAGGAACCGAGTTCTAAAGAATGTCGTTATAAATGCAAAGAAAATTACACTTGGGACGGCTCAGTATGTAATGCCGACAGCAGAACAACAGAATGTACCGGGCTTCCTGACCATGCAGTCTGGAACACTGTTTCGACAATTGTTCAAATCTGGAATGAATATTCCTGGGATCCTGCTTCGACAGCGAAATATAACGAAGATCCGAGCGACACCGAGTGCCGGTTCAAGTGCGACCCGGGTTTTTTCTATGACTCAAACATCAAGAAGTGCGTAGATCCGTGCAAATGCGACATTCCCTATTCAACCGGTGTGTGCGAAGCGACCAATGCTCATGCTTATCTTTGCGAGTGCGAAGACGACTACTTCTTTAACACTTCGACAAAAAGTTGTGATCTCAAGACGAAATATGACGTCCCCTGCAAAGGGCTTCCGGAAAACGCCGAATGGAATACAGTCGATCACATAACACAGACCTGGAACGGCAACGAATGGTTTCCGAGTCAGAATGGGAGCTTCAGTGAAACTTCAAGTGAAACGGAGTGCGTATTCAAGTGTAAAGCCGACTATCACTGGAATGACTTCAACAAGTGCATATACAACAAAAGAACCGTGGATTGTTCCGGATTACCGCCGGCTAAAGCACACTGGAACTCTATCGACAAAGTGGAACAGACTTGGGACGAATACGAATGGATTCCGAGCGAAATCGGACGCTACAATCCGGTTCCCAGCGATACCGAGTGCCGGTTCGACTGTGATGAAAATTATTTTTGGGACGGAACTTCCTGTCTTGAGAATCCGTGCGGCTGTCCGGAAGGCCTTTCTTCATGCGAATCCAAAATCTGCGCGACACATAACGCAACAGGGCTCTGTATATCAAAAGCTGCAAACAAGTTTGTCTGTGAATGTAATCCGGGGTTCTATTGGTGGAATAATTCGGTATGTATAGATAAAAAACCTCTCCATTTAGGAAACATCTGTACCGGTCAGAAAAAGTGCTATGACGGCGAAAACGAAACAGTTTGCCCCGGATCTCCCGAAGCAGACTTTTTCGGTCAGGATGCCCAATATGCCGAACTCGGAACCTGCACTCCGCAAAGTTTCTCTATTTCTGAAAAAATCGTTTATGACAACAATACCGGGCTTGAATGGCAAAGGAATCTTACGTTTGCTCAAAACATAACCTGGGAAAAAGCAAACGAATACTGCCGCAACCTTGCATACAACGGATATACAGGCTGGCGTCTGCCGACACCGCAGGAACTTTTAACTATTGTTGACAGCGGCAGACATCCTGCAGTAGACGGCACATATTTTCCGGATCTCAACTGGCACGAACTGCCGTTTTGGACATCAAAAGATTTAAAATCCTACTCAGAAAATGCCTTCGGAGGAGATTTTTTCTACGGAAAAATAGATTATTTTCCGAAAACCAGAGGGATGTACAAAACAATCTGTGTCTGGGGCGATGAAATGCCTGCAGCATCTTTATCAACAGAAACTGTAGGCGAAGATGAAAACGCCGTTGAAGTTGTCATTGACTCAACTACCGGACTTATGTGGCAGAAAAGCTATGAAACTGAAATAACATGGAAGGAGTCTCTTTCCTACTGCGAAACTCTGACATACGGCGGATATGATGACTGGCGGCTTCCGAACAAGAATGAACTGGCTTCTCTTTTAAATTATGACATGTATGATCATTTAACGGAATTCCCGGAAACACCAAATAAATACTTCTGGTCTTCAACAACAGGCACAAACAGTTTTGAAACAGCGTATGGTGTATATTTCCCTAAAGGAACAGTGAGCAAATCGTCAAAATCAATGTCACTGATACCGGTTGCCCGCTGTGTCAGATAACAAATTCGGGAATTTCGGCAAGCAATCCTTTCAGATATTCCGTTTCCGGCGCATTCACGCGTATCGGATGATCAGGTGCCTGGTGAAGCTGGCGCAGAATTCTGAGCTCTCTGCCGGCATCGTGCGCCGCAAAAGCAACGACGTTTCTGAAATCGGCAAGAGTAACCGCTCCTGAACACGAAAACGTTGCAAAGACTCCGCCTTTTTTCACGAGTTTAAGTGCGTTGAAATTCAGGTCTTTATAAGCTCTTAACCCTTTTTCAAGATATTTGTTGGAAGGAACGAGTTTCGGAGGGTCAAGCACAACCGAATCAAAAGTTTTTCCTTCGGCCGCAAACTTTCGCAGAAGCTCGAAAACATCGCCTTTTATGAAAGTGTAGCGCGAAGGATCAATCGAATTAAGTTCCATATTCCGGCGTACAAGCGCTTCCGATTCTTTGGAAATATCCAGCAAGGTCGCGTGTTTTGCTCCGTTTTTCAAAGCATAGACAGAAAACGCTCCCGAAAAAGCGCAGATGTCGAGGATTTCACCGCGCGCAACTTCGCCGAAAAATCTGCGGTTATCACGCTGGTCGGCATAAAAACCTGTTTTCTGACCCAATAAATCAACCTCGAAAAAGAGGTTGTTTTCACGTGAAACAATTTTTGTAAATTCCTGTTTTCCATAAAGAAAACCTGATTTCTCAGGCAGTCCCTCGATTTTTCTGCCGTCGCCGTCGCTTTTTTCGTAAACTGCTTCAAGATTTGCAGTTTTTGCTATAATTTCAGCAAGCGGCTCCTTTATTCTGTCAAAAGCGGGAGTCGAAATCTGTAAAACTCCGACTTTTTCGAAAACGTCGCAGACAATCCCGGGAAGCATATCCGATTCCGAAAAAATGAGGCGGAAAATGCCGGTATTTTCAGGAAGTATCCTTTTTCTGAGAGAAACTGCCGCTTCAACTTTTTCTTTCAACCAGTTTTCATCGGGAAATTTAGCCTGATCCCACTCCAGAAGACGCAGCGCGATGCCCGATTTTCCGTTGTAGTGCGCCCACGCCACAAAATCTCCGGCATAATCGAGAACTGCGACCGTGTCTCCGTCCGAAATTCCGTCAGAAATATGCTTTACAGCCTTTGAATAGACCCACGGATTGTGGTTTTTCGCCAGTCTTTCGCGCCCTTTTTCAAGGGTAACGGTCTTATTTGAGTTTTTCATTGTTATTTTCTTTTTCATCAAGGAAGGTATTGAGAATCTGAACCGTGGTTTTTTCAGGGAGAACTATCCCGGCAGCTTCAGGAATATCCAGGAGATTTTCAGTATTTACAGTTCTTCTTTCTTTTACGGAAAGATTTTCGTCCAAAATCAGGACATCTGACTGATCAAAGAAACTTTTGAATCTTTTCACAACCACGCAGACGTTTCCGTCGGAAAGTCTGAGTATGCTTCCTACCGGATAGACACCGCTCATTGAGACAAAAGCGTTCGCTATTTCTGTGTTGAACACACCTTTTCTGCTGTTTGCAATTATCGAACGGACAGCCTGAGGTTTTGTCATAAGAGGTCCTTTGTAAAATGATTTTTCAGGCCATTTCCGTGTGACAGCAGAAAAATATGAAGCTATTTTAAGAATTTCACCCGAAAGTATGCCGCTCGACGCCGATTTATCAAGAATGAGTGCCTGATCCGAAAAATCGGTTATTCTGTGGGAAACATTGACGGACGCTTCAATTCTGTCGTAGTTGAAGTCATCCATTCTTGAAAGCGCGGAATAGCCTCTTTCTTTATCTTTTGAAAAATATTGAAGATAAGCCGATACAGCCGTTCTTTTCACTGCCTGCTGGTCAATTTTGAGTTTTTTTGCAATCAAAACCGACCAGAAAACCCTTGCAACGGCAAACGCGTTCTCGCTTGAACCGAAACTTGAGGGTATTGATGCCAAAAACATAATAAATTCTATAGTTTCCATTTTTTTTGCATTTGAAACTATGCTTATCAGATCCTGAGTTCTCCGCTCAATCATGCGCAGCGGAATACTTTCTGCTGCATCAATCATTTTGCAGTAATCAGGATATGTTTCCGCAAGAGAACAGTAAATTTTCCGGATAGACTGTTCAGGAGTGTAGATCGGCAGGCTGCCTGATTCTTCAGGGTCGTAAGGATAAATCTCTATATGGTCAAGATGGGGAAGATCGCTTTTAACACGCTCGAACGCGGCGACTTTAGGCTCTCTGCCGACAGGATATTTTCCGATAACGGCAAGAAGAGTAAGAATTTCTTCGTCTCTAACCCCTTTTCTGAAAGTTATTCCTGACATACAAAGAGAAAGGAAAAGATCGTAGACATCCTCAAAATATTTGTCATCCTGTCTCTGACCTCTGATCCTTACTTTATCGACTTTTATGTCTATTCCGTCAAAAAGAATCGAAAGTTCGTCCTTTTCGGCGAAGAAAAAATTCAAAACCTGTTTGAAAAACGTTATTTCTTCAGTGATTCTCTCGTTTTTATCACCGTACATCTTGACGTTTTTCCAGAAAGTGAAGAGCGATTTAGAGAAGTTGTAACGCCATTTTTTAGGTGAATTGTCGTATTCAGGCCTGTTTCTTCTTTCATCCATGATTAACTCCTTCCCTCAAGAATGGAACGTGTCTCGCTGTCTCCTGTCTTCCTGCCCTTTTCTATCCAGTTGCGCATAGCTATATTTTTCGCGGATCTTTGCATAATAAATTCAAAAACCTGTTTTTTTAATGGTAAATATTTGTTTTTATTGAATATATTACCGTGAAGAGTAAATAAATACTCAAGATGTTCAAGCATCGGCGTAATCATCTCGCCTTTCATAAGACCGAGCAGAAGTTCTATTTCCTCTTTATCCAGTGACAAAAATTCCTGACTGCTAAGTCTTCTTTTGACCTGCATCAAAACCATTGAAGGATTGCTGATTTTATTCAACGATTTCAAAGCTATAATTCTAAGTTCCCTGTTTTCCGAGAATATCATGGAACCCGGAAGATCAAAAAATTCGTTTCTTCCGGAAGCAAGAATACG
This sequence comes from uncultured bacterium, assembly GCA_905233945.1. Classification (GTDB taxonomy): domain Bacteria; phylum UBP6; class UBA1177; order UBA1177; family UBA1177; genus UBA1177. The sequence continues at coordinate 54,299 of CAJOFY010000003.1, read as the reverse complement.
GTCCATGTAGCGCTCATAGTCTGTAAGATTGAATTTAGAACGGTTCGCCGGCTTGAAAATCTCGTTGAAAATACTCTTTACCTTCAGATCCTTGACTTTGACAAGGTTTTCAACGGCAAGAATTCTCACCTCCTCGTCCGGGCAGAAAACCGCGCGTTCCCAGTATTCAAGGTTTTCATCGGCGTTGTATACACTTAAAACCTGCGCAGCCTCTATCCGTATCTGCTTTACCGGATGGTTCATAACCTCGCGGACCTGCGGCAGAAACTCAGGATTGTCGGTAAATTTCAGGATATAAAGAAAATTCCGCACGATATGCCAGTCAGGATTGTTGATGAGCCTGTTGACTACGTCCGTTTCTTTCAGATTTTCCGCAAGCCCTTCGAGACAGGCAAGGCGTGCATCCTTGTTTTCAAGCTCGCAAAGTTTTGTAAATGTCATCTCAAAGTGCTCTCCGCTTACAAAATAGAGAAGCTTGCTCAAACTTTTAAGCTGAGATGAATCTACCCCTGAGGCAGCCTCAAAAACTGTATCGATAAACTCTTCTGATTTTATTCTTTCAAGAACTTCATGAACTTTATGATATATAACATTCTCTTTGTCTTTTATGTTTTTTTCCAGGAAAATCAGATTGTTAATGTAAACAAAACCTGAAATGAAATCAGCGTTCTGAATATTTTTGATCGCATATTCGCATATTTTTCCGACTATATTTCTGTTTGATTCCATATCCGGATAGTCAAGAACGAGTTTTACAGCCTTTTCAAGGTATACCTTAACAAGAGCATCCTTTCCGCTGACATCTTTCCACTTGTTGAACTTTTCTATGTCAGCAACAGGCAGCATGTTGAATTCATTGGATATCGCCGAAAGCTCGTTGACATTCTGCGGCTTCATTGAAAAAAGCTGGGACGGCGTAACAGGTATTACATCACTTTTAAAACAGCTTTCCTGCCATGGTTCCGGATCACCCATATCCGGATCGGAAATAGTACCTATATGAGTTATGCCGTAATCCCACAGTCTCGTGTTAAAATCATAGTCAAGCAGAGTATAGTTCAATGTCTCCTGCATTACTGCGAAAAAGTTGACGATTTCTTCCGGCGTTATTCCTTTTACAAAATATAACTCTCTGATTTCATTAGTTAAAAATATATTTCTAAATTTTCTTTCGCCTTCGTCAAATAATTTTATCCTTTTTTCCTGATAATAAAAACCGACTTTTTTCGTAGTTACCGTTGCAAAAGGCAGGAGATTGTGGATAACATCAAGATTCTGCTTCATCGTTTCGGTAAATTCGGCAAAAATTTTATCCCTTACAGAATAAATTTCTGTCATTTTCGATACCTTTACAAGCATCGCCATTATTGAGCGGATACCTCTGTAAAGCTGTGCTTTCTGCTCAATCGGAACAGACTTGAAGTAATTAGTAAGTTCGAGTTTTTTTCCTATATAAAGCATATCTTCCTCCTAAAAAGCCTTTAAATATTACACTTTTTTACTATTTATTCAATATAACTTTCAAAATAGTGCCTATTTTTATGAAAAATGTAAAATAAACCGCTTTTTGAACATTAAAAAAGGAGATGAAAATGCCTAAAAAACTTGTCGGAGGACACAGAGGAAGCCCTAAAAAAGCTATAGAAAACACTCTTGAAAGTTTTTCTGCCGCAATATCTGAAGGAGCGGATTTTATTGAATTTGACGTAAGATATTCAAAGGACAGAAAGCTTATAATCCATCATAATCCCGATCTTGACGGAAAAATTTTATTTGAAATGAATTACAGTGATATTCTTAAACTGTCAGAAAGCAGAGGTTACAGAATTCCGCTTCTTGAAGATGTTCTGGAGCTTTGTAAAGGAAAAATAAAACTTGACATTGAAATAAAGGAACCGGAAACAACTGAAGAGACTGTTGAAAAAACTCTGCTTTGTTTCAAGCCTGAAGAATTTATAACAACATCTTTCCACGACAGTGTTTTGGTAAAAATAAACAATAAATTCAAATGCTTAAAAAAAGGACTTCTATTTGACGGCACAACAAAAAAAGACTTGAAAAAAAGAATAGCAGATCTCAAACCGGATTTAATACTTCCGGATTACATGAACTTTGATTTTACTGTAAACACTCTGATTCCGTCGCTTCCTTCCGCTATAGAAGCAGTATACTGGAATGTAAATACCGTTGAAGAAATGCGCAGAACCCTCGGAAACGACCTTACAAAAGGGATTATATCAGACTTTCCTGGAACAGCTGTAAAAGAAAACCACTGTTTTCAAGGATAAGTAAAAAAGCTATTTTTTTTCTTGAAAAGTTTCTGATGTTTTGCAAAATAGACTTAACTTTTTGTAATATACCAAAGAGGTTTTTATGTTTAAAACAATACTTGACGAAATGGAAAAAACGGAAAAGGGAATAAAAACCCTGCTCGACTCCCTTTCCCCGGAAGAAGAAACAAGAGAAAGAATAGTAATAAAGTGCAAAAGTGAACTTGCATTCAATTTTCTTAAAAAAAACAATTATTTATCAAAAATAGAAAAAACAGCCAAAGCTCTTTTTGACGAAAATACAGAGGTAAAATTCATAATAGTCCAGGATAACGATGAAAAAGCTGCGAATGAAAGTCTTCAGCTTGAATTCAATTTCAGAAAAGATGAAACTCCCAAAAAGGATAAAAACAAAGAAGATATTGAAAACTATGAAAAATTCAAGGAATTTACCTTTGACAACTTCGTGCTCGGCCCTTCCAACGAATCGGTTTATCATGCCGCTCAGACCATAGCAAAAAATCCCGGCACAGGTTATAATCCTTTTTTTATTTACGGTGATTCCGGACTCGGTAAAACACATATAGTCCATGCAATAGGAAACTACATTATCCAGAACAAGCACAAAAGTGTGTATTACTCAACAGCTCAGCAGCTGATGAACGACTATGTACTTGCCCTTAAAACACAGACTGTCATGGATTTGAGAAAAAACATCCTTAAAAAAGACGTTCTCCTTATAGACGATATTCAGTTTTTATCCGGAAAAGACAGAACACAGGATGAATTTTTCTATATATTCAATCATTTCTACGAGAACAAAAAAACCATAGTTATAACATCTGATAAACATATATACGAAATAAATGACATAAACGACAGACTTAAATCCAGGTTTTCAATGGGTGTCTCTCTTGACATAAAACCGCCGGAATACGAGACAAGAATAGCCATAATAAAACAGAAAGCAGAACTCTACGAGATGAATATCGACGATGAAGCAGTAGATTTCATAGCTTCGAATATAAAAAACAATGTCAGAGAAATAGAAGGTGCTTTAAGAAACCTTAAATTCTGCAGCGGATTCATAGAAAAGGATGTTATCGACAGAAAATTTGCAGAAAATATTTTAAAAGATCAGATAAAGTACAAATCTTCACTTGAAGTGGAGGACATTATCAAAGCTGTCTGCTCTGGAATGGCTATAAAACCTTCGGAAATAGTCTCAACAAAAAGAACAAAGGCTGTTTCTCTCTCAAGACAGATAGCAATGTATCTCTCAAGAAAATACACTTCAAAGACTTATAAGGAAATAGGAGAAAAATTCGGCGGCAGAGACCATTCCACAGTTATAAGTTCTATTTCAAACATAGAAAAACTGGTACTTGACGATAAAGATATATCCAAAATCATTGCCAAAATCAGTAAAGAAATAGAGTCCTTGAAAGGCAGTTTGTAACACAATGTTGAAAGTAGGATGTTGAAAAACGGAAATGATCACTGAAAAACAAAAAGAAAACATTTTTTTCAACACTGAAAACCTTAAAAACAGACGTGTTTTTATTGACAATTTCGGATCTTTAAACATTATAACAAAGTCATTAATAGTTATTTTTTAATTTAAGGAGAAAATTATGATTGAATTGACTTTCAAAAAGGATGAGCTTCTTAAAGCCCTCGACTACTGCAGTTCATGTATCGAAAAAAAACATCCCATGGTGATTCTCACCAACATTCTTTTCAGCTTTAAGGAAAAGGAGTGCACTCTTAACGCTACTAACCTTGAAATAACAGTTATAGCTAAAGTAAACCTTGAAGAACCGGTAAACGAAGGAAAAATAGCTGTTCCGGCAAGATCAGTCCACGATATATGCCGTCTTTCAAGAGCTGAAAAAATAATTTTCAGATATGACGAATCAAATAATGTCCTCGAAGTTAAAGCAGATAAGTCCGAATATAAGGTTCCGTGTTTTGATTCAGCGGATTTTCCGCAGATTTCAGATACCTCTGAAGAATATAAGCCTGTTGACATAAGCAAGTTCATATCACTTTACAAAAAAGTGCAGTTTTCTATGTGCGATTATATTTCAGCTGCAAACAAGGCATATTCAGGTGTTCTTATTACAAAGGTAAAAGCTGAAGACGGAACAGATTCAGTTGATATGGTAACAACAGATATTCACAGACTTTCCGTTCTTAAACTGAAAAATTTCAATATAGACATTCCGGCTTTTGAAGCAGGAATACTTATTCCAGGAAAGAATTTTGCTGAAATAACAAAAATTTTCTCTGACTGCAAAGAAGCTGAAATGGCTATAGAATACACTATGTCGGGCAGCGATTCTTCAGAAAAGCTTGTTCCTGAAAAAATATTCATAAAAAGCGGCAACGTTATATTTATTTCAAGACTTTTCAAGAATGAATTTCCTAAATACGGAACTGTAATGAATTCATACGGCGTCCTTGCTGAAAAAGAATCGGCAGTTGTAAATAGGAAAGAGCTTGCCGAAGCTATAAAACGCATAGTCATTATTCTTAACTCGGAAGACAGAATCTGGACTTCAAAGTATTATTTCAAGGAAAATGTCCTTAAACTTACAGCAAACTCAAATTCAGGCAGCAGTTCCAATGACGAAATAGTTATGGAACAGGGTTTTTCAAGTGACAAGAACATTGCGATAGACGCTAAATATTTTCTCGATGTAATAAACGTAATAGATGATCAGAATGTAAGAATAGTTCTTGACAGTCCTAACGAAAAGACAAGCATGCCGCCTATGATAATAAAAGAGGAAAACGACGACTACATCTATACACACATGGTAATGCCGCTCAGAGTCTGATTTTTATGAAAATAAACTCTGTTTTCATATCAAATTTCAGATCACTCTCTGATTTTTCGCTGAATCTGCCTCATAAACTGCTTATAAAAGGTAAAACCGGCTCAGGCAAGACATCTGTTCTGGAAGCCTGTTCTCTGCTTTCAAGCGGAAGATCTTTTAAAACCTGCGATATAAAGGACTGTATATCAAAAGACAGTCCTAATTTCTATATTGAGTCGGTTTTTGAAGATTTTGAAGGATATTCAAGAAAAGTTTCTTTAGGTTACGACAGAAAAGGAAGTAAAAGAATAATAATCGACGGTAATATTTCTTCGAGAAAAGACCTTTTGAATATAGCTTATCCTGTCGTTCATTCTCCCGACGATATGTTTATAATCACCGGAAGTCCTAAATTCAGGCGTGATTTCATAGACAGAATATGTTTTGTCGAGGACAAGAATTATTTTGACGACATGAGTGAATACATAAGGTTTATAAGAAATAAAAATGCCGCTCTTAAAGACAAAAATGCCAGAGTTGTCAGATATCTTAATGCAGCTGCTGTCCCGCTTATTGACAGAATAAGAAAAAAAAGGAATGTTTCATGTGAAACAGTCAATAAAAAAATTGAAATTCTTTCAGAAAAACTTTTTTCAGGAATGAAAATACAGTTTTCCTGCAATACAGATGAAAACTGTGCTGAAAAACTTAATTTAAGACTTGAAAAAGAGCTTGAAAAAGGTTTTTCACTTTATGGGCCACATCTTGACAACATAAATATCACAACTGAAGTAGGAAACGCTAAAAACAACATTTCGATGGGTGAAACATATATAAGTTCTTTTCTTATAAAACTTGCCGAAATAAGCGTTTACGCTGAAAAAAACGAGTATCCTATATTCCTTATTGACGATATTTTTGTTTTTGTCGATGACGAAACAAAAAAAATACTTTTTAAAGAAGTAGAGTCTTTAAAAAATCAGGTACTTATGACAAGTTCAATAGAAAGTGTAAATAATTTCAATAATATAGAAGTTTTTTACCTGTCGAGATAGATTCTAAGTATTTCAGCTCTGTTGTCGCTTTCCTTCACTTCATCATGATTTGTAATATTGGCTCTGTATTCTTCCTGATATAAGCCGGTGTAGGAAATATAATAGTTGTTCTGAGAGCCTTCAGGTATTTTTATTTTTACAGGATGACGGACTATATCCCCTTTTTTCCAGAAATCGGTCGGATAAGTGCCGTTTGCCATGCTTCCGTCGCCTTTTGTACGTTTGTCCTTATTGTTTCCCTCATTGTGAAGAAAAACGTCATAATCCTTGTTTATTTTGTCGGCGATAGATCTGAAATAAAGATCAATATCTATATTTGTTCCTTCTTTTGCGAAGAATTTTCCGTCACGTTCCGTTAAATTACCTTTTTTTATTACAAAACCTTCGAGTTTTATCACGTTGTCGAAGATAATATTTGTCTTTATCATGTTTTCCGGAAGATTCTGAACAAGATAATCACTTGATTTCGATATATCGCGCTCGTGTCCTTTTCCGTAAACTTTCATAAGAGTGTTTTTTGCGCCGCTGTAAACTACTACTGTTCTTTTGTTTATCCTTTTCATAAGCGATTCAAAGCGTTTTTTGTCGTTGTCGCGGAGAATCACGTACTGAACGCCAGGCTTGTCAAAAAATCTTATGACATTTTTTTCTTTGTCCATCTGAAGGAAAGTTATTTCGTTTTTAAGCCAGAAACCTGCCGATTTTCTTAACCATTTGTAATAATCGGCAATAGGAGCCCTTTCAGGACTGTCTTTGAGATAGGCTTCAACATGAGGTTTGAGCGAGTAATATTTTGAAATTTCAGGAAGAGGTTCTGCAAAGTAATATGTCATAAATCCTGCACTAAGCGCAAAAAGAATGTAAAAACCTTTTTTCTGCAGATCTTTGATTAAAATCATCAATAAAATTACAATGCAGAAAACTGCAAAAACGGAAATTATAGTAGGTTCCCAGGAAGCCGGAACAGGAACTTTTCTTGTATTGTAGAATGTTACGAGATGAAGGAAAAGAGTGTGCTTGTCGCCGATATCGCGTCCGATTGCAGCAACTAAAAATATTGCGATCAGAGCTTCTATTTTTGCAGCCAGAGTCCAGCGTTCACTCCACAATTTATCAATGTAAATACCTAAAAATATTGAGAGAAACGGAACTACTGGAGCAATATAGTGATAAAATTTCGTTGATGAAAGAGAGAAAAACAGGAACGGACCAATGAAAGAGCTGAAGAAGAAAAGTTTTTTGGTTTTTTCCTCATCTTCACACTTTTTTGTAAGAAAATTATAAAATGCAGCCGGCAGAAAAGCGCTCCACGGGAACATTGCATAACCTAAAATCCTGACATAAAGTGTGTAAAGGTCGTTCGGTTTGTGAATTTCGCCTGTTGTTCTTTTGAAATGATGATAAATTATGAAAGTGTCAAAGAAACTTTTGCCTTCGCTGATCCACATATAACCGAACCACGGCATGATGACAGCAAGATAAATCACAGCTCCGATCAAGTGTTTTTTAAGATGTTTCCATGCAAAAAAGTATCCGAAATTGCGTGTAAAAACCATAAAAATAAAAAGTGCGATTCCGGGAATCAGAATTGAAAGCAGACCTTTTGCAAGGAATGCCCATCCCTCAAAAAAGTAAAAAAGATAAAGATAAAAGTCATTTTTAGGGATTTTTTTGAATATTTTTTCATTTTCGCCGAATTTTCCAAAGTAATAAACCGCCATGCAGAGTATTGCGACAGTGTTCAGCGCAACAAACGGCAGATCAACCATTATCTGACGCGAAAGCATGTAATACTGGGGCGAAAGCATAAGAACAAGCGTTGAAATTATTGCAGATTTTCTGGAAATCAGACGTGTCAGAAGAATGTAGAAAGCTACAAGAGTCACAATTGAAAACAAGGCAATCGGCAGCCTTCCGGAAAATTCCGAAATGCTAAATTTGTAGAAAGGCATCAGCATCCAGAAAAGAAGCGGCGGTTTTGACCAGAACTTGTTCGAGTTCTGAAACCACAGTTTTGCAAACGAATTTTTCTCCAGCGTTTCCCAAGCAACATGAGAATAGTGGTTTTCCCACGGGTCGATCATAAAGAAGTTGCCGAGAAGCGGAATGTAGAGCAGTGCGCACAAAATGACGGTGAGAATTATCAAGAACTTGTCCAAATTGTTGAGAGAACCGTTTCTCTGCTCGGAAAATGTCTCAAAATCATTACCGATTTTGTTTTTTAAAAACTTTATCAATTTTCACTCCAGAACATAAAAATTAAACGCGAAAAGCTATATTTACAGCGGTAAAAGTCAAGAAAAGAGGGGTTTTAACAGGAAAAAGCCGGCTTTTTAAACTTGAAAGTTTGCTGAAAACAAAAAATATGTTAAAAAAACAATAATAAATATAAGTACTTATAAACTTTTTTCAAAAAAAGTTCATTTTAGAGTCAGAAAAACCGCAGCAAAGTGTAACTAAATAAGCGTGTTTTTTGATTTTGGAGGTGAATGATGAGTTTTAAATGTGAATGCTGCGGCGGCGGCGAGTCGCTCGAGATAAGAAAAAGCATATATGAGGCAAATAACGGAAATTATCACGACGCGGTTTTCTTCGACGGAAAAAAACGTGTTTTCAGATGCTCGGAATGCGGAAAAATCTGGCAGACCGAACCGACAAGCGATTTTATGCACTTTGTTGCTGAAACTCTTGAATCTGCAAAATTTATTCCGATAGTTTTCAAAGAACGCAAAAAATCGGTGAAAGCAAGCTGACCATTTTACTCCCCCTAAGGTTATGTTGTAATATCAAACGGCATCCCCCGGCAACGGGGGATTTTTTTTATTCTGCTCAGACTTCCTGGAAAACGCTGACAAAATTAAATGTAAGTCTTTATTTTTATTTAAAAAAAATGCAGGATCTCAAAAAAATTTAAGATTTTATTTGACTAATGGATTCTGACGCGTATATTTCCGCACGTTCGAGTTCGTTACATTTGATTCAGTTTTTGAGGTTCCTCGTTAGCTCAGTCGGTAGAGCGGGTGGCTGTTAACCACTAGGTCGGCGGTTCAAGTCCGTCACGAGGAGCCATTTTTTTTGCCTTTTTCAGGCTGTTTTCAGGAAAAATTCAGATTATTTTTTGGTTTTGGAAGGAGTTTTCGTCTGTGTTTTTGCCGGGGCTTTTGTCTGTGGCTTTGCCGGAGCCTTTTTTGCAGGAGCTGCTTTTTTCGGCATCTTTGACTGGATCAGTTTTTCGAGTTCCTTAACCTCGTCAGGAAACGCCGATTTCGGGAATTTCTGCTTCATGCTTTCGAGAATTGCATTTGCAACATCAACTTTTCCGATGTGGAAAATCGAAAAAGCGACATGGAGGTAACTGCGCTCTATTTTCTGGCATCCAGGATAGTTTCTTTCAATCGGCTGCAGCGTTTCAACAGCTTTGTTGTAGCTTTTTTCCATGTAGTATGTTTCTCCGGTCCAGAAAGTTACGTCGCATTTTCTGCTTTCAGGCCATTTGTCGGCATATGCTTCCCACCCTTTTCTGGCAATTGCAGGGTCACAGTTTGCGCTTTTTGTGTAATCAACAAGCTGGTTGTAGCTTTTTTCGGAACTTTCGGGAAGTCTGACTTTTCCGTCTTTTGTAATAGTAAATTTGTCGACCGGCTTGAAGCCTTCTATCAACGAGTCGATTTCTTCTTTTAGTTTGGCGATTTCCTGCTCCTTTTCGGCGATTTTTTTCTCGAGAGCCGCAAGCTGTTCCTCAACAACACCGCTTTTCTGAGCCTTGAGATCAACTGAATCGATTCTGTTGTTGAGTTCTTTGATAGTTTCGCGCAACTCCTCGAGGGTCTCGAAGGAAAGGTCGATTTTGTTTTTCTGCATCTGTTTTTCTGTCTGCTGTGTTTTTTCTATCTCGTCAAGGCGTGCATTGAGTTTTGCCACTTCTTCCTGAAGAGAATTTGTCACGTTCTTTGTTATATTTTCTTCAAGAATCTTCATTTTGGCAGAGTTTTCGGCGCGAAGTTCCGATTTAGCCATATCGACGTCGTTTTTCATCGCGATACAGGAATTGAGAGTCATAAAAAGAGCTGAAAACAGCACGGTAAAAAGGATTTTTTTCATTCAAACCTCCAGTAATAAACAAAAAACTGCGGAATTATACAGATTTTTTAAGAAAAAAACAGAACCTGCCGATTAAAAAATCAATATTTGTAATGTTCCGCTTTGTACGGGCCTTCGACTTTGACACCGATGTAGTCAGCCTGTTTCTGCGTGAGCTTCGTGAGGCTGACGCCAAGTTTCGCAAGGTGGAGTCTTGCAACTTCCTCGTCTAAGTGTTTCGGAAGGATGTAAACTCCGAGTTTGTATTCGTTCTGCCAGAGATCCATCTGCGCCAGAACCTGGTTCGTGAAGGAGTTGCTCATTACGAAACTCGGATGTCCTGTCGCGTTGCCGAGGTTGACGAGCCTTCCTTCGCTGAGAAGGATGATCGAGTGTCCGTCGGGGAATTCGATGCGGTCGACCTGCGGTTTGATGTTGATTTTTTTGATTCCGGGGATCGCGTAGAGCGCATCTACCTGGATTTCGTTGTCGAAGTGTCCGATGTTGCAGACGATCGCCATGTTTTTCATCTTTTTCATGTGGTCTGCGGTGATGATGTCGCAGTTTCCTGTTGCAGTGACAAAAATATCAGCAAAATCAACAACTTCTTCAACTGTTCTCACTTCAAAGCCTTCCATGCTTGCCTGAAGAGCGCAGATGGGGTCGATCTCGGTGACGATAACTCTCGCGCCGAAACCCTGCATCGACTTCGCGCACCCTTTGCCGACATCGCCGTAGCCGCATACGCAGACGACTTTGCCTGCGACCATGATGTCTGTTCCGCGTTTGAGGCCGTCAGCAAGCGATTCCCTGCAGCCGTAAAGGTTATCGAATTTCGACTTTGTGACCGAATCGTTGACGTTGATTGCCGGAAAGAGAAGAGTATTCTTTTCGAGCATCTGGTAAAGTCTGTGGACGCCGGTCGTGGTCTCTTCGCTCACACCTTTGATTTCCTTAACGATTTTGTGCCATTTCTGCGGATCTTTTTTGTATTCTTCCTTCAGAATGTCGAGTATTGCCTGAGCCTCGCGGTTTTCCGCTTTTTCGTCGAAAAGAGCGGGATTTTCTTCGCATGCATAACCTTTGTGGATGAGAAGCGTCGCGTCTCCGCCGTCGTCAACGATGAGCTGCGGTCCAAGTCCTCCCGGGAACGAAAGAGCTTTAAGCGTGCACTGCCAGTATTCTTCAATGGTTTCACCTTTCCACGCAAAAACGGGAACGCCCATGTCCGCGATCGCGGCAGCGGCGTGATCCTGAGTCGAGAAAATGTTGCAGCTTGCCCAGCGGACATCGGCGCCGAGAGCGACCAAAGTCTTTATCAGAACGGCAGTTTGTATTGTCATATGGAGACTTCCCGTGATCCTCGCCCCTTTGAGCGGCTGTTTTTCTGCATATTTTTCACGAAGCGCCATAAGTCCCGGCATCTCGATTTCGGCGAGAGCAATTTCCTTGCGCCCGAAATCGGCCTGCGCAATGTCTTTGACCTGATACTCTTTGTTCATTGTAATCTCCTGAAATTATTATAGTTATTGAAAAAATTATTCTTCAGATTCTGTATCTGTTTCCTTGATGGTGTTCCAGTTGAAAGATTCTATTTCATAGCATTTTCCGTGTTTGACCATAGCCGAATCATTTCCGCTCAGGTCGATTTCGGAAAGAACAAAAGAGCCGTTTCCTTTTGAATCACAAGAATTTTCCACAGCATCTTCGATCTGGAGATATCCGCTTGTAGCAAAAAAGAATCTTGTAAATTCGCCGCTTTCGTCAGGCTCCGTGGAAAGAAGAACGCATTCCCGGCAGGAATTGTAGGTTGCGTTTTTGTCTTCACCAAGGTTTATAGTCTTCCCTTTGAGGTAGTAAATATCTGACGGCTGTATAAGGACATCCTCCTCTTCCTCGGATTCTTTCCAGAACTGAAATGTGAGTTTTCGGATTTTATTTCCGTTTTCATCAAAAGCATTGGCTTCGATTCCACCAAGAATGGTGCTCGCATCGCCCTGCATGACGATTTTTTCACATGTTGGATCGGCGCTCTCTCCGCCGCCGCAGGATACAACAAAAAACAGAACCGCAAAAAGTGCAAAACAAAAGGAAATTTTTTTCATTTTTCTCTCCTCAAAAAGTTGAACAAATAAAAACGCGGAATTTTAGGAAAAAGTTAAGAAAAGGCAAAAAAACGGCGAAACATCAGGGGCAGGCCATGGAACGCTATTGTGGACATTGATAGCGGTTTGTACACAACTGGGTTTTATTGCTACAATAGTTACCGTATATCAGCAATCCGTTATCACATCTCTGGATGTGCCCTACAGGTTTGCCGGAATTTTCATCGTCTGGTTCATCGCCGCATACCTGAAAACTATTGTGACATATGCCGCATTCGCTGACTGCACTTGTATTGTGGCATGACGAATAGTGATAATCATTGTAAGTAGTTGCGCCGACATTAAAAACTTTTGTCATATCGGTTGACCAATTTTGATAGCCTGTATAACCATTATATTTCTGGAAAGTATGGCTAACCGCAGGACAGTAGCTGGATCTCGTCAGATCGTTGTAATCACTCCACCTGCCGTCGTAACACAGCAGCTGGACACCGATCGTTGCAGAGTAATATCCTGAATCGCAGTTGCCCGACGAATTGCAGTTTTTGTTCATGATATTGCTGATTTCATGATCTTCGCATTTCGTGCGACCGTTTTTGCATTCGCCGCAATCTCCGCTTTCCCTGTTGCAGGATGAAGCGTCCGTGCATGCCCTCATTATCTGCCATTTGCCGTACTGGCACTGCGCGATGGCACCACCTCCGGTACTGTTCAAAAGCAGATCATCACGGCACTCCATGGTATAATCGAGGCAATCCGATTCACCGCAGTCTGTTCCCTCTCTGTTGCAGGAACCTGCGCATTTTATTTCGTTTTCATACCAGTCTTTATCTCTTCCCCATCTGCCGTCGACACATGAATATGTTTCTCCCCTGCCGTCGTTTCCGTTGACACATTTCGTATCGCCGTCAGTGCATTCGATGATGCCGCAGTCATTCCACTCTTTGTTGCAGCCCTGATCACATTCTTTGATCAACTTGAAGCTGCCGGCCTGGCATTGGTAAACACCGTATCCTGAAACACTTTCATGGCATTCAATTGTATAATTCTGACATTCACCGCATTCAAATGAGTTTTTGCATGAGTTGGAGCCGGGACAGTCTTCTGTCTGGCAAAGGCCGCCCGTGCAGATCGTAAGCTTGCCCTCTACACCGTCATCCGTGCAGGAAGTTGCTTCCTGTGCAGGTATGCCGGAATCAACTGAATCGGCATCGTTATCCGGCGTTGTGTCGCCGGAATCTGCATCTTCATCTGATGCCGCGTCGGTGTCTTCGGCAGGATGAGAGTCTGCATTGTCTTCATCGGTTTTTGAATCGCCGCTGTCGGGCGTTGTGTCTGTTTTGTCTCCGCTGTCCGCCGCATCGTTGTCGGTTACAGCCGGATCTGAAGCAGTGTCTGACGACTCTGAATCTCTATCTTCATCTTCATCGGCTACGGCTTCTTCTGAATCGGGATTTTCGGTTTTTCCGTCATTTTTCGAGCCGCCGCAGCCCGCGAAAACGAAGATCAAACAGATAACAAAAAACAAACAGATTTTTTTCATGACTGGACCTCAAAAATCAAAAAATCGGGATGCGATTCCTATCGCGGTTCGGGAGCATAGCCATTGTCCTGCTTGATGAATTCTTCTTCCATAGCATAGAGTACACCGTCGGTGATTGTGACATCGAACTGCATTTCACCCGTATCAACATGGGCTGTACCGTCGTTATAACTGCCGGAAGTGATCGTGAATGTGCCTTCTGCGTTGATTTTATCCTCGGGTTCTCTGCCGTCTTCTACGGAATAAACCTTGGCGCTTGTTACTACCAGCGAGAAATCCTGGAACAGGAAAACGGCTTCGATTTTTATTTTGTCTTCATCTGCTTCTTTGAGCATGTACCATGCTTCGATGATTTTGCCTGCATGAGATGCCGGCAGATATGCTGTCGGTTCGGTTTCGAATCCCGATTCGCCGTCTTCTTCCGCTTCTTCTTCGGCTTTAGCGCAGTATGTTGAGAAATCCATCATTGCCTGAGTGCACTCTTCCGAACCGGCGTCTTTACATTCGTATTTTTTGCCGTCTACTTCATACCAGTAGGATTCATCTTTCGTGCAGAATTTGACAGCTTTGCCGCCGCAGGTGTCAGGTTCTTCGGTCGTAACGCAAGTCGCACCGTCTTCCTCGTTGTAATCAATGTTTGTGTCGTAGCAGTAGTTGTTCAGTTCGAATGCAGCTTTAGTGCAGTCACCATCGTCGCATTTGAATTTTTTGCCGGTTCCTTCTACCTCATACCAAAGGTCATCGCCTTCAGCACAGGCTCTGACATCGTGTCCTTTGCAGTCTCCGGAGTCGGAGTAATCGGAGCATACTTTGTGTCCGTCGGTATAGTACCCGTCACCGGTGATACTGCTTCCGCCGCATGACATCATCATAAAAGTTGCAGCAAAAATAGCTGCGAAAACCAAAAACTTTTTCATTTTTCTCTCCTTAAAAAGTTGATAAACAAAAAACGCGGAATTATAGAAAAAAGCCGTAAAAAGGCAAGGTTTAACGGAGGTTTTGATGAAAACAATTTATCTTGCAGGGGGCTGTTTCTGGGGAACGCAGCGCTTTTTTGACCAGTTTTCGGGTGTAAAATCAACAGAAACGGGTTATGCCAACGGAAAAACAGAAAATCCGTCATACCGCGATGTGTGCGAAGGGAGCGGACATGCCGAAACGGTAAAAATCGAATACGACGAAGCGGTTTTGCCGACGCAAAAGCTGCTCGGATACTATTTCCGTGCTATCGATCCGCTTTCGGTCAACCAGCAGGGATGCGACTGCGGCATTCAATACCGCACAGGGATCTACTACACCGATGGATCACTTCTTCCTGACATCGAAGCGGCGGTAAAAAGCGAAAAACTCGTTCTCGGTTCAAAGGCCGAGAAGTTCGCAGTCGAAGTCAAACCGCTTGAAAATTTCTATCCGGCTGAAGAGTACCACCAGAAGTATCTTGTCAAAAATCCTAACGGTTACTGCCACTTACCGCTCGAACTTTTCTGCATTGAAATGAGGGAAAAATAGATCGGAACGTGGCGGTATGGAGACAAAATGTCAAATATTGAAGAAATAATCAAAGAGAAACTTTCAGAAATCGAGCAGAAACACAATGTGAAGATAATCTATGCCTGCGAAAGCGGCAGCCGTGCGTGGGGTTTCGCCTCGCCGGACAGCGATTACGACGTGCGTTTCGTCTATGTGCGGGACATCCGCGACTATCTGAGACTGGACAGCGTCCGCGACGTGATTGAATATGAACTGAACGACATTTATGACATCAACGGCTGGGATATAAAAAAACTGCTCACGCTTTTGTACAAATCGAACCCGGTGATTTTCGAATGGGCCGATTCGCCGGTGGTTTACCGCTTGACAGAGCAGTGGCAGCATTTGCAGAGCGTAATGCCTGAATATTTTTCGGAAAAACGGATGCTTTATCACTACCTTTCAATAGCGAAAAACCAGCTTCGTGCCTACTTCAAAGATGATAAAGTCATCCTCAAAAAATATCTTTATGCGCTGCGCCCGATCTTTGCATGCCGCTGGATTCTCGAGAAAAAAAGCCCGCCGCCGACACTTTTTTCAAAACTTTACACCGGCTCTCTTCCCAGTGAAATCGAAGACGATTTTATGCGGCTTCTCGAAGCAAAAAAGCACAATCTGGAGAAAACAGAAGGAGAGCGCATCAAAACTCTTGACACTTTTATCCAGAAAAATATTGCCGAAATCGAAGCTGTTCTATTGACAAAAAACGAGGAATATTCGTCAAATTGGGATAGTCTCAACAAAGTTTTTCTGGAAAATCTTCTTTAGTTAGAATTTTTTTATTTTCCGAAAATATCTGAATGAGTGCCGGTAGCAGTGGCAGAGAGTATCAGTTTGTCTTCAATAATCCGGTACATTAGAAGCCAGTCGCTTTCAATGTGGCATTCCCTGAAATCTTTGAGATTGCCTGTAAGCTGATGGTCTCTGTTTTCGTCGGATAACTGAACCCCTGTTGACAGCAGATCAAGAATGTGAACGAGTTTGGACATATCTTTTCCGCGTTTTTCATCAATTTTGCATCGCGCTTCATCCTGCTGGTGTAGACTATGCTATACAATTTTAGTCCTCCATCATTGAAGAAACAGCTTCTTCCGCAGAATCGAACGGTCCGTAAAGATTTGTCATGTTAAGGGAGTCAGAAACAGCTTTTTCAAGTGAAAAATCTTTTTCCTCGCTTTCCTTTATCAAGTTTGCAAGATAGGCGAGAAGATTTAACTGCTCTATTCTTGAAAGTGTTGTCGTTTCCTTGATAATTGTTTCGTAACTCATGGTTCCACCTCCGAAATATAAACAACGCACAATCGTAAATTATAAGCGCTGAATTGGAAATAGCAATAGTTTATTATAATTGTTAAGCATTTCCGGATAGAAAAACTCTCCCACTCAAGTTTTTCTGGAAAATCTTCTGTAGCGTAAAAACTTTTTCAAAAGATAGATTTAACCTCATTTTTATCTTGTCGTTTGTCTATTTTTTTGTATATTCAGCCGATTTGTGAACTTTTTATGGAGAAAGAAATGGCTTTTCCCGATAATTTTTCAGCAAAAAGTGTCAACACTATAAGAGTTTTGTCCGCTGACATGATCCAGAAGGCGAATTCGGGGCATCCCGGCCTTCCGATGGGTGCTGCACCGATGGCTTACACGCTCTGGAAGCGGCATCTCAAGGTTTCTCCGGTGCATCCCGACTGGATAAACCGCGACAGATTCGTTCTTTCGGCAGGGCACGGCAGCGCGCTTCTCTATTCAATGCTTCATCTTGCCGGCTACAAACTTTCGATGGACGATCTGAAAAATTTCAGGCAGCTCGGCAGCAAAACTCCGGGACATCCGGAATTCGGCGTAACTCCCGGCGTTGACGCTTCCACAGGCCCGCTCGGCCAGGGTGTCGCGAATGCAGTCGGCATGGCGATAGCTGAAAAAATGCTTGCCGCAAGGTTCAATAAGCCTGGTTTCGAGCTGATCGATCACTTCACTTACGCGCTTTTGGGCGACGGCTGCATGATGGAAGGAATTGCTTCCGAAGCGGCATCGTTAGCGGGGCACCTCAAACTCGGGAAACTTATTCTTCTCTACGATTCAAACGATATTTCGCTTGACGGGCCGACTTCGCTGACTTTCACCGAAGATGTCAAAAAGCACTTTGAAAGCTACGGTTTTCAGGTACTTACCGTTGCTGACGGCAACAAAGATCTCAAATCGATCGACCGCGCGATAGCAAAGGCGAAAAAAGAGCAGTCAAAACCGACACTTATCATTGTCAAAACGACTATCGGCTTCGGCTCTCCGAACAAGGCGGGAAGCTCGTCTTCACACGGTTCTCCGCTCGGCGCGGATGAACTTGCGGCAGTTAAAAAGGGTTTCGGAATGGATCCCGACAAATTTTTCTTTGTCGATGACGATGTCAAAAAGGATTTCGCTTCGGTAAAACGCGCCGGGAACAGGGCTTTTTCGGCTTGGAACAAACTTTTTGCGGAATATTCGGCGAAATATCCCGAAGAAGCGGCTCAATTCAAGCAGATGCAGTCTCTTGAAACCGGCGATTTAGACAGAATTTTACCGAAATTCGAAGCGGGAACGAAAATGGCGACACGTGCCGCGGACGGAAAAGTCCTTGCTGCTCTCGGCAAAGCAGTTCCCTGGCTCGTAGGCGGCGATGCCGACCTCAGCTGCTCGACGAAAACGACGATTTCTGGCGAAAAATGGATCTCGGCCGACGATTTTTCGGGCAGAAACATCCACTTCGGAGTCCGCGAACACGCGATGGGAGCTATCGCAAACGGCATTTTCTACCACGGAATGCTGAAACCCTACACCGGAACATTTTTCTCGTTTGTCGACTATATGAGACCTCCGATAAGGCTTGCGGCGCTTGCGAAATTGGGCTCGATATTCCTTTTCACGCATGATTCTCTTGCGGTAGGCGAGGACGGCCCGACTCATCAGCCGGTCGAACAACTTGCAACGCTTCGTTGCATTCCAGGTCTTGAAGTATGGCGTCCGGCTGACGCAAACGAAGTGTCGGTCGCGTGGAAACATATTCTTGAAAACAAAAATCAGCCCGTAGCCCTTATTCTGACGCGTCAGGATGTTCCGGTCATCGACAGAACGAAATATGCCGCTGCCGAAAATGCTCTCAAAGGTGCTTATTCGATTCTTGAGGAAGCAAATCCGGACACAATAATCATTGCTACCGGTTCGGAAGTCCACATCGCCCTTGATGCTGCCGAAACTTTGAGAAAAGAGGGATTGAAAGTGCGCGTCGTCGACATGGTTTCACGTGAAACATTCGAGAAACAGCCTGCAAAATACAGGGAATCAGTGCTTCCGAAATCGGTCAAAAACCGCGTCGTCGTTGAAGCGGGAACAAGTTTCGGCTGGGAAAAATACGCAGGCGACAAAGGGAAGATAATCGCTGTTGACTCATTCGGAACGTCTGCTCCCGGAAGTCAGGTGATGGAAAAATACGGTTTCACCGCTGAAAATATCGTCAAGGCTGTAAAATCATTCTGAGCTAAGAATCTGTCTGATTCTAAAACCTGTAAAATGCTATAACCCTCTCCCCTTTTTCAAAGGAATAGGTTTTAGTGTATTCAAGAGATTTTTCTTCAAAAGGTGTCTGCTGCGACGAGTAAAAAACGACAAGATGGCCGTTCGGGTTTATTATTTTTCTGCAATGTCCGAAAATCTCTTCGTCGATTCGGACGGCTCTTGAAACGACAACATCGTATTTGTCTGTAATCGAGAAAAAGTTTTCGTTTATTCCGGTGACGTTTCCGATTCCGAGTTTCGCCGCGGTCAGACTGATAAACGAGATTTTTTTTCTGCTTTTGTCGAGAAGATCAAAGTTTGCTTTCGGAAAATAAAGCGCGAGCGGTATTCCGGGAAATCCGCCGCCGGTTCCCAAATCCAAAACTTTCGCGCTGTCGAAAAAGACATTTTTTTCACTTGCCGGAAACAAAGAATCGGCAAAGTGAACAAGCGCCGATTCATAAAAACCGGTGACGGTCGTGAGGTTGTGGGTTTTGTTCCAAAAGACGAGTTCTTCCCAGAATCCAAACGCTTTTTCAGCGAAGTCTTCCGAAACAAAAATGCCGTATTTTTCAAGTGTTAAGCCGAGTATTTTGTGCAATGTTTCACGTGAAACATTTTCGTTTTTCTCTTTATTCATGGTCTTTTTTCAAATGCATTATCAAAATTGAAACCGCCGCCGGAGTTATTCCGGGAATCGCCGAGGCTTCGGCCAGATTTGCCGGTTTATGTTTCGCAAGTTTCTGCTTGACTTCGTTTGTGAGTCCGCTCAAATTGCTGAAATCAAAATCTTCGGGAATTTTTATGGCGGAGAGATTCTCGAATTTTTTGATTTCTTCTTTTTCTCTCTCGATGAAAGATGAATATTTGATTTCAACCTCGGCACGGTTCCAGATTTCGGATGTTTCACGTGAAACATAACCCGTCACAGCCTCTATGGAGCTGCGCGAAACGCAAGGTCTGCGAAGCAAAGTCGCAAGATTGCCGGCCTTTGAAAGCGGCGCCTCCCCTACTTCTTCCAATTTTTTATTTATCTCGGCTGTCGGATAAATCTGGAAAGAGTTTATTTCAGAAATCAGATCCTGAACGCGTTCGCATTTTGCCTTTTCAATTTCATAAATTTTTTCGTCGATAAGGCCCGCCGCGAAAGATTTTTCGAGCAGCCTTTCTGCAGTATTGTTGTCGCGGACCGAAAGTCTGAATTCGGCGCGCGAAGTGAACATACGGTAAGGCTCATCTACTCCTTTTGCCGTGATGTCGCTTATCATTACTCCGGTGTATGAATCGGAACGCTCGAGGATCAGATTTTTCCCGTTTTCGGTTGCGTAAAATCCGGCGTTTGCTCCTGCAACCAGACCTTGTGCCGCAGCTTCCTCGTATCCGCTTGTTCCGTTTACTTGGCCTGCGAAAAAAAGGCCGCGGACGAACTTGCTTTCGAGAGTCGTTTTGAGATCAGACGGGTCGTATGCATCATATTCGATCGCGTAAGCCGGACGTGAAATTTCGGCATTTTCAAGCCCCGGAATCGATTCCAGAATTTTCTGCTGAACGAAAACCGGAAGCGAAGTTGAAATTCCGTTCGGGTAGTATTCGCGGCAGTCCCAGCCTTCGGGTTCTATAAAAATCTGATGAGATTCCTTTTCGGGAAATTTCATGAATTTGTCTTCTATCGAAGGGCAGTAACGCGGGCCGATTCCTTCAATCGACTTGCAGCTTCCGTACATCGGAGAAAGATCTAGATTCGAGATGATCGCTTCTCTCGTTTTTTCGCTCGTCCGCGTCAGAAAACACGGGATCTGCTTCTGCAGGAAACCTTCGGTCCGCACCGAAAACGGTGTGTAATCTGTTTCGCCAGGCTGGATCTCCATCTGCGAAAAATCGATCGTGCTGCCGACGATCCTGACAGGAGTTCCTGTTTTGAGACGGAATTTTTTATGACCTAAATCAACCAGAAAATCGGAAAGTTCGACCGCTGCCGGCTCCCCTAGCCTGCCGCTCGAAAAAGTGTCGCGTCCGATATGGATTTTACCGTTCAGAAAGGTTCCGCTCGTGATGACGACCGACTTCGCCGAGAATATAAAACCGTCTTTCGATTTCACTGTAAAAGTTGAATTTTCATGAGTAAGCGAAACGATTTCGCCCTGAAAAACGGTGAGATTTTCGACTTTGAAAAGGAAAGCCTGTATGAAATTTTTGTAGAGATTTTTGTCGCACTGAGCGCGCAAAGCCTGAACCGCCGGCCCTTTTCTTCTGTTTAAAACGCGGTATTGGATCGCGGCGAAATCGGCGGCGCGGCCCATAACTCCGCCCAGCATATCGACTTCGCGCACGAGCTGCCCTTTTGCCTGTCCGCCGATCGAAGGATTGCAAGACATCTCCCCTATTTTGTCGATTGAGATCGTGACGAGGAGAGTTTTCGCTTTTGTTTTTGAAGAAGCGTAAGCGGCTTCGATTCCGGCGTGTCCTCCGCCGATGACAATGACATCAAAATTCTTCATAAAGACCTCTGAAAAACGGCTTTCAAATTTGAGATCTGACGCAAAAATGTGACCAAACGCTTGTCAACAGTCGTTTTGTAAAAAATCGTCGAACACGCGCCAAATACGGCGTTATTTTGAAAATCAGGTCTTGTTCTCATCATTTCCCCAGGCAGAAACCGCCGAAAATCTGTTCGTAGACATCGTGGCTCGTCAAGTCGCCGGCGAGATCGCGGATCCCGTTGAAAATTTCTGAAATAAAGAAAAGTATAATTTCAATTTGGTCAGAGTTTAGATAAACTTTGAGCTCTTCCATCTTGTCCAGAATTTCTTCCGCTTTTTTCTTCTGCCAGTCACTGAAAAATATCGCCTCGTTTTTGTCTGGCATGTTTTTTTCGATGTTTTCGCAGATCTTGTCGACCAAAACATCGATTCCCCTGCTCTCTTTGCAGCTTATTTCAATTGCTCCGTCGAGTTCGGGATTCTCAGCCTGGGCGAAATCGCACTTGTTTTTAACGAGTAACCTAGGTTTCATGCAGGTTTCGTGCAATAATTCCAAATCTTCAAGGTCAAGCGGCTTCGAACCGTCAAAGACTAAAATCAGCAAATCCCCCTTTTCAAGCAGGTTTCGGCTCTTTTCTATCCCTTTTGCTTCGACTTCAGATGAAGCGATTCTGAGCCCTGCAGAGTCTGTTAAAAGTGCCTGAAACCCCTTTGCATAAAAGGTTTCAGAGATGTAGTCGCGTGTCGTTCCCGGTAAATCTGCGACAATTGCACGGTCGCGTTCGATTAAGATATTGAAAAGAGAGGACTTTCCGACATTGGGCTTGCCTAAAATGACAATATGGTAGTCCAGAAGCCTGGAAAGAGCCTCGGAATTGGCTAAAACCTTGGAAATATCGAGGTTTGAGCGTTTTATAAGATCTTTCAGTTTTTCAAAATCGATGTCAGTGGAGACCTGATCCGGGAAATCCACGACAGCAGTGGCCAAAGTGCGGAAATACTCCCACTGCGGAATGAGTCCGCTCAGCTTTTCAAGCGGGTTTTTTTCAAATGCTGCCCTGCGTGAAAGGTCGGTCGAAAAAGGGTTTTCCGATGTTATGACAGTATTTAGGGCTATCGCCTCGTCGACGCTCATTTTTGAATTGAGAACCGCTCTGAACGAGAACTCCCCTTTTAATGCGGGTATCGCGCCGTTTTTGAATATGAGTCTCATGATTTCGGATGCGTTTTCGGCTGCGCCGTGGACATGAAATTCGGCCACATCCTCGCCCGTGAAGCTGAAAGGTGCATGAAAAGGAAGTATCAGGCACTTTTCAACCACTTGTTCACCGTCAAAAATTTTCACAAAATCGGCTTTTTTATGCTCGAATTTTGTCCTGCCGGTGAGTTTTTCTGCGATTTCAAACGCCTTTTTGCCGCTTACTCTGATTATTCCGATGCTGCTCCCTTTTGCTGTGGCGAGCGCGCAGATTGTGGAATTGATTCTGTCGAAATACATGAATTGAAATTATTTTGAGCAGATCGGATATTTGAGAACTTCTTCGGGAACGGTAGTTTCCTCGTCAAGTCCAGGAACTTCAGTCGGATAGTAGAAATCGACGTTGTTTGCGACGATTTCGATGCTTCCGCCTTCGTACAGGTCGGCATTTTCAGGGAAAACGGAGGTTATGAAAACAGAACCCGAATAACCGATACCCATTATACATTCCTGCCCGCTCTGTTTGTCCACAAGTCTGTAACGGACAAGTTTAAGCAGATTGTCTGCCAGATCAAAGAGAGAAACGGCATTTATGCGGTATTCAGCGCCGTTTTTTATCGTGCCGGGAGCAAATTCCAGCTCGTGTCTCGGATAATCCGAAGAGGGAATCTGTTTTACGAAAAGCTGGCGTTTGTTTGCACCGAAAGTACCGGTATAGTTATCTGTTACTGCGAATGAAACCGAGCCGTCGCCGCTTTGCGGGAAAAATTTGGTCGTGTCGCCGTAAAGCCCGTTGAAAGCGGAGTAGGGGAGTGTACCCTGTGCCAGATAGCTCGGATCGCCGGTTTTTGCGTTGTCAAGTATGAATTTTGTGAAGAAGCGGACATTGAGAACGCCCCAGATTTTTTTGTCGCAGCTTGACATGTCGAAAGCGGTGCAGTCTTCAAGGCAGTTTGTTTTTCCCGACATATTGGAATTAAGACTGGAACATGTTATCGGAGCAGAGGAATCGCATCTTTCGCTGTATTCGACGGTTTCATTGCCGCAGCCTTCCGGAAGAGAGTTTTCGTTGTCCGGAATTTCATCGGAAATGTTGGATTCATCCGGCTGCAGGGTGTCTCCATTGTCAGGAGCCGGATCCGCCGTATCGGTGTCTCCGTTATCGATCGGAGCTGCTGAATCTTCTGCTTCGTCGTCTGTTACAGCATTGGAGTAATCCCAGTCCGGAATATCGGAAAGTTCTTCAGTATCGGTTTCTCCTGAACCGCATGAAATAAGGAAAAACAAGCTCATAAAGAGCATAAAAAGCAAAAATTTTTTCATATCAGCCTCCTGCCGAAAAAAACAAACGCAGTATTATAGAGAAAAAGATAAAAAAATCAATAATTTAATCTGGCTTTGTCGTTACGTCGTGCCGTCGTGTCGTCGTAACGATGCTTTTTCAATAAATGAAAGGAAACACTCTTTTTCTTGATTTGGGGTATTTATCGCCGAATTTCTCGACATACCACTGGCGGTTTCTGTGCGCTCTCGGCACAAGGTTGGCCATTGTGAAAAAGACAAAAGCGAGTCCCGGAACGGACCATGTGAGGATCGCCCAGCCCGCCCATTCGACGATTTCGCCGAAATAGTTGGGATTCGCGACATATTTGTGGAAA
Source organism: uncultured bacterium (assembly GCA_905233945.1). Taxonomy (GTDB): domain Bacteria; phylum UBP6; class UBA1177; order UBA1177; family UBA1177; genus UBA1177. The sequence continues at coordinate 30,030 of CAJOFY010000003.1, read as the reverse complement.
CCTTTCATCGGAATGTGGTAGCCGGGGCCGTTTTCCTTGCGGAGATTGCGGACGATGTGGTCTGACTGTATGTTGATGAAAAGCCCGCAGTAGAAAAGAATTGTTCCGATGATGAACTGCGGAGTCACGAACCACGAAGTCTCATATTTCTCATATTTTGATAGGAAAAACAGCCAGTAACCGTTGACAAAACCGTTCATGCAGTTGAAGAAAAGCGACATCGCGATAATCGAAAGGGGCATTTTCGCACCGTTTTTGATGAGAAACGGGTAAATCAGATCGCGCTGGATGTAGTGCGAAAGCCAGATCCCGAGCATTACACCCGTGACGGCGTTTACATTTCCTAAAAATGCAAAAACTATCGGAAGAATGACGACGGGCGATTCCATTATCATCCAGCCGAGTTTAGGATTTATTGCGGGGCCCCACTTTTTGCTGCCGTATCTGCCGTAGCCCGCCGTGATGAAATAGAGCGTGATCCATGTGAAAACGCCGCTCACGAAGATGAAAACGAGAGTCCAGAAGTATAGTTTTTCCATTATTTTTTGTCCTTCGGCATAAGTTCGATGTCTTTGTTCTCGAATTTGTAGATGAGAACGCGTTTGTAGCCCATGACGCTGATCTCGACTCTCGTGATTCCGCTCGTGAAGTGGAAAAACTGGCCGTTGTTGAAGTCTTTCGCCTGATATTTGACGTAAAGATCCTTTTCGCCCATCCTTTTTTTGCCTGCTCTGCCTTCGTTCTGCATGTATTCGAGGTTGTCGACAGCGACCCAGACATGGCCGACGAAATGTTCTCCTTTCGGTTTTCTCGCCGTCATTTTGATTTTGTATGCAAGCCTTCCGTTGAGTTTTTCGACAGCGACAAGTTCGCGGATGTATTCTTTCTCGCCGTTTTTGTCGAAGTGGGGGATTCCCGGCTTCGATTCGTGCGGGTCGCATGCGATGACACCGGGTTTGCGCGGTTTTCCGTCCGATTCGCATGAAAGCAGCTCGTATTTCAGGTTTTTGTACCAGTAGTCTTTGCGGGTGTAGACATATTTTTCGGTTTCAAGGAGCTCGTTTGTCTTGGGATCGCGGTATTCGACAGTGACATGGCGCGTGTTTTTGACGCCGTCGTAAGATTCATACATTTTCGAGTATTTCGCCGTGATCTTGTCTATCACTTCCTTCGAAAATTCGGGCGTTATCGGCATTCCTTCGTAAACTTTGCCTTTTTCGGGAGCAGGTTTTTCCTGAACAGCCTCCTTCTTTTCGGTTGCGCCGGTGTTGGCGTCCGTTTTCTGTGCCGCTTCTTCTGCCGAAAGATAAAAACCTAATAAAATCAAAGAGATAAAAATAAAGAAAAGTCGTTTCATAATTCCTCCAAATACCTTAAAAACGGAGAATTATAGGGAAAAGAGTGAAAACCGCAAATTCCTTGACAGAGTAATCGCCGGTTTATATAAAAGCGCCGTTTTTTTGTTTAACTGTTTATTTGGAGGAAAAAATGAAAAAAATCGTATTGTTACTGCTTTGTGTCGTTTTTAGTTCCGTAATCATTGCAGCTGAGGCAAAACCGTCCGAACAGGCGGCGAAACCGGCTGCGGCTGCACCCGCACCCGCAAAAAAACTTCAATGGTCAAACAGACCAAAATTTGCCGTAACATGGCTCAAGGCCAACGAATACTGCGAGAATCTTGAGGAAGACGGCTTCACAGACTGGAGAATGCCGACCATCGACGAACTCCGCTCCACTATTGAAAAATGTCCCGAAACTGCAATTGGCGGAAAGTGCGAAATCAGCGAAAAGAACGGCAAGCTCCGCATTGACGATTACAACAAACAGGATTGCCGCGGCTGCCGCAAAGGGCGCACGATACTGCCGGGCAAAGGATGGTTCTGGTCATCTTCGCAGAGAACCGATACCGATCACTACTGGGTTATAAGTCTTAACAACACCAGAATTTCAGAAGCCAAAATGGTTGTTCCCTATAACGTTTATTGTGTCAGATAAGTCCATTAAATTACTGATAAAAATCGATTGAAAAAGAAAGTCTAATACCCGTCAGGGTTGTTTTTCTGCCAGTTCCAGCTGTCGCGGCACATTTCAACGATACCGTTTTCTGCAGTCCAGCCGAGTTCGGCCCTGGCCTTTTCAGGTGAAGAATAGCATTCGGCAATGTCGCCCGGGCGGCGCGGACCGATTTCGTAAGGAATTTTGAGATCGTTGGCTTCTTCAAAAGCATGGACAATGTCAAGAACGCTGTAACCCTTGCCTGTTCCCAGGTTGTAAACGGCTACTCCGCATTTTTTTTCGATTGCGGCAAGCGCTTTTACGTGGCCTTTCGCGAGATCGACAACGTGGATATAGTCTCTTACTCCCGTGCCGTCATGTGTTTTGTAGTCGTTGCCGAAAACGGTGAGATGATCGAGTTTTCCCGCTGCAACCTGCGTGATATAAGGCATGAGGTTGTTTGGAATTCCTTTCGGATCTTCGCCGATAAGGCCGGATTTGTGCGCTCCAACCGGGTTGAAATAGCGCAGCAGAACGATATTCCACGGATCCGGATCGTTTGTTTTGAGATCGGCAGTGTGGAAATCAGTCAAAATATCCTCGAGCATTGATTTTGTTTTGCCGTAAGGATTGGTGCAGAGGCCTTTCGGACATTTTTCGGTGATAGGAACGAAGGCCGGATCTCCGTAAACAGTGGCCGAGGAGGAGAAAATAATGTTTTTGCAGGCGTATTTGCGCATAACATCAAGGAGAACCAGCGTGCCGACAATGTTGTTTTCGTAATATTTTCCAGGCTTTATTACAGATTCGCCCACAGCTTTGAATCCTGCGAAGTGGATGCAGCAGTCAAATTTGTTTTCAGAAAAAATGTGCTCCATAGCCGCTTTGTCGCGGATATCGGCCTCATAAAATTTGATTTTTGAGGATGTAATCTGTTCCACGCGGGAGATTGCCTCGGGTTTTGAATTGGAAAAGTTGTCAACAATTACGACGCCGTGTCCTGCATTTATGAGCTCAACTACAGTGTGCGAACCGATGTAGCCGGCTCCGCCTGTTACTAAAATATTCATGTAACACCTTGAATTTATTGGTTTTTAATCGACGGGCCCGCAAAGTAAGTTTGTACCGGTAAATGTCTGTAAAAATGTCTGCGAAACATCTTCACCCTTGTAGTTCAGCGGGTGGTAAAGTGTTGCGTTTCCGCTGAGACTGATGACTTGGAAGCTGTCGTTGATGTTTGATTCCGAAATTTCCAGCGTTCCTTCCCCGAAAGCGTGATAGCACTGGATTTGTCCTGAAGTCCAGTCGACATCGGTAACAATAATCGCAGCGTCGCTGCTGATTCCCAGGTTGTAGATTCCCGGATTATAGGCGGTTTCAAGCGGCAGATAGAAGAATACGACAGGATTTCCCAGAATTCCTCCGCTGTACTTGAGAGTCTGCTGAATCTGGATGTAGTCTTTGTAAACAAAAGCCGAAGTTTGGATCAGTTCTGCGTATTCAGGCGCGATATCTTCCGTACTGTTCCCGTAGTTTCCGGTGGCAAAGACTTCATCGGCGATGATGGGATCTTCTTCTGTGCCGATTATATTGTCAAAAGTAAAAGAAACAGAGCCGTAAGGGGAGTGGTATGCTGATTCGTCTTCATCAGGATCTGTATCGGCAATATCCTCGTTGTCTTCATCAGCCGTATCGGTCGTATCATCCTCGGTTTCATCCGGAATTTCTCCGTCTTCATCGGTTGTCGTGTCGGGTTCATCCGCGTCTGTAGTGTCGCCTGAATCGGCATCTTCATCTGAAATTTCAGTGTCGTTTCTGTCTCCATCGTTCTCGTCAATAGTTTTTTTGCCGATGGAATTTTCACAGCTTGCAACCAGGCAGAAAATTGCAGCCAAAACAACGATTTTAAAGAAGTTTTTCATTGTTTCCTCCATTATTTGTTCTGTAACTCTTTGAATTTATTTATTAAATTGTTCGTGGATGAATCGTGCGACGAAACTTTTCCACAATTCTCAAGTTCAGGCAGGATTTTTGTAGCGAGCTGTTTTCCGAGTTCGACTCCCCACTGGTCGAAGCTGAAAACATTCCAGATGATTCCCTGGGTGAAAATCTTGTGCTCATAAATCGCAATGAGTTTTCCGAGAGTTTCGGGGTCAAGTTTTTTGAAAATTATCGAGTTCGTCGGTCTGTTTCCGCTGAAAACCTTGAAAGGAAGAAGTTTTTTGATTTCTTCCGGTGTTTTGCCTGCTTTTTTAAGCTCGGCTTCGGCTTCTCCGGCTGTTTTTCCGTTCATCAGAGCCTCGGTTTGCGCGAAAAAGTTGGCGAGCAGCTTTCTGTGGTGGTCTCCTACAGGATTGAACGAATTCGCCGGCGCGATAAAGTCTGCCGGAATGAGCTTCGTGCCCTGGTGAATCAGCTGATAGAACGCATGCTGGCCGTTTGTTCCCGGCTCGCCCCAGATTATCTGGCCTGTCTGGTAAGAGACTGGATTTCCGGCTCTGTCGGTGCTTTTTCCGTTTGATTCCATATCGCCCTGCTGCAAATACGCGGCAAAACGGTGCATGTACTGGTCGTAAGGAAGAATCGCGTGGGTTTCGGCGCCGAAAAAGTTGTTGTACCAGATTCCCAAAAGCCCGAGAATCACCGGAATATTCTTTTCAAAAGGGGTGTTTTTGAAGTGAAGGTCCGCAGCGTAAGCCCCTTTAAGCAGTTTTTCGAAGTTTTCATATCCGATGACACATGCAATACTCAGTCCTATTGCGCTCCAGAGCGAGTATCTGCCGCCCACCCAGTCCCAGAACTCAAACATGTTTTCGGTGTCGATACCGAAATCCGTTACCGCTTTCGCGTTGGTCGAAAGGGCCGCAAAGTGCTTTGCAATATCTTTTTCACTTCCGCCGTTTTCCAGAAACCATTTTTTTGCGGTGTTTGCATTGGTCATTGTTTCAAGAGTCGTGAAAGTTTTTGACGCAATGAGGAAAAGCGTCGTTTCGGGTTTAAGTTTTTTAAGCGTTTCAGAAATATGCGTGCCGTCGATATTCGAGACGAAAAATACCCGCAAACCCGCTTTCCAGAAGGGTTTCAGAGCTTCTGTCACCATTACAGGGCCGAGGTCGCTGCCGCCGATTCCGATGTTTACGATGTCTGTCACCGGTTTCCCGGAAAAACCAAGCCATTTTTTGTCTGAAACTTTGTCGGCGAAGGCTTTCATCTTGCTTTGAACGCGCCGGATATCCTCTTTTATGTTATGTCCGTCAAGAATTACCGGATCGTCCGAAAAATCACGCAGAGCAGTGTGCAGAACGGCTCTGTTTTCGGTTTCATTTATTTTTTCACCGCGGAACATCGCGTCAATTCCTTCTTTCAAACCCGCTTCTTTGGCGAGGTTGAGAAGGGCTTCCATAACTTTTTTGTCAATCAGGTTTTTGGAATAATCGAGGAAAATATCGTCTAAAGAAACGGAAAAATCATCGGCCCTTGCAGGATTTTCCCTGAAAAGCTCTCTTAAATTGAAAGAGCTGTTTTTCTTGATGTTTTCAAGTGTCTTCCAGGATTCGAGCTTCGCGGGATTGTTTTTCGGCAGCATGTTTCCTCCTCAGATTATTTTTCAGAAATTTCTTCTTCCTTAACTTTGAAAACGAGGTAAAAACCTAATAAAAATATAATAAATTCCAGTATTTGTCCCATTGTGAAGATGCTGAGCGCAACAGGTTCCTCACGGGAAAACTCAATGAAAAAATTAAAAAATCCGTAACCGGAAAGGGCTGTTCCGGCAATGATATTCTTTTTAACTTTGAGTTTGTTCATTATGACAAGTGCTGCAAAAAGAAAAAACATCGCGGCAAAGATGTAAAGCTGCGTCGGATGGACGTTGAGCGACGGAACAAAGCGCGAAGGAATCAGAGAGCGGCTGTAGTGCAGTTTTGATGCGGGGCTTGCAGGCGGGTAGCTTACCGCGAAAATATCGTTGGAAAGTTTGCCGAAGCAGCACCCTTCGATAAAGCAGTTTATCCTTGTCAGTGCGGCAAAAAGCGGGAAAGGGTAGAGGATGGCGAAAGTCAGTCTCTTTGCTTTTTTTACAAAGAACAGAAGGACAATTGAGAGGATCAAAATGCCGCCGGTTATTGAAAAACCTTTGAAAACAGCTGAAACAAGTGCCTTAAATGAGGCAAAACTGTCGATTTTCTGAATAACTTTCCATGCACTGGAAAGAAAAGGAAAAAGATTGCCCGAAACAATTACTATCAAAAGAGGCGCGATTGCTGCTCCGATTAAGGAAATTACGCCGGTTTTTATCATAATTTTTCTGTTTTCGCGGATATTCATATTCTTTCTGACAAGTAAAAACCAGATCAGAACATCAATAAAAAAAAGAGTGTTTGCAACATATCCTGCGATATTTACAACCCCGTATGAAAGCCAGTTCAGCATTTAAACCTCTATTTTCAGACCGTCAACGGCGGGAACGACATTCGCCGGAAGTTTTTTCAGGGTTTCCTCATAGTCGAAAGTGTGGTTCATGTGGGTGAGACAGGCTTTTTCAGGCGCAAGATACCTGATGATGTCGAGTATTTCCTCAAAACTGAAGTGGGTCGGATGTTTCTTTTTCCAGACTGTCGATGAAATTGCCAGCAGTCTGACTCCTTTAGCTTTGTCGAGCTCGGCAGGTTCTATCGAGTTTATATCGGCAAGCAGCGCAAAGTCCTTGAAACGGAGACTTGTAACAACGGTTTCGCCGTGCTTGTGACGGATCGGCAGAAGGGTCATGTTTCTGAACTGCACAGGTTCTTTTTCTACAAAAACCGGCTTCAGAAAAGGGCGGGGGAGGTATTCGTTTTCAAAAAAAAGATAGGGGAACCGCTGCTGCGCGATTTCAAAAGTTTCGCGGCTGAGGAAAAAGGGAAGCGGTTCGTCGTTTCTGAACGATGCCATCCTCAGATCGTCAATTCCGGCGAAATGGTCGCTGTGGGCGTGGGTCAGCCAGCCTGCGTCAATGTGTGAAATCTGTGATTTAAGGAGCTGCTGTCTGATTTCGTATGGAAAATCGATCTGCAGGACAGTCCCGTTTTCAATCAAAGTCATCGAAAAGCGCGTGCGGCGGTTGCGTTCGTCCTTGAGTTTGCAGACATCGCAGCTGCAGAAAAGCTGAGGGACTCCGGTGGACGAGCCCGTTCCGTTAAAAATTACAGTCGTCAACCGAACATCCTCTTGATAAAGCTCCATATTGAGCGTTTTTTGTTTATTTCTTCTTCTAAATCATCAATGATTTTCTGCTGCGAAGCCACTTTCCTGCGAAGCGCGGCGTTCTCTTTTTCAAGGCGGGCCGCTTTTTCCTCACACGTCTCGTTTTCCGGCACCGTTTCTTCCGTTTCTTCATCTTCTCCGGTTGTTTCTTCATGAATTTCGGGAGTTTCTTCGACATCATGAATCGGAAGAGTTTTGTCAGGATCTTCCTGTTCTTCAGGCTCGTCCGGCCTTACCGGTTCTTCGTTTTTATCTCCGCCGGTTTCCTCCGGAACATTGTTGCCGTTTTCGGCACGGTTTTCCGCGTCACCGCCGGAACTTTCGGTTTTTTCCGGTTCTGCGGACAGAAAGAGCTGCTGCTGTGTCTGAAGCTCTTCAAGTGTCGCGATTTTTATATTTTCAGTGATCTTAGGAAATCCTTTGAGCTGGTCATTGATTTTGAACGCTATCAGAATTTTCACTTCATGAGTCCGGAGCAGATATTCATCGGTATCTCTCTGTGAAATCTGCGGGTAAACGGTGTATTGGATTCTTTCCCCGTCTTCCTCCATAAAGACTGTGAAGAAAGGCTGCGGACAGTTTTTTTCGGTGTAGTAAACCGCGTGGATTTTCAAATCTTTCGGAATCTTTTTTATGAAGATTGAAATGGTGTATTCTCTTTGTTCCGACATATAAGCCACAGCGCCGCGCTGGCTGAGAAGCTCGTCGACCCTGACTTTCTGCACCCCGGCACGCTGCGGCTGCGGCTCGAAGACTGTCAGACGCTGGAGTGTTTCCGTCATGTCTATATTGTGGGAGAGACAGAACGCTTTTACGGATGCTTTTTTATTGGTGACAAAGTGCTGTTTTGATGATTCGTTGAAGACTATAGCCTGATCCTCAATGGTGAAATCAACATTCCCCATAATAAAAAACATCAATGTTTTCGATTGTTTATTAAGAAAAAACGGAAGGTAGTGGAATTCATTGTCGAGCTTTTTGAACCAGCGTTTATATTCCGGTTTCTGGAGTTTGACAGAAAGGTCAAGCGAGTTGAGATTGTCGAATTTTATAGTAATGTTGTTTTCGTTTTCTGCTGAGAGCTTGCCGTCGTGGGCGAGTTTGTCGATGATAGTCTTCAGCTGGGAAATATCGCCGGCGAGAACCTCTTTTTCAGTGACTTTGATTTCCATTTACGACTCCGTTGCCAAATATACACCAAAAACATTCTTTATTACCACAAATGAGAGATGTTTTCCAGTGTTTTTAAGGCTTATTTTGCGTTTATTTTGCTTTTGTGACGGTTGTATAGAAGCATTGCGGCAATCGAGAGAATGCCGAAAGAAGAGAGGACGATCCAGATTTTCCACGGAGCGTAAGCGTCCCAGAGAAGCTGGTTGGCAGCGTATTTGTCAAGTCCTGTAAGTTCCTGAAAATACGGGAAAAAGTCGAAGGTGTCGATGTTCATTTTCGCGATAGTTTCAGGCAGAAGGTTGTCGGGATTTGTAGCTTTGTAGTCATCGACAACTTTCACAAGGGTCTCAAGCGGGACCTTTTTGACATCGAGAAGATACTGCTTCGTGATCTGAAGTTTGTTCGCGAAAGCGTCGTAAAGCGGGCCGGAGACAACGTTTCCGACGATCCAGCCGACTGCGAACGGAATGTTCGAAAGCCCCATGTAAAGAGCTTTTTTGTCAGCCGGTGCGTTCACGCCGATGTATTCGCTGAATTTGGGCGAGCAGGTCATTTCGCCCAAGCTGAAAAATGCTATACAGATTGCCGTTACAACGCCTGCCATCGTGATACCGGCGCAGAAAAAGGCTATAGTCGTGAGGCAGATCCCGGCGGTTATCGCTACAAGACGCGGGAATTTGCCAGTGACTACGCTCCACGGAACGACAAAAAGAACGATACAGAGCGAATTGATGTTGATGAACTGCTCAGCCTTGACGCTGCCGCCGTCAGTCATGAACGAAGGCAGGATCATTGCCAGATCGCGGCTGTCAGTCCACTGGTCGATGAAGTTCGGGTAAAGATCCCAGAGCTGCATGAACATGAGCCAGAATCCGCTGAAAATAAGGAGGAAAATCATGAAATCCTTGTCTTTCAGCGCGGTCCAGGTGTCGTTGAGCGCATCTTTCGCGGATTTTGTAGCCTTTAATTTATCGGGCTCTTTGAAAAGGAAAGTCGCCGGAATGTAGTTGCAGGCAGTGACTATCGCCGCCGCGTAGAAAACGTAGCTCCATGTGTAGCCGTCGGCGTCGTTTCCGCGCAGAGTGCTTGCCATGACAGGGGCCAGAAGACCTCCGATATTTACGACCCAGTAGAAAATCCCGTATCCGACAGAACTGTTTTCTTCAGTAACAGAACTTGCGACAGTTCCCTGAATCGGCGGCTTGAAAATGGCGGTTCCTGTTCCGACAGCGATTCCTGCGACCATCATGCTCCAGAAACCCGCCGCGTTCGCCATCAGGATGTAGCCGAAAACATTGGTCGTAAAAGCAATGTAAAGACTTTTGCGGTAGCCGAGATAGTTGGCAAAAGAGCCGCTCAGCATCGGGATAAGGCTCTGGCACGCAGCCCATACGCCGAAAATAAGCCCTTTTTCAGTGAAAGTAAGTCCGAGACCGTGCTTGTCGGCAGTCGCTATCATCCAGAGCGGAAGGACAGCACGCACCGAGAAAAACGCCAGACGCTCGAACATCTCCATGATGTTGGCGATCCAGAAATTCCTTTGAAATCCTGAAACCTGAGACTTGAAACTCATATCAACCTCGCAATAAAAACAAATCCTTAGCGTTATAGCGGAATAAAGTCACATCGGCAAGATTTTTTGTTATCCGAGTTCATTCATCGGAAAAAATCTTAAAGTACTATTTAAACATTTTGCGGTTTTGCGAAAAATCTTAAAGTAGGGTACGACTACGATGATCGCTGTTTTAAAAGTCGGTATAATTATGCTTGCGCATGAGCAGTTCTTTGGTTTCTTCGGAAAGATTGGTGCAACCTTTGAATGTCTCGTTACCAATTTCTGTAACGAATTTTGAAATAGTTATTGATGTCAGGTGGCTGCAATTCTCGAATGCCCTGTCACCAATTTCTGTAACCGAATCCTCAAGAAGTATGAACCCTTTTTGTTCCGACTCGTTAAAATAATGCGAAGAGGAATTGTCCTTGATCCAGTTTGAATTCAATTTTTGAGTTGCCTTATAATCGATGATATTTAACTTCAATTTCAATTCATCAAAAATTCCAGCTTCTATATAGCGGGCAAACGGGTTATCGGTTTTCCAGTCCCAATCGTCTGGCATTTTGTCTTTGAATTTTTTGTTTACTATTTTGTTATGTTCGTTTGTTAGGAAAATCTGTGGAGCGTTTTCATTGATAAATTTTAGATATTCTTTGATAATATCAAACTCCCCTTTATCAATACGCTTTAACAAAAATTCCCTGGTATACTTCAAAGGAATAGGGTGTTCCCAAATTCCGTTGTTTAATTGTTTTGACAACTTTCTCATGGATTGATTTTGTTGTTTAGAGAGCCAGTACAGTAATTTTTTCTGAAAATCCTTTTTTTTCGATCCTAACAACTCACAATACTCAGAGACAATATCCACCACGTTTTTTTTATTTTCTGGTTTTGTATCACGATCTTCGTCATTACAATCGTAAAAAGGCATGTCTGTCATTGTGGCAAGGTCTGTCTTCATGTAGTAACGTATTATATTATCGGCCTTGGTTTCGCGCAAAAAATCATTAATTTCACTTCTGAATTTTTCAATCTCCTCTTTGGTTAGTTTTTTAGGAGTCTTGTTGTTGCTTGGATTTTTGCCTTTGCCATTATTGGTCGTAGAAGAACTGTTTTGAGAGGGTGTTTTTGCTTTTTTAAATGTAATTTTTTCGTTTTTTGAATCGGGTGTGGCGGTATATCCCGCATAAGACAAATTACTGCTCCACCATGCCTGGTAGTTTTTTGCGCTGGAACACAACTCATCAATGTTGAGCAACTCTTGAATTTGTTTAAAATCCATTGTCACAGAGTCAGCATCATTTAACTCGTCAAGCAACTTTTTGAAATTATACTTACTCATTTCAAGTCTCCCCATACGAAGTAAAAACATCAAAAAACTCAAGATGTTACGATAAATGCAGAAAAACGCTATTTTTCTGAATTGTTATTTGTTTTTATGCACAGTATCCTATTTTTCCGGTTTTCCTGTTGCCGTTGTCTTTCTCGCGCTGGATATGGCAGAGCTCTTCTACTATGAACGCCGAATCGATGTCCGACTGCTTCATAAAGCGCAGTTTCTGGGCGAGAACTCCGAAATCTCCGGGAGCCGCCGAGTTGAAATCGGCTATTTTCGAAACATCGGAATCGCTGAAATCGTATTTCCCGAAGTAACTTTTCAGAAGGGCAGCAATTCCCTCGCTCTCAAGCGGCTTGAACTCGACGATCGCGTGAAAACGGCGGTTCATCGCTGGATCCATGATCTTTCTCAGGTTCGTCGTGCAGATGAAAATCCCCTCAAACTCCTCCATCTGGGTCAGAAACTCGTTGACTTTAGTGACTTCCCAGCTTTGAAAAGCGTTTTCCCTGTTTCTGAAAAACGAGTCGGCTTCATCAAGCAGAAGAATGCTGTTGGATTTTTCGGCCTCCTCGAAAGCCTCGGCGATTTTTTTCTCCGTTCCGCCGACATACTTGTCAAGGATATCGGAGGCGCGTTTGATGAGGATCTTCTTGTCGAGTTTTTCGGCGATATAGCGGGCAAACTCGGTCTTTCCGGTTCCGCTGAGCCCGTAGAAAAGCAGCCTTATCCCTTTTTCCACAGAGTCGTTCGATCTTGCGAACTCTTCCGCGTTCTGTATCATTTCGACTATGGAATCGGGACTTACGGAAGTGTTGAGCGCGTGCAGATCGTAGCCTGACTTCGTTTTGCCGCGCATTTTAGACTTTCTGATCCCTTCGCACAGAAGAGCCGAATTCGCATCGAAAATTTTATCGATACAGCTTTCAAGTTTCGCAGGGGCGATACTCTCAAGATTCTCTATTGTTTTTACCACATTATCGACTGAAGAACCGGTAACGTTATACTTTTCCAGTGATTTGAGGACTCTCGTTCTGAGATTTTCGTCGATATTGAGAACGGCAAGTTTCGACTGAGCGATTTTTCTGAGCTGTTCTTTCGGCATCGCCGTGAATTTACAGGAAAAATTAAACCTGCGTCTGGTTGAAGTGTCTATCAGTTTTGTGTGGTTTACGATCCAGATGACTTTATTTTTATTGTTTTCCAGCATTTTGTTAATGATCCCTTTGTTTCTCGACGGTACAGGACCTAAATAACCTAAATCCATGGTTTTCAGGAGCGTGTCGGCTTCATCGATGACAACCACGGAACCGGGATGGTTTATGCTGAGAAAGAGGTTCATGCGGTAAAGGACCGAGTTGTGCATGGATTCTTCCTCGTTTTTGAAGACAAAAGTCCTGAGTCCGGACGCTTTAGCCAGCGCTTTTGCATACTCTGTCTTGCCGCTCCCCGGTTTTCCGTACAGAAGGAACATAAAACTTCCTTTTCCGGCTAGCGCCCCCTGCATTATCGTGGTCGTATCGTCGCCGACATTGAAAGAGTCAAGATCGTAAGTGTCCGAAAATTCTTCGTTTTTTACAAAATCCGCGAAAAAAGGCTCAAGACTTTTGGTTTCGATGCTGCGGACAGTCTCGTCTTCGATCTCTCCGTAGTCATTTATGAAGCCGAACGAGTAAAGCGCGCCGTTTTTATCGATAATGGCTCTGTATTCACGTGAACTTATGCCGAGAGCTTTGGTCACAAACTCCTGTTTTGAAACTCCGCTGTGGAACAGATCGTCAAGAATGCCGTTCAAAGCCGGAACAACCGCACAGCGGTATCCCAACGCGAGATACCTGAGCTCAGAATCGGTTACATCGACAGAATCCGAAATAAAGCCGGTGAGCGATTTGTCAAAAAGAACTTTTTCGACATGAGCCGGGATTTTTTCAAGAAGAGAAAAGTTTTCCGCGCGGCTTTTTCTGAGAAGGAAATTGGCTATAAGTCTTGCAAAAAAACGGTATTCTGCATCTGAGGCACAAAAACAGCGGTAAAGGTTTACAAGATTTTTTGTCAGGGGAACACCGGGATCCCTTAAATTTCTTTCAATATCGCGGTCCTCGCGGTATTCGTACGGGATTTTCGAATCCTCGAAACAGCGTTCCGTGTCAGCCGCAATTGGTTCAAGGAGATTAGTCTTCTCAGCCGATCTGACATGTTTCTCAAGAAATTCAGCAATTTCTGCTGTTTTTCCGAAGAATGTCGCCAGTTTGCAGAAAAGTTCCACAGAATCATCCGACGGGTATTTTCTGACCTCGTCAAGTTCGGATACGCAGTAGAGATAGTAGGCCGCGCAGATGCAGTCTTCGCGCGAAACATTTTTCATTTTGCTGACAGTTCTTGAATCACGGAATCTTCTTCTCATTGCGAGTTCCCTCCTGAGTTTGTCCTTTAAATTCATGGTTTTTCCCTTCAAAAATGGTGTGTCCGGCATTATACGCGCACTTTCCAAAAAGTTAATACAAGATTTTTGTTATTTATTTTTTCTGCGCTCCTGCTGTCAGGATTTTCGCCTTTTTTTTTAATATGGTTAAAATATACCGTTTTTTGGGCGGAAGCGCTATGGCAAAAGTTGAGATAGCTAAAATAATTTCAAACGGCTGCGGAATCGGCTGGGCTGAAGGAAAGACTTTTTTTGTGCCGTTTTCATGCCCCGGCGAGATTGTTGAGGTAAAAAGCGCTGTTAAGGAAAAAAGTTTTTTTTATGTTGAAGATTTTGAGCTTATTGAAGCCTCGCCCGAACGCAGAAAGCCGCTATGCCCTCACTACGGGATTTGCGGCGGATGTTCGCTTCAGCACCTTTCGTATCCTGCGCAGCTGAAAGTCAAAAAAGCAGTTTTTACTGAACTTTTGAAGCAGAACAGAATCTCTCTCGGAACAGAGCCGGTTGTAATAACTCCGGGAGAGCTCGGAATGCGGACGCGGGCGAAATTTTTCGCGCTGAAAGGAAAACCCGCTTATCGCAAAAAAAGGAGCAATGACCTTGTTGAAATTAAAGAATGTCCGCTCCTTGACCCTGTTTTTTTTGAAAAAATCAAAGCTGATATAGCGAAAAGGCGTGGAAATATCCAGTATGAATATTCGAAAATCACAGGCGGATTCATGCCTGGAACAAAAGTGCTGGAAAAGTCTGTGAACGGCAAAATCATAAAAATCAGGGAAAACTGTTTTTTTCAGTCGTCGGAGGAAGGGGCAAGCATCATGGCGGAACTTCTTATGCGGGAAGTTGAAGAAACAGGTGCCGGTACAGCGGCAGATCTGTTCTGCGGAAGCGGACTTTTTTCTCTTTTTCTTGCCGATAAAGGAATAAAAACAACAGGTTATGAAATCGTTCCCGATTCGTGCGCAAGTTTTGCCGACAATCTGGGTGACAGGGCGAAAATCGTGAAAATTGACGCATACAAACTGCAAAAACTTGAAAAAACGGATATTGTTGTAGCGGATCCTCCGAGGGAAGGACTCGGAAAAAAACTTTCAGAGCTTGTCTGCGGTGCGGCAGACACCATTGTTTATATTGCGTGTGAGCCTCCCAATCTGGTGAGAGATCTCAAAACCTTTTTTGAAAAAGGATTTTATGTGAAAAAACTCTATCTTCTGGATCTTTTTCCGGATACTCCGCACTTTGAAATTTTTGCTGTTTTGAGAAGAAATTTCTGAGGAAAAATGGCCCCGTATGTTTTGATAGAAACTTTGATTTTTGCGGTGACAATCCCCGCTGTTTTTTACTTTTTGGTTTCAAAACGGATGTTTCTGCCGGTTATTGCGCCGGCAGCCGCTTCAACCGCATTGGAAGTCGTCAACGAACGTGTTTTCTCTGGTCATGGCACATACTATCCCGCGTCGGTTCTCTTTTTCCCGGGGTTCGCATTTCCGGTTGCAATAATTCTTCTGAGCGTTTTTTACTGCTGCATTGTCAACATTGCGGCCATGAAAATATCAAAATTGGCTGCAGACAGGCGCGTTTCGCTGCTTGTTTTTGCCGTTTCTCTCGCCGTACTGAATTTGTTTTCGCTTGCTATCGAAAAGGCGGGGCTAGTTTCGGGATACTGGAGAGCGAGATACACTGTCGAAATATCGCAAATATACGGATATGTTTATCTCTATTATCTTATTATTCTTTTTTCAGGATCCTGTTTTTTTCTGCGCGAATTTTTGAGAAAAAAACGCTGAAAACACTGATTTTCTGTGTTTCTGGCGCATAAGGTTTCACGTGAAACATTTTCAGTGTCTCTTTTTGCACTCTATAAGTTTGAATAGTACGCTTCCCTCATTGTTTTTGGTGATTTTTCTGAGGCACGGCGATTTTTCGAGGTCGGCAAGGGAGAGTTTGTCAGCTTTTATTTTCATAAATTCGTGCCAAATGATGTAATTTACCCCAGATTTCCGCAGAAAAGTGAAAGCTTCGGGCGAAGGGAGGCTGTTGATGTGGAACTGAAAAATCATGCGTGGTGTCGGGAAGTAGCCGTTCACGCCGTTTATTGAATCGATTTTGTGTCTATTCTGCCAGTTTGTGTAAATAATTTCACGGTTATACTGAAAAATATCGTCCCATGAGTCAACGAACATTCCGATGTTTACCACTTCGAGCTGCGGATTTGACTCTTTTTTTGTGACAAAATCCTTAGGATCGGCGAATTTACCCATTTTTTCAACTGGAAATTCGATTTTCATCTCAGCCGGAAGCTCAAGAATAAGAGGGCGGCTGATATTCTGTTGCCGTGCTGTTTCGTATATTTCTGGAACTTTTTCAGTGATTAAAGCGTCAAAGCCTTTAAGCGGAAAAGGAGTGCTTTCGATAAAATGAACAATAAAAAATGCAATGATTACAATGTTTTGATGTTTTGTTTTGAGGCACAATCTTTCAAATGAAAGAGCTGCTGCGACGGAGGCTGCGAACAAAAATATGAAGTGCGCCCGGCAGGCGACACGGAGAAACTTTAAAACAGGAACCGGTTTGTAAAAAATGTAGAGCGGCGAGTAAAAAATCTCTTTCATCCCGAACATGAAGACCGGTCCGCAGGCGAAAAATATGCCGGCTGCGGCCAGCAGCGCGAAAAGTACACGGTTTTTACTGTTCCACTTGAAGAGTGAATAGACAAAAAGAGTTGCGAGGAGAAGTCCTGTGAAATTGTAGTGCCGGACAAATCCCCAGTTCATAGGGAACCCGAAAAATTTGCCGATATTCGGGTAAATCAGGTTGTCCGGAAGAACAAGTAGCATATCGACAATGCTGAAACTTGCCATTTTCGCCGTGTAGAAAGCCTCAAAAACCGGAACAAAATCAAGGTTGTATAGAGTGTTGAGATAGTAAAAAAAGTCAGGTGAGGCTACAACAAAAGCAGTCGCAGAATAAAGAGCTATATTTTTTGCCGCATTACGCGGATTCAGTCCGTTTTTTTTCGCAAGATAAGCGAAAAGGACAAAAATCATCACAAACTGATAAAAAAATACATAAAACGAAAAATAAACTTCTATTCCGGCTAGAATACTCGAAATTATTAAATGTTTCCTTTTATTTTCCTCGAAGTAACGGCATATCAGATGAAGAGCGAGGGCAGGAATAAAAAAGAAAATTATAACTGAATCGTCTATATGGGCGAAAACCATATTGTTGCAGGCAAAACAGAAGCCGGTGAAAAGCCGTGCCGGAAAAAAGCGGGTAAAATTGCCGGAAAATATGAAAATTCCGAAAGCGGTGAGTGCTAGAAGTACAGTGATAAACCAGAAATTTGCCCAGTAATCGGTGAGTCCTAAAGATTTAAGCAGCATGATTAGTAGCTGCATTCCCGGCGCCGATTCGCCGTAAGCGAGCGGATTTTCAGCCGGAAACATTGCCATGCCGGCAGCTTCTCCGGTAAAAAACGATTTCAAAACCTCCAGATTGTGCGCGGAGTAGGTGAGTGCAAGCCACGAATCACAGTTGCCGGAAATTTCCTTCCTCAGCGGAAGTTGTAGAAACAGAAGTGCGAAAAAAAGAAAGTATATGAAAAAAGCCAGCAAATTCAATTTGTTAAATTTCTGAAAAATCGATTTGACTTTCAAATTTTCGACCTCTTTTTAATGTCCAGCTTTTCGTTTTTCCGGAAAAGCGGGAAATTATAATCCGATTCTTAAAAAATCATATTTTATATGCTGCAAAGCCCTTCGATGAAAGATTTACCTTGACATTTTAACTTTTACGAGTATATTCGCGCAGTTATTTTTTTGGTGGTTGAAATGTTGCTTTATCTTAGTGAAATCACCGAGTCGAAGGTTACTCGAAATGTTGAATACAACATCGCGGGAGACGAGCTCGGAGAAAGCGCCAAAATAAAAAATGTCTCGCTCAAAGTCGAATTTTACCGCGCCGCCGAAACTATCTGCCTCAGATTTTTCGGAAATGCTACGGTCCTGACTGCGTGCGACAGATGTCTTGCGGATCTGGAACTTGATATGGATCTGGATGAAACCTACTATCTTTTTCCCGAAAACACGCCCGATGTCGACTATTTTTACTCAGGCGACGAGATAGAGCTTGACGATTTCGTCAGAGAAACACTTGTTATGAACATGCCGGGGAAAGTGCTTTGCAGCGAGGATTGCAAAGGCCTCTGCTCAAAGTGCGGCGCAGACCTCAATCTCGGAGACTGCGGCTGCGACAGATCCGGCGAATAAACTAATTTAGGAGGATTCAATGGTTCCAAAGAGAAAACACTGCTCAGCACGCTCGAAAAAAAGAAGAGGCGGACACCTTAAATCAAACCCGATGGCTACTATTGCTTGCCCGAAATGCGGCGAACCGATGCTTCCGCACCGTATCTGCCCGAGCTGCGGCAACTATAAAGGCAAAGAGATAATCTCTGTTTCCGAACAATAGGTTTAAATGACATCAACTGTCATTGTTGATGCTATGGGCGGGGACAACGCTCCTGTTGTTCCCGTTTTTTCATCCTTAGAAGTCTGCAACGAAAATCCTGACATCAAAGTTCTGCTTGTCGGTTCCAAAAACCTGATACGCGACTGCCTGGACGACGTGAAAATCCCCGAAAACCTTGAAATTATTGATGCCGGTGAAAGCATCGAAATGGGAGAAACTCCATCGCTTGCTTTCCGGAATAAAGGAAATTCTTCGGTTCACATCGCGCTTGATCTTTTAGTTCAGGGCAAAGGCGACGCCTTTTTTTCAGCGGGAAATACCGGAGCGATTGTGACTGCGGCATACTTCAAAAGCGGAGTTATCCCGAATATCTCTCGCCCCGCTCTGGCAACGAGCTATCCTTCTGTCGACAAGCACAAACTTATAATTCTGGATCTCGGCGCGACTCTCGACCCGAAGTCGGAAAACCTTTTTGATTTCGGCGTCCTGGGTGAAGCTTACCGCTTTTTCATGACCGGTTTGGAGGATTCGAGGATTTCGATCCTGAATGTCGGCACAGAAGAAGGGAAAGGGAGCAAAAAAATCGCGGAAGCTGCTGAAATGTTTAAGGAATCTCCGCTGAATTACAAAGGTTTCATCGAGAGCAACATCCTTTTTTCGCATCCTGAAACCGATGTCGTCGTAACGGACGCTTTCACCGGAAATGTAGCGCTGAAAACTGTCGAAGGCCTGACAGAAACGATTTCGCAGCTCATCAAGGCGAAGATCGCTCCGCCGCAGCTTGCCAAAGTGCAGACATTTGTCTTCAACAGAGTTTTCGGTGAGGTTTTCAGAAATTTCCAGTATAACCTTTACGGGACGGCGTTTCTGCTCGGGATCAACCACTTTGTCGGGATCGGCCACGGCAGAAGCGACAAAAAGGCATTCAAAAACGCTATTTTGAGATTAAAACGCTACTCCGAGCGCAATTTTACGAAAAAAATCGCAGACAGAGTCAAGGCAGTAAAAAAGAGTTCTTAAAAAATATCCTTGGACGGTTCTTTCAGCAGAAAATCTGGCTTTTGATTATATAAGGCTTTGAAAATATTGTTTTTTGCGGTGTTGTCGTGTTTGTAGATTTCTTCTAAAAGCGAGCGGATGAAGGCGCGTTCGGAGACTTTTCCGAAAGGGCAGCCGGAATCGAAAATTTTGAGGCCGGTGTTATGCGCTTCGGCGATAACGGAACTTTCCTTGATGTAAAGCATTGGTCTGATTATTCTGTACTTTCCGCCGAAAAACGGGTTTACAGGTTTCATCGCCTCAAGTGTTCCGTTGAAAAAGAGGTTCATCATGAAAGTCTGCACGAAGTCGTCGCGGTGATGGCCGAAAGCGATAACGTTTGCCCCGATTTCGTCGGACAGATCAAAAAGCGAGAGGCGTCTTGTTCTGGAGCAGAGATAGCATGCCTGCTTTTTCTCGGCAGCCATGATTTTTTCGAGTGATTTTGTGATTTCAAAGAATTTTACGCCGAGGTTTTCAGTGAATCCGCGCAGATATTCCGAGATTTCATCGTCTTTCGGAAAGCCCATTTTCACAAAAACAGCCGAAATTCTGTAATCATTCGTTGTCTGCACTTTTTTTCGCGCTAAAAGCCTGAGAAGCATCGAGCTGTCCTTGCCGCCCGAAAGACCGACAAGAATGTGGTCGCCCGGATTTATCATCTGATAATCAGAAATCGCTGTTTCCAATAGTTTGTGCATACTCAGAAAGCACTTGCTTTCGCCCATGAACCCTCCTAAAAGCGGAAAATTATACTGAAAAATCGGAAAAAAGCGAGAAACCGTTGACAATCAGGTTTTTACACTTAGAATCGCGCGTGTGAATTTTTGAGGGTGCTATGCAGGTTACTTCAGCTCAGAAAAGGCGGGTCGCAATATTTTTCATTTTCGGAATCGCTGTAATTCTGATTTTGACCGCGCTTCTTATCGGAAACCGTCTGCTCAAACGCGAAGACTGCTATATAACCCGTTTCGAGGACATTTCAGTTGCCGGCCTTTCCGAAGGTTCCACGGTTAAATTTCAGGGAATGAACATCGGAACAGTTTCCAAAATTTCGGTTGACAGGGAAAACACGGCGGTTGTCGAAATCGCTTTCTGTTTGAAACCGGGCGTTCCGATCAAAGAAGGAACCAAGACGCAGCTCGGAACTATCGGCATCACCGGACTTAAGTTCCTCGAACTCAAAGGCGGCGGTCAGGGAGCCAACATTCCTGTCGGCGGCGAAATTCCTTCCGAAAAAAGCGGCTGGGACGAAATCACCGGCAAGGCTTCGATCATCGCCGAAAAACTCGAATCGATCCTCAACCAGTTCAACGAAGCTCTGAAAGGGGTCAACAAGGACGATGTCGAAACGATCATGAAAAATGTCAACGGAATTTCGGGGTCGCTGGACGAACTTCTTGCAAAAAACAAAAAAGAGATCACCGGCGTGATAAAAGAAGCCAACATTTTTATGAAAGAGCTCAACGGCAACATGGACAATGTCAAATCGATCACGACAAATGTCAGGGAGCTCACGTCGAAAGAAGGTTCGCTTGCCCAGACTCTCGACATGATGAAAGGTGCTGTCGCCGATTTCAGAGAGGATTACAAAGAGGCGAATGTCCAGGAAAAGGTTGACAAAATGTTCGGTCTCGTTGAATCGACTCAGAGAACGGTCGATACTCTGCAGCTCACTTTTGAAAGAAGTACCGACAAAATCGACAAATCGCTTGACGACCTTTCCGACGCAATGAGCAATTTCAGCGAATTTACGAGAATAATCATGGAAAACCCGTCGGCTCTTTTCGGCGGCGGCAACTCGGATACGGGAGAGGATAAGAAATGAAAAAAACAGTCGCTTTGATCGTTTGTCTGCTTTCACTTTTCGCAGTTTCTTCCTGCTCGCTATTCTCGTCGAAAGCGCCGCTCAAGCACTACTATCAGGTTTACTACCAGCCGAAAAAAAGCGCGTCTCAGCCGATAAATGCGACTCTCAGAATCAAAGCTTTCGACGCCGACAAAGTTTACAAGAGATACAATCTCGTTTACAGGACGTCTTTAGAAGAGATGTTCTACTACAACACTCACTTCTGGGCTTCGAAACCGGCAGACATGATAACCGACCTCGTCTCCAACCATTTCTCGAAGAGACAGATTTTCTCCGATATAATCCTGACGATAGACAAGAAACCCAACTATGTTCTGAGCGGAAGGATCCTTGCTCTTGACGAAGTGATCGAAGATGAAAAAAGTTATGCCAGAGTCGCGATAAATTTTGAACTCAAAGACTACAAGACAACGGACGTTATCGTTGCCCACTCTTTTGACAGAAAGCAGAAAGTCGAAGGAAATAAGCCGGTTGACGTTGTCCGCGTAATGGGCGGGATCATCGAAGAAGAACTTGAAGTCTTTATTTCAAAAATTTACGAAACTCTTGAGAATTCCGATTAAACGCAGGTTTGACAGAAGAATCTATGCCGGAAAATCCGGCGAACACCGTAAAATGAGAGGTTTTTAAGTGAGCAGTAAAATAAAACTTTTGTTTCTGATGCTTTCTTCCGGCATCTTTTTTGTTCTGCCGCCTTTCCTTCTGGGCGGAGTCTATTCACACACCGGAACCAATCTGGTTATCATGTTCATCGGCGCTTTCGCGATGTTCTGCTATTCGGTTTATCTGCTGGCAACGAAAAAGTCGTTTGCCGTTTCATCGGTCGTTTTTCCTTTTGCCGCGATAATCGTTTTTGCGCTTCTGCAGCTTGTTCCGCTTCCGGAGGCGCTGCTTAAAATACTTTCTCCACAGGGTTATTTTTTTCATACTTTGGAGGGAAGAGGCGCGCATCCGCTCACGATGTCGGTTACAGATACGCTTTATTCCGTATTCCGGGTGCTGACGCTGATATTTCTTTCGTGCATCTTGGCGAGAAATATTTTTCTGGGCAACAAAAAGTGGAAACAGAATACGATCGACACGGTGATTCTGATTTCGACTGTCGCGATAGTTCTTTCTGTCGTTCTCAGGTTCCTGCAGACCGACGCATGGCTTTACGGAAGGCTGCGTCACGGTGGCTTTCTCATTGAATCGATACTTATCAACACCAACCACGCTGCGGCATACTTCGGAATTTCGGGGCTTCTCGCGCTCACTTCGATATACACGACCGATTTTCCGAGAAAGAAAATCTTTTACGCTTCGCTCTTTTTCCTTCATTCCGCAGCGGTCGCAGCAACTCTTTCCCGCGGCGGCATAGCCGCTTATCTTGCAGCTTTGGTACTGTTTTTCTTCATCAACAGAAAGTCGGCGAAAAAACTGGAAGGTTACAGGCTCCATCTGCCTGTCGCCGCTCTGATTCTGGTTCTTGTTTTTGTTTATCAGACGGGCCTGAAGCTCCTCGAGCGGGAATTTGATTTCGGACGGGAGAATTATTTCAACAAATTTGACGATATAGCGAGGGCAAAAGACTATTTCTTCGATTTTTTTGTCACCGGTTCGGGGCTGGGCAGTTTTTCAAAGGTTTTTTCTTACTATCAGTCGAATCTCTGGCGCTATGCGAGCGAGCTTGAAAACGAGCCGATACAGTTTGTTCTTGAAACGGGAATCTTTTTTGCGCTCCTTGTTTTTGCCGGTTTTGCAGCTCTCGTCATCTTGGGAAAGCGCGAGACAAAGCGGAAAAACGGCCTTATGGCGGTACTTTTTTTCGTTGTCATGCACAACACGGTGGATTTCAATCTCCACAATTTCTCGACACTTTTTCCGGTCGTGCTGGTGCTGGTGCTTCTTGTTAAACCGGTTGAAATCCGCGGAAACAAAAAAATAGTTTCGCTCGCGTGTCTGGCGGTTTTGTCACTGACAACAATGATTTTTACGGCAACTGAAAGTGGGCAGAGACTTTTGGGTTATCTGCCGGAAGGAGAGAAACTGCCTTACGAAGAGGCGGTTTATATGCAGCCTGCAAATTTCAAAATTCCGCTGGGCAAAGGTGTCGACAAACTCAATTCAGGGAACCGTGAACTTGCCGTTTCTGCCGGAACGGAGCTCTCTGCCGCGCTTGCAAAGGCACCGAACTACTATTTCAGCCACTACATCAACGGGGTTTATCTTCTCCGCATAGGTGCTTATGACCAGGCGATGGTTTTCTTTAAACATGCTCTTGAAATTGCCGGCATAAAATATACGAGAGTGCTTGACACGATTTATGACAGACTGATTTTCTTCGGTTTGCAGGAGCGGATAACCGAAATTGTTTCGCTGGACGAAACAACAAAAAAGCCGCTCGAAAGGTTTATTTTCAAAATTTCGGACAGCAACGCGGCGGCGCTTGATTTTGCCAATAAAAATCAGGATGTTTTCTTCATTTCGGTCATCAGGAACATGCTGAAGGAGAAAAAATACGACGAAGCTCTGGAGATGATTCGGAAAATACAGAGTGAAAACAAGAATTTAAGTGATTTCGAACGGGGCCAGCTGCTTATTTACAACGGAATGATCCTCGAGAAGGACAAACTTTACAAAGAGGCGTTCGACCTTTACATGAAAGGAGCCGATCTGACTCAGAAATTCGGCGATTATCTCACCGCGGCATACTGTTCGCTCCACCTTGATTCCGAGGCTCAGAACCTTGTCGAAAGCAGCCTCAAAAACATGACTCTAAGAAGTTCAGGTAACCTCGGGAACTACTACCGCTGGCTTTCCAAACGTGAATTTGCCGCACAGAACCAGGCTACAGGCTTCAAATATATGGAGCGGGCAGCCGAAGTTTCGAGAAATCCGTACTGGCAGCTCGAAGTGGCGAATATGTATGCAAAACGCGGAATGCACTACTTCGCGGCGCAGAATTTCCTCAAAATTATCAGGGATTATCCCAAATTCAGGCCCGAGGAGATGAAAAAACGCTACGAAGACGAAAAGCAGAAAATGGAGAAAGACGAGGAAAAAAATCTCAAGGAACTTATGTTCCGCGAAAAAAAATAAGCCTTTTAAAACTTGCAGAAAATATGAAAATCGGTATTTTTCAGCGGTTGTTTGAATAACTCTCGGAGGTAAAAAAATGAGTGCGGATCGTGGTCAGCTTGGTATTGTTGCTTGCAATTCCGGCAAGGTTTTTGCCGATGCAATGGTCGAATATCTGAAGGACAAATACAGAAAGGAGCATCTTGAGGAGCGTTTCCGTTATATTCCGAGCACCGAGACGCACTTCGCAAACGGCGAAATCAAGACTTCGATTGACGAGCCAATCCGCGGCATGGATGTTTATGTCGTCCAGCTTATGGATGATCCGCTTTCGCCTTATTCGGTAAACGACAACCTCATGGCTCTGGCAACAGCGCTGAATGCAGTCCACAACAGCGATGCGGCTTCGATCACGGCTGTTATTCCGCAGTTTCCGAATGCACGTCAGGAACGCAGAAAAGGGCGCGAGAGCGTTACAGCTTCGATGGTCGCTTCATTCATCGAGGCAAGCGGTGCGTCGAGAGTTCTCACGATCGATATCCACGCAGAGGCGATTTCCGGTTTCTTCCATGTTGCGCGTCTTGACAACCTCCACGCATCGAGACAGCTTATGAACTCAATGAAAAGAAGAAACATCATTACTGAAAATACAGTTGTCGTCGCTCCTGATGTCGGTTCGGCTGAAACCGCAAGATACTATTCACGCGAATTGCAGACAGATATGGCGCTTATCGTCAAGGAACGCGATTATTCCAAGGCTTCGACCGTTGTCGATACCAAACTGGTAGGCAGCGTCGAGGGCAAGGATGTTGTCATTGTCGACGATATGATCGCAACAGGCGGAACACTGATCGCGGCATGCCAGAAACTTCACGAATTCGGCGCTAAAAATATCGATGTTTTCTGCACTTTCCCGTTCTTCAACGGCGAGGCTGTGGCGAAACTCGACAAGGCTTACGCCGACGGTTTTGTCCGCAGTGTTACCGGCACGAACGCCGTTTTCCGCGGTGAACAGTTCCGGAAAGACCATCCGTGGTACAATGAAGTCGATGTCGCGAGATTCTTCGCGAAAGTCGTTTACAGCATAAACCATATGGAATCGATCTCCAATATTCTGGAATCCTAAGCCTTGAACACCTTGTTTCCTCAAAAATCTGATAAGTAAAGGAGTTGCTATGCCAGCGAAAACCGCGATGGAAAAAGCTCTTGAGACACCGGCTATGCGCCAGTATATCGAGATGAAAAAGCAGTACAGCGACGCGATCCTCTTTTTCCGCATGGGTGATTTTTACGAAATGTTCTTCGACGATGCGGTAGAGGCTGCGGAAATCCTGGGAATAACCCTGACAAGCCGCCACAAAGATGCCGATATTCCTCTTGCGGGAGTGCCGTGGCATGCAGCCGATTTTTATATCAAAAAGCTGCTTGAAGCAGGGAAAAAAGTCGCGGTTTGCGAACAGAGCGAGAATTTTGACAACGCGAAAAAGACGATGGACCGGAATATCGTGCGGATACTGACTCCTGGCACGGTTGTCGAGGAAACTTCCCTCAATGAAAGCAGAAACAACTGGCTTCTCTCGGTTTTTTTCAAGAGGAAGGAGGCCTTTTTCTGCTGGGTCGATGTCAGCTGCGGAAATGTGTTTTACGCTGTTGCGAGCGATGTTTCGGCTTCAGATCTTGTCAATCTGATAGCCCCGCGGGAGACTGTTCTTTCGGAGAGTTCATCTTTTGTGGCGGGCGAAGTGCTCGACCGCCGGAAATTTGACGACTGGATTCCTTCGGCTCCGGCTGCCGAATACCTTGAAAGCCTTTACGGATGCACCTTGGACAGGAATGTTCTCGCCTCTTTGAAGCAGCTTCTTTTTTATCTCGATTCACTTTATTTCGGCAATTTTCCGCCGCTCAGACTTCCGGTCGAGTGGAAAAACAACGACACAGCTTCTCTTGACTACAACACAGTTTCGAATCTTGAGCTGGAAAAAACGCTTATCGGCGGCGAAAGGACCGGTTCTCTGCTCTGGGCGATAGACAAAACCCAGACTCCGATGGGAAAACGGCTTCTTTCCGAAGTGATAAAGAATCCGCTGAAAAACTGCGACAGGATCCTTCTCAGGCAGAGCTGCGTCTCGGCTTTGTACGAAGAGAGTGTTCTGCTCCGCGAGATAAGGGATACTTTGGGAAATATCAGGGATTTCGAGAGGATTCTCAGCCGCGTTCTTGTCAAAAGAGGAGGCCCGCGCGAAATATCGATGCTTGCCGGCTCGCTTCTTCCGGCGCTGAGACTCCGTTCCTATATTATGACAATGCCCGAAAAAATGCCGTTTTTTGCCGGTGAAGAGCCCCTTGAACTTACAGAGGAGCGAGTTGTGTCGTGGCAGAAACGCTTTCTTGAGGATTCTCCGCTTGTTTACAGGGACGGCGGCTTCGTTGACCCTGGTTTTTCCAAAGAAGTTTACGAGCTTTCGGACATTATCCACAATTCGCGCTCACACATCGTCGCGCTTGAGACAAGGGAACGCGAAAAAACAAAAATACCCACACTGAAAGTAAGTTTCAACAAAGTTTTCGGATACTTTTTCGAGATAAGCAAGCGTTTTGAGAAGCAGGTTCCCGACTATTTCATCAGAAAGCAGACGACTGTCAACGCGGAACGCTATTTTACGGCGGAACTCAAGGAGCTTGAGGAAAAAATCTCATCGGCTAAGGATCGTCTGACAGCTCTGGAACTTAAAATTCTCGACGATACAGTGACGGAGATAGCTTCATTCAAGGACGACATTCTGACGGCGGCCAAATTTACGGCGTGGCTTGATCTTTTCGGCGGTTTCGCAAAACTTGCCGTTGAAAGGAACTACTGCCGTCCGCTGATTTCAGACGAAGAGGGAATAGAGATTGTTGACGGCAGGCATCCCGTTGTAGAAGCGTGCCTCAAGGAGACGAAATATGTTCCGGCAAGTGTTTCGATCGGTTCCGAAAACAGACGTTTCTGCGTTGTGACAGGGCCGAATATGGGCGGTAAATCGACTTTGATGCGAATGACGGCGCTCATAGTCCTTCTCGCCCAGACCGGGAGTTTTGTCCCCGCGGAAAGCGCAAGAATCGGAGTCGTTGACGCAATTTTCACAAGAGTAGGGGCGAGCGACAACCTTTCAAAAGGGGAGTCGACTTTCCTTGTCGAAATGAAGGAAGCCGCGTCGATTCTGAACGCAGCGACTGAAAAATCACTCATAATCCTCGATGAAATCGGGCGCGGAACTGGAACTTACGACGGAATCAGCCTGGCACGCGCTATTGCCGAATACATCATAACAAAAATCAACGCAACAACGCTGTTTGCGACGCACTACCACATTCTTACCGAACTTGCGGAGGATTTTGCCAAAGTCGCGAATTTCCACATGACAGTCAGAGAATACGCCGGAAAGATGAAGTTCCTTTACCAGATGGAGGAGGGAGGCAGCAGCAGAAGTTTCGGCGTCGAAGTCGCGAAACTCACCGACATGCCGAAGGAAGTTATCAGAAATGCCGAAAAAATCCTCAGAAACATGGAGCTTTTCGACCGCAAAATGCGCTTTGAGAGCGGTTCTATGCTCCAGACCGATATTTTTTCAATGACTGAGGAGCGGAACAGAAACACAGTTCCCGACTATCTCCGCGAAATCGAAAAAGTTCTGAGAAGAATTGATCCCGAAAAGATAAATCCGCGCGAAGCGATGAATATTGTTTTTCAGCTGTTTGACATCCTTAAAGAAAGCGACGAAGAAAACTGCTGACAGCGCTGTTACATCAGCAGTTTCATAAGGAACGGCAGTGCGGCAAAAGTTCCGATCGAGCTGCCGATTGAGGAAAAGAGCGAAACGAGAAGGGCGCGCGAAATTTTGTTTTTCCACCACCCTTTGAGTTTTGTCGTCTCCTGCGAGAGGTTCTGTAAATCAATAACTTTCGGCCTGACGAGGTAAAGCTGGACAAAACCGGTGACGATTCCAGCTCCGATCGTCGGGTTGAGGCTCGTTATCGGGGCCGCGACAAAACCGGCTAAAATCGTGAGCGGATGCCCGAAAGCGATTGCGCAGCCGAGTGCAGAAAGAGTTCCGTTTATCAGAACCCACCACATTGCGGCTTCGAGCGTGTCGGGGGCGTTCCCGTTGAAAAATCCGTAGATGAACATTGCGATGATCACAAGCGGAATAAGCCAGGGAATGAGTTTCGTGACTTTCGAGCCTTTGGGAACAAAGTTTATGTCTTCAAGGTTGTCTTCTTCCGGTTTTTCTTCCTGAAGTCTGCGCAGAATGCCTGGAACGTGCGCCGCGCCGACGACTGCGACAGTTTTTTCGCCTAAATTCTGCGCTATATTTGCTGCCAGATAGCGGTCTCTCTCATCAAGAATCGTCCGTTTGAGCGAGGGAAATTCGTCCTGCATCTCGCCGATGAGCTGCATAAGCATGTCGCCTTTCTTGAGGTCTTCAATCGCCTTCTCGTCAACATCCTTGTCGTCTCCGAAAAGCATTCCGGTGATGAATTTCGCCTTTTCCTTGAATGTCATCGAGTTGAGAGTTCTTTTCAGCGTTACCGAAATATCGCGGTCGGCATTGACAAGTTTCAGTTCCTTCTCCTCTGCCATTTCAATCGCTTTTTTGAACTCAGATCCCGGCGCCGAGCCTGTTTTTTCTGCGATTTTTTTCTGATAGCTCGACATCATCAGCTGAACCGTGAAAAAGAGCACTTTTTTCTTTTTGAAAATGTCGAAAATATCGGTTTCCTCGAATTTTCTGCGGTTCTTGAGGGCATCCATCCTGTTCTTGTCGAGTTCCACAGCAACCGTGTCGGGTTCGAATTCGGTTATGCACTCTTCGACAAATTTGACGGAATCGCCTGAAACGTGCGCCGTGCCGATGAGATAGAGCACTTTGCCGTCGTCGAAAGTTATTTTGTTTAAGTTGGTTTTAGGGGTTTCGATAGAAGAGACAACTGACATTTTATCCTCTCAAAATGACAAAAAAACGCCGCTTTATAGCATATTTTTCCTAAAAGTCACTTCCTCTGCGAAATGTCTTCGCTGGTCAGTGTTTTGAGGTAGAAATCCTTGAGTTCCATGCCCGCTTCGAGCTCCATTTTGCGGAGCAGTTCCGCCGGCGGCAGTTCGAGATCGGGAACATCAAGCGGATAGAATCTCACGTTTCCGCCGAGACAGATGCCAAGAGAATTTTTTTCGGGGCCGAAAAGAACGCACGCCGGTTCCTTGTCTGTCGAAATGGTGAGCATGAGCTTGTGATCACGGAGGTTCCAGAGTTTTACAATCTGGTTTTCAGCCGTCGATGCGGCAAAGAGTCCGTTGTCTGAAACCGCTATTTTTGCTGAAAAATCAAGCTTTCCGGTGAAATCCATGATTGAATTATTCAAGGTGTTGATGTGGCTCAGAATCCCTTTGTCGAAACCGGCGACAAGCGATGAATCCCGCATAAATTCAAGGGAAAGAGCCTTTCTTCCTTCGATTTCGATTTTTCCTTCCTCTTTAAAGCTGGGAACCGAAAGAAATGTTATTCCGTCGCCGCATACCGCTGCTATTTTTTTCCCGTCCGGAGAAAAATCTATGCTCTGCGCTCCGCTGTTTTCACATGCAGAACTCTTTATTTCGGATGTTTCACGTGAAACAAGGTATATTTTGTCCTTGCCTGAAGCCGCTATGAACGAGGTGTCGGGTGAAATTTTTACCGAAAAAATCTCGTCTTCCTCAAGAAAAAACCCTTTTTCCAGTTTTTCTTCCATGTCGTAGAGTTTCAGTTCGCTGCTTTTACCGGACAGGGCGATAAATTCCCCGTCTTTTGAAAGGTCAGCGTCGAGAATCTCGAAATCTGCTGTATTCT
>CAJOFY010000002.1:5187-132438 GCA_905233945.1 uncultured bacterium | reverse complement strand
GCCGGGCGACAACGTAACAATCAATGTAAACCTCATCGTTCCGATCGCAATGGACGAAGGTCTCCGCTTCGCTATCAGAGAAGGCGGCAGAACGGTCGGTGCCGGTGTCGTTTCTAAAATAATTGAATAGTTTTTTTACGAGGTGTTGAAGTGAGTGACAAGATCAGAATCAAATTGAAGGCATTTGATCACAAGATACTTGATCAATCCGTCGGCGAAATTATTGAAACCGTATCGCGCAGCGGTGCGAGAATAGCTGGTCCTATTCCGCTTCCGACAAAGATCCACAAATACTGCGTACTCCGTTCTCCGCACGTAGACAAGAAGTCGCGCGAGCAGTTTGAAATGAGAATCCACAGAAGAATTCTCGACATACTCAATCCCACGAACCAGACGATGGATGAGCTTATGAAGACCGATCTTTCCGCCGGTGTGGAAATTGAGATTAAGACTTATTAGGGGTGTTTTTTAAACTTTATGTCATAAAGCAGAGAGGGTAACTATGGCTGCTGGACTCATAGGAAGAAAATTAGGCATGACTCAGATCTTCAAGGAAGACGGTGTTGTTGTTCCCGTAACCGTAATTGAAGCTGGTCCGTGCTTCGTAATTCAGAAGAAAGAGACCGAAAAAGACGGTTATACCGCTATTCAGGTCGGTTTTGAAAGAAAGGAAAAGAACGTAAAGAGACCCGCTGCAGGTCACTTCAAAAAGGCTGGCTGCGGTGTTTTCGGAAAACTCAAGGAATTCAGAGTAACGGCTTCCGAACTCGGCAACTACGAACTCGGTTCCGAACTCAACGTAACAATGTTCAAAGCCGGTGAAAAGGTAAGAATTACAGGTTTCACGAAAGGCAGAGGCTTTGCAGGTGTCGTAAAAAGATGGGGATTCGGCGGCGGAAGAACAACGCACGGTTCGAAATTCCACAGAAGAACAGGTTCTGTCGGTCAGAACGTAAACCCCGGCAAAATCTGGAAAGGCAAACATATGCCCGGTCGTTACGGCAACGAGCAGGTTACTGTAAAGAACCTTGAAGTTGTAAGAGTTGTTCCGGCTGACAATACAATCGTTGTCAAAGGTGCCGTTCCCGGTTCCGTAGGCAGCATTGTTTACATTAAGAAGTAGGGAGGCGGAGATGCCTAAGGTTGATTTATTTGATAAGACAAAAGCAAAAATCGGTGAAGTTGAACTCAGCGACAGAGTTTTCAACGCAGAAACCAACGGTAAAGAGAACGTTCTTGTTTCCGAAGTCGTAAAAATGCAGCTTGCCGCTGTCCGTCAGGGCACACACGCTACAAAAACCTACGCTACGATTTCCGGCGGAAACTCAAAACCGTGGAAACAGAAAGGAACGGGCAGAGCGAGAAGAGGAACTATGAGATCCTCTACACTCAGAGGCGGTGCTCCCGCTTTCGGACCGCAGCCGAGAAGCTATGGCTACAATGTTCCGCTCAGAAAGAGAACCGCTGCAGTCGCTGCTGTTCTTTCCGACAGACTTCGTTCTGGTAATCTTTTCGTAATCAAAAGTTTCGATTTCGACAAGATCAAAACGAAAGACGCGGTTGCGCTTCTCAAAGGAACATGGAATTTTTCGGAAGCTGTCATCATCGCAGGCGAAAACGAGGAGAATTTCTACTTCAGCATGAGAAATCTTCCGGAGTTCTCCTTCCTGCCGCAGGATGTCATCAATCTTTACGACCTTATCGCGTATAAGAATGTCGTTTTCACCGAAGAATCTGTAAAATATGTTGACGCGCTTCTTCAGAACAGGCTCAACCCGAGAAGAAAAAGAGTCAGCGAAATCAATGACGGAGAGTAGACGATGAAAAAGGAAAAATATTTTGACATTATCAAACGCCCGCTTCTTACGGAAAAATCTTCTGCACTTACCAGCGGCGACGCGAAAGAAGGCTATGCTTTCGAAGTAAAGTTTGACTCGACGAAAGAAGAGATCAAAGAAGCTGTAGAAGCTCTTTTCGGTGTCAAGGTTGTCAGCGTAAACACTGTCATCACAGCCGGCAAAGTTAAAAGAGTCGGACGCAACATCGGCAGAAGATCGACTTGGAAAAAGGCTTACATCAGACTTAAAGACGGTGATAAAATCAATCTCGTCGAAGGTGTTTAATAACTAATTTTAAGGTTTCGGAGTAAATTATGGGTATCAAAATTTTCAAACCGACTTCAAACGGTCGCAGAAACATGACCGGAAGCGATTTCGCTGAAATCACGAAGTCGAAACCCGAGAAATCTCTGATCGAACCGATCAGAAAATCCGGTGGCCGCAACAACACGGGCAGAATCACTTCCCGTTTCAGAGGCGGCGGCAACAAAAACATGTATCGTGTAATCGATTTCAAGAGAAACAAATTCGACGTTCCGGGACGTATCGCGGCAATCGAATACGATCCTAACAGAAACGCTAGAATCGCTCTTGTTTTCTACAACGACGGCGAAAAGAGATACATCATCGCCCCTGACAAACTTATGGTCAACGATGTCATCGTTTCCGCAGGCGAAAAAGAAGCCGATATCAAACCGGGAAACTCGATGAAAATCCGTTTCATCCCGGTCGGAACATTCATTCACAACGTAGAACTTAAAATCGGAAAAGGCGGCCAGATCGCAAGAGCTGCTGCAAGCGGTGTTCAGGTTCTCGGCAAAGAGGGCGACCATGCCACAGTCAGAATGCCTTCGGGCGAAATCAGAATAATCCATCTTGAGTGCAGAGCCACCATCGGAACAGTCGGAAATCAGGAAATTTCCAACGTCAAAGAAGGTAAGGCCGGCAAGAAAAGATGGGCAGGCAAGAGACCGCACAACCGCGGTGTCGTTATGAACCCTGTTGATCACCCGCACGGCGGCGGTGAAGGCAAGACTTCGGGCGGACGTCATCCGGTTTCTCCTTGGGGACAGCCGACAAAAGGTTTCCGTACCCGCAGCAATAAGAGAACTGAAAAGTTCAGAATCAGAAGAAGAGGAAAATAGTAGTAATTTTTATGGAGGGTTACAGTGCCTCGTTCAGTTAAAAAAGGACCTTTTGTTGATTCCCATGTGTGGAACAAGGTTGTTAAGGCTATAGACAGCGGAGATAAAAAACCGATAAAAACCTGGTCCAGAAGATCAACCATTATCCCCGAAATGGTGGGTTTGACTTTTTCCGTCTACAACGGACAGAAGTTTATCCCTGTTTTCGTAACTGAAGATATGGTCGGATTTAAGCTCGGTGAGTTTTCGCCGACAAGGACTTTCAGGTCTCATTCCGGTGGCAGCAAGAAATAATTTCTTGCATTTTTTTAGGTCGTGAGTATAATACCGACCGCTTAATTTTTTTTTCGATCGTTGGAGATGCGAAATGGAGACGAAAATCGTCACAGCAAAGCTTAGAAATTTCAGGATGTCCCCGCAGAAAGTCAGAGAACTTGCTGACATCGTGAGAGGGAAAAAAGCAGGCGATGCTAAAAACATTTTAGAGTTCACGCCGAGAAAATCAGCGCTGGCTCTTAAAAAGCTGCTTGATTCTGCAATAGCTAATGCAGAAAACAATTTCAACATGGATCCCGATAACCTTTTCATCAAAACCATCATGGTCGATGAAGGTCAGGTTATGAAGAGATTCGTGCCGAGAGCGCAGGGAAGAGCGGCTAAAATATTGAAAAGATCAAGCCATATTACAATTGAGCTTGCTGAAAACACAAAAGATTAGTGACGGAGGTGAACTTTGGGACAAAAAGTTAATCCCATAGGGCTGAGGCTCGGGGTTACCCGGACCTGGGAATCGGTATGGTACAGTCATAAGAATTATAGCAAGTGGCTTCATGAAGATCTTAAAATCAGAAAGGCGGTAAAAAAGGAATTCTATTCCGCAGGTATCGCAAGAACTGATATTGAAAGATCCGGCGAAAGACTGAAGATCATAATCCATACTGCAAAGCCCGGAATAGTAGTTGGAAGAAAGGGTGTCGGAATCGAAAAGATCAAAGAGATGGTTCTTAAGATCGCGAAAGATGCGACTGATGTTTTCGTTCAGACCGAAGAAGTAAAGAAACCCGAGATCGACGCTCAGCTCGTAAGCGAAAGCATTGCAGAGCAGCTTGAAAGAAGGGCTCACTTCAGAAAAGCTATGAAGAGAGCTATCGGCCAGGCTATGAAAAGCGGCGCGGAAGGAATCAAAGTCCAGACATCGGGAAGACTCGGCGGTGCAGAAATCGCGAGAACCGAAAGATATCAGGAAGGAAGAACTCCGCTTCATACTTTGAGAGCTAACATCGACTACGGTTTCGCTACCGCTAAAACCAGCTACGGCGTTATCGGTGTAAAAGTTTGGTTGTCCAAAGGCGATTTCGCTGAAAGGAAATCCGAACCGAGAAGAAGACAACAGAAAAACAAATAGCGGGTGAATTGCCATGTTAATGCCAAATAAGGTTAAACACAGAAAGATGATGAAGGGCAAGAGAACCGGTCTTGCTACTTCATGCAACAGTATTGATTACGGTGAATTCGCTCTTAAGGCTACGGAATGCGGCTGGATCAACAGCAGACAGATCGAGGCTGCCCGTGTCGCTATCATGAGAGCGGTAAAAAGAGGCGGTCGTATGTGGATCCGTATTTTCCCGGACAAACCCATCACGAAGAAACCCCTCGAAGTCAGAATGGGTAAGGGAAAAGGTAACCCGGAAGAGTGGGTTTGCGTTATCAAACCCGGGCGCGTCCTTTTCGAGCTTGGCGATGTCGATCCGGAAACAGCTAACGAAGCTTTCCGCCTTGCTTCCCACAAGCTTCCTCTTAGAACGAAAATCATTGGAAAGGGAGATGAACTGAAATGAAAGTTTCTGAATTGAGAGCAAAAACTTTGGCGGAACTCGAGGCACAGCTTCTTACCGCTAAAGAGGAACAGTTCAATCTTAGAATGCAGAAAACGATGGGACAGCTTGAGAATCCTTCCCGCATCATGACTGTGAGAAGAGAGATCGCTAAGATCAAAACCATCATTACTGAAAAGAAGAACGGGACTGAGGTGAAATAATGATTAAGGCAAAAAGAATACTTGTCGGCACAGTCGTTTCCGATGCTATGGACAAAACAGTAACGGTCCGCGTAACGCGCCGTTTCAAACACCCTCTTTACAAGAAGGTTGTCACCGCACGCAAGAAATATCTTGCACACGATGAGGAAAATGCGTTCCATGAAGGCGATATCGTCAGAATTCAGGAGTGCGCGCCCATCAGCAAAAGAAAGACTTGGTTTGTAAAAGAAAAAATCGGCGAAAGCAGGAGATAGACCATGATACAGGAAATGACAAGACTGGCCGTGGCAGACAACTCCGGTGCCAAAGAAGTTCAGTGCGTTAAGGTTTACGGCGGTTCGAAGATAAGATATGCCGGTGTAGGCGATGTTATCGTCGTAGCTGTAAAAGTTGCTGATCCTAAAGGCAAAATCAAAAAAGGCGATGTTAAAAAGGCTGTTATCGTCCGTCAGAGCAAGGAAGTCCGCAGAGAAGACGGCTCCTACATCCGTTTTGACGACAACGCTGTCGTTATGATTGACGAGAGTTACGAGCCTGTCGGAACACGTGTTTTCGGCCCTGTTGCCAGAGAACTCCGTGCGAAAGGCTTCATGAAGATAGTTTCTCTCGCTCCGGAAGTATTATAAGAGGTGCTGCAATGGCTAAAATAAAAAAGAATGATATGGTAAAGGTTATTGCCGGAAAAGACAAAGGCAAAACCGGAAAAGTTCTGGAAGTCCTTGTTGCTGAAGACAAAGTTGTTGTCGAAGGCGTAAACGTTTACAAGAAACATCAGAAGCAGACCGCGACAAAGGAAGCGGGCATTGTTGACAAAAGCATGCCGATCCACATTTCCAATGTTGTTGCGATTGATCCGAAGACCGGAGAGCCTACTTCTTTCAGAATGAAAACTCTTGAAGACGGCAAACGCGTAAGAGTCAGCAAGAAAACCGGCGAAACCGTTGAATAGTGGAGAAGAAAATGAGTGAAAAGTATAAGAGCAGACTCAGAGCTTTGTATGAAAACGAGATTAAGCCGGCTTTGAAAAACGAGCTTAATGTCGGTGTTATGGCTGTTCCGAAAATCGAGAAAATCGTTGTCAACATGGGTCTCGGCGAAGCTATCGCTAACAAAAAGATCCTTGAGGACGCTGTAAAAGAGCTTACGGCCATCGCAGGTCAGAAACCTGTTGTCAACAAGGCGAGAAAATCAATCGCTACCTTCAAACTCAGAGAAGGTATGCCTATCGGAACATCGGTAACTCTCCGCAAGGACAACATGTACGATTTCCTTGACCACCTCATCAACATCGCGCTTCCGCGTGTTAAAGACTTCAAAGGTGTTTCGGGAAAAGGTTTCGACGGCAGGGGAAATTACACGCTCGGTATCAAAGAGTTCTTCATTTTCCCGGAAATCGACTTCAATAAAGTTGAAAAATCAAAAGGCTTCAACATCACGATAGTCACCACGGCGACTAACGACAAAGATGCAAAACTTCTTCTCAAGAAGTTCAACATGCCTTTTAACAGTTAATTTGTAGGAGGACAGTTTGGCTAAGAAAAGTCTTCGCTTGAAAGCGGAAAGAAAACCGAAATTTGCAGTCAGAGCCTATACTCGTTGCCCTCTTTGCGGCAGACCTAAGGCTGTTTTCAGAAAGTTTAATATGTGCAGATTGTGCTTCAGAAAACTTGCTAACGAAGGGCTTATCCCCGGTGTTACCAAGTCAAGCTGGTAGTTGAAGAGGTGAAATTATGGCAATGAATGATTTAGTTTCCAACTATCTTACCAGAGTCAGAAACGCGATCCTTGCAGGCAAGGAAACCGTTTCGGGCATTCCTTCTTCCAAAATTCTTGAAGAAGTTTCGAGAGTTCTCAAAGAGGAAGGCTACATCAATGATTACAGAGTCAATGAACTTGACGGTAAGAAAACAATCTCTGTTGATTTGAAATACTATCGCAACAAAAGCGTTATTTCCAATCTTGAAAGAGTAAGTACAACAGGAAGAAGAGTTTACTCACAGGCTAAAGAGATTCCTTTCGTCCGCGAAGGACTCGGAATTTCGATCGTCACCACATCGAAAGGTGTTATGACCGACGCGAAGGCGAGAGAACTCAATGTCGGCGGTGAAATTATTTGCAGAGTATGGTAACGGAGGGTTAAAGTGTCAAGAATAGGA
Organism: uncultured bacterium; assembly: GCA_905233945.1. Taxonomy (GTDB): domain Bacteria; phylum UBP6; class UBA1177; order UBA1177; family UBA1177; genus UBA1177. The sequence goes on along the minus strand of CAJOFY010000002.1, from coordinate 125,261 downwards.
AAAATGCCGATCCCGTTCGGCAGCAATGTGAAAGTCTCCGTAAAAGACAACGTCGTGACGGTTCAGGGCCCGAAAGCAACATTGGAAAAGGCGATTCATCCTTCCATCAATGTAGCTGTCGAAGGTTCCGAAATCCATGTTACAAGAAACGATGATACTGCTGAGAGCAAGGCGCTTCACGGCCTTTCCAGAGTTCTCATCGCAAACATGGTTCACGGTGTAGTCAGCGGTTTTTCAAAAACTCTTGAAGTAAAGGGTACCGGATACAAATTTGAGCTTAAGGGTGATAAACTCGGATTTTCTTTAGGTTTTTCTCATCCTGTAGAGATGGTATTACCTAAGGGGATTTCTGCCGAAGTCAACAAGACGAACAATGAAGTAACCCTTACATCCGCAGACAAAGAGCTCCTTGGCGATTTCGCTGCGAAAATCAAAAAACTCCGTCCGGTTGAACCTTACAAAGGTAAAGGTATTTTCTACAAAGATCAGTTTATCAGAAGAAAAGCTGGTAAGGCTGCAGGCAAGTAGTTACGGAGGGATTTATGAGACCAGATATTAAAAAAGAAAGAAGAATCAGAAGAAAAGCGGCTATCAGAAAGAAAATTTCCGGCACTCCGGAATGTCCGAGACTTACTGTTTTCAAAAGCAACAGACACATCTATGCACAGGTTATAGACGATGTTGCTGGAAAAACACTGGCGGCTTCCTCGTCCGATGAGAAAAACTTTGTAAAGCCCGAAGGTGATAAAAAGGCTGTCGCAAAGAAAATCGGAGAGTTTATCGCTGAAAGATGCAAGGCGAAAGGTATCGAAGCAGTCGTTTTTGACAGAAACGGTTATCCTTTCCACGGCAGAGTAAAGGCTCTCGCCGATGCAGCAAGGGAAAATGGACTTAAATTCTAAGGAGTAGCTATGAAAGAAATGAATAAACCTGTTAATCCGGAGTCGCTTGAACTCAACGAGAAACTTGTTTATGTAAACAGAGTTGCAAAGGTTGTTAAAGGCGGTAAAAATTTCAGCTTCGCGGCATTGATGGTTGTCGGTGACGGAAACGGCTCCGTCGGCATCGGCCTCGGCAAAGCAAGAGAAGTTCCGGAAGCAATCAGAAAAGGTGTTGCAAGAGCGAAAAAGAATGTTCAGCAGATCAAACTGCTCAGAGGAACGGTTCCTCACGAAATAGTCGGTGAATACGGCGCAGGAAAAGTCATCCTTCGTCCGGCATCGGCTGGTACCGGCGTTATTGCAGGTTCTGCGGTCAGAGCTGTTCTCGAGGCGGCAGGCGTTACGGATATTCTTTCAAAGAGTATCGGTTCGAACAACCCGCACAACATGGCTAAGGCAACTCTTAACGCTCTTTTGAATGTCGAAGGCATCGAAAGTGTAGAAGCTAAGAGAAATGTCGGTGTTAAAGATTATCAGTTGAAAGAAGAGGAGTAACATAATGCAGCTTCATGAACTTACAAGACCCGAAGGCCTGAAAAACAGGAAGAGAGTGGGCAGAGGTAACGGCAGCGGCACAGGCAGCACGGCTGGAAGAGGCCACAAAGGTCAGAAAGCACGTTCCGGCGGCGGTGTCAGAAGAGGTTTTGAAGGCGGTACAATGCCTTACAACAGACGAATCCCGAAGAGAGGTTTCTTCAACAAGTTCGCTAAAAAAGTCTGCGAAATCAATGTAAGATACCTGAATCAGTTCGAAAACGGCGAAGTTGTCGAGCTCGATAAACTTCTTGCTGCAGGGCTTTGCCACGCCAACGACGACATGGTCAAATTCTTCGGCCAGTTCGACCTCGGAAGCAAAGCTTTGACAGTCAAAGCTCATAAATTTACAAAAGGCGCAAAGGAATCTATTGAAAAAGCTGGCGGAAAAGCAGAGGAGATAGAGCTTGTTAAGTAAGGCGTTAAAAAACATTTTCAGAATTCCGGATCTCAGGGATAAGGTTATCTTTACCCTGCTGATGCTCGGAGTCTACAGACTCGGCATATTTGTAACAACACCCGGTGTAAACCGTTCGGTTATGGAAAAGATCATGTCCACGAAATATGTTCAATATGTTCGGCGGCGGTGCTTTGGAAAACCTTTCGATATTCGCGCTCGGAATCATGCCCTACATCAGTTCCTCGATCGTCATGTCGCTTCTTGCGGTAATTGTTCCGCAGATAGGCGAATGGCAGAAAGAAGGAGAACAGGGATATAAAAAGATAACCCAGTGGACGAGATACGGCACAGTTATTTTGTGTCTGGTTCAGGGCTTCATGATGTCGAAGTTCCTTGAAAGCCTTACCGGATCTGCGGGCGAAGTTGTCGTCAACAATCCGGGCTGGTTCTTCAGGATTCTCACGGTCATCACTCTGACTGCCGGAACACTTTTCCTTATGTGGCTCGGTGAGCAGATTACCGACCGCGGTATCGGAAACGGTGTTTCACTCATCATCTTCGCATCGATCGTGGCACGTTTCCCGAGAATGTTCTTCGATATGGGCAAATACCTTAAAGAAGGAATGATTCAGCCGCATCAGGTCGTTATATTCGTTCTGGTTATGGTCGTCACTTTCGCGGTAATCGTATTTGTCGAAAGTTCGCAGAGAAGAATTCCGGTTCAGTATGCGAGAAGATCCAACGGCGGCGCAAGGCAGATCCAGAATTCTCATCTGCCGCTCAGAATCAACGTTTCCGGCGTTATTCCGCCGATTTTCGCGAGTGCGCTTCTGGTTTTCCCTGCTACGGTTTCCAATTTCTTCAATTTCAGCATGGGATCGCTTCAGGCATGGCTTAATCCGGGCGGATGGCTCTACAACCTTCTTTATCTTGCCCTTATAATTTTCTTCGCGTTCTTCTATACTTTCATTCAGTTCAAGACTGAAGATGTTGCGGAGAACATAAACAAGCAGGGCGGATACATTCCCGGAATCAGACCTGGAAAAGAGACTGTTGCATACATCAACACGGTCCTTTCGAGAATCACGTTCGGCGGCGCGATTTATCTCTGCGCTGTCTGCATGCTGCCGGATCTGCTCAGAAACAAAATGGGACTTCCGTTCTACATGGGCGGAACTTCGATACTCATTGTTGTCGGTGTCGCGATGGATATGGCTTCCCAGATCGAGAGTTACCTCATCAGCAACAACTATGAAGGTTTCTCCATCGGCGGTAAAGGCTCTCTTATAAAAAGCAGAAGAGGATAGTTTCCCGATGAGCAACAAGGAAGAAGGCATCATTGTAGAAGGAACGATAGTTGACACTCTGCCGAACGCTATGTTCAGAGTGGCTTTGGAAAACGGCCACTCGGTTCTGGCTCACATTTCGGGAAAAATGCGCAAGTATTTCATCCGCATTCTGCCGGGCGACAAAGTGCAGATCGAGCTTTCGCCTTACGATCTGACAAGAGGAAGGATCATTCACAGAATGAAAAGCAGCAATAACGCTAACAACGCTAATCAGAATAATTAAGGAGAGAGAGATGAAAGTAAGAGCTTCGGTAAAAAAGATATGCTCAAAATGCAAAATCGTTAAGAGAAAAGGTATTCTCAGAGTTATATGCGAGAACCCTAAGCATAAACAAAAACAAGGTTAATATAGTTGTCGCGAAAAAAGAGGAGGTGACACTTGGTTCGTATTGCAGGAATTGATCTTCCGAGGAAGAAGAGAATGGAAATCGCCCTGACTTATGTATACGGCATAGGCAGAACGAGTGCTCAGAAAATACTTGATGAAGCCGGCATTGACAGAAATATAAAAAGTGATGATGTCGATGAGCCGATGGCTATCAAGATCAGAGCCATTATCGATCAGAAATACACGGTCGAAGGTGATCTTAGAAAAGAAACTATTATGAACATCAAAAGATTGATGGATCTCGGCAGCTACAGAGGCCGCAGACACAGAAGAGGCCTTCCGTGCAGAGGTCAGCGTACGCGCACCAATGCAAGAACGAGAAAGGGCCCGAGACGCAATCTTATGAAAAAGAAAAAATAATAGTTGAAGGAGAGAGAGTATGGCACCTGAAAAAAAGAAAAGAGTTAAAAAGAATATTCAGACCGGACTTGCCTATATTCAGTGCAGTTTCAACAACACGATTGTTACAATCACTGATGTAAGCGGCAACGTTCTGTCATGGTCGAGCGCAGGTCTCAAAGGATTCCGCGGCAGCAAGAAGAGCACTCCCTACGCTGCTCAGATGGCTGCTGAAGATGCCGGCAAAAAGGCTCAGGAATACGGTCTCAAGACTTTGAGCGTTTTCGTAAAAGGTCCGGGAAGCGGAAGAGAAGCTGCGATCAGAGGATTCGCAAATATCGGTTACAACGTAACACTTCTTAGAGATATCACTCCGATACCGCACAACGGTTGTCGTCCTAAAAAGAAAAGAAGAGTTTAATTCGTTGTTTAGTGTAAACTTTTAGCTTAAAAGGAGGAAGCTTTGGCTAAGAACAAAGAAGCAAAATGCAAAATTTGCAGAAGAGAAGGTGTAAAACTTTTTCTTAAAGGCGAGCGCTGCAATTCCGACAAATGCTCGTTCGACAGAAAACCTTATTCGCCCGGTCTCCATGGCCGTGAGAAAAAAAGAGTAACGGAGTACAAAATCCAGCTTCGTGAAAAGCAGAAAACAAAAGCAATGTACGGTATGCTTGAAAGACAGTTCAGCATTTTCTACAAGAGAGCTGATCTTAAGAAAGGCGCAACCGGTGAAAACTTGCTCAGGATGCTTGAATGCAGACTTGACAACGTTGTTTACCGCCTTGGTTTCGCGAACAGCAGAGCTCAGGCAAGACAGCTTATCAACCACAGACATTTTTCTGTCAACGGAAAAGGCACAGACATTCCGTCCTTCATCGTAAAGGAAGGAGATGTTGTTGCAGTTAAGGAAGGAAGCAGGGACGCTAAGATATTCAAAGAGATCATGGCTGACGAGAACATCGCTGCAAGAATCGCGACTCCGGCATGGTTGGAACTGAATAAAGACGAAATGAAGGGAAAAGTTATCCGCCTTCCCGAAAGAGAAGATTTACCGCAGGATATCAAGGAAAATCTCATAGTTGAGCTTTACTCTAAGTAATGGAGGGATTCTGATGTTTCGAGCCAATTGGAAAACATTGATTATGCCGAAAGAGGTCAAAATCGGAGAGCAGGGGCCGAATTACTGCCGCTTCATCTGCGAACCGCTTATGAAAGGATACGGCATAACTTTGGGCAACGCGCTTCGCAGAATCCTTATTTCCAGTCTTCGCGGAGCTGCCGTTATCGGCGTTAAAATCAAAGGTGTCGAGCACGAGTTTGCAACAATTCCCGGAATAAAAGAAGATGTTATCGACATTATCCTCAACATCAAACAGATCCGTTTTGTCGCACATGAAGACAAACTTCACTATCTTGTCCTCAAGAAAAGCGGCAAAGGAACTGTAACAGCGGGGGATATTCAGGAAACAGCAGGTCTTACGATTCTCAACAAAGATCTTCCTCTTTTCGAAATGGACGAAGGCGTTGATTTCGAAATGGAGCTCCTTGTCGGAATCGGCAGAGGCTATGTTCCGTCCGAAGCGCATAATCAGGATATATTCAGCGAAGGATATATTCCGATAGATTCTTTTTTCTCTCCGGTTGTCAGGGCAAACTACAAAGTTTCCAATGCAAGAGTTAAAAACAGTTTTGAGTTTGACAAACTGACTTTTGATCTGGAAACTGACGGTTCACTCACTCCCCGCGATGCTTTGGCTTATGCGGCTATGATTTTGAGAGAACACACGAAGTTCTTCATCAGTTTTGCAGTCGAAGAAGTGGATGAGCTTAATTCTTCCGATGTTACCGGCGAAGTTAATATGAACCTTTACAAGACTATTGACGACCTTGACCTCAGTGTCAGATCGAACAACTGCCTTAAAAACGCGGAAATCAAGTATATCGGCGAACTTGTTACCAAGACAGAGGCCGATATGCTGAAGACAAAGAATTTCGGAAGAAAATCTCTCAACGAGATAAAAGTTCTTTTGATGAAGATGGGATTGCATTTTGGAATGGAAATCGAAAATTTCCCGGATGCCAGAATTATTGAACAAATAGAAAAGAACGCAGGGAGCAAACAATGAGACATAAAAGAGCAGGAAGAAAATTGAACAGAAATAGCTCGCATCGCGAGGCTATGCTTTGTAACTTGCTGAATTCACTGGTGAAAAGTGAACGTATTCAGACAACTTTGATCAGAGCGAAAGAGCTCCAGAAAGTAGCTGACAAGGCGATCACTCTTGCAAAGAAGAATACGACAGCTTCGATTACCCAGCTTTCGAAACTGGTTAAATCGGACAGAGAAGAAGTTATAACAAAACTTTTGAAGGAACTCGGACCGAGATTTGCCAACAGAGAAGGTGGTTACACGAGAATAATCAAACTCGGATTCCGCAGAGGCGACGCGGCTCCTACAGCGCTTATCGAATACCTTGGCGCAGACGAGTCGGTAAAGAAAAAAGCTAAGAAAGCAGCTCCGAAGGCTGAGACAAAGGCTCCGGAAGCACCTGTCGCCGAAGCTCCGGCAGAGCCGAAAGCTGAAGAAGCAAACGCTTAGTTTTTCTTGTTTTTGTTTTGATTTTTTATGGCTGCTTTCGGGCAGCCATTTTTATTTGCAGGTGCCGCTTTGAATCTGGCTGAAATTAAAAAATATCTCGCGAAAGCTTCTCTTCATGCCGACAGGAAGTTTTCACAGAATTTTTTGTTCAATGACGATGTTCTTCATCGAATCATTGATCTGGTGCCGGTAAACAAAGGTTTTTATGTCGAGATCGGCGGCGGACTCGGCTCGCTCACCGAAAAAGCAGTCGAAAAAGGGCTGGATCCTTTCACAGTTGTCGATCTTGACGAAAACATGCTGAAAATTCTCGAAAGCCGTTTTTCGGACAAAGCCAAAATTGCGTGCAAAGATGGCTCAAAAATAGATTTTTCTGAATATTATAAAGATGTTAGGGGTTTTGTCTTCGGAAATCTGCCGTATCAGGTAAGTTCTCTCATCATGATGAATACCTGCTTTGAAAGCCGCTATCTTGACGGCGCGGTTTTTCTTCTGCAGAAGGAAGTCGCGCAGAAATTCGCCGCTTTGCCGGGAACCCGCGATTTCGGGCCGGTTGCCGCTTTGATTCGTCTTCTCGGACATGCGGAATATGAATTTACCGTTCATGCCGAGGATTTTTATCCCGCTCCGAAAGTCGAAAGCGCGGTTTTGAAAGTAACTTTCGAAAGGCATGATTTGGCGAAAAACGAGCTTTCCGCTTTTGCCGACACGGTGCGGATTCTTTTTTCGAACAGGCGAAAGACTCTGCAGAATGTTTTTAAGATAAATTCAATAAATACAGCTGTTTTGGATAAATTCGGGATCGCTTCGAAGCGCGCCGAGGAACTTGACTGGGAGACAATTCTGAAAATTAACGATGAAATCGGGAGAAAAAAATGATGAAAGTCACTCTTCCAAAACTCAAAAGCATGAAAGGAACTGAAAAAATTTCGATGGTGACCTGCTATGACGCATCTTTCGCTCGTCTCGTCGAAAAAGCCGGGATCGATTCGATTCTTGTCGGCGACAGCCTCGGCATGGTTATAAAAGGCGAGGAAAACACTCTCAACGTTTCGGTCGAAGAGGTCGCACACCATGTCAGCGCAGTCAAAAGAGGGGCTGCTGATCCTTTCCTGATTGCCGATATGCCTTTCGGAAGTTATCAGCCTTCAGTTGAAAAAGGGATCGAAAGTGCCGTAAAACTTGTGAGAGCCGGCGCTGAAGCGGTCAAACTTGAAGGAGGCCGCGAAGTTGCACCTTTGATTTCAGCTCTTTCAAATTTCGGGATCCCGGTCGTAGCCCATGTCGGTTTGACACCTCAGTTCGTCAATAAATTCGGTGGTTTTGTTAAACGAGGCAAAACAAAGGAAGAACGCAGTTTCATCATGGAATCGGCTATTGAAGTCGAAAAAGCAGGTGCCGACATGATAGTTTTGGAAGGAATTCCCGAAACTCTTGCAGCTGAAATCACCAAAAAATTAAAAATCCCCACGATCGGAATCGGCGCAGGTACTGACGCAGACGGGCAAGTGCTTGTAATCTATGACCTTTTGGGCATGAATGCCGATTTTAATCCGTCATTCCTCAAAAAATATCTCAACCTTGATTCTCTGGTGACAAATGCCCTCAAAGAATACAGAAAAGATGTGGTAGGGGGAAAATAGACTCTTTTGTGATTTTACACTGGCACTTTAGTGTTTTCAAGAATCGAAGTTATTACACTTTCTTTGGATTTTCCTGAAATAAAAGAGGAATTGTCGAGAATTATCCTGTGGGCAAGGACCTGGACTGCGTTCGAGAGAATGTCGTCGGGAATCACAAAACTGCGTCCGTCGAATGCTGCTGTTGACTGAGCGGCTTTCATCAGCGAAAGTGCAGCTCTCGGGCTTGCGCCGAGTTTTACGTTCTGGGCGCTGCGCGTGGAATCGACTAATTTTATTATGAAATATTTAAGTTCGTCGCTCACTTTGATTTCTTCGACAGCGCGGATTGCTTCGCACGCCTTGTCAAAAGAGACTGCCGCTTCAAGATTTTCAAGCTCTGAAACAAAACCTCGCCCGTTTAAAATCTCCATTTCGGCCTCGGCTGAGACATAACCCAGCGAAAGTTTCATCGCGAAACGATCCATTTGTGACTCAGGCAGCGTGTAAGTGCCTTTCGATTCGATATTGTTCTGCGTCGCGATGACGAAAAACGGCTTTTCGAGGACAAACTGCCCGGCATCGGTGCTAACCTGACCTTCGCCCATCGCCTCGAGAAGAGCAGACTGCGTTCTCGGAGAGGCGCGGTTGATTTCGTCGGCAAGGATTATGTTGGCAAAAACAGGCCCTTTTTTGAACTCAAACGCGGAAGTTTTCGGGCTGTAAATCGAGACGCCTGTAATGTCGGACGGCATTAAATCTGGAGTAAACTGGATGCGGTTGAATTTCATTCCGAGTGACTTCGCGAGAGCTTTCGCCAGCGTTGTTTTACCTGTTCCCGGAACATCCTCGAGCAGCAGATGTCCGCCTGAAAAGAAGGCACAGACCGTTTTTGTGATGACTGAATCGTGCCCTTTTACAAGTTTTGCGATATTGTTTTTTACGTTGTTTAAAATCTGCTGAAGTTCCGCGCTTTCCATGTTTCCTCCAATCAAAAGACTGCCGATTTTAGCAGAAAGATGCTTCTCTGCAACAAATCTTGAGTTTTTCCACGTTTTTTCTAAAATATTGTGCTTTTTTTGAATTGTATTTGTTTTAATAGGAGATTCCCATGAAGAAGTTTTTTGTTGTTCTCGCAGTTTTCTGCATGATTTTTGCTGTTTCGTGCAGCAAGGGCAAGAAGAAAGGCGGTGAAAACGAGATTCCTGATTCTGACGGTGACATGATTACCGACACCGATGTTGACGAAGATTCCGCTACTCCGGGTGCGGATGATGACGGTGACACGGTTCCCGATGTCGACGTTGATTCTGGTGAAGTTGAAGAAACGGAAAACCATCTGATTTCAGGAACTTATCAGATCGGAAGTGAGGTTTCAAATCGTGAGGTTGCTCTTGTCGAATGCGGCAAAACCGATGTTCTGGCTTCTGCTTCTACAGATTCTGACGGAAAATACTCCTTCAATGCCGATATTTCCTCAACAAAAAGCTACTGTGTAACGGCAAACGGTTTCACAAGCTGTTTCAAAGGTCTGAGTGACCATGTTGCCAATATTTCCGAAATCACGAACGCAGTCCTTCTTCTTGATCCGGCATGTTCCGACCTGCGGAAAAGCGAAACAAAAATCCGTGCTTACGCGAAACTCGGAACCGGCGAATGGCTGGGTGAGCTCGACTATTCAAAACTTTCCGGCATTTCGGAAGGCAAAAAACTTCTCTCCTCCTATTTGAATTCAACAGACAGCAAGAATATTTCTGAAAAAATCGCTGCCGATGTGAACGGAAGCCTTGAATTCCGTAAATTTTTCAACGGTTTCAAAATTCTGGCGGCCAAAAAAGAGGTCGTAATCGATAAAGAAAATCCGGCAAACAACGAAGTTCCTTTTGCAATCGAGGGGGGCAGCACAAAAATCGCCCCCGGATTTTCGATTTCATGGGCTGCGATGAACAAAACCGACAATAAGGCTGAGTTCAAGATTTCTTCAACAAATCCGGGTGAATACGTTGTCCGCACGAAACTTGTCAGCGACAGCGGCGACCCGATCATGAGCGGTGATCCCATAATGAGCGGCGATCCGATCATGATTTCGGAAGATTCGGCGACTGTCCTCTATCTTCTTGAAGATGTTTCGGGCACAATCGACGTAAGCGACATGACAAAAGACGTTTCGCACTACATCGACCACGGAATTTATGCGGTAATTCCCAAAAATACGATCATTACAAACGGAAATTCGCCTGTAACAAAGCTGACTTACAAGGTTATCAGAACCGGTGACGGAAGCAGGATCTCCAGAATAGAATTCGGTCCTGAGGGAACTACTTTCACAGGTGATTCGCTCTATTTCATATATGAACTTGGGACTGTTTTCGGCGGCGACCCGATCATGCTTTCGGCTAAGAGAAGCAGCGGAAACGCCAACGATGTCCTTGATTCGGCTTCGGGCGACCCGATCATGCTTGAGGCAAGCGGCGATCCGATAATGTTCTCTGCTTCAGGCGACCCGATCATGCAGATTGCCCGCTCAGCAAGCGGTGATCCCATTATGACATCAGCTTCAGGAGACCCGATTATGAACTCTTCTTCAGGTGATCCGATAATGTCGGCTTCTTCGGGCGATCCGATAATGACTTCAGCTTCAGGCGACCCGATTATGAGCACGGCTTCAGGTGATCCTATCATGCTCGGGACAAGTTCAAGCGTCATGATTGCAAAAACCGGCCATTTCTCCGATTTCACACTTGATTCTACATCCCTTGCAGTTCCGGTCGAAGCAATAGTTTCAAGATGGTGCGACGGCTCATTCTATCAAGGCTATTCGCCGGTTGAGTTTATTAAAAAAGGTGTTGAAAAATACAAAGCCGATAGTGCCGACAAAGAGGAGCTTCTCTCCTATCTCACCTGCAGCAAACTTGCAGATCTCGGCGCGGATCTTGACGAGCTTATGAACAGAGAGACAGGTTACCAGCGCAACCTCAACCTTTTCGAAAACCTTTTCTTTGTTTCGGAATTCTACAACAGAATGAAAACGAAGAAAGCCGGCGGAGCAGTTGCTGCGGTCAAAAACGGTCTTGATCTCAGGAGTGCGATTGCGGCGCTTTATACCGCGACAACTTCATACAACAGGAGCGCAACTCTTGCTGACATGTTTGATTCTTCAATGATTCCTCTGACTTACAGCGGAGTAATTCCTGAAGATTATTCAGCGGAAGCTAAAAAGGCGCTCACCGGAAAAACAGATGAGTCAAATAAATATGCCGCGACAAAGAAAGAGATGATGATTTTTGCAAACTACATCACGACTTCTTCAAAAGGACCTGATTTCAGCGGTGTTTCCACAGCTCTCACGGCTGACCAGCTTGTCTGCGCGTGGTTCAACCCCGAAACAAAACTGGCAGAGTGCAGCAAAGTTTATGCAGTAAATGAAGCGGGACACGTCACGGCGGACGGAGTCGAAATCACGGTTGCAGCGGCAAATGAGATTTTCACAAAGTTCTTCATGCCCTTCAACACGCGTCTCAGCGATTCCGAAAAACTCAGTCTTTTCAGAACATTGTATCTTGCTCTGCGTTACGCCGGCACAGTTTTCTATGGTGGAAGCGAACTTGAAAGCCTGAACGAAAAGCTGCTGGAAACTGCTTACCTTGTTTTTGACGGAATCAACCGCAACGCGAATGCAGTCACCATTGTTGACACTTTCGACGCTTCGGCTCACACGGTTCAGGTGCTTGAAGGTGCCGACCTTGAGACAAAGCCATACATTTCAAAAGTAAGCGCACTCACCGACAAAATCTATCTCAAAGCCGCAGCTTCCGCTGAAGTTGAAAAAGTTCTTGTTAAAATCGAAGCTCATGCTTTCGACAGAGTAACTGAAAACACTAGAACCTACTACAAGCCGAAAGGGGAACTCAAGGAAAAATCGATAGTTCTTGCTCCCGGCACGATCGAAGCGGGTCTCAAACCGCTTAAAGAACTTCTCGGCAGCGAAAACGTTGACGAACTCGGGAGCGTCACTGGCAAAGTCACGGTTGTCGCGACATCGAAGATTTCAGGAAAAACATATTCGACGCAGAAAGTTTACGAATTTCTTGCGAACAGTGATTCTGACGGAGTAGAGACGAAGCCTGTTTCGGCAACTCTCACCGTTTTCCTTTACGATTCGGAAAGCCACGCGATTCCGCTTACGGCAAATCCTGGCATGATCCTGAATCCCGGCAACAAGGCTCTTTACCCAGATTCCACAGGTAAAGTAAAGATTTCGGGACTTGCTCCTGCTTCATACACGATCGACGCTTTTGCTGACGGATTCTACGCGAAAAATGCCGCTGTAAACGTTTCGGCAGGAGCCGATTTCAGCGTTGAAATCAGGCTTGACAAGGAGGTTTCGGGCAATGGGGACGCAAATCTCGAGCTTCAGGTCAAAATCAATACTGAAAAACACCCGTCCAGAGTCTATATCCAGATTTATGACAAGGAAATGCAGCTTGTTGCAAACGAATCGACGAAATTCGTAAGCGATTCTTATGAAAAACTTAATATCAGAATAAATTCAGGTAGATACACTCTTCTTGCAGTCGGAGAAGAGATGTATGACTATCTCGAAGCGGTCACGGTTTATGCAGGAAACAACACGAAGGAAATCACGGTCGTTGCGAAAAACGCATGCGGAAACGGCATAGTCGATTCCGCTGAAGAGTGCGAACCTTCAGTTTCAGGCTCAAATCTCGAAGTCAGATGCGGCGACATCTATCCTGCGGCGACAAACCCCGACAAGAAGGCGGCATGCAATAAAACGACCTGCACTTTCGACAAGTCACAGTGCGGAAAAGCGTCAGTCTGCGGCGACGGCGTTATCGATAACGGCGAAGGGTGCGACGGCGGCTCGAAAGCATGCTCAGAAATCTCAGGTTTCGGCTCGTCCAGCGGTATGGCTCCGTGCGCGTCTAACTGCTCAGACTGGATCACGAAAGAAAACTGTTCAAGAAAGACAGCTTCATGCGGAACACTTCCCGAAAACGCCCTCTGGAACGATGGAAACGGCAAATTCAGCCAGACTTACAACGGCTCGAAATGGATGCCCGAAACTCCGGAACCTGCGGCAAGATACGGTCTGACGCGCGAAGAGTGCGTTTTCTCGTGCAAGAAAGGCTACAAGTGGAATGAAAATACAAATGAATGTCTCCCGGATCCGCTTTCACTTGCCAACATCTGCACGGGCGAGACAAAATGCTTCAATAACACTTCGGCGACAAATGAATGTCCCGCTTACGGAACATCTTTCTTCGGGCAGGATGCGCAGTATGCAAAACTCGGCTACTGCACGGCTCACAGCTTTGAAATCTCCGAAGATACAGTTGTTGACAGTTTCACCCACTACGAGTGGCAGAAAAAGGCTTCAACAAGCGCAATGACGTGGACTCAGGCTGATAAATACTGCTCGGATCTCAATATTGGAAGCGGTTCCTCGGCAAGCTGGAGGATCCCGAAACCGCAGGAACTTCTCACTATCATAGACAGCAATAAATTCAATCCGGCACTTGACACGAATTTCTTCACAGCTCAAGCAGCTTTATGGGCAGCAGAAGATGCTAAGAATCCCGGAAACGCATGGATCGTTACGGCAGACGGAGCACTTGAAAGTGTCGCTGACTCGGAATCGAACTATGTTCTCTGCATCCGCGTAAAAGAGAGCGACACGGCTTCCGAGCGTTTTGACGATACGGCTGACGAAACAGTCAAGGATACAGAAAGCGGACTTATGTGGCTTAAAAACTACACTTCCTCAAAAACGTGGCAGGAAGCCCTTTCCCACTGCGAAAACAGCATTGCAGGCGGTCAGACCGACTGGAGACTTCCGAACAGAAACGAGCTCGCATCGCTTGTCGATTACACTGAAAACAGCGGCGTGATGAGCGCTTTCCCCGGCATTGCGGCGAAAGAGTTCTGGACTTCAACGACTTCGACGAGCGAGCCTGCAAAGGCATGGCCGGTCGATTTTGAAAGCGGCAAAATCAGTGCCGACAGCAAATCCGAAACAAAATACGTTCTCTGCGTAAGAAACGATTCGGCATGCTTCGGAGACGACTGCGCCGATCCGTGCAAATTCGATCCGTGCAGGAACACAGTCAATTCGACAGGCGTCTGCACTGCGGAAGAAGACGGAAACGGCTATTCATGCGTATGCTACACGAACTTCGAATGGAACAGCTCTCTTGCGAAATGCGTTCTTCATGATGAAATAACCAAAGGCTGCGACAACACTCTGCCTGACAATGCAGTCTGGAACACAGTCGGAACAATCACGCAGTATCCTGACGGAAAAGGCAACTGGTATCCGTCAACTGTTCCGGAATACAATGAAACTCCGAGCACAACCGAATGCCGCTTCAAATGCAGAGATCACTATACTTGGGATTACGATCTGCTGAAGTGTATGCTTGACAAGAAAATCGCGCAATGCACCGGAACCCTTCCGGGACACGCAGTCTGGACAGTTTCTCAGATTGTGCAGGAATGGAGTCTGGGTGACGGCGACTGGATGCCGAGAGCGAACGAGATGCAGTTCAGTGAAGACGAAAACATCAACCGCTGCTCCTTTAAATGCGACACGAACTATACCTGGAAAAATAATTTGTGTGTTGCCGATACAAAAGAAAATGTTGCATGCTCCGGTCTTCCGGCAAACGCGGAATGGAACTCAGTTTTCAAGATCAACCAGACTTGGAACGGTGAAATGTGGTGGCCCTCTGAAAACGCGGAATACAATGAAACTCCGAGCGGAAGCGAGTGCAGATACAAATGTGTTGACAACTATTTCTATCACGATTCTGAATGTCTGCAGAATCCCTGTGATTTCAATCCGTGCGACATTGCAAATTCAACAGAAACCTGCTCTGCTTCAGCGTGGAACGAATATGTATGCGGCTGCGTTGACGGCTATTTCTGGCACGATCACCGCTGCAACAAACCTCTGCCTTTAGGAAACATCTGCACCGGTCAGACAAAGTGCTACGACAATTCACATGAAGAGACTGACTGTCCTGCACTCGGTGAAGATCTCTTCGGTCAGGATGCATACTATGCGGCTGCAAATTTCTGTATTCCGCAAAGTTTTACAATTAGAAACGATGTAGAAAACGAAGAGACCGTCTTTGACAACAATACCGGTCTTGAGTGGCAGCGGACTGCTGTTTCAGCCGACTCATGGGATAGCGCAAATGACTACTGCACCGGACTCACTTCCTACGCAGGGAAAAGCGGCTGGAGGCTTCCGAGCGTGAATGAGCTTCAGACCATCGTTGACATAGGCAGATCAAATCCTGCAATGAATACTGATTATTTTATGGTAACGAATGATGTCTGGTCTTCGGACACCTATAATGATAAGGCATGGCGTGTCAGATTCGGAACCACAGGAGTTGTCAGCGATTCAGCTAAAACCAGCAAAAATCAGTATGTCCGCTGTGTCAGAGGAATAGAACTGCCGTATGTAACAGATGAAAATCTTGTCATCACAACTGTCGGCACAGAAGACATCGTTACCGACAGGACGACAGGGCTTATCTGGCAAAGAAGTTCTGACTCATACGATATATACGATGATGCAAATAAAAAGATATGGCAGGATGCCCTCAAATACTGTGAAGAACTGACTTACGCCGGTTTCAGCGACTGGAGACTGCCCAACAGAAACGAGCTTGCTTCATTAATCGATATGAACAGCTACAATCCGGCGACACACTTCCCGGAAGTTATTCCTTACGGATATTCGCTCTATTTCTGGTCATCTTCCACGCGCCTTTACTCAAACCATGCATGGAGTATCAACTTCTCTGACGGCGGAGTTTCAGGAGCTTCCCCGTCTTATGAAGACTCTGTCCGTTGTGTCCGTTCGGATACCTGCAACGGCGGCAATGGGATCTGGAACGGAAGAGAGTGCGTAAATCCGTGCGGAGAAAACAAGTTCTGGAACGGAAAAGAGTGCACAAGCCCGTGTGAGGCTGATCCAAATCCGTGTGCAGGTGTTGAAAATTCGACATACGAATGTATTGCTTCCGCATGGAACAAATATTCCTGCGGCTGCGAAAACGGATACGTCTGGGATAGCAGAACTTCCGAGTGTGCCCAAGTCAGTTTAGCCAGAATCTGTACCGGTCAGGAGAAGTGCTACAACAATTCGGAAGAAATAATTTGTCCGGCGAAAGGAGAAGAGTTCTTCGGCCAGGATTCGCAGTATGCAGCTTTCGGTTTCTGTGCTCCGAAAAAATTCGTGATCGACAGCACGGTTGAAAACGAAAAAACAGTTATTGACAGCAACACGGGGCTTGAGTGGCAGCAGACCATAAAAACTGCAACTTCTGCATGGGATACTGCAGACAGTGAGTGCCGCGGCTCGAATTACGCAGGGAAAACCGGCTGGAGACTCCCGACCAGAAAGGAACTCTACACAATTACTGACAACAGCAGAACAAATCCGGTAACAGACACCGATTATTTCACAGGCACCGGAGAATTCTGGACCTCAAAATCATCTGCATCTTCCGAAAGTATGTGGTATATAGATTTTTCGACAGGATCATCAGGTGTAGCCAACAAAAGCAAAAAGAAATATTACCGCTGTGTCATAGGTGAAGAACCGCCAGAAGCTGCTCTTGTTGTATCAACAGTAGGCGAAGATACCATAATTACCGATACGACAAGCGGTCTTATCTGGCAGGGAATCCGAGGTCTTGGTTATATAACATGGCAGGAAGCGCTTGATTACTGCGAAAATCTGACTTATGCCGGTTACAGTGACTGGCGTCTCCCGAATAAAAACGAGCTTTTCTCTCTCATCAACGACGACAAATCTTCTCCGGCATCAGATCTTCCTGATGTTGCTAAAATGCCGTTCTGGACTTCTTCCGTTTCAATGACCGATATCAGTGCAGCTCTGTATATAAACTTTTCAACCGGTCATTTCGGTGCAAGCGATAAAACTAAAAAAGATTCCCGTTACGTCCGCTGCGTGAGGTAGGGCTTCGACAGGCTCAGGAACCGACGAGGGAATCTAGGAAAAACTCCCTAAATACCCTAGACACCCTAAATTCCCTACTATCCTTAAATTCCCTAAACTCCCTGCCATCCCAGCATTAATCTTGTTTTTTTTTCATTTTTTCTTATAATTTTTCGCTTTTTGATTTTTAAAGAGGTTAAGATGAAAAGATTTTTTGTTTTTACAACGATAGTGTTTGTTTTTTTAATGCTTGTTTCCTGCGGCGGAAGTTCTAAACCGGCAAACGATTCAGACAACAGCAATAATGACGACGGCGACACTGAACAAAGTGATGCCGACGTGGAAGAAGATGATGCGGGCGACATCGATCTTACCGGTTCTGTTTTCTCTGCGCCTAAGATGAATCCTTCGGGAAATATTCCGCTCAGTGCCGAAATTCCGATGAAATCTGCCGGAATTTCTAAAGTTTCGGTCAAAGTCGCCGACAAGGAAGCCGGCAGGGAGCCTTTTGCGCGTGAATACACTGTTGCAGGCGATGCTGCGGAAACTGTGAAAATCCCGGTTCTCGGGCTTTTCCCGGCTTACGGCAACAAGGTTACTGTCACGGCAGCGGATGAAAGCGGAAAAACGGTTGACGAAAAGACTTTCACTCTCAAAACCGGCGAGCTTCCGAAAGATTTTCCGGCAATAACGATGACAGGAACGATAAATTCGGGCTGGACGATGGTCAACTGGCTCAGAACTCCCCGTTCGAGAACCGAAATGAACGGAATCGCGCTCGACGAGCTCGGGCGTGTCCGCTGGTACTCTGATCTGCCGTTTCCTGTATGTTTTCCGATAGTTATAAAAGACGACACGTTTTATTGCGGAGGCGGAGAAGGGGAAACCCACGTCACGAAATACGACTTTATGGGCTACGTTCTTGAGGATATCGATGTCGCGCCGCTTGAATACAAAAACGTCCATCACGAAGTTTTCATCAAGCCCGACGGCAACTACCTTCTCGGTGTCGACAAGGCGGGAAGCGAATATATCGAGGACAGAGTCATCGAAATCAATCCTGCTGATCCCGCAAATCCTCAGCTGCGCCGCGTCTGGAATCTCAACGATACTCTGCCGGATCTTGCCGATCTTTTCATGGATATGCAGCCGACAAGCACCGAAATCCCGGGACAGACGAACAATCCGCTCCACCATAACGCGATTTTTTACGACGAGTCCGATGAGTCGATAATTGTCGGTTCCCAGACTGCCGGAATAGTGAAACTCAACCACGCAGGATACTTGAAATGGTACCTCGCGCCGCATCTTTTCGGCCTTATCGATGATGCCGACGGTGACGGAAAAAGCGATTCCTTCACTGAAAAATACGATCCTGCGAATCAGCTGACCTGGGTCGGCGACTACTCGCAGAAAAACGATGACGGCAAAATCGTAGCGGGCGAAAAATATGTCAACGAAAGAACTCCGATCAACGGAATTCGCTACAAAGATTATGACAAATTCGAGTTCAAATACCCCGAGTTCTTCCTTACTCCGCTTGATAAAAACGGAAATGAAATCGAAGACTTGTCGGTTAAACAGGGGTTGGAGCCGCACGAAGATTTCTCATGGCCTTTCCGCGCTCACAACCCGACGATACTCAAAAACGGAAACCTGATGCTTTTCGACAACGGTCTGGCAAGAAATTTTGAATTTCCGCCGATTTCACAGAATCACTACAGCCGTGTCGTCGAATACAAAATCACTCCCGACAAGGACGGCTACGGCGGAACGATCCAGCAGATCTGGGAATATGTCCTGAACGACGACCCGATGTGGTATTCGATGAGTCTCATCGTAAGCGGAGCAAACGAGCTTGAAAACGGCAACCGCCTCATAACTTCTGGCTCTCTCGGTTCATCCTTCATTCCGGAAATGTTCAGAAGCGCATACGGCGACGGTCCGACGGGAGCTTTCATAGTTGAAATCGACCCTAAGGATAATTCTGAGAAAAACAGAATAAAACTGGACAGATACATAGATGACGACTATCCGATAAACGAATTTTCCGCTTTCAGGGCTTACCGTTTTGAAATTTCGGCATCACTGAAATAACCGATGAAAAAAATAGTTTTTGCTCTCATCATTTTAATTTTCGGTTTTTTAAGCGCGCAGCAGGATGAAGCGCAGGTTTTTGCAGCGCAGCTCTATAACCAGTCGGTTATAATTCTGGCCGATGCGAAAAAACAGTGCCAGGAGCTTCCGCAGAAGAACAAGGCGCTTGCGAATGCAGTTTCGGGGCTTCACAAAAAGGCTCTGGAACACAAAAACGTGGCGACAAACGTTTTTGCCAACGCAGAATATCTCCTTAATTTTCTTCAGGAAAGCATCGAAAAAAGCTGCGGACTCGTGAATATGGCGAACGGCGAATCGATAAAACTCATAATCGCGCAGGAATTCGAGCAGCTTCTTGTCCAGAAAAAGTCTGCCGCTAATTTGGAGGACTTTATCGGCAGGATTTACGGCACCGAATACGGAAAACTGCTTTACCTCGCGACCTCGGTTTCGTCGCTTGAAAAAATGTACACCAGATGGGCGGCTAAAATGGTTTCGGAAAGAAACGACATGAAAAAAACCATTTCCAACATCGCGGAAGCCAACACCGAATTAAAAAATGAACTCACTGATTTCACTAAAACTTTCAAACTTTATTACGAAAAATAGAAAAATTGATTTCAATCATTTTTTCGCTAAAATACTTCGTTTTTTGCAATTTTTAATTTGGAGGTTTGTTATGAAGAAGTTTTTTGCAACAATGATTTTTGTACTTAGCGTATTTGCACTCGTTTCATGCGGCGGCAGCGACGGAGGTTCGACTCACTGCGAAGACAGCGGCGATGCTGACTGCAATTACAAGGCTTGTGCTAAAGAAGGCGGCAAAGTATGGTATGAATACAACGGCAAAAAGTACGAATGCAAAGGCAGCGGTTCAACTGCTGACTGTTCGGAAGCGGCTCAGACAATCGTTATGGATTGCATGGGACTCTAAAAAAGCCTTTATTCTGAATTCATAATTCTGTCATTTGACATCTTTAAATGGACTAAAATTCCTTTTCGGCTAAAATACTCTGTTTTTACGGCTTTTATGCGGGGTTTACTATGAAAAAAATTTTAGCGGCAGTGATTTTCGTATTCAGCGCGTTCGCGCTTGTTTCGTGCGGAGGCGATGAAAATGTTCAGTGCGAGAACGTCGGTGAACTGATGTGTCCTGGTTCAGAAGTTATGCTCTGCGCGAATGAGAGTAAAGGGACAGGATGGTTCGAGTATGAAGACAAAAAATACAAATGCGAAGGCAAACACGAAGATATTGACTGCGACAAGGCTGTCGAGGAAGTTTACAAAGCCTGCGGCCAGACTAATTGCGAATACGAAAGCGGCAGTACGTGTGACTACCAAGTATGCACAGATGAAAACGGCGGCAGATGGTATGAATACAACGGAAAAAAATACGAATGCCAAGGTACATGGGAGGATATCGACTGCGACCGGGCGAATAGTGAATTGACTGAAGATTGTGAGAATTATTAGGAAAAAACAATGAAAATAGGTGTTATCGGTTCCGGTTATGTCGGTCTTGTCGCGGGTGCGTGTCTCGCCGATTTCGGCCATGAAGTCACCTGCATGGACAGTAACGCGGAGAAAATCGAAAAACTGAAAAAAGGGGAGATTCCGATATATGAGCCGGGGCTTGAGGATATTGTGGGGAGAAATCACCGCAGCCGCAGACTTTTGTTCACGACTGATATCGAAAGCACGGTCCGCGGGAATGATGTCATTTTCATAGCGGTCGGAACTCCGCCCAAAGAGGACGGAAGCGCAGATCTGGCTTATGTGCTTGCTGCCGCATCTGATATCGGAAATTATATTGATTCATACAAAGTTATTGTCACGAAATCGACTGTTCCTGTCGGCACGGGAAGGCTCGTGAAAGAGACTGTGGCGGCAAAACTTGCAGAGCGCGGAGCGAAAATCGAATTTGACGTTGTCTCGAATCCCGAGTTTCTGCGCGAGGGCAAGTCGATTCACGATTTTACCCATCCGGACAGAATCGTAATCGGCTGCGAAAACGCGAAATCGGCTGAAATTATGAAGAAAGTCTACCGCGTGCTCTACATAAACAACACCCCTTTCATCATAACGAACATCGAAACAGCCGAAATCATAAAATATGCCTGCAACGCGTTTCTCGCCGTAAAAATCTCGTTCATCAACGAAATGGCTCTGCTTGCCGAGAAAGTCGGCGGAAATATTCAGGAAATTTCAAAAGCGATGGGAATGGACGGCAGAATCAGCCCGAAATTCCTCCACGCCGGCTGCGGATACGGCGGAAGCTGTTTCCCGAAAGACACGAAGGCGATAGAGTCTATTGCGAAAAAGAACGGGCTCGACTTTCTGGTCGTTGAGGCGGCAATAAAGGCGAACGAAATCCAGAAAGCGAAAATGGTTGAGAAAATACAGACCGCGATGGGCGATCTGCACGGAAAAACCATAGCGGTTTTAGGGCTTTCGTTCAAACCCGACACCGACGACATGCGCGAGGCACCAAGCCTTTACATAATTCCCGAGCTGATAAAATCGGGAGCAAAAATCAAGGCTTTCTGTCCGCAGGGAATGAAGGAGTCGGCATGGCGGCTCGCCGCTTTCAAAGAGGCTCTAACATACTGCGATGACAGTTACGACGCAGCAAAAGAGAGCGACGCTCTAGTGATCCTCACCGAATGGAACCAGTTCAGAGGACTGGATCTCGAAAAAATGCTCGGCAGCATGAAAGACAACTACTTTTTCGATTTCCGTAACATTTACGTTTCGGAAAGTTCCGCCAGACACCTTTTTAAATATTTTCCGGTCGGAATTGCAGAATCGGCCATGCCTGAGGTAATGTATTGATTTCATTTGATTTTTTAAAAACAAACTTTCCCGGCAAAACAAATTTATTGACTTTTTGTTCGCAATCCATATACTTTCCGCGTTTTTTTTGACCCTTGTTATTGGAGGATTTAGGGTATGCTTGATAAAGAAAAAAAATCGGCTGTTATCGCTCAGTTCGCAACAAAAGAAGGCGACACGGGTTCGCCTGAGGTTCAGGTTGCGATTCTCACCGCTAGAATCAATGAACTTACAGAACATTTTAAAACACACCAGAAAGACAATCACTCAAGACTCGGACTTCTCAAGATGGTTGGCAGAAGACAGAAACTTCTCAACTACATCAAGGGGAACAGTTTTGACAGATATACGGCACTTATTAAAGAACTTGGTCTGCGTAAGTAATCAACATTTTTCTTTCGCGTTTCCAGTTTTTTTCAATTCACAATCTAATTTTTAAAGAGGCAAAATGAATCCGGTAAAAGAATCTATAGTTTTTAACGGCAAAGATTTATCACTCACAACAGGACGTTACGCGAAACAGGCTGACGGCGCGATATGGTGCAATTACGGTGGAACAGTTGTTCTTGCAACAGTCGTCGCGGCAAAAGGAGATCCGGTCGCTGACAGCGATTTCTTTCCGCTTACCGTTGACTACACCGAAAAATTCTACGCTGCAGGCAGATTTCCCGGCGGATTCCTGAAGAGAGAATCACAGCCCAGCACGCAGGAAAAACTTACGTCACGTCTTATCGATAGACCGCTCAGACCGATGTTTGCAGATTGGTTCACAAACGAGACGCAGATCCTCGTAAACCTTCTCAGTTTCGACCCGAACTGCGATCCGAGAGTAATGTCGATCACGGCCGCTTCGGCTGCCCTTATGATTTCGGACATTCCTTTCAACGGTCCGGTAGCAGGATGCAGAGTCGTCAGAAAGAACGGCGAATTCATGATAAATCCGGCTGTCAGCGACGATGAAGACTACGACATCGATATCACGGTCGCGGGAAACTACGACTCGATCGTCATGGTCGAAGGCGAATCGAAGGAAGTAAGCGAAGAAGATATGACCCGCGCGATAGAACTCGGTCATCAGGCAATACAACCGCTTCTTGAAATGCAGGACAAGCTTGCAAAACAGATCAACCCGACCAAAAGGGCTGAAGTTGCAAGGGTAAAAGACGAAAATCTTGAGAAATTCGTCCATGAAAACTGCGAAGAAATCGTCAAGGAAGCCCTTTCGACGACCGAAAAGCTCAAAAGATACGCACTTCTCGATGAAGCGAAGGCGGAACTTGTCGAAAGAGTAACCAAAAAAATCGAGGAAGGCGCGGACTTCATGAACATTGACGAGCCTCAAACCGTCATCAACCGCGCGAAAACCTTCTTCGACGATTACCTCAAATATGCGATGAGACATCAGATAATCACCGAAAACAGAAGAATCGACGGCCGCGACCTCACTTCGATCAGACCGATCACGATCGATCTCGGCGTTCTTCCGATGACCCACGGCTCGGCTGTTTTCACACGCGGCGAAACTCAGTCGCTGGGCGTTCTCACTCTCGGGATCGGCAAAGACGAGCAGAAAGTTGACACCGTTACCGAAGGTTCGAGCAAACGCTTCATGCTCCACTACAATTTCCCGCCTTTCTCAGTCGGCGAAGTCGCAAGACTCAAATCTCCGGGAAGACGCGAACTCGGCCACGGAAACCTTGCTGAAAGGGCGCTTTCTGCAATAATCCCGCCGAAAGAAGAGTTCCCCTACACTGTCAGACTCGTTTCAGAGATCATGGAATCGAACGGTTCTTCCTCTCAGGCAACAGTCTGCTCGGGATCGCTTGCACTTATGGATGCGGGTGTTCCTGTTAAAAAGCATGTTGCCGGGATCGCAATGGGACTTATTCAGGACGGAGAAGATTTCTACATCCTTTCCGATATTCTGGGCGATGAAGACCACTTGGGCGACATGGATTTCAAAGTCGCAGGCTCCAAAGACGGTATCACGGCAATTCAGATGGATATCAAAATCAAAGGTCTGCCGAAAGAAGTTATGGAGCGTGCTATGCTTCAGGCGAAAGTCGGAAGAATGCACATCATCGGCGAAATGGAAAAGGCGATTGCTGCTCCGAGACCGGAACTCAGCCCGAACGCTCCGAAACTCTGCCAGATGAAGATCGATGTCGACAAGATCAAAGACCTCATCGGAACAGGCGGCAAAAATATCAAATCGATCGTCGAAGAGACAGGCGCCGATGTTGAAGTCGAGCAGGACGGAACGGTCACGATTTCGGCAAAGAACCAGGAAGTCCTCAACGCAACGATCGCTCTTGTAAAATCGTTCACAGACGATGTCGAACTCGGCAAAGTCTATGAAGGCGAAGTTACAAGAATTGAAGAATACGGCGCATTCGTAGAAATCTGGAGAGGCACGACTGGTCTTCTCCATGTCAGCAAAATTTCTGACGAAAGAGTTGAAAACGTAAATGATTATCTGCATTTGGGTCAGAAAGTCAGAGTCATCGTCACAGAAATAGAGGCGGGCGGCAAATTCAAACTCAGCATGAAACCGGGCGACTTTGACAAAGACTGGACGAAAGAAAGACCTGCAAGACCGCCGAGGAGAGACGATTCCAGAAACGGAGACCGCAGAGGCGGAGAGCGCGGTGGCAGAGAAAACCACAGATAAAATCTCAATAAAATTCAAACTTTCTGAAGGTGCCGTGCTTCCCGAATACAAAACTTCGGGAGCAGCCGGCGCCGATGTCTCTTCAAACGAAGACTGTTCAATAAATCCGGGGAGCTGGAAAATGGTTTCAACCGGGCTTTTCCCTGAAATTCCCGAAAATTTTGAGATCCAGGTGAGAAGCCGCAGCGGGCTTGCAGCAAAAAACGGCGTTTTCGTTCTCAATTCTCCGGGAACGGTCGACAGCGACTACCGCGGCGAAATCAAAGTGATCCTGGCCAACATGTCGGACAAAGTTTTTGAAATCAGAAAAGGCGACCGCATCGCGCAGCTTGTGGTGGCGCCGGTTCAGCAGGCTGAATTCTCAATAGTTTCAGAGATTTCCGAAACCGAAAGGTCCAAAGGCGGCTTCGGAAGCACGGGAATAAGATAGCAGTTACTTCACGCAGCGGACGCTGTAAGAGTTTTCCTTGTAGTCGTCGATAAGTTTTGCTTCGTAAAAATTGATATACCAGGCGCCTTCTTCGTTTGCGGCGGAAGATGACCAGAAGCTGCCTAAGTCACTGAATTTGCTGTATCCTTTTTCGTCAAATTCGCAGTAGCAGAATGTTGACCAGCATGAAGCGTAGGAAAGGCAGCCTCTCGCGTCGCTGACCCGGCATTCGCTGCCGGTAACAGTGCCGTAGCAGTCCTGAATCAGCGTCCTGAGCTCGTCGATGTTCGGCAGACGCCAGTTTTTGATGCCGTTTTCCTTGAGATTTTCGCAGTAAAAAAGAGCTTCATCCCAGTTTTTCGGGCGGGAAGCCTTTTCGGACCATATAAACCCGCTCGCCGCATCAGTGCATGGAAAAACTGAATTTCCGCTACATTCAGGAATGTCCGCCGCCGATTCGCTTCCGCCGCATGACAGAAGGAAAAAAGCGGCAGACAGAAGAAGTATGAGGAAAAAAAATTTCATTTAGTCAAGAATGTGGACAAGAAGTCCGCTTCTGAGTTTCGGTTCGAACCATGTCGATTTCGGCGGCATGATCCTGCCTGCGTCCGCAACGCTCATAAGCTGTTCGATTGAGGTCGGGAACATGCTGAACGCCATTGTGCATTCGCCGCTGTCAACTCTCTTTTCGAGTTCTTCGGTTCCTCTGATTCCGCCGACAAAGTCGATTTTCTCATCGCTTCTCGGATCGCCGATTCCAAGAATGGGAGCAAGAAGGTTGTTCTGAAGAATAGCGACGTCAAGGCTTTCGATCGGGTCATCAGCCGGGAATGTGCCGTCTTTCGCTTTGATCGTGATCCATTTTTTATCCATGTAAAGGCCGAATTCTTTTGCGCATCTAGGCCTTGCTTCGTCTTCGCGGACGATTTCAAACTTTTCGAGAACTTTCTTCATGAACTCTTCTTTGGTGAGGCCGTTCATTGTGAGAAGAACTCTGTTGTAGTCGAGGATCTTGAGCTGTGTAGCCGGGAAGAAAACAGCGAGGAAGAAGTTGTATTCCTTTTCCGGATTCCAGTGCGGATCGTTTTTCATTCTTTCAGCCTTTGCTCTTGCTGCACTTGCGCTTCTGTGGTGACCGTCAGCAACGTAAAGGAGCGGAACTTCGTTGTAGAACGTTCCCGTGATTTCGTTGTTGATCTTGTTGTCTTTGATCACCCATACAGTGTGGCGGATGCCGTCGTCAGCTGTGAAATCGACTTCGGGTTTGCCTTTAACAACTTCTGCAACGAGTTCGTCGATGCGTTTGTTGTCTCTGTATGTAAGGAAAACAGGACCTGCGTTGATGTTGAGTTCGATTACGTGGCGGGTTCTGTCGTCCTCTTTTTTCTTACGGGTAAGCTCATGCTTTTTGATGAGGTCGTTGTTGTAGTCGTCAGCGCTTGCGCAGCCTACGATACCGTACTGCTCATGGTCGTTCATGACCTGGCGGTAGATGTAAAGGTGCGGTTCCTTGTCCTGAACAAGTGTTCCTTCCTTCATCATTTTCTGGAAATTCTCTTTTCCTTTTGCATAAACGCTGTCGTCATAGAGATCGGTCCCTTTCGGAAGGTCGATTTCGGGTTTGTTGATGTGAAGGAAAGAGATCGGGTTGTCTTTTGCAAGTTCCCTTGCCTCTTCCGAATTGAGAACGTCATAAGGATAAGCCGCGACTTTGGAAGCGATTTCGTCACGCGGTCTGATAGCTCTGAAAGGTCTTACTGTTACCATGGATTCCTCCTAAAATTGAAGTTAATAAACAGAAAACGGCACTTCTTATTATTGAGACGCGCTTTTGTCAAGAAAGCGGGACTTTATTTGACTCTTAAAATTTTTTAAGTATAGACAATCGGTTTTTTTGATGTTTTTGAGGATTGCAAAATGAGATTTTCAGTAGTTTATTTAGTGCTTGTTGCTTTCACTTTCCTTTCTCTGACTCCGGCAGGAGTATCTCTTGCCGAGCTTCGCGCCGACGACCTTGAGCTTGACGAACTTGATCTCGGCCTTGAAGAAGAGGAGGATGAGGAAGAGTCCGGGTCAAAGAGCAAAAAATCCGAGGAAGACGAGGAAGAATCGGAAGAATCCGGGGAGTCGGAAGAATCTGAATCGGAAGAGGACGCCGAAGAATCGGAAGATGAATCTCCGGCTGCGAAAAAGCCCGCAAAGGCAGAGGAAGAGGAAACCTATACATCAAACGGCAAAAAAATCATCGCTTTCTATCTGTTTGATGATTCCCACACCGTCAAAGCTGCGTCTCATGTCACGGCAGAGACCGCGTCTCATCTTGCCGAATCGAAAGATTTCGACTATGTCGGGACTGAAGCGGCTGTTTTCGGCGGAATACAGGCTTCCGGAATGAAGACCGCAAAGAAAAACTTCGAGGAAGGCAAGGCCCTTTATGCCGATTTAGCCGCTGAAGAGGCGATAGAAAAGTTCAAATCGGCTCTGAAATTCCTTGAGGACAATATCGAAAAATTAGGTGACACCGCTTTTCTGAGCGAAGTCCTTCTTTATCTCGGAGCAAGTTACAAGCTGCTTGACGAAGACGAGCAGGCAGAAGCGCATTTCGCGGCTTACATTTCGCTTAATCCCGACGGAATGCCGGATGAAAGTTTCTCGTCCGAAGTCGTTTCAGCGTTCAAAGACGCCAAAAGCAATGCCGAGGATGCCGGTTCAGGTTCTATCAAAGTTCAGTGCAACCAGGAAGGCTCTCTTGTTTTTATTGACGGTAAAATAGCGGGAATGACACCTGTCACTCTCCGCAGAATCAGCGCAGGAAAGCATTACTACCGTATTCACAAAAACGGTTTCCGCGATGCCGGCGGGAATGTTACCGTCCGCAACGGAAAAACGGCATCAATATCCGAAACACTGACTGAAAACTCGTCATCTTCGTCAATGGACGAGGCTGTTTCCGCAATGAAATCGGATTTCGGCACAGCTTCGATGATGCGCAAATCGGTCGATCTCGCGAAAGAACTTGACGTTGACAATGTTCTTGTCATCAAAGCCTCTCTCGGATCGGACGAAAGGCTCAAATATCAGGGATACATGATAGACAGCAACAAGAAGGAGTTCAAAAAGTCGGAAGCTGTTTTCAACCTTCCCGAAAAGGGCGAAGCGGACAGCTCCGATGCTCTCAATCAGTTCAACAAGGCTCTTGTTGACGATCCTTACGAATACAAGTCAATATCCGATCTGCTCATGGAAGAAGCCGAAATGCTCGGTCTTTCCGAGAACGCGCCGGCTGAAAGCGACAAGGACAGCAAAGAGAAAAAGCCAGTTTACAAAGAGTGGTGGCTCTGGACAGTTGTCGGCGTTGTCGTTGCAGGCGGTGTGGCAGCCGGAGTAGTCTGCGGATTGGGAAAATGCACAAGCGGCGGCGGCGGCAGCGGTGCAACACTGGATATTAATTTTCAATAGTCAGGAGGATAAAATGGATAAGGAAAATAAGACAAATATGCCTGAAATCGATACCAGAACCTATGAAAGAAAGCTGAAAAGCGGCGAAATCACCGAAGAAGAATACAAAAAATATCTCGACAGCCTTGAAGAGTGCACCGAATACGACACGATAGACGAAGCTGCCCTCATCAAAGAAGCGAACATCAAAAGAAACTATTAGGTGAAAAGATGGAAAAGGAAACCGCTTCCGAGCTTGCATCCATAGTCAGTCCCTCTTTTGAAAGCCTCGTTTCATCGGTTTATTCGGCTGTTCTGCTGAATCTGGGCGAAATCAAAGTCAAAGGTGTCGGCGGGATGAACGAGAATATCGAAATCGCCAAATTCAATATCGGGCTTCTCAAAATGCTCGCGGAAAAAACGAAAGGGAATCTTACCGAAGAGGAAGATTCCTATCTTAACGGCGTCATCCTCAATTCAGAGGAAAAACTGCGTGAACATTTGCTCTGACAGGCTTAACCAAGTCATAAAAACTGTGGAATCGGCGGGAAATACCGCTATGAAATTTTTTTGTTCGCCGGAACTTAAAAAATCTTTCAAATCAAAGTGCGATCTGGTAACGGAGGCCGACACCACAGTCGAGAAAATGCTTCTCGAATCGTTGAAAACAGTTGATAATATCGGCTTTTTAAGCGAGGAATTCAATCCCGAGACCGGTCTTGCAAAGCCGTGCTGGATAATCGATCCTATTGACGGAACGACCAATTTTGTCGCCGGAATCGCCCCTTTCGCGATTTCGATTGCGCATTTTGACGGTGGAAAAGTCGATTTCGCTGTATGCTTTCTTCCCGTTACAAACGAGATGTTCAGCGCCGAAGCTGGCAAAGGAGCATGGCTTAACGGTGAAAAAATCCATGTGAACGCTGATTCTTCGGCGATCAACTGCGTCGGGGCGACAGGTTTCGCCGACATAACGCAGCACGGCGGAACGGGCACTCTGCCTGTTTTCTGCAATATGGTTCAGAAAACCCGCGCGATGAGGCGGCTCGGCTCTGCTGTGACCGATCTCGTTTATACTGCGTGCGGAAAATTCGCCTTTTTCTACGAAGCCGGCCTTTCTCCGTGGGATGTAGCGGCAGGATCTCTGATCGTGAAGGAAGCTGGCGGCATTGTGACCGATTTTTCAGGCGGAAACGACTATATTCTTGGCAAAACGATAATCGCGTCGAACCCGCAGATGTATGATTTTGTCAGAAACGAGATCGAAATTTCCCTCAAACAGCGGCTTTTTATCTGATTGTATGCGTACGGCGGCAAAATATATAATCCCGCTTTTGCTGATTTTATTTTTTTCAACCGGAATTTTTCCGCAGGATTCCGCTGAGCCTTCGGTCACGGAAATCAGGTTCGAAGGGCTTGAAAAAACGAAAGAATCCTATATGAAAGCCGTTCTTGAAAGGTTTTCTGAAGTTCCCGCAGCCTCTCTGGACCTGCACGAAGTCGAAACCGCTCTCGAAGAACTTCAGCTTTTTTCCGAAATAAAAGTGACGCTTGAAAAGGATGAAAAAGGAAAATCTTTTCTGAGTATAAAAGTGAAGGAAAAGTTTTCGTTTCTGCCGATACCTTTTCTCATGTATTCGTCGGACCAGGGCTTTATGGGCGGAGCTTTCGTCATGGACACGAACGCTTTCGGAATCAGGGACAACTATCTTATCGGCGGTGTTTTTTCCAAAAATATCCAGATGGCTCTCATGGCCTATTCGCGTCCTTCTCTTGATGCGGCGCATCCTGGTTTTTCGGTCGGTGCGGCGTTTACGCACCGTGACCGCGAGGAGATGAACAGCCGTGACGAAAAAATGCTCGAATACGACACGATGGGCGGATCCGTCAATGTCTCGGTAAGCGACAAAATCACAAAACACTCCAGGATAGAGGCGGGGCTTGGTTACAACTACACGCACATAGATTTCAATAAAAAATATTCTGAATATAAGGAAAAACTCAGCTCGTTCCACGCTTTTTCATTGAACGGAGGCTGGGATTTCAGTGTTTCCGAGCTCAACGAGTGGTTCATGTCGGAAAAATCGGTGAGTCTTGGCGGCGAAATAACTTTTCTGACAACGGGAAAACGGGCTGAATCGGCAGAGGTGAGGATTGTTATTCAAAAACCGCTTCCGGTAACACGTCTCCGCGTTCTCACGCAGTATGCGGGATATTTTTCGCAGAATGTCCCTCTCGTTCTGCTTCCTTCGCAGATGATAGTCGGAACCACGATCATGCCCGATAAGTTCCACAGCGCGAAAATGGCGGGAATCGACCTCGGCCTTGAAGTCGGCATCTACAAAATGAAGTATTTCGTAATTTCGGCATATGGCCTTCTCGAACAGTTTTTAGGAGAGGATTTCGGCGGTTTGCTCGTCATGGATTTCGGCTATTCGACAGGAATCAAAGTCTATCTCAAAAGCTTCGCCTTTCCTGCAATAGCGGTCGGGGTGTCGCACGACATCACACAGAATTCTCTGAAATTTTCCGCCGCGATAGGTGTGGGAGGGTTCTGACCCCTCAGTCAAACTCGTTTGACAGCGCCCCTACTTCAGTGGAGCCTGGACTGGCGGCAGGAATCGGTAGGATATCTGATAGCTCTCCAGTGTGGCGAAGGGAGATTTTTCAGGCGATGGGAAACAGGTGGGTTGCAGACCACGTTTTTACGGTGAAAACTTTGTTTTTCTTAGAAAAACAGTATAATCCTATGTTTTTGATTTTTGAGTCGGGAATTATGTTCGAAATTGTACTCATAAATCCGGAAATTCCGCAGAATACAGGCAATATCGCACGCACTGTGCTTTCGCAGAAATGCAGGCTTCACCTCGTCAAACCTTACGGCTTCAGGCTCGATACGGCGGCTGTTAAACGTGCCGGTGTAGATTACTGGAAATTTGTCGAGATTACGGAATGGGATTCAAAGGACGATTTTTTTGCGGCGAACGACCCGGCAAAAATGCACTTTTTCTCGCAGAAAGGTGAAAAAAGATATGACAGAGTTCCCTATAAAAACGGCGATTTCCTTGTTTTCGGGTGCGAATCCGAGGGGCTCGGCGACGAAATTCTGGGAAGATACAGGGAACAGACGCGCTTTCTTCCGATGCTCGACGGCAGGGTGAGAAGTTTGAACCTCGCGAGCGCGGCGACTGCGGTGATTTTTGAAGCAATGAAACAACTTGATTTCAGGGTATAAAAATGAAAAGGCTTCTGGCAGCTTTCAGCATGAACAATCCGGATGAAAGAAACCGCGCATTCATGCTTTTTGCATACAATTTTCTGGCGACTTCCATCATGGTTATGGGCCGAATCGTCCGTGACACGCTTTTTCTGAACAAATACAAAGGCGACAGGCTGATGCTTTCGTTCATGTATATCGGTGTCGCGATTCTGGTTTCGACGGCGACGTTCTTTTACACGAAAAGAAGCTCGTTTTACCGGATGGACAAGCTCATAACGGCGACTTTTTCAATCGGGATTGTCTTTACGCTTATATTTGTCGGGCTGATAAACAGCGAAATTTCCTGGGCTTTTTCGCTGCTTTACATTTTTATCGAGCTTTTGGGCGCATTTATGATGTTCCAGTTCTGGTCGTTCACCAACGAACTGCTTGATTCGCGTGAGGCGAAGAGGGTCTTAGGCTTTGTCGGGTGCGGCGGAATCATCGCAAGCATGGCTGTCGGCGGCTCGGTAGGAAAGCTGGCGGTCCTTCTCGGAAAAGTGCAGTATCTCCTGTTCATAAACGCTCTGTGCATGTTCATCTGCATTCTTATTGTCCGCTTTATGGGGAGAAAGTATCAGAGCCGACTCCAGAGAGGTGTCGTTTCGAAAACTCTTACGCCGAAACAGGCGGCGAATGCGGCGGCTTCGCAGGTAAGCATCTCAAAGACGCCTTACGTCAAGTACATCGCGATAATGATTGCCCTTATCTACGTCGTTGTTACGCTTGTCGACTACCAGTTCAAGATTGTCGCTTCCGACACAATAACCGATCCGCAGAAACTGGCCGCTTACTTCGGTTTCGTATATTCGGTTTTCGGCGGCGTTTTCTCGCTTTTCTTCCAGCTTGTGGCGACTTCGCGGCTGCTCAAATTCAGCATTTTCATGAGTCTGGGAATACTTCCGGCGATTCTCACTTTGAGTTCGATCTTTTTCATCGCGGTTCCGCCGGATCTTGTAATGTTCGGCCTTGCGGCGCCTCTTGTCGCGATAACAATGGCGAAATCGGGCGACAGTGCGTTCCGCTACACCATAAACGACGCGGCGATCCAGCTTTTGTATATTCCGCTTGACCCCAAGATAAAAAGCAGGACGAAAGCGATAATCGACGGCATGGTCAAACCGATATTCATCGGTGTTTCGGGCTTTATTCTTCTTGCTGTCAGCTATCTCGGAAAGGCGGGTATCGTTCCTTCCGATGTCAAGCTGATTTCGTGGATTGTCACTGTAATCGGCATTCTCTGGCTCGGGACGATTGTCGGCATCAGAAGCCGCTATCTTTCGGTTTTGATTGACAACATCAAGAAAAAACGTTTCGGCACGAACCAGCTTACGATGCAGCTTAATGTGCTTCAGAGCATTGTACAGAAAGCGATTGAAAGCGGTGACGACGAGGATCTGTCAATGGCCATCGATATGGTCGAAAGTTCAGGAAACTCCGCTTTCGGACGCGATTTTGTCGCGCTTCTTTCAAAGGCGACTCCTAAGATCAAGGTCAAAATCCTGTCGCTCATGCGCCGTATGGAAAGCAGATATAATACATATAACATATTGAAATTATTCAAAGAACAGGATGATGATGTTCTCCGTGAGGCGATCCTGACATACGGCTACATCCAGATGGACAAGTCTGTGAAATTTATCTCGCCGTTCCTTGAAAGCGACAAAATCATGATAAGGGAAGCTGCGGTAATAGCTCTCATCAAATATGCCGGCGTTGTCGGTGCAATGACGGCGGGTTCCTATCTCAAGGCGTTTTTTGAGTCCGAAAACGCGACTGACAGGGCTGCTGCGGCCTATATTCTCGGCGAACTCGGCCAGAAGAACATGGATCAGCAGCTTTTCACCCTTTTGAACGATTCGAGTCCGGTTGTCAGACGTGCCGCGGTCAATGCCGCTTCTAAAATCGATTCCAACGTCTTTATTCCGAAACTTTTTTACATGCTTTTTGACCGGGAAGTCAGTTTTGATGTTGCGAAAGTGCTTTCAAAATTCGGCGAGAAGATTCTTGAACCTGCTGCCGACATTTTGTCGAACAAACTTGAGAGTTACCGTCTGAAAAGCGAAGTCGCGAAAATGCTCGGTGACATATACGTGCCGGAATCCTTCAGGCTGCTTGCTCTGTCGCTTGACACCGAAAGCGACGAAATGCGGAATATCGCCCTTAACAGCATGAAAAAACTTCTTTCAAAGATTGAAAAGGTGACTCTTGACAAAGATGCGCTCAAAGTTCTGCTTTTAAGAGAAATTTATCAATATTTCCAGACGCTTTACTTCTCAGTCCAGATTCGTAAAAACTTGAAGACCGACTGTCTGACCGATGTCATGTCAACGAAGCTCGACAACTGCTATCAGCGTATTTTCTCAATACTTTCGCTGATGTACGGCAATTCGCTCTTTGACAACATCTATTTCAACATAACCAGAAAATTCGTTCTTCCTTCACAGCGGGCAAACGCACTTGAAATCATCGACAACATTGTTGACAAGGATATAAGGCCGATAATCGTTCCGCTTATCGAAAGCAGGACCGAAGAGGAAAAACTCAGTCTGGGTTATCAGTTCTTCAGTGTAAAGAAACTGAAAATAAACGATATTATCGAGACTCTGCTTTCAGATGATTCCGAATGGGTGCGCTGCGTAACGCTTTATGCGATTGCTCACGAGCATATTGCCGATATTTACGGCAGAATACAGATGTTTTTGTATGATCCGAGCCCGATAGTCCGCGAAGCCGCGCTTTATGCGATGAATTATCTTAAAATGAAGATCGCCGAAACGGACGGACATTATCTTTTGAACGATACAGACGCATATCTCTGCCGGTATTCGCGTTCTGTTCTGCAGCCTGAAGCATAGGAGGAAAGATGCTTACACGAGTCGAAAGGGTGCTTGCACTTAAAAACATTGAGCTTTTTCACGATATTCCCGGTGAAGTCCTTGCCGATATAGCCGCTCTGCTCGAAGAGGAGAGTTTCGAGAAAGGGCAGTATATCGTGAACGAGGGCGATCTCGGAAAAGAGCTTTTTATGATCGTGAAAGGCGAAGTCGAGGTCGTTGCCGGAGGAAATGTCGTTGCCGTTATGAAGGAAGGGGCAGGATTCGGCGAGATGGCGCTCATCGACAACCAGCCGAGAAGCGCCGATATTGTGGCAAGAAACGATGTTCTTGTTCTCAAAATGGAAAGTGACGATTTCCTTGAGATTTTAAAACAGCGCGACGAGGTTGCTCTCGGTGTTATCCGCGTTCTTACGGGACGCATCAGAGAACTGAATGCCAAACTTGCCGAAAAAGTTGCTAAAAAATAGATGAGTGAGAAAAAAAGAAAAAACATAAAACCTGTCTGGTGGAATATTCTTGATATATTGATTCTGTCTGCACTTTCAGCTTTTGTGCTGAACGGTGCGCAGGGTGCGGAACTCTATTCGGCGCTCGCTTTGATTTTTCTTTTTTCGGGGATTCTCCTTAAAAGGACATGTATTTTTCTGGGGATTCTGATTTTTGTCCTCGTTCTTGTATTCACTGTGAAAGATTCGCTCGGAATTAACGAAAATGACAGTGAAAACAATGGCTTCAACTTTAATTTTTTTATTAACAGCAATAGGTAGACACTATGAAAAAACTTTTTTTACTGATCTTTGCCGCGATTTTTATGTTCAGCTGCGGCGGAGGAAAAGGCAGCGACTCAAATTCTGATTCCGACACAGAATTTAATGATTCGGATTGTCTGGACTGCAACGACGGCGATTCCGGCGGAAACGGGTCTTCCGATACAGATTCTGATCCTGCTGCAACAGACAACGATATACCGGAAAACAATGATGGTTCCGATACAGATCCGAGCGGCAAGGACGATGACACAGGTACCGGAGATGACACGGAAACCGGGGATTCGGATTGTTGCGGCGGTGATGATACTGACGACAACGGTTCCGGTTCTGACGACAGCGAACCTGATGACGGCGATTCTGATACCGATGTTGAGGACGATATTGTCGTTGATGATTCCGACACCGACACATACGAAACGGATGATTCCTCTGATGCGGATTGTGACGATGACGGCGAATCCGACAGCGACGCCGACTCCGATGAAACCGGTGATGACGATTCCGACGGTGACACTGACGGCGATGCGCCTGAAGAATGTGACGGTGCAACTCCTTCATCAGTCGAGTGGAAAGGCAAAACAGGAACGGTCTCGGTTTCAGGCTGCAAACTCAGAAGCTATACTCTGACTACGAATGCACCTCTGCGCTGGGAACACGGTGATGAGTACGGCTGGTATTATTTTGATGAGTTGAGCAATAAAAACGACTATATGAAGGTTTGCGGAAAACCTTTGGAATCCAAGGAATGTCTTGTTTCTGAAAAAGAAAACAGACCTCTTCTCCGCAGCGGAAACACCATGCTCGACGCCCTTTTTGCGCTTGCGATCACAGAACTTGACGCAAATAAAGTTTCGGCGATTACGGACTACAGCATGAATAACGAGAATCCGGTTGACTGCGAATGTTTCGAAACAGGTGCGGCATGGCACTATGTCTGGACCCGCGACACCGCTTACGCAGTTCATTCCGGAATCGCTTTCCTTGAACCTGAGAGATCGAAGAACTCGCTTGAATTCAAGATTTCACCGTGGAAGGATTCAGTCGGCGGCGGAAACATACAGATAGTCCAGGATACAGGCTCCGGCGGATCGTGGCCGGTAAGCACAGACCGCATTGTCTGGATGCTCGGTGCCTATGAAACTTTGAAAAACCTTAAAGGAGCAGAATACGAAGCGTTTCTTGCAGAATCCTACGAGGCGATAAAAAACACTCTTGATGCCGACAGACTCTATGTTTTCGATGAAAAAGACGGTTTGTACCGCGGCGAACAGTCTTTTCTCGACTGGAGAGAGCAGACTTATCCGCTCTGGACTGCGAAGAATACAAAACACATAGGAATGTCGAAGAGCCTTTCGACGAATGTTCTCCATTTTATTGCGATGAACATGGCTTCCTCTCTTGCTGAAGAACTGCATCGTGATGCTGATGTCGAAGAACTCAGATCCCAGTCATGGCAGCTTCTGCAGGCGATAAAATCGGGATTTTATATTTATATGCCGGAAATTGACAGAAAGACTTTTGCAAGCATGAAAACGACTTTCCTTGATTATTCCGCAGTTGACAAAAGGGATCTTTTAGGTCTTTCGCTTCTCATTCTTGGAACGACTTCTGATATTGCTGACTGGAATGAAGAGATGGCAGCCGAAATACATTCTGCAATTCTTGAAGAATACCCGATCACCGAAGCAGGTCCCTCGGTAATTTTCCCGCAGGAGCCGCAGAGAAAAATCTACCACAACCGCGCAATATGGCCTTTTGTAACTTCATATGCTCTTCGTGC
Organism: uncultured bacterium; assembly: GCA_905233945.1. GTDB lineage: Bacteria > UBP6 > UBA1177 > UBA1177 > UBA1177 > UBA1177. Next base: position 87,980 of record CAJOFY010000002.1, on the reverse strand, counting down.
CGCGGCAAAAGTGGAAAACGACAAATTTTACGAGAACGCGTTCATGAGCCTTGTACGCGGAGCGGCTTTCAACCTCTCGAACATGGAAAACTTTGAATTTACCACTCTCAACTCATGGCTTGAAGACAATGCCTATCTTGATTTCCAAGGTGACAGGATGAGCGGCCCGCATGTAAATTCAAGGCGTCAGCTCTGGAGTATCGGCGGATTCATTTCGATGGTTCTCGATGTTCTTTTCGGCAGGGATCAGACTTTGAAAAAGATCTGGTTCTCTCCGAAAATCCCCGTCAATCTGAGAAACACTTTCTTTGCCGGAAGCAGCGAAATCGTTCTTAAAAACCTGAATTTCAAAGGAAAAACGATTGAACTGAAAATCATTCTTCCTCCTAAAAACAATGAAACTGAAGGTTTTTATGTCCTGGATTCGCTTAAACTTAACGGCGTAGAGAAAACAGAACCTTTTTCTGACGAAGATTCTGATTTCAAACCGGAAAACTCCATTGAATATGGAGATGACGGAATAAACAGAATCGAACTGCGTTTGAAGCAGACAGGCAGCGCCGGAAGGACAAATCTCCTGGACTGCGTCAACAATTATCAGGCATGCTGGGCACCCCGCGGTGTCGAGAATGTTTCAGTCAGATTGGAGGGAGGAAGCCTCAAAGTCGAATTTTCGCCCTCCGATGATGCAGATTCATACAATATTTATCGTGACGGCGTAAAAGTGGCGGAAAATGTCAATGAAACTTCGTGGGTCGACAATGATTCTGGCGATTATTCAACAAAATCATACTGTTACAGTGTTTCTGCAGTAAATACCGCAGGCTGGGAAAGCCATCATGCGGATCCTGCATGCTACTGGGGCGAAAACGACAACGAACGGGCGCAATGGAAGTTCACGGCAAACCATTTCGACCAGACTCCGACTATAACAGCTGCGAACGGTGATTTGTACCACGGCAAGGATCACTTCGGCGACTGGGGAAGACCTGCTGAAGTTCTTTCCGTTTCAAATGTCAGACCGGAGCACAGCGGAACATATCTCATCTCTTTGGAATACGCCAGCGGACGTCCGATAGACACAGGAATCACTTCATGCAACAAAATAGTTAAAATTACCGATGAAAACAATGAAGTTGTTTTGGAAAAAATGGTCTTTATGCCGCATTTGGGGCGTGACGACTGGGAGACCTGGGGCGAATCGTCGTTTGTTCAGGTCGATCTGCTCAGCAGCAAAACCTATAAGGTCGAAATAAAAGACGCTTTCAACATGTCCTATTTCAAGCACTTTGAGCTTTATACCGGCGGCGCAGGCGGCGGAACAGAGGGCTACAACAGAGCGAACATATCGACACTCAAGTTCCTTCTTAAAGAGATAAAGTAAACTATAATGCTCAATCATTTCCGGACAGAAAAATCCTCCCCGAAAGTTTTTTTTATGTTTTTCAGGAGATTTTCATGAAAAAGTTTTTTGTAGTTTTACTTTCCGTGCTTTGTTTTGCTGCGTGCGGAACAACTGATGCGCCGCGGAGCGGAAAACCGGACGTTTCGGAGAGCAACCGTCCGGCATGGACAAAAGTTCCCGAAAAAATCGAGAAAGAAGATGTCATTCTTTTTGTCGGAGAGGCAAGCATCGCGAAATCTGAAGAAGATGCCGTCGCAATCGCCACTCAGAACGCTTTCGCGAAAGTCAGCAACTACTTCGGAGTTTCGGTAAAGAGCGAGTTCAGGTCGCGTGAAATCGAAGAAAACGGCGAATATTCCTACACTATCGGCATAAAAAGTTCGGTCACCGGCAAGGAAATCGAGGTGAAAAACTACCACATAAAAGACAAGTTCATAGAATGTCTCCACAGCAAAAAAGGCAATGAATACAATGCTTTTATTCTTCTTTCAATACCCAGGACAGAGCTTGCGAGAATAAAAACGGAAGTCGACGGTTTCGGCGTATGGGCAATGAAATCGGACCTCCCCGAAGCTGCCGACAAAATCCGCGAACTCTTTCCCGTTTTCAGCAAAAAAGGGATAAAACTCAACCAGCAGATCGATTTCGCAGAAGCGCAGGATACCGGAAAAATCGCAGCAGAATCACACAAGGCGTTCTTTCTCAAAATCGAAATAAAGGAAGCTAAAGCCGAGGAATACAGCGGCGAATTTTATTCAATAATCGAACTCAAAGCGGAACTCATAAGCCTCCTCACCGGCGAAATCCTGAACCGCTGGAACATCGAAGCCAAAGGGGCGGCATACAGCGCGAAAGAAGCTTTGGACAACGGAATCACAAAAGCAGTCCGGGAAATTTCCGAGCAGATAAGTTATTGATTTATTTAAGATTTTTTATTTTAGAAATCGCTTCGTCGTAGGATTCAGCTTTAAAAAGAATCTTTCCCGATTTATCCAGAACAAATATCATCGGAAGCGTGACATCTTCCGTTTTTTCATCGACAGCTCCGAAATGTTTTCCGACTTTCGAATACTGGTCAAAAACGACATCAAAACCGAATTTGTTTTTCTTAAAGTAATTTTTCAGATCTTTCTTAACTTTCTTTATTTCCTCTTGTGCAGGAAGCGAAACAAGAATAAATTCAAAGCCTTTAGCCTTGTTTTCCTTGTAAAATTCATCCCATTTCGGAAGGGATCTCTTACAAGGCTCGCAGATAAGCGAGAAAAAATCGACAATCAGATACTTCGCCCCGGACTTTTTCATTATTTCTTCGGTCGAAATCAGCTTTCCGCTCATCGAATAAAGCTCGAAACTGTAATTTTCTGCCGGAAACAGAGATGAAACACAGAGAAAAACCGATAAAAAGAGAATTTTTTTCAAAAACCCTTTCATTTTTCCCTCAAAAAAACAAATTAAGATTTTCAGAAATTCATGCAGTTTTTGTATTCAAGGAAAGGCTCGACCCACTCGTTGTTTTCAAGTCCGTTTTCCTCGAAAAAGTGGAGATACGCCTTGAGAATCGAGAAATCCATGCCGATGAGGGCGTTTGTGAAACCGTCCTTGATGAGATCTTCCCACTCTTCGTTGTTCATCATCCTGATTTTGCCGAGCAGGAACATGATTTTTGATTTGAAATATGAAATCCCGAATTTGTCAGCATAGTTAAGCGATTCTTCCAAAATCGTGGTCGCCTGCGGATAGTTTTTGAGCATTATGCAGATTTCGGCAAGTTTGCACGCGCTCCTGATGTAGAGAATATAGATAAATTCGGCAGGCCGTACACCTTTTCCGTCAGACTTTACGATAACATCGCGCAGAAGTTTGTAACCTCTGACTGCGAAAGTGTTGGCTTCGAGATGATTTCCGTTGCCGATCAAAATGTCGGTTGTCTTGTCGATAAGGCGGAACTCTTCCTCGTAACATCCGGCGATGTGGAATTTTTTGATTATGTCCGCAACTGCGACAAAGTTTATGTTTTTCTCGTCAAGAAGCAGAAGTTCCGACTTTGAAAGAAGCTCGAGATGATAGTCGAAATGCTGTTTTGCATAAGTGAGCAGCTTTTCCCAGAAGATTTTCGCCCACTGCGGCTCGACTATGCGCCAGAGTCTCGCGTTCTTTATTTCTGGAAGAATCCTGAAGTCGTCTTCGGTATCATCTGCTTCGAAAGAGGAAATTATCGTCTGGTAACTTCTCTGCGCGATTTCGAAAAATCCCAGTTTTTCCATATATACCGCTGATGAGAAAAGAAATGAATTCATGTTCTTGTCAACGATTCCGCCCAGATTTATGTAGCTGAGAAGCAGCCAGTGCCTGTTGACCGAGCCGATCTCGAACTTTGATGATGCCAGTTTGTCGACTGTTCCGCGGTAAAAAGCACGTTCCTGCTTACCGATTTTTATCATCTTTTTTAGAGCTGTCAGAATAGCTCTTGAAGCGAAGCGCAGTGAGTCTCCGTCAATGACAAGATAACCTTTTTTCACAAGCTCGTCGACACATTCGGAACCTGTCGTCGCAACATGTGCAAAAAACTCTCTCGGAACAGAATAGAGATTGAGAAGCGTGATCTCCTTCAACGTGACAAGAAGATCTTCCGGAAGCATGGTTATGCGTTTTGCGATAAGGTCGTCAATGTTGTCGGGACACTCGAAATCGTCGGGAAGTTTTGCGAAACGCCAGCTTCCCTTCATTTCAAAAATAAGCCCCAAATCCTTGAGGTATTCGGTAAGCTGAAGGGTGAAAAGCATATTTCCGCCAGCTTTTTCGCGGAGAAGTTTTTCGATTTCGGCAGGGATTCTGTTTGTGCCCAGGACCTCATACACCGTCTCTTCGAGCATTTTTTCACCAAAACCGGCGAAATCATAAATATTTTCCTTTTCAGCGTTTGCGAGAACCGGCGCATCAGGATCAACTATGCAGACAACAGCCATCGGCGCGTAATCAAAGATGGAATGGAGGTTCGAGAGAAACTTCACAGTCCTGACATTGAGCGCGTTTGCGTTGTTTATAACCCAGAGAACGGGCTTGTTGCGGCTAAGGCAGTAGAGAACGTATGAAATCAGATACTCCATGTCATGTTTCGGCAGTTTTGTTTTGAGCGGAACAAAATTGAGGCAGATGAGAGCGGTAAGGCACTCTTTTTTGCCTTCCGGAAGCGCGTCGCCGAAAACAGAGTTGAATTTTTTAGCCACCGCAGCGGGATCATCGCCTGAAATTCCCATCAACTCCTTGATAAGACTAATGAAAATCATAAAATCAAAATCAAAAATGTTGGCATCGCTGACAATGACTCTGAACGAAAGGTCTCCGCCTTTGTTTTTTTCGGAAAAAGCCTTGATTTTGCTGAAAAAACGACCTTTGCCTATGCCTGACGCCCCGCGCAGAAAGAAAGAGCCACCTTTGCAGACACGGAATCTCTGCTCGATTTTTCTGAGCATCGGCGTGCATGAATCCTCAAATTCCGGAGTCACGGTTTCTGCGATAAGAGCATTGAACGAAACATCATAAGTCTCGTTAACCTGCCGCGGTTTCAGTTTATAATTCGAGGCACTTTTGACAAGCATCTGCTCCGCCGCCGCAAAAGCCGCGTCATCAGGTTTATGTTCTTCAGTGACCTCTGTTTTTTCAGGAATTTTTTCTTCCGAAGTTTCAGCAACAAGCTCAACTGCCTCGTCAGAGGTTCCGGCAGGTTCTATCTCCAGTGTGAGAGCTTCGGGTTCCTCCTGTTTTTTTGCAGGCTGCGCTGCTCCCTCATGTTCTCCGGCAGGTGTTTCAAAAAGGGGCTGCGGCTTTGCTTTTCCGCGCTTTCCGGAAACTTCGGCGACTTCCTGCACCACTTCATTGGTCAGGGATGTCAGCTCAGCGAAAAGAGCGTCAAAACTGTTGTCATCCTTCCTGGATTCCTGAGTTTTTTTGATTTCTTTCGGATCTCTGCGGGACTCCCATTTGGTAATAAAGTCGTTAGCCGATTTTTCTTCAATGGATTCAAGCGTTTTTCTGTACGGTCTGGCATCATGTTTCGGCTCGCTGCCACGTTTGCGCTGCTCCATGACCTGCTTTTCGAACTGAAGATCAGGTCCGGAATCCTCCTCTTTATCATGGTCGTCATCCATTTTTATTTCAATCGTGACACGAGGTTTTCTTTCAGACGGCTGCTCAGTCTGGACTTTGAGCGTTTTTTCACCCGGATCCTCTTCAGGAGCCGCTTCGATGCCGAGATCTATTTCGAGAAAATCCTCCTTTTCCTTTTTGGCCGGACTTTCTGCGGTCTCGGAAACACCGCGCGGAATGTCGTCGTCAAATTCAATTTTTACGCTATCGTCTTCTGCCGGTTCCGGTGCCGTTTCGCTTTTTTCGGATTTGACGGGTAAATCATCGAGTTTTCCGCCGCACGACATGCAGAATTTCGCATTTTTTTCATACTTTATTTTGCATACCGGACATATTCGAGCCAAACTTTTGCCGCAGCCTGAACAGACTCCGGCTTCTCCGTTTTCATCCGATTTAGAACAGTAAAAACATTTCATTTGACACCCTGCTTTGCCGACATTAAATCACCATTCTTTCAAGAGCGAACCTTTTGCGCCGAGAGTATATATTTTTACATTGAATTTTTCCACAATTTTTTCGACAGCCTCTTTTTCGTGCAGAGCAACTGAAACAGCAGTCGCGGCAGCATCCGTCAGAACCGCGTTCTTCCCGATTACAGTGACAGATTTCGCATCTTTCACCGGTTTTCCCGTTTTAGGGTTCATTATGTGCGAAAAAGCCTCGCCTTCTATCATAAAAAATCTCTCGTAGTCGCCGCTAGTCGCAATTCCGGTGCATCCTGACGGGTTTATTTCGAGTTTTTTCAGTATTTCCGAAGTATTGTCTGGATTTTTTATGCCGACGGACCACGGATTTCCGTTTTTGCTGCCGCAGACAAGCATATCGCCGCCGTAATTGACAATAAAATTTTCTATTCCGTGCTTTTTCAGGACTTCCCCTGCGCGGTCTATCGCATAACCTTTCGCGACTCCTCCGAGATCGATTCTAACGCCATTGTTTGCGAATTTTATTACGTTTTCTTCACAGTTGACTTCTACTTTGTCACCGCCTACGAAACGCTGTTTTTCCTCGATCGCTTTTTCATCCGGAATTTTGTTTCCATTGTTTTCCCAGAGTTCTCCCGTGCTTTTGTAGGTTATGTCAAAAAAACCGCCGCTCATTTCGCCGTATTTCAGACTGTCTTCAATCAGCCGGCAGACATGAGAGGGGACTTTGACCTCTTTTTCGTGCGCTTCGCGGTTCAGAATCGAGACGAAACTCGATTCTTTGTAGTAGCTGAGCTCGTTTTCAACAGTTTCCGCGTCTTTTTTCACCGCGTTTTCGGCAGCTTCGTTCTTTTCGCCGGTGTAAATTACACTCAGAACCGTTCCCATGCCGGAAAAAGTGAAACTCTGCACTTCCGTTTTTTTCGCGCATCCGCAGAAAAAGCCCGGCAGAAAAAGAAAAAAAACGATTTTTGCCAAGCCTTTCACTTTGTTCATGCGCGCTCCGTCAGAAAGAGTTTTTGATGTTGAACTCGAACTGGAATTTCGGGTCACCCGGTCTCGGGGTAAGCGGGAAGCCCCATTCAAACGAAAGCGGAGCCATCGGAGTTACCCAGCGCAGACCGAATCCGGCGCTCCACAAAACGCCGAGAGGAAGGTCATAGATATCGTTTTCCTTGGAATTTATGTAGAAAAGATGCTCGTCCTTCGCCCACGAGTTGCCGAGATCGACAAAGCCTACAATGCTTATACGCATCGATTTTACAATCGGAATCTCAAGCTCGTTGTTCATTATGAACTGTTTGTCGCCGCCGATGATGTAAGGATAGGTCGAACTTGTCGGATCCTTTCCGTCAGACGGAATGTTGTAGTCGGTGTCGCTGCGGTCGTGGTTCGGTCCTATCGAATAGAACGGATATCCGCGGACGCTGTACATGCCGCCGAGCTTGAACCTTTCGGCGTATGGCAGCGGCTTGTTCTGCAAATGGATATTGTAGCCGAGCTCGATATTTGTCCTGAAAACGACGCCAAGAAAAAGTTCCTGATACCACCTGAAGTTGAAGTCGAGGTTGAGGATATCCTCGTCGCTTCCCATCCAGCGCGGGAAGTATTCGACTCCGCCGATGACGTATATACCTTTCGTCGCGTACATTCTGTCGTTACGCATATCAACAGCAAGCCTTGCGGTCAGACCGGAGGAGAAAATGTCGCGGTAGAGGTAATTCATCTGGTGTTCCGTCGCACCGTTGATGTCGACTTTTTTCAATTTGTAGCCTAAGTATGCACGCAGGTACTTCGCAAGCGGAATACCGAATGTAACACTGAAACCGAAGCTGTTCTGGCTGTAGTCGGCATAGTATTCGTAAATATCGGAATCATAGTTCAGGTATCTGTAATAGAACGAAACGTTGAACGAAACATTGGAATCGACAAACCACGGCTCATAGAAACTAAGGCTCACTTCGCGGCGCATTCTGCTGAGCTGTCCGGAAAGACTCAGACTCTGACCGTAACCCAGGAAGTTGTTCTGTTCGACTTTCGCGTTGAAAAGGAAACTCTCGAACGACGAGAAACCGGCGCCGACATTGAATGTTCCGCTTTTACGTTCCTTGACAGTAACGACCATTTTCGCCATGTTGGGAGACGAGCCTTTGACGACTTCGATTTTTACTTCGTCGTAGAAACCGGTTCTTTTCAGGTTAAATTCACTTTCTTTCTGCTGCGAGTAGTTGTAGAGATCGCCCTCCGAAATCTCCATTTCGCGGCGCAGAACTTTGTCGCGCGTCCTGTCGTTGCCGGTGAAGGCGACTTCCTCGATAAAGCACTTTTCACCTTTTCTGACGATAAAATTCATGTCGACAGACTGCTTTCTGTCGTCAAGATGCCTGCCGGGGAGAATTTCGACAAAAGGATAGCCTTCGTTTCCGTAAATGCTTTTCAGTCTCTCGAAATCCTTGATGGTTTTCGAGTGCTGGTACCATTCGCCCGGTTTCTGCGTGAACTTCATGTCGGGCAGTTTGCCGCTGTCGAGCGTATCGCCTTCGATCTCGTATTGGCCGACTTTGTAGCGTTTTCCCTCTTCAACGATGTATGAAATGTAGATGTCGCGCTTGTCTTTCGAAATCGTGACAGTCGGTTTCGACACTTTGACATCGACAAAACCGTTTTCGTTGTAGAGATAAGTAATTGCCCCCATGCTCTCTTCCAGCGCGCTTTTCTTGTAGCCGCCGTCGTTGAAAATCGAGAAAAGACCGTCTTCCTGCACTGTCATGTATTTTTTGAGTTCAGCTTCCGAAAGGTATTTGTTGCCGACAATCGTAACCTTTTTGACGCGACTTGTACGGCCTTCCGAAATTTTGAAATCGATGTTGACTTCCTGCTTCTCCTTGTCGAGTGCAACATCGGCGTCAACAGTAGCCGAAAGATAGCCCTTGTCGTGGTAAAGCCCTAAAATCGCAGCAGTATTTTTGGAAATTTTGTTCATGTCGAGGAGTTCGTTTTTCTTGACTGTGAGAACTTCCTTGATGTCGTCGCTGTCAATTTTCTTGTTGCCGGAAAATTTGACCGAGCGGATTATCGGAAACTCCACGACTTTGAATTTCAGAAGATGTTTTGCGTCATCGTAATAGATCGAAACATCCTCAAAAATCTCGATTGCAATGATTTTTTCAAGAATTTCATTTATTTCCTTTTCGCTGTAGTCCCGTTTTTCTTTGAAATACTGCGTCAGAATCGACTGTTCCGTCCTGATTGTTCCCTCTACCGCGACATCGTCGACCTGAAGCGCGATCACCGGCAGAAAAAGAAGAAAAACAGCAAAAAAGAGAAAAAATTTATTCATATACTACGGATAACTCCTTCATTTATCTCAATAACTCTTCCCATTTCCGCAGCAAAATCCTGATTGTGCGTAACGAAAAGAGTCGTCAAATTTCTTTCCTCAGCAATGGAAAGAATAAGTGCTATTATCATTTTTCCTGTCTCGTTGTCCAGATTTCCCGTAGGTTCATCCATCAAAAGAAGCGACGGCTCTGTGACAAGTGCCCGGGCAATGGCGACGCGCTGCTGCTCTCCGCCCGAAAGTTCCGCCGGTTTGTGGTTCAGACGGTGCGAAAGTGCGACCCTTCCGAGCATTTTTTCAGCCTTTTCGAGAGCCGTTTTTTTCGACTGGGTCAGCATCAGCGGGATCGCAACGTTTTCAAGCGCCGTAAATTCCGGCAGAAGATGGTGAAACTGGAAAACGATGCCGATTTCACGGTTTCTGAAGGCGCTGAGCTTTGCATCAGAAAACTTTGAGGGTTCCTCGCCTTTGAGCAGAAGTCTGCCGCTGTCGGGCTTCTCCAGAGTTGCCATTATGTTGAGCAGAGTCGATTTTCCCGAGCCGCTTTTTCCGGTAAGCGAAAGGTGCTCGCCCTCTTTCATTTCCAGATTTACGCCGCGCAGGACATCTATCCTGTGACCTTCCACAAAGTAGGATTTTTTTATGTTTTCCAAAGTCAGAATAGCGTTTTCACTCATATTGCAACCTCATCTCCAATGCAGGCGGGCCGCCCGCGCTCCGACAATACTTTACTCATGTCTAAGCCCCTCTACCGGAGTGATTCCGGAAGCCTTGATACTCGGATAAAGCGTCGCCGCAACCGAAATCAGAAGCGTTGAAAATATAACGGCTGCAAATGTCTCGACCGACATCTGCACCGGCAAAGTCGAAAAAAAGTATATTTCTTTGCTTATCTGAAATTCGATATTTTTCAGCAGAAAACAGACCGCTACTGCAAAAATCGAGCCGAGGACCGTTCCCAAAAGGCCGATTATAAATCCGTCGAGCATGAAAATTCCGCGGATCACCCGTTTTTTAGCTCCTACGGAACGCAGAATAGATACTTCACGCGTCTTGTCGATGACGAGCATGATCAGCGTCGTGATTATTCCGAATGATGCGACGACCGCGATAAAAACGAGGATTATGAACATTATCAGCTTCTGGAGATGAAAAAATTTGAATGTAGTTTTGTGGAGGTCACGCCAGTCCTGGACTGCAAACGGAAAACCGCCGACCCTCTCGCTCATCATGATCCGGAAGTCCTCGATTTTCCCGGGCTCGTCAACTTTTGTCGAAACAAAACTCACGTTGCGCCCGATGTCGAGAAGCTGCTGCGTTTCCTCGAGTCCGGCATAAAGATAGCGGGAATCGTAGTCGTACATTCCCGATTCAAAAATTCCGGCAACGACCAGATTGCCGCTCACAGGCATTGCATCTTCGCCGGCAGTGCTTCTCGAACCCGAAGTTACAAGCGATATTACGGAACCCGGCGAAACCTTCAGCTTTTCTGCAAGGTCACTTCCCAAAACAGCGGGGATAAACTGCGGTTTTTCATCCAGAAATTCGTCGAGGTCGCTTATTTTCGAGAGATTCTGCGCGACATATCCGCATTTTTCCTTCAATTTCATGCAGTTATAGTCACCTTTGACGACAAGTTCCGAAAGATCTGCTATTTTTTTGTATCCTTCAGGCTCGATCCCGTTCAGAAACGCGGTTGCAAGCCCTTTTTCCGACATGAGAAGCACTTCCCTGAATACAACCGGAGCCGCCCCGAGTACGCCTGGAATCGATTCGACCTGCTTTGCGACTTCGGTATAGGTGTCAAAATTTCCGACCAGTCTGTAAACATTGGCATGAGTTGCCGATTTGAGAACGATTTCCTCGGTTTTTGCAATCAAACCGTCCATAACCGAAAGGACGATTATCAAAGTTGCGACACCGAGCGAAAGCCCGAGCACCGAAATAAGGGAAATAAGTGAGAGGGTACGTTTGCGGTGACTTTGAGTGAAGTATCTTAAAGCGATAAACCTGACAAATTCACTCATTCGGATCTCTTGAAACTGGGGAAAACAAGGATTTTTGCGGAACTATTTCGATTCTTCCGCAGGTTTTGCCTCTTCCTGCTGCGGTTCTTCCTGTTTCGGCTCTTCTTCCGCAGCCTTGGCAGCTTCAGCTTTTACTTCTTCTTTCGCAGTCTCGGCAGCCTGAGCCGCAGCCGGTTCCGGTTCTTCTGCAGTTTCGATTTCGACTTTTATCTCGTCTTCAGGCTTTTCCTGAACATTCTCGGCAGGTTTCGCCTCAAGTTTCTCGTCAACGGGCTCTGCGCTTTTGAAATCTTCGTCACCCGGCATTTTGGAAACATCCGGCTTTCCGTCCTTGTTTGTGTCTTTTTCAATCTTTTCGATGACGCCGTTTTTGTAATATTCCCAGTAATCGATGATGCCGTCACCGTTCTGGTCTGATTCTATGGCGATGATCTGTCCGGTTTCGTCGTAACTTTTAATGATGTCCGGTTTCTCGTCGAACTGGAAATCGAACTCGCTTCTTCTGACAACGCCGCCGATGAAGTAGTCGACACGGTCAACGCTGTTGTCGAAATCAAGGTCAAGATCCTCTTTGACCACTGCACCTGTCTCTTCGTTGAAGTAGCGCCATACATCAATTTTTGAATCGTGGTTAAGATCCATCATTTTGACGGAAATCACAAGATCATGTCCTCCCTTTTCATTCGGGACTTTCTTGAAAACGTTAATAATATCAGGTTTTTTGTCTTTGTTTACATCGTACTGTTTCATTTCGTAGACTTTGCCGTCGAACTTAATCTCGTCACCTTTGGAAGTGAGTCTGTAACGCTCTTTGGCAGCCTTTGCCGCAGCAGATGTCCTCGCGGACGAAGGCTTGTCGTCTTTTGCTGAAGGTTCAGATGCGCATGAACAAAAAATCGCCGAAAAAATCAAAAAAATCACTAACTTTAACATTTCAAACCTCAAAACATAATACAAAATCGGGCGTGATGTTACATTAAAAGGTAAAAAAATCAATTTTTTGGCTGAACTATTTGAGTTTAGTCTCGATATTTAAAAAAATCGGGTTATAATGGCGGACTTTTGTTTTTTTGGGAGGTGAAAATGGGCAAAACTGCTGTCTGTATTCCGACTTACAACGAAAAAGAAAACATCGCGGCGATAATAACGGCGGTTCACGCCGTACTGCCGGGAGCCGACATTATGATTGTTGACGACAATTCTCCTGACGGAACGGCTGACATTGTCAGAAATCTGATGAAGGAAAATACGTTTGTTCTTCTGAAAGTGCGCAGGAGCAAGGAAGGTTTAGGGGCGGCATACCTTGACGGTTTCGGCACTCTGATTGAAAAAGGGTATGAAAAAATAATCCAGATGGATGCAGACTTTTCGCACAAACCAGAATATCTTCCCGAAATGGTAAAAAAATCGGACGAAGGCTACACCGTTGTCGTAGGTTCCCGCTATGTCAAAGGCGGCGGAACCGAGAACTGGAGCATTGACCGCCGCATAATTTCAAGAGGCGGCAGCTTCTATGCAAGCACGATACTCGGACTCGGCGTCCACGATGTCACTGCCGGATTCAAGTGCTGGAACGCCGGACTTCTCAAAAAAGTGATTTCAACTCCGCTTGTTCTTTCGGGTTTCGGATTCCAGATAGAAATGGCTTTCAGAACAAAAATCAGCGGCGGCAAAGTGTTCGAACTGCCGATAATTTTTCCTGACAGGACCGAAGGAACGAGCAAAATGAGCGGCAAAATCTTCAAAGAAGCCCTTTTCGGCGTCTGGAAACTCAGATTCATGGGCAAAAAAATACTGGAGAAATAGATGGATGCATTCGAAATAATAAAACTTATAAGCGAATCGAAGAAAAAGACGCCGGTGCGCGCGCTTTTCAAAGGAAATATCGAAAAATGCGACTTTTCGGTTCTCGCGGAAAGTTACAGAGGCCTTGATTTCGTTGAGGTTTACGACGAGTTCGACAAGATCCGTGATTTTGCCGCTGCTCATCACGAAGTAACGATGACCCGCTTTGAAAATGACCGCAGAAACTCGGCGATTCCCCTTGCAGACCTTACAAAAATCAATGCACGGATCGAGCCGGGCGCAGTCATCCGCGAAATGACTGAAATCGGCGACAAATGCGTTATAATGATGGGTGCGGTGATCAATATCGGCGCGGTAATCGGCGAAGGAACTATGATCGACATGAACGCCGTCATCGGCGGAAGAGCAATAGTCGGCAGAAACTGCCACATCGGCGCGGGAACAGTCCTTGCCGGCGTCATCGAGCCTCCGAGCGCAACTCCCGTTAAAATCTGCGACGGAGTCATGATCGGCGCGAACGCCGTGATTCTTGAAGGTGTCACAGTCGGCGAGAACTCGGTCGTCGCAGCTGGTTCGGTAGTTACGAAAGACGTGCCGGCTTGCTGTGTTGTTGCGGGAGTTCCAGCGAAGATCATCAAACAGGTCGATGAAAAGACCCAGTCAAAAACCGAGCTTGTCGAAGCACTGCGTAATCTTTAATTAACTCTCCCGCACCGTTTCGGGGAGGGAGTGCCCAAGGGCGAGGGCGTGGATTTTTTAGTCAATCCTTATCAAGGCGAGCCAAGAACACACTCCTCAGTCACTCCGTGACGGCTCCCCTAACTTAGGGGCGCAGTCTTTATTCTTCTTCCGTTTCCCTGAAAACAAGTGTCTGCTGAAGCGCATCAAAGTAATCGTTTGTCGGAAGATGGCCTGTTTCGTTCATTATTCCGAGGATTCTGTAAAGGCTTTTATACCAGTTTTCACTGACATTTCTGGTAAGAAACTGGTAGTGGTATTTGCTCGGCCCGGGAATTACCGAAGCCAGATATGCCGATTCAAGCGGCGTCAGTTCGTAAGGCTGTTTACCGAAATAGTATTCAGCTGCGTGCGAAATACCGAAAACGCCGGGAGCCCATTCGATTATGTTGAAGTATATTTCAAGAATACGCTCTTTTGAAAGGGCTGCGTCAAGCTCTATCGCAAGAAGAACCTCGCGGAATTTGCGCAGAAGCGTTTTTTCGCGGCTGAGAAACAGATTTTTTGCGAGCTGCTGCGGAATTGTCGATCCGCCGCGCAGTTTGTGCTTTTTTATGTTGTCCTTGACCGCAGCGTCAAGTTCCTGAAAATCGACTCCGGGATGGACAAAAAAACCGGCATCCTCAGATACGACAACAGCCCATATAAGGTGTTCCGGGACAAGAGATATCGGCGTGTAGCGCGGATTACGCTCTCCTACGACGATTGTTTTTTTGACTCCGTCACCGTTAGTGTAGACATAATCAAAAGTTTTCTTGAGATAATCAAGCCTGTCGGAAAGCTGCTTCGGCTCGACAAGACTGCCGCTCACGGAAAAAAGCGGTTCCTCTCCGTCTTTCTTGGAATACGCGGCCTCAAGTTCGAGAGAACCGCCGAAAAGGTATCCTTCAAAAGTTTCGTCATGAATCAGCGTCTCGAGCTTGTTCAGTTTCGCAGATTCGGTCTTTATCGAAAATTCTTTTGAGTTTTTTGCATAACTTGCCGAAAGTACTGCGTTTATTCCGCCGAGTGAAAGTGAAGCCCCGGAAGTCGAGAAAGACTTTTCCTTCAAGTTGACATAAACTTCCCCCTCAAAGCGCAGGAGCGGCAGAGTGAACGCCTTTGAATCTATGAGCGGGTGAAAAAATGCGGTGTCTTTGACCGTAATGTCGTTTTTCGCTGAAAATCCGCCGTTTTCAGTTTTTATTTCCGAAAAAGCACTGATTTTTCCCGAAGAAATGTCAAAAGAAGTCCGCTTTTTTATCAATTCACGGTATGGGGCAAGATCTATTCCGTCAAGTCTGACCGCCGCAGTTTTTCCATGGACGGCAAAGATTATTTCCGCCGTTCCGCCGTTTTGCGCCGTCTCTTTCAGAACGACTTTTCCGCCCGAGCGTGAAATGTCCAGAAACGTAAGAAAACCAAGTGAAGAGCCGTTGAATAGAAATTCCGATTCCGATTCGAAATGAAGCGAAACGGCGTCCTTGCCCGCTTTCGCGGCTTCAGGAACTTTTGCAGGTTCCGTATTTTCTCCGCCGCCGTTTTTTGGCGGCATCTCGTAATGCAGGGCGGCACCGGCATGAAAACGGCTTTTTCCGCACTTCATCTTCAATTTTTTATCGTCCGTGAAAAGTATTTTTTCCAGATCGTAAATTTGGCACTTCTCCATAACGGCAAGTTCGTTTCCGGAAGCGGAAGCCGTTATTTTTTCAAAAAAGATTCCGGGAGGAAAAAAAGAAACATCCATACCAGTGAAAGCAACATCGACGCCGTATTTTTCCTTAATAACACCGAGTGTTCTTGAAGAAATATCTTCAACTCTGCCTTTTGAAGCCTTTACGGCAATAAACAGAACCGCCGAAGCCGAAAAAAGAAGAAAAAGAATTACGGCAGCACTTCTTTTAACGATTTTTTTGTTCATAAATCGAGGAATTCCGAAATGTCTTCTTTGATAAGTTCGAGAGAGTTTTTCCAGAAATTCATGTCGCTGAGATCTATTCCGACTATTTTCGCCACATCTGAAACCTTGCGCTTTCCTGTTTCAGAAAGAAGGAATTCGTATTTTTCGGCGAAACTGCTTCCTGTTTCTGCATATTTCGCGTAAAGCCCCTTTGCAAAAAGAAGACCGAAGGCGTACGGGAAATTGTAGAAATTCCATTCCGTATTGTAATAATGCGGCTTTATCAGCCAGAGATAAGGGTGAAGAATATTCTCGTCAAGACCGTCGCCGTAAGCCTCCTTCTGCGCCTTCAGCATCTCTTCGCAAAGCTGTTCCGGCGAAAGCTGAGCCGATTCCCGCGCCTTGAAAAGGGCGGTTTCAAACAGATAACGGCTGTAAATATCGACAATAACCTGACCCGCCGCCGATATTTCAGCCTCCAGAATAGCCAGTTTTGTTCCGGCATCCGATTCTTTGAGCGCAGCCTTGTTCACTATCGTTTCACAGAAAATGGAAGCCGTTTCGGCAAGCGGCGAAGGGTACACCGTGTTAAAAATCCTGTTGCCGGAAAGACACTTTCCGTGGAAGCCGTGGCCGAGCTCGTGGGCGATTGTAGTCACATCGTTGTAGGTTCCGCCGAAATTGGCGAGGATCCTGCTCTGCGAGACTGAAAAAAGATTCAGACAGAAAGCTCCGCCGACTTTGCCGGGCCTGATTTCCGAGTCTATCCAGCTGTTTTCAAAGGCATTTTTCGCGAAATTACCTAAATTTTTACTGAAACCCGAGAACTTGCCGACGATGAACCCGGCTGCCTCTTTGTAGGTAAACTCCGATTTTGAAGCGGCAACCGGCGCGAAAATATCGTAAAACGGAAGGTTCCCGTCCAGTCCGAGCATTTCCGCTTTCTTTTTGTAATAGGCTCTGAAGAAAGGAAGATACTCCCTGATTGCGGCGAACATTGTGTCGAGAATACACTTTTCCATCCTGTTTTTTTCAAGAACCATATCGAGTACCGAAGCGTAACCGCGCATTTTAGCGAGAGTTATGGACTCGCCTTTTACAGCGTTGATACAGGCTGCCGCCGACTTTTCAATTTTCCGGCAGGCCCTGATTTCAGCCTCGTAGGCCGTTTTTCTGATGCCGGCGTTGTCGGAATAAGCCAGTGCCCGTATCTGCGAAACCGGTTTTATCTCGCTTCTTCCAGGTACGCTTGAAATCTCGCCGGTAAGAGAACCGATCAGAACGTTGTGCAGATTCGTCCAGGCTGAAGATCCTGTAAGTTTCAATGCCGAAATTGTCGCCTCTGTCCTGTCGTCAAGAATATGGCTTCCTTTCGACATAAGTTCGCAGAAATGGAAAATGCAGTCTTCAAGAGCTGTTCCGCGCAGAGATTCCGGATCAAAACCGCTTTTTGAAAGCCATTTTATGAATTTAACATCGGAAACCTCCGCAGCATTCTGCTTTACAGTAACCGATTCTATGTATGAATTTGCCTCCGTGTTGTCCGTATCGGCGCTGAATACAAGGTTTGCAAACCCGAGAAGTCTGTCGGAAAGAGAAGTGATCCTGGACCTCAGTGCCGCATACTGCTCAAGAACCGGATAAACATCGCTTCTTTCCCGGAGAGAATCGGCGAATTCCCTGTATTTTTCGTTTTCAGAATCAAGTTCTGCCATATCTCCGGCAAATTCCGGAGAATCAAAACTGCTGTAAAGAGCGTCAAGATTCCAGCGCATATCCATAGTCCGCCTCTCTATTTTCCTGCATAGACCTGTTTTGCCTTGGCTTTGAAAAGATCTGCCGATTCCGGATCGAAAGCCTTGTTCAGAGTCTTTGCGATCTGTTCTTTCTGTCTTTCAAGCAGCTCGGCAGAATTCTCGAGGAGAGGAATTATGTCGTCGTGCATAATAAAAGAAGGCGCCGTCTCCTCAAGATAGAACATTATCTCAAAAAGTCTGCAAATCTCCATATCTTCCGCAGTTCCGAGCATATAGCGCGAAACCTGCATAAAATAAGGTTTCAGAGCTTTTGAAAGGGCAATATCCTCATAAATTCCGCTGTTTGAACCCTCTTTGATGTGCTTTGTAACCGAAGATGCGAGCTCTGATGCGATGTAGAGGTCCCTGTAAATATTGGCGTGACCGGAAATCGTGTCAGTATCAATAAATATCGAGGCTATCGTGCGGAGACATTCGCCGACACTTATCGCTGTCGTCTGAATCGTATCGAGCAGACCCTGTATTTTGCTTTTGATGTTGATGTCAGTCAGAACTTCATGAAGTTCAAGAACAAAACTTTTCGCCGAATATTCCGAACCTGTGCCGAAATCGGATTTTGTATTTATAAAATCGGAAAGACGCCCGACGATTCGTGCCCGGAAATTCTGTCTGTCGGCATCGAGAGCCTTGGGTGAAACCGACTGAACCCATATGAGATAATCTATAATTTCAACCAGCTGCGCAGAGAAACCTCCGGCAAGATAGCGCGCCAG
Organism: uncultured bacterium; assembly: GCA_905233945.1. Classification (GTDB taxonomy): domain Bacteria; phylum UBP6; class UBA1177; order UBA1177; family UBA1177; genus UBA1177. Next base: position 69,684 of record CAJOFY010000002.1, on the reverse strand, counting down.
CAGAATGTCGTAGTTCTTCCTGACCGCCATTCCGGCATCGCATGTCTTCTCCCGCAGAGGATAAAGCACCGTCATTGACTCCACAGCATGCAAAAAAAGAGGAAACGGAAGAAAATAGTAAAGTTTTTTTGCAGTTATGTTCGAGGAATGCGAAAAAATGTCGCTGAAAGTCTTCAGATCCTTTTTAAGGTAGAAAAAATCCCTGTCGGGGAGCTTTTTCTCTATCTCCTTTACAGTAGTGATTTTTTCCTGCATAAGAGGCAGAACACTTCCGACAAAAAAATTCCTGTATTCCTCGGTAACATCGGAAAAAGCCGACTTCGCGAGACCGATCACATAGTCGAGCTCTATCCAGAATTTTGCTTCGACACCGCAGACCGCAGATGCCTCGAACTTCTGCCTGTGAATGTAGTCAAGAAGCCGCGTCCTGTCGAAAGAGGCAAAATCTTCAATTTTTTTAAGCTCTTCGTAATATTTTTTCAAAAGAGTTCCCCCTGCATGTCGTTTGCTTTGATTCCGAACTTGTCCAAAGTTTTTTTCGTTACCACGCGTCCTTTCGCCGTTCTGGCGATGAAGCCTGATTTAATGAGATAAGGCTCGTAAACGTCCTCGAGAGTGCGTCTCTCCTCGCTGACGCTTGCCGCGATCGCTTCTATTCCGACCGGGCCTCCGCGGAAAGACTCGATTATTGTCATAAGGATCGTTCTGTCCATCTGGTCAAGGCCGTCCTCGTCGATTTCCATCTGGTTGAGAGCGAATTTCGCGATAGATATGTCGATGTCTCCGTTTCCTTTGACAAGGGCGAAATCGCGGACACGCTTTAAAATCCTGTTCGCGATTCGCGGAGTTCCGCGCGAACGTCTTGCAATTTCGTGAGCTCCGGCATCGTCAATCGTTATACCCAGAACTTTAGCCGAGCGTTTCACTATCGTTTCAAGGTCTTCGACATTGTAGTAATCCATTCTGAAAACTATCTGGAACCTGTCTCTGAGCGGGCTTGAAAGAAGTCCTGTCTTTGTTGTCGCGCCGATAAGCGTGAACGGCTGCAGCGGAAGAGGCACGCTGTTGGCTTCCCGTCCCTGTCCGAGCATGATGTCGAAACGGAAATCCTCCATCGCCGGATACAAACTCTCTTCAACGGCCGGATTCAGACGGTGGATCTCGTCAATAAAAAGGACATCGCCTTCTTGGAGAGGGGTGAGCAGACCGGCCAGATCGCCTTTTTTCTCGATGACAGGGCCGGAAGTCGAAAACATATTGACTCCCATTTCATTGGCGATTATCTGGCTAAGAGTGGTTTTGCCGAGTCCGGGAGGGCCTGCGAGAAGGATGTGGTCAAGTTGCCTTCCGTTTTTTTTAGCGGCTTCAATATAGATCTTAATATTGTCTACGACCGCTTTCTGACCGATGTAGCCGCTCAGGTTTTTCGGTCTGAGTCCGCCTTCAAGCGAGGAATCTTCGGGAAGTTCCTGCGAATTGAGCAATCTCTCTTCATTCATAGTTTTTCACCGTAAATCAGAGGTTTCTGATAACTTTGAGAGCCTCTCTGATGATCTCTTCCGCTCTCTTTGATTCCTTATCCTCTATTTTTGCCATCGCATGCCTGATCTGAAGCGGATTGAAGCCCAGAGCGGCAAGCGCGTCGGCAGCTTCGCGGATCTGCTTGTCGTTTGAAAGGACCTTGGCCGTTTCCGAAGAACCTGCGGCGATCGCAGAAAATTTGTCGGTTTTGTCTTTTAAATCAATGATTATCTTTTCTGCCGTTTTCGCGCCTACGCCGCTGATTTTCTTGAAAAACTGCGCGTTACCCGAAATTATCGCAGAGACGATATCTTCTATCGGAGCGAAAGCAAGGATCGAAAGTGCCGTTTTCGGTCCGATCTTGTTTACTTCGCAGAGCATGTTGAAAAGGTGTTTTTCTTCGATCCGCTCGAATCCGTAAAGATCTATCGCATCTTCGCGGACAAAAGTCTGGACGAAAAGCGAAACAGCCTCTCCTTCGGGGTATTTTACGTTGAGAGTCGGAGTTACGCCGACAACGTATCCGACACCGCCTTCAGTCAGTATCGTGAGTTCGCGATCTTCGTTCGCTACTACTGTTCCTTTGATGTAACCTATCATTTTTACACCGTAAATGCGTGGGTTATTGCAATGGCAAGCGCGTCAGCGGCATCTTCGTACGGAGCTTCCTTTAGCCTGAGAAGAATTTTTATCATCTCCTGAACCTGGAATTTTTCCGCCCTGCCGTTGCCGGTGACAGACTGTTTCACCCTTGTCGGAGTGTATTCGAAAAGGGGAAGTCCGTGAATTGCCGCGGCACTCATTACTGCTCCTCTGACATGACCTAGTTTCAGCGCGCTCTGGGCGTTTTTCGCGATGAAAACATCCTCCAGAGCTACCGCATTAGGCTTGAATTCATCCATAACATCACAGACACCGCGGAAAATAAAGCCGATTCTGTCTTTGAAATCGAGCCCTTTCGGCGGCATTATCAAACCGTTTTCAATGTGAGAAAAAGAACGCCCGGCAGCACTTATCAGGCCGAAGCCCGTTTTGATACTGCCGGGGTCGATTCCAAGAATGATGTAGCCTTGTTTATCCAAGATAGACTATTCTTCCTCTGGCAACTGGCTGAAATCTATGTCGTAGTTCGCATAGACATCCTGAACGTCGTCGCTGTCGTCGAAAGCTTCCATGAGTTTGAGGACCTGCTCTGCGACTTTTCCTTCGACTTTTACGAAATTCTGCGGGATACGTGCGATTTTAGCTTCCTCGAACTGGTATCCTTTTTCGGTAAGAGCGCCGGAAACAGCGTAAACATCGCCCATTTCGGTCCTTACTTCCCAAACTTCGTCGTTGTCGATGACATCTTCAGCACCAGCTTCAAGAGCATCTTCCATAAGTTTTTCCTCATCAACGCCCTCTTTCGGGATGATGATCTGGCCTTTCTGGCTGAACATCCAGTTTACGCAGCCGCTGTTGCCCATGTTGCCGCCGGCTTTCGTGAAGATTCTTCTGATTTCGGAAACGGTTCTGTTTTTGTTGTCGGTAAGACAGTCGATCATCATTGCGACTCCGCCCGGACCGTATCCCTCGTATGTTACCTCTTCATAGCTTGAGCCTTCAAGCTCGCCGGTTCCTTTTTTGATTGCTCTTGTGATGTTGTCGAGAGGCATGTTAGCCGCTTTTGCCGACTGGATGGCGGTTTTAAGACGCGGGTTGCCGTCAGGGTCTCCGCCGCCGCCTTTTGCAGCTATCGTGATTTCTTTGATGAGTTTTGTGAAAATTTTGCCTCTTTTTGCATCTGCAGCACCTTTTTTGTGCTTAATCGTGCTCCACTTATTGTGGCCTGACATAGAAAACCTCCTGAGAGTTGTTAAAAAAAGCCGCGGCTCCTTACCATAAAATTAAGAAATCCGCAAGTTATTTTTTCTTAAAAACAGCAGTTCTGTCTATTCCTGAATAGTCTTTTGCAATTCTGACAAGTTCGATTTCATCTGTCTGTACAGGAAGCTGTTCAGCCCCTTCATAACCGAGCTCCGTTATGAAGAATCCGCCGGGTTTAAGGAAATTACAGACGGAATTTAAAATTTTTTCAGTGATTTCAAACCCGTTTTTTCCTCCCCAAAAAGCATTTTCAGGCTCATACTTCAGATCGTTTACGACAAACTTTTTCATGTCGTTTTCAGAAAGATACGGCGGATTTGCGGTAATAATGTCGAACTTGCCGGAAATATTCTCAAAAAGATCGCTTTGAACGAAAAAAATCTCTTTTTCTGCCGGAAAAAGACGAAGCGCGTTGATTTTTGCCACTTCGAGAGCATCAGGCGAAATGTCTGAAAGGGTGAGAGAGCATTCCGAGGCGCGTTTTATGCTGAGACCGATGCAGCCGCTTCCGCAGCAGATGTCAAGGAGATCGGCTTTTCGGGTGTTTTTCAGCAGCAAAAGAGCCTCTTCAACAACAAATTCGGTTTCGGGACGCGGTATCAGAACGCGCCTGTCAACATAAAAAGTGTCCTCAAAGAACTCTTTTTCGTTTGTAATGTAGGCGACAGGCTCAAAATTCATCCTCCTTGAAACAAAAGAATCAAAGATTTCCTTTGTTTTTTCATCGATTTCACCGCTGTCCATTGTAAAAATGCCGAAACGGTCTGTTCCAAGCGCCTTTGCAAGCATAATTTCAGCGTCAAGTCTCGGTGTTTCAGAGACGTTTTTCAATTTTTTCCCTGTTTCATCAATAAGTTCGCGAATTTTCATTTTTGTAACTACCGGTTTTTTTCGGCAATTTTTATTATCGTGTCGTATATGAACCAGGCAACGTCGGCTGTAAAAAGTGGATTTTCTATACAAGCACGATCTTCCGGCGACGAAATATAGGCAATTTCAAGCAAAAGTCCGGGTACGGTCGTATCGTCAAATAGGCCGAAATTGTATTTCTGCGAAAACATGTTGAGCGGAAGCCGCCATGTTGTGTGGAGATTCGCCTTGAAATAAAGATCTCGGAAAATAGCACCGAAATTGAACGATCGGTTCACTTTGTCGTAAAAAAGCGCAGTCGAAGCGGCATCTTTGCTGACAAAATCGGGAGGATAATAGATTTCAAATCCGCGGTTTGTGGAAAGAACTTTCTGGCTGTTGAAATGGAGCGAAATAAAAAGGTCGGGCTGAATCCGCTCTATAAGTTCGACTCTCTCCTTAATCGAAACCGATGAATCATCACTTCTTGTGTAAATGATTTCAATTCCCTGGACAGGATGTTTTTTGAAAAAAGCCCTGATTTTAGCCGCAAGTGCCAAAGTAAGCTCTTTTTCGGAAACATTGCCGGAAACTGCACCGGTATTGCTTCCGCCGTGCCCAGGATCAATCACAACTGTGAATTTTTTTTCTGCGGAAAGGGTAAAAAAAGACAAAATCAGAAATATAAAAAGAAATTTTTTGCAAATCTCAGGAAACATTATTTTTTGCGTTTGAGAGAAGCCGAGAATGTTTCAAAATCTTCAAGTGAAGCAAAATCCAGAGTAAGCGAAACTCCGCGTTTTTTCGGCTTCAGCATGACTTTAGCTTTGATTCCTTTAATTCCGGAAGCGATTGCTGCCGCCTTTTCACGCCAGATTTCCGCGACTTCCTGTTTCTTGTTTTTTTTCGGCGCCGTTTTCTGTGAAGCCAGTTTTTCAACCTGACGGGCTGTGAGTTTTTCGTTCATAATCCGGTCAAGTATGAGTTTCTGCTCGTTGTGATTAAGGGCGGCAAGCGGACGAACCTGTCCTGTGGAAAGCTCTCCGCAGCGTACAAGATCCTTGATTTTTTCGCAGAGATTGAGAAGCCTCATGCAGTTGCTGACCTCGCTGCGGCTTTTGCCGACTTTCCGGCTGAGCTCTTCCTGAGTATAGTCAAAACGCTTCATAAGTTCGTCGTATGCTTCGGCAACTTCAATCGGGTTCAGATCCTCGCGCTGAAGATTCTCTATGAGCGAGATCTGATAAGCCTCCTCACCTTTGTAAATTGTCACGGGAACATGTGTCAGACCTGCAATCTGCGCCGCACGGAAACGCCTTTCACCGGCAACGATGCGGTAAATATCTCCTTCTTTCTGGACAAGTATCGGCTCGATTATGCCGTACTGCTTTATCGATTCGGCAAGTTCCTTCAGCCCTTTTTCGTCGAAACGCTTTCTCGGCTGCTCATCGTTCGGTTTTATCCTGTCGACAGGCAGAGTTTTCGGGTCATCAGGAGGCAGCAGTGTATCCAGACCTCTGCCGCCCAGTGTTTTTCCGTTTATCTTTCTTTCAAGCATTGATTCCTCCATGAAATTCAAGCCGGATGATTTTAATTAAACGGGTTTGTCTGTCAAGTGACATTACAGCACTCACGGAAAAATCAGCCCCTGTTCAGAAACGGGTTCAGCTTTTTTTCAAGGGCAATGGATGTATTTTCCTCATGTCCCGGATAAACAACGGTTTCATCGGGAAGAGTGAGAAGCTTTGTTTTTATGCTTTCGACAATTTTTCTGCCGTCACCGCCGGGGAAATCGGTTCTTCCGACACTGCTTCTGAAAAGCGTGTCGCCCGAAAAAAGTACCGGTTTGCCGCTCGAATCGTTCTTTTCAATGTAAAAACAAGTACTTCCGGGAGTGTGGCCGGGAGTGTGGAACACCTTGATTTTTGTGCCGGCAAAATCAAGCTCCATGCCGTCTTCGAGCATAATCTCGACATTCTTTTTTTCATAGACAAATTCCAAGTCCGGGAAAAAATCGTCCGACATATTGAGCGAAGGGTCGTAAAGCCACTCTTTTTCGAGTTTGTGGACTGCAAGTTTTGCGTCAGGAAACGCGTTTTTTACGGCGTTAAGTCCCAGAATATGGTCAAAATGGGCGTGAGTCAGCAGAATATAGCGCACATCAAGTCCATCCGCAGCCCTGATTATTTTTTCCGTTTCTCCTCCCGGATCGACAATAAAAGCCTCGTTTTTTTCCGAAACAATGTAGCTGTTCTCCCAGATCGGAGCAACCGGCAGTGTCTTTATCTCCATCTTTACCTCCTAAAAAAACCTGAATATTATAATTAAATTAGGAAAAATTGACATTTTATTTTGTTTTAATAACTTGCCGCCGAGTTCATCCGGTTTTTGGCCGGATGTTTATATATATTTTTCCCGGAGGAGCCGCAAGGCTTTTATATAATTTGGAAAAATCTGCTTTACGCAAACAGATTCTTCTGCTCAGGAAAAAACTGAGTGCCGAAGAAATCACCATTTTAAGCGATAAAATAAATAAGCGATTGATTTCACTGGATGTTTTTGGGGAATCAAAAACTATCGCGCTCTATGTTCCGATAAAAAACGAGGTCGATGTCAGACCGCTTTTCAAGTGTGAAGGCAAGCGTTTTGTCTTTCCGAGAGTCGAAAACGGAACGAAAAAACTATCGTTTTATGAAGCGAAAAATATGGACGATTTCGAGAAAGGAAGTTTCAACATTCCGGAACCGAAAACCTCTCTTCCGAAAATTGAAATTGAAAATATCGACCTTTTCATCGTTCCCGGAGTCGCTTTTTCGGAAAAATGCGAGCGTATCGGCTACGGCGGCGGTTTTTACGATTCGACGCTTAAATATAAAGACAGTAATTCGTACACTCTCGGTGTCGCTTTTGATTTTCAGATCGTGGAAGAGGGCTTTTCGGAGCCTTTCGACGAACGGCTGGACGCAGTCGTGACTCCGGAGAGGATTATTATAAACAACTAAGAGGGAGACGGACATGGACATTACTTCAATAATTTTTCTTATTATTGGAATTGTGCTTGGTGCAGTAATCTGGGCGATGTCAAGATCGCTTGTTTTCAAAGAAAAAATGGAAAAGGCTCAGAAAGAGCTCAGCAACGCAAAAGATGACGCTGCAAAAGTTGTGAAAGAGGCCGAAATCAAGGCACAGGAAATCGTTCTTGAAGGCAAAAAAGAGACTGAAAATTCGAAAAACGAACTCCTGAAAGAGTTCAAAGAGCGCGAAAGAAGACTCAACAAGCGCGAGGAACAGCTCACCCAGCGCGACGAGCTCAACATCGTCAAGGAAAAAGAGCTTAAAACCATTGAGAAAAAACAGAAAGACGACGAGATTTTCCTCGACAAGCAGCGCGTCCAGCTTGAAGAAAAGCTCTCGGAAGTAAATACAGAGCTTGAAAGAATTGCCGGAATGACCCAGGAAGAGGCAAAAGAAGTTCTCATTCAGAAAATCGAGGACGAGGCGAAACACGATGCCGCGAAAAAAATCAAGGCAATCGAAGACGCGATGGTCGAAGACGCCGAAAAGAAAAGCAAAGAGATCCTTTCGACCGCAATTCAGCGCTACGCAGGAGAATATGTAGTTGAAAACACAGTCACGACCGTCAGTCTTCCGAATGACGAGATGAAAGGAAGAATCATAGGCCGCGAAGGAAGAAACATCCGCGCCATCGAAGCTGTTACAGGAGTTGACCTTATCATCGACGATACGCCTGAAGCAGTCGTAATCAGCAACTTCAACCCGATCAGGCGTCAGATCGCTTCTCTTACGCTTCAGAAACTCATCGCCGACGGCAGGATCCATCCCGGCAGAATCGAAGAAGTTTTCGATGCCTGCACAAAAGAAGTCTGGAAGGCGATCAAAGAAGCCGGCGACCAGGCTGTTTTCGACCTCGGAATCCACAAACTTCATCCGGAACTCGTTCTTCTTGTCGGAAGACTGAGATACAGAACAAGCTACGGCCAGAATGTATGGAAACACTCTGTAGAAGCGGCTTTCCTTGCAGGTGAGATCGCGGCTGAACTCGGATGCAGCGCAAACAGCATCAAAAACGCGAAACGCGCGGGACTTCTTCACGATATCGGTAAAGCAGTTGACCACGAAATCGAAGGAAGCCACGCTTCGATCGGTGCGAAACTTGCAGAAAAATACGGCGAGCAGCACAGGATCGTCGCTGCGATCGCGGCTCACCACGGCGAAGTCAAACCCGAAACAGTTCTTGACTTCATCGTTTCGGCTGCCGATGCTTTGAGCGGCGCAAGACCCGGAGCAAGAAGAGAGATGGCAGAGGCTTACGTTCAGAGACTTGCAGACCTTGAAAATATCGCGAACTCCTTCCCCGGCGTTGACAAATCGTTCGCGATCCAGGCTGGAAGAGAACTCAGAGTCATGGTCGACACCGAAAAAGTCAACGACGAAAACGCTTACACCCTCGCAACCGATATCGCGAAAAAGATCGAGACAGACCTTTCCTACCCCGGTCAGATCAAGGTCATCGTTATAAGAGAAACAAGAGTCATCGCAACCGCTCAGTAAAATGGCTTTCAGGATCCTTGCTTTAGGCGACATAGTCGGAAGACACGCAAGAAACTTCGTTAAAGAGCAACTGCCTGAAATTATCAAGAATTATTCAATCGATTTTGTCATTGCAAACGGCGAAAACACTTCAGGAGGCGCCGGACTTCTGGAAAAGCACGCGACTCTTCTGCACTCGTGCGGAGTCGATGTCATAACTTCGGGAAACCACATCTGGAACAAGTCCGAAATTTATTCATTTATCGACAGCACTCCTTATGTTCTCCGTCCGGCGAACTATCCCGATGACCTGCAGGGAAAAGGCTCAGTCGTTGTCACGCACGAAAAAAGCGGAATAAAGATCGGTGTTTTGAACCTTCTCGGAACAGTTTTTATGCCGCCTATCGACAATCCTTTCAAAAAAGCTCTGACTGAGATCGAAAAGATGCGCGCAGAGGGCGCCGACATAATCGTTCTTGACTTTCACGCCGAGGCAACTGCCGAAAAAGAGGCTTTCGGCTTCTATTTAGCCGATAAGATCGAGCTTTTCTTCGGCACCCACACACATGTCCAGACTTCGGACGAGAAAATAATCAACGAAAGAATGGGCTACATCACCGATTTAGGCCGCTGCGGATCATTCTTTTCGGTTCTCGGTTTCAACGAAAAAGAGAGCATACGAGGCTATCTCTCGAATATCCCTCAGCATTTTGTTCCAGCAAAAAACGATATCAGAATCGAAGGGATAATCGCCGATTTCGAGCTTGATCCGGCCAGATGCGTATCTATTGAAAGAATCAGAATATAAAATCTGACATAAATAATCACAACGACCACGATAAACCGGGTCTAACGACTGGAAATTTTACGCTACGAAACTGATTTTTCTCACGGTTTTAAACCTTTTTGAAAATTCAGCGACGATTTTCCGGGCGGTTTCTTCGTTTTCGGTCATTGCGACGAGTGTTGAGCCGCTTCCCGACATGAAAACTTTTGAGGCTCCCGCAAGTTCAAGTTCGGTTTTGACGCGGGCGATTCCGGGAAATTCGGCAAAAACGATTTCCTCAAAGTCGTTGAAAACATGCTCTTTTTTCCATGAAAACTGTTCCGGAACGCGGTTTGAAGTGCCGCAATCAGGATATTTTTTGTCAAAAAGCGAGTAGGCGAGCTTTGTGTCGACGTGGATTTCAGGGTTTACGAGAACGAAAAACTTTCCGCTTTCGGGAAGTTCTACTGCCTCGATTTTTTCACCGGTTCCCGATACTATCGCCGGTTTTCCGAGAATGAAAAACGGAACGTCGCTTCCGATTTTTGAAGCGATTTCAATGAGTTGAATCAAACTCAAATTCAGCTTGCAGTGCTCGTTCGCAAACTTTAAAAATGCCGCCGCGTTGCTGCTTCCGCCGCCCAAACCTGCTCCGGTAGGGATCGATTTTTCGATTTTTACCGAAAATTCAGGAAGTTCTTTTCCGACATAGTTCCTGAGTGCTGAATATGCTTTGAAAACGATGTTTTTTTCAGTCGGGATCTCTTCTGCGATGCCGTTTGTGACAACTGAAAAAGTGCCGCTTTCTTCGATCTCCAGTCTGTCGCAGATATCGATCGGGGCGAAAAGCGAACGGAGAAAATGCATTCCGCTCACTTTATCGCGCCCTTCAATTTTCAGAAAAATATTGATTTTTGCGGGAGAATAAATCGTTGAAATCATTTAAAAATCAGAGATCTTACTGATTAAGCCACTTTTCGAATGCTTCGAACGAAAGTTCTCTTCCGAGGAAGTCGCGGACCATCTGCATACCGTCTTTCGCGCCGCCTGCTTTGAGGACCTGGTCTCTGTATTTGCCCATGACATCTGTGTTCATAAGGCCGCCGTTCTGCATGATGTAGCCGTAGAAGTCTTTAGCGATCGAAAGCGACCACATGTAGGTGTAGTAGTTCGAGCTGTAGCCGTCAAGGTGTCCGAAATTCTCGATCTGGTGGGTCTCTTCGTAGGTTTTCCACGGAGAGTATTCTCTTTCGGTCTTCTTTTCGAAAGCGTGGTGGTTGAAACCTTCCGCATCCGGATCCTGAAGGTAAACTTCAAGCGAAAGGATTGCGAGGTAAAGCTGTCTTGAAGTGTGGAGACCTTTGCCGAATTCATCCGATTTTCTCATTTTTTCTACAAGTTCTGCCGGGATCGGCTCGCCTGCGTCGTTGGTCGCCCAAAGCTGAAGGATCGAAGCGTCCCATACATATTCTTCCATGAACTGCGAAGGAGTTTCGACGAAGTCTCGCTGGCAGTTTGTTCCTGCGAAACGGATGTATTTGTGTCCGCTTGCAAGGATTCCGTGGATGAGGTGTCCGAACTCGTGGAAAAGGGTCTGGACGCTGTCATGACCGACATAAGCTTTGCCGTTTACAGGTGTCGGGAAGTTGCCGACGATAGCCATTCTCGGAAGTCTTCCTTTGATTCCCTGCTCGTTGGTGAACATCGCGAAATGTTTGTATTTGTTCTCACGCGGATAGAGGTCAAGGTCGAAAGTTCCGATCTTTTCGCCGTTCGAGTAAACGTCGTAGGAAAGAATGCTTTCGTGCCATACGTCGTCGCGTTTGATCTGTTTGAACTCAAGGCCGAAAATCTTTGAATTTACTGTGAAAATTCCGTTCAAAACCTTCTGGATCTCGAAGTAGGGGCGAACTGCTTCCGGGTCGTAGCTGAACTTTTCCATTCTGACAAGGCGCGGAATGTAGAATCTGTCCCACGGCTCGACTTCGACATCGTCTTTACCGGTAAGCTGTTTTTTCTTCGCAAGAAGTATTTCAGCTTCTTTCTTTGCGTATGGCATCGATATCGCTGCAATTTTCTTTACGAAATTCTCTGCGTTCTCCGGATTTCCGATCATAAGTTTCGCTTCGGAATATTCGGGCCAGTTTTTGTAACCAAGAAGGTTCGCGAGTTTCTTTCTTCCTTTGAGAAGTTTGTCGAAAACCTCTTCGTTTGAAGGATAAGCGACATTCTGAGCGAGGAAATACATCTCTTTTCTCAGAGTTTCGTCGTCAGCCGACTCCATTACCGGGAAGTAATCCGGATAGTCGGTCGTGAGGGTTATCATGCCGTTTTCGTCTTTAGCATGGCCGTTGATGAAGTCTTCAGGAAGTCCTTTAAGCCTTTCCGGAGCGACTTTGATGCTCTTTCTGTCGGATGCGATGTTTGCGTTGAACTGCTGCGAAATAGCGACAAGCTCAGCATTGACTTTTTTGATTTCCTCGCGGGTTTTCTCGTCTTTGTCAACGCCCGAACGTTTGAAATCGTCGATAACGTCTGCGAGGAAACGTTTGTCTTCAGCGTCGAACTCCGGATCGTCAGCCGGGATAGCCGCCATAACTTTGTAAAGGTCAGCGTCGAGAGTGATTTCGGAAAGGATCGCCATAAGCTCGCTTTCAGCTGCCATTGCCGCGTTTCTCATTCCTTCGTCGGGGTGGTTCATCTCGTAGATCTCGATTTTTCCCCAAGCATCCTCGATTTTGATTTCGAAGTTGTTGAAAAGCTGAAGTTTTTCAATGTTTTTTCTTCCTTCCGGATTAGCCTTGATGTCGGCGATGATAGCTTTGACAGCTGCGAATTCGTCAGCGCAGTGTTTGTAGAAAGCGTTTCCTTTTTCACCGAAATCGGGAGCTTTTTCCTCTGTTTTTTCAGGCTGTGCAACCTGCTCTTGAGCCGGAGTTTCCGACTGTTTTGCCGGTTCTTCCTCTTTTGCTGGCTGACTTCCGCACGAAGCGAAGAAAAATCCAGCCAGAACTGTCAAAATGACCAATCTTTTTTTCATCTTTTCCTCCTGTTTTAACCATTAAAACAAAAAAACACAGTATTTTAACGATTTTTTTTCTAATTTCAAGCGATTGCAAAGAGAATTAAACTATTTCGAGCGTGAGGTTGATGTCTTTCGCAACGGCAGAGTGGGTGAGCGCTCCGACTGAAATGAAATCGGCACCGAGTTTTGAAAGCTCGTTGATTTTTTCAAGTGTTACGCCGCCTGAGATTTCGATTTTTGCTCTGTCGCCGATGATTGAGATCGCTTCACTCATCATTTCGCTGTTCATGTTGTCAAGCATGATGACGTCTGCTTTTGCCGCAAGAGCCTCTTTAACTTCATCGAGATTCGTCGTTTCGACTTCGATCTTAAGAAGGTGATGTATTTTGCTTCTTACGTTTTCGACTGCCTGCGTGATCGAACCTGCAAGAACTATGTGGTTGTCTTTTATCATAACGCCGTCGTCAAGCCCGAAGCGGTGGTTGCTGCCTCCGCCTGTTCTAACTGCGTATTTTTCCAAAGTTCTGAGCCCCGGAGTCGTCTTTCTCGTGTCGGCGATCTTTGTTTCGGAATATCTGTCGATTTCTTTCACATATTCAGCCGTAAGCGATGCGATTCCGCTCAGCCTCTGCAGGAAGTTGAGAGCGGTTCTTTCAGCCTTGAGGATCGATGCCGCGTTGCCAGAAATATTCATTATTCTTTCGCCTGCGCAGAGTTTTTCGCCGTCACGCGCCAGAAGTTCAATATCAAGAGTTTCGTCAATAAATTCAAATATGTATGCAGCGAGGTCAACTCCGCAGAGAACAAGGTCGCTTTTAGCTTTGATGAAAGCTCTGCCGTTACGCGGCTCATCGCAGACAAAGTTTGTCGTAACATCGCCGCGCCCTAGATCCTCTCTGATGACATGCGCTATAAATTCTTTGGTTACATAGTCGGGACATCTCATTTTTCTTCTCCTATTTAGAAATATTTTTTGCGTTTCTTACAAGTTCAGCTCTTTCCGATGCGGGTTTGCCGAAGAAATACGAACCCATGACAGCGATATCGGCACCTGCTTTGATGACTTCAGGCAGGGTTTTCGCGTTCACGCCGCCGTCAACCGAAATTTCGTAGTTAAAGCCGTATTTTTCGCGGATCTCGGCAACTTTTCTGATTTTTTCGGATGCACTTTTTATGTATTCCTGACCGCCGAAACCCGGGTTTACGCTCATCACAAGGAAAAGGTCACACAAGTCTCCGACATAGGGAAGAAAATCGATGGGCGTGTGCGGATTTACCGAAACCCCGGCCTTGAGTCCGAGCTTTTTGATGAACTGGAGCGTGCGGTGAAGATGCTGCTCCGTCTCGGCGTGAACAGTGATCATTTCGCATCCCGCATCGGCGAACTTCTGAATGAACTGTGTCGGGTTCTCTATCATAAGATGCGCGTCAAAAGGAAGTTTCACGAGAGGTCTGATCTGCTTCACGATCATCGGACCGAAAGTGATGTTCGGAACGAAATGGCCGTCCATGATGTCGAGATGGACAAGATCGGCGCCGCTTGTTTCGATTGATCTGATTTCTTCCTCAAGTTTTAAAAAATCGGCCGAAAGGATCGAGGGAGCGATTTTTATCATTTTATTTTCCTCATTCTGCAGATGAAAAATATGTCTCTGTTGTCATCGGGTTCTTTGACTGTGAAATACGATTTCTCCACGGTAAATTCTGGGTGATGTGCGGAGAAACGCTTGATCTGCTCCAATGTTTCCTCTTTCGTGAAGGTGCAGACGGAAAAAACGAGGATGCCGTCTTTTTTCAGATATTTTCCCGCTCTTTCGAGTATTTTTCCCGAGACTGCCGCCATTTTCGCAGGGTCGTTGTCGTTCTTTATCCACTTTGTTTCGGGGTGTCTTCTCACTGTGCCGAGCGCGCTACACGGTGCGTCAAGGAGAACTCTGTCGAAAGCGCTGTGCCATTCGGGGTTGTCTTTGGTCGCGTCGTGGAGTTTCATTCCGATGTTTTTCTTTCCGTGCTGTATAACGACGTCTGCAAGCATATTGAGACGGTTTCCGTTGACATCCGCCGCCGTGACGAAGCCTTCATCTCCTGTCAGATACGATGCAAAAAGGGTTTTGCCGCCCGGAGCAGCGCAGATATCGAGGATTTTGTCGCCCTTTTTTATGTCCATTTCGAGAACCGAAAGCTGCGAAGACTCATCCTGAATGTAGATGTTGTCGAAGCCTTTCAGCATCGAGAAGTTCACCGCTTTGTTCGTGCAGATTCCGTACGGACTGAGTTTTGCCTCTTCGGCTGAAGCCCCTTTCGAAACGAGTTTTTCGATGATCTGCTGCCTCAAATTTTCGTCGCCTTCGATCCTGAGAGTGATCCCTAGCGGCTTGTTCACGATCTGCAGGTATTCTTCGACATCCTTGCCCAAAGTTTCTGCTTGAGTCTTTATCCTCGCGTAAAACCAGTCGGGAACGGAATAATATGTCTGCAAAAACTCGTCGCGTCTTTCGCCGAAATCAGCTTCCATGTTTTCGCGTGTCGGGCTGATGCGAAGAATCTCGCGCAGAATGAAGTTGACAAAGCCCGCCGTTTTGTCGTTTCCGCAGCGTTTTGCAAGTTCTGCAGCCTCGAAAACGATCGTCGCAGCCTCTCTGTTCGACATGAAAAGTATCTGATAGAGCGAGACGCGAAGCAGTGAAAGAAGATTTTTGTCTATTTTTTTCAGCGGCTTTTTGAAAACTTTGAGGATCCAGTAGTCAAGGTGGGTTAAATTCCGCACCGTGCCGTAGACAAGCTCCGTGATGAAGCGTCTTTTCGGAAAGTCGAAAGCCGAAAGTGAATCGTTCAGAAGTTCGTTCACGAAAAATGACTGGTCAAGCACATCCTGGATCAGCGAACTTGCCACAAGTCTTGGATCTTTTGTCTTTTTGCTGCTCACGTTTCCTCCTGAGAAAAATCTGCCGCTTTATAGCATACTTGAGAAAAATGGGAAAGAAATCGTAATTAAGAATTTGGTCGCCGCTGTCGTAATAACGATTCGCCGCCTTCGATATTCCGGTCGCCGCCGTCGATATTTCGAGATTTCGACAATTCGATATATCGACAAAATTCGGCGGCATCGATAAGAGCGCCTTTTATTCTTTTTCGTTGATTACTGCGACAGCGTCCAAATCAAAACCTGCGCTTCCGCTTGTCGGATACGGGTCGTAGATCGGATCTCCGATCGAATCAAGCTGTTCGCCGTTGCCGATCACGTCAACGATTTTAACATGAGTGACAGCGGTGAGGTCAAGCAAACCGTCTGCAACTTCCTGTTTTCCTGCGAGTTCCGCAAGGTCGAACATTGTGCCGACTCCTGCTTTGAATTTGCCTGCGAATCCCCAGATAAGGCGAGCGTCGTGTCCGCCATAGGATTCCACTTCTTCAGTGCCGAGATAGTAGTTGTCAAAAGCGACAAAATGTTCGCCGTCGCTGCTGACTTCAACAGTTCCGATTTCAAGGAAAGTGTCGTTGATACTGTTTTCGAAAACCGCGAAATCGGCTCCTTCGCCGTCTGTAATCGGTTTCGCAAAAGTAAGGATTATGCTGCCTCCGTCGCCTAAAACGACAATATTTTCTGTCGGAGTTCCTTCAGCTTTACCAAGAGCACCTTCAGGTTTTTTCCACTCTTCATCAACGCCTTCGCCGACCTGATAATCTTTGTATCCGGTTGCCCATGCAACGATTTTTTCATCGTCTTTGTCGATTCCGGTTTCTTTGACTTCAGTAAGTTCTGTCCATGAATAGTCTCCGCAGCCTGATGTCGCCGGATCAGTTCTGTCTGCATCCGTAACCGCAAGAGCCTCGGCTTCGCTCTCTTTGTCGTAAGCAATCTGGCAGAAATAAATTTTTCCGTCTTTTTCGGTGAAGTCGAATCTGCTCCATTTTTCAGGATTGTAAGATTTGACCTTGTCGTTCTGAGCGATGATGAACCCTTTTTCGTTGTCAAACTGAGTGATGTGGCAAAGAGAATCACCGTATTCCGAAGGATCAAACCATGCCGTGTTGGAAATGATGTGGCTGCCGCCCCAGCTGTCGGCGTATCTGCCGATAAGTTTGTGTGTTTTGACGGGCTCTTCTGAGTCTGTGTCGTCATCGGTTGTTTCGTCAGCATCGTCCGCATCGTTTGTGTCATCTTCATCGTTTGCAGAATCTCCTTCATCGGGATTTTCTGTGTCAGGGTTTTCGGGAGTCGTGTCAGCATCAGTCTCGGTTTCATTTTCTGAATCTGAATCTGTTTCTGTAACATCAGTGTCGTCAGCAGGTTCAGTGTCCGGTGTGTCATTGTCGTCCTTTTTGCTGCCTCCGCACGACACAGCGAAAACGAGCACAAGAATAACTGCAAGCAAAGATAAGGTTTTTTTCATTTTCTCCTCCATTGTTGGAAAGTGAATAATACTGGAAAAATTGTGAAAACCTCGGATCGCAATTTTTCCCTCCTCGGGGTACTCATTAACGTGATCTGAGTCTGTGTATCCGGCTTGGCTTAAAGCTTCACGGTTGCGGGACAGCATCGGATTTTCACCGATTTCCGCAGAAACAAATCGCCGCAATATAGGCTTTAAAAACGGGGTGTCAAATATTTAGATTTGTAAACTGAATTTTTGATTGAAATTACTTGACGCAGCGGACATATAAAGAATTTTCTTTACCATTGATATCTATTTTACGAATCTTTTCAATATTTCCGAGACGGAAGTCGACGCCCGCAAAATAATCATCGTAAGACGAGGAAGACAATAATTTGTCATCATCTCCCATTATGCTGCGTCCGATTTCATCAAAATCATCGTTATACTGCGCCCAATGACACCTATTGCAAGACAATGTTTCAAAACAGCCCTCACCGAGACAATTCGGCTCGCTGACAGGGCAGCTGCCGTTAGGCATTGTGCTTTTGCAATTTTTTATCAGGGTGCGGAGTTCGTTGATAGTCGGTAAACGCCAGCCGCTTAAACCGGATTCAGAATAAGTGCTGCAATAATTAACGGCTTCATTTATGCCAATCTTGCTTGAAGATAATGCCGACCAGGTGAGACCGGTTGTTGAATCTAAGTACGGTGTTTTGCGCAAACACCTCTTTCCGTTGTTCCATTCAAAGTCTGTTTGGCATTTGAAATGACACTCGGTTTCACTTGGATTTGTGTCATAAACTCCGGTGTTGTTCTTATTAGGCAGCCATTTGCCGTCGCTGGATAGAGTTTGGGTGATTCCATCTATGCCGTTCCACTCTGCGTAGTCAGGAAGTCCCCGGCATGCAAGCTTCCTTGTTATCTGCTCGCATTTGTTTTCTGCCTGGTTGTATCTATAGTTGTCTTCCTCGCAGTGGAAGCAGCATTCGGAAGGATCGTCATCAAAGCAGAGTTTGAATGTTGTATTTTCCGGCAGCCATTTCCCGATTGCAGGGTTCCAGACCTGCACAATGTTGTAGTCGCCGTTTATGATCGAATTTGAAACGGCGTTTTCAGGAAGATTTTCACAGTGGGCGAGTCTTGTTGCCGGAACGCACTCAAAATTGCCGTCAAGCTCGTAATTTTCTTGGCATTTGCCGCTTCCGAGGCAGCGGATATTCCAGGATGAAGTGTAATCCGGACCTATGTAAGCCATATAAGTATCTGAAGAAAACATTACCGTATAATAGGATATGCTGTTTTCTTCGGACTGAGTTGAAGACCAGAGACGGAAATAGCTGTCGCCCTTTTTTGTGCCGAAAATGTTGTATTTAATTCCTTCTTCAGGAGTGCAGCCTTTGCAGTCATCATTCCAGTATGTGTTGTAATCGAAGTGCGCAACAGTGACAGGGCATGCTCCGTTTGTTTTTGTCTTGTCGCAGTTCCTGATAATTGTGCGGAGTTCGTCGATATTAGGCGTTCTCCACGAAAGGTTGTCGGTCGTCAGACCTTCGCAGTATGTTTTAATATCCTCCTGACCGTATTTTTCAGCCGACTGAGCCGACCAGATGTAGCCTGTTACGTCGTCTTTGCAGGTTTTGTCAGCGTTTTCGGCATTGCACTTCTGAAAAATCACGACGCATTTTGCACCGTTCCATTCATATCCATCGTTGCATTTAAAGCGGCATTCAGTTGTCGAAACCTCTTCATTGTAAACACCGTTTGTCGAAGGTTCCCAGACTGAGCCTGTCCATTTTTGCGTAATTTCGGTCGCGGTGTTCCATACTGCGTTTTCAGGCAGGTTTTTGCATTCAGTATGCTGGCTGTCAGCGACGCAGTCACCCTCTTTCCATGAGTAGTTTTCAAAGCAGCCGCATTCATAGGTTTCGTCTTTTTCAGTGCATTCTCCGTCCGATGCCGAAACATCTGCACACGGATTCTGGTCGCACGGGCTTTTGGCGTCCTCCTCATCGTAATCATCGATCGTATCGCCGTTGTCAGGCTGGGAATCGCCTGAATCGTCAGTCGTATCGCCGTTATCAGTCGCGCTATCGGTTTTATCATCGTCTGAAGTTCCGGTATCAACTGTATCGCCGTTGTCTGGCGTGGTGTCGGTTGTATCGCCGTCTGAAGTTTCAGTGTCAGCTGTATCGCTGTCGGTTACAGTTTCTCCTGAATCTGAATCCTGAGTTTCGGCTGAATTTTCTTTTTTCGAACCGCCGCCGCATGAAATTACGAAAAGCAGTGCCGCAAAAAGAGCTAAGCAAATGGAAAATCTTTTCATTTTAAACCTCGAAGAAAATTTATAAATTCACTGTATCTTCAAACGAAATCAACAAAAAACGCAATATTTTAAGGAAAAGCCGTGAAAAGGCAAGAATTGAGACAGGACCGGGTTATTTCTCGATTCCGGTTCTCGCTTCCACACCTTTCGTGTAGTAGTGCTTGATTTCCTTCATTTCGGTGACAAGGTCGGCGAAATCGATGATTTCCTGCGGCGCGTATCTGCCGGTGATGACGACTTCAACGTGTTCCGCGCGGTTTCTGACAGCTTCAATAAGTTCTTCGACCGAAAAAAGTTTGTAGAAAAGGGCGATGTTTGCCTCGTCCATAATAACAACATCGTATTTTCCGCTTTTAAGGATCCCGGCCATTTCCTGAAGGCCGTCACGCGCGATTTTGATGTCGTGTTCGGTCGGTGCTTTGACGATGAAGCAGTCTGCGCCGTACTGCCTGATTTCTATGTTTTTGATGTATTCAGGCGCTTTGAGTTCGCTGTAAGGCATTCCTTTCACGAATTGTCCGATGAAGACTTTCTTGCCGGCCATAGCCGCTCTCAGAGCGAGTCCGAAAGAAGCCGTCGTCTTTCCTTTGCCGTTTCCCGTGTAAACCTGAACATAACCTCTGCAGTCTTCCATTTTAGCCTCCGATTATGAATTTTCCTTTATTTCCGAGAGCGATTCTTTGAGAACAGGCATTGCTTTGGCAATAGTTTCTTCGATTTTGTCGATATCTGACGCCTCTTTTATCGTGAACGAAATTTTGAAACTGTTTCCTTCCGCAAAATCGGGAAAAATGATCTCTCCGCCTGTTTCGGCGCGGAATTTGTTTTTGAGTTTCTGAAAGTTCGCCTGTTTTTTGCTCCAGAGCGGATAACGCAGGTTGTAGAGCCTGCTCATAAGCTCTTCGCCTTTTGTTTTTTCCGAAATATTTTCGTTATCCAGAATTGTGCAGAGACCGGCATTTTCAAATATTTCATCGAACGGTTTCCCTTCTCTAAGCCCGATTTCACGAGTGTAGCGGAGAAAATTTTTGAAGGAATTCGCGTTCAAATCGGCTTTTTCGAGGATTTTGAGCGAAATTTCAAAAAGCTCGGGTTCTCTTTTCAGCGATTCGGCGATTTTCGTGCTGATTCCGCGTTTTTCCAGAATTGAAATATCCATGTTCCGCTATCTTGTGAAAGTTCTTACGCCCATGCTTTTCTGCTGGTTCTTTATCATCTTGTTCTGAAGGCGCGCGAGTCCCTTTCTGTCAAGCATGAGCTGATACCACTGCTCGCCGTATTTTTCCATTTTGAATTCCTTGTTGTTCTGGAAAGCGAGAAGATGTTCCTTTATTTTCGGATTGTCAGGCATGATTTTTGCCGCCTTCGTCAAGGTTTCGAGAGCTTTGTCGCGGTTATCAAGCTCTTCTTCATAAATATAGGCGATTGCCGAATAGACAAAAGGATCCTTTTTGTTGAAGCGGATGAGAAGGTCGATGTTCTTGTCGATATTTTCGGTCTTTTTGTTTTTGATGCAGCCGATTATGTACATCAGGTATCCCATCATTATGCGCGGGTTCGAGTTTTTGAGATACTTGTAGGCTTCGCCGAACTTCTTCTGCGAATATAGGATGATTCCGATCTGCGTGTCAATCTGCGCCTGAACCAGAAAAGCGTATTTGTTGTAGCGGTAGCCTTCTTTCAAAGCCTCTATCGCGCGGTCAAACTGCTGTTTCTGGATTTCAAAATTCGCAGCCATAAAAACTGCCTGCAGCTTTTTCGAGAAAAAACGCTGGAAAAATATGAAAGCCGCGAAAAAAGCGAAAAGACCGAGAAAAATCCCGAGACCGGCATTTACCAAAAAACCCAGAAGCAGGCCGACAACAAGGCCGATACCTAAAGAAATAAGTAAACTGTACATAAAAAACTCCTTTAAAAAAACCGCGTAAATCTAATGATACAAGAGTTTATTT
Organism: uncultured bacterium; assembly: GCA_905233945.1. Taxonomy (GTDB): domain Bacteria; phylum UBP6; class UBA1177; order UBA1177; family UBA1177; genus UBA1177. Next base: position 48,452 of record CAJOFY010000002.1, on the reverse strand, counting down.
CAAGAAAAATCAGAAAAAATCGGGAAAATCAAAAGAAATGATTCAGATCAGATTAGTAGCAGTAACCCTGAACGCAAGGCATACCGGAGCAGCATTCGCTTACGCCTTCAACACACTGCTGACCAGCCGGAACACACTGAGCTGCGTTGATGATTGTGCCTGCCGAGCATCCGCTTGTGCTGGTTTTAGCTTTGCAGATAAGCTCACCGGTTTTGCACTCGAAGCATTTTGCATCAGGTTTTGTAGAACCTGCGTTGAGTGTCGGGCAGTTGTCAGTTGTCGAAGAACATGCAGCCGGAATGCAGCTTGAATCTTCAGGAGAGTAAATCTCGCCGTTTGCGCAGAGACCGCAGAGAGTCGGGTCAGCCTGTTTTGCGCATTTAACACCCGAGAGACCTTTTTCAGCGTAGCAGCAGCCGGTCGGGCAGTTTGCATCGGAGCAAGCTTTTGTCGAAGCGAAAACGTTAAGGCAGCGTGCAAGTTTCGTGTTGCATTTCGTGCCGGGCTGGATTACACAGTCGTCATCCGTTGTGCATCCTTTTGCGCATTTTCCGCCTTTGACGCAGATCATGCATGCGCCGCAGTCAGCATCTGTAGCACAGCCTTTTCCTTCTGTGTCGGCACAGCCGTCATCAACAGTTGCATCAGCGTCTGTTTCCGGATTTGTGTCAGGAGCAACGACATCTTCATCAACAACTGGGGTTGTATCCTGATCTACCGTAGACTCATTGTCTGTACTTGGAATAAGAGCAGACGGATCATCTCCGCATGCAACAAACATGAAAACAGCTGCAGCTAATACAAAAAACATCTTTTTCATCTCAAAACCTCCAAAATAAACTATCGAATAAATGCCAAATCAACTCACAGCACAAGAGAGTGTAGTCTGAAAAAGTTTTTTTTCAACAAAAAAGTTAATAAAAAAAATATTCTTAGCCGGATATGCCCCAAAACTTGAATTTTTACTTGATTTCAACAAGATGATAGCGCGTTATTTGTTTTTGACTTAATATGTGAGAGGCCAGTATGAAAAAAACAGCTTTTATTATTGTTTTAAGTTTTTTGTGTGCATTTCCGCTTTCGGCAAAGGATATGCTTGTGAATGTTTCTCATGAAGGTGCCGGAGCAAACTGCACCCACGGCGGTGTCAAAATCGAAAGCGGCACGGACGATGATGAGAACGGCTCGCTCGAAGATTCCGAAGTGACTTCTACGAATTATGTCTGCGACGGAGCTGGACCTGCGGTTTCGGTTACAGAAGAAGCTGCCGGTACCAACTGTGCTGCAGGTGGCGTAAAAGTTACTATCGGTTCGGAACAGCCTAAATATGTCTGCAACGGAGAAAAAGGTGACAAGGGCCACGACGCGATTTCAAGAACCACAAGTTTCAATGCCGGTGAGATGACAGCAGAGAGCGGCTGCGCCAACGGCGGTACAAAAATAGAAGTCGGAGTTGACTCTGACGACAGCAACGAGCTCGAAGATACCGAGATTACACAGACAAAATATATCTGCAACGGAGAAAACGGCGGCAACGGACACAACGCGCTTCTAAAAGTTTCCGACGAGCCGAAAGGTGACAACTGCACGAAAAATGACGGTATAAAAATAGAGACAGGCATTGACCTTGACAACAGCGGTTCGCTCGAAGATTCCGAAGTGGATCCGACTCAGACTAAATATGTCTGCAACGGTAAAAACGCATCATCGCAGGGAGCTCCGGGACCTAAAGGCCATGACGCGCTTGCGAGAACTTCAAGTTTCAATGCCGGTGAAATGGAAGCAGAGAGCGGCTGTGTCAACGGCGGTATTAAAATAGAAGTCGGAGTTGACTCGGACGACAACGGTAAGCTCGAAGATTCTGAAGTTACACAGATAAAATATGTATGCAACGGTGATCAGGGGCCGAAAGGCGATGAAGGTCCGGCAGGTGAACAGGGTGAACAGGGCGAAACCGGTCCCTCAGGTGCAAACGGAAGCAACGGCGCCGCGGCTCTTGTATCGGTTGTCAATGAGCCGAAAGGGGAAAACTGCGTTGCCGGCGGCAAAAAAATCGAAACCGGTCTTGATGTGAACGGAAACGGAACTCTTGACGAAGGCGAAGTCGATTCTGAAAACATCCACTATGTCTGCAACGGAAGAGATGCTGAGGAGGCTGGCCTCACTTCTTCCTCGACTGGATGCTCGGCAAGTGCGCTTGATGACGGAGATTCTCTGATTCTTGCGCTGCTTGCGGCACTTTCAATGATTTTTGCTTTTGCTGCTGTAAAGAAGGTGCGCGGTTAGGAGGCGGCCATGAAAAAAATATTACCTCTCTTTTTATTTGTCTCGCTTCCGCTTTCCGCGGTTCAGGTAATCGAGACGACAGAGCTTACTTCAGGTGATGCGAACTGTCCGCTGGGCGGCATATATGTTGCGGTAGGCGATCCTGGTGCGGACGATATTCTTGACGACAGCGAAATTCAGTCAGGCGGATACGTCTGCAACGGTGCCGACGGCTGCAACGCCAAATCCGAACCTGGAACTCCGGCGGAAATTTATGCCGCGTGTCCTACGGGCGGAGTCATGATAAAAAGCGGTTTCGACTGCAATTTAGACGACAAGATCGATACCGATAAGCAAATCATTAAAACCTCTATATGTAATGTCGGTACTACACCTGGTGATGACGGAGAATCAAAGGTTTCCATGGAAATTGGAAACGGAAAAAACGGTGCTGACGGTGCTGACGGAAAAGCTTCGGAATTTGTTGTTTCTGAAGAGCCTGCAGGTGAAAAGTGCGCTGAGGGCGGTTCAAAAATCGAGATCTGCTTCGATGCAGACGGAAACGGAACTTTCGAAGAATCCGAGATAACGGTAAAATATATCTGCAACGGCTCTGCTGCCGATAAAGTGGGCCCTCAGGGGGATAAAGGTAAAACAAATATCGGAACTGACGGTAAAAACGGAGCTGAAGGCAGCAAAGGCGACCGCGGCGATCAGGGAGAACCAGGTCTGCAGGGTCATGATGGCGCTCAGGGTGAGGCCGGAACCGACGGTTTTGATTCTTTGGTCAGTATAGTTGATGAGCCTGCCGGCAGCAAGTGCGAAAACGGCGGCAAAAAATTCATGAACGGGCTGGATAAAGACAGAAACGGTGTCCTTGACGAAAACGAGGTTCAAAACAGCTATTACATCTGCAACGGTGATGATGCTCCCGAAGCAAGCGAAACCATGACAAGTTCGGGCTGTTCGCTTACGGTTCTGTAAAAAATCTGTAAATCTTATTCGTAAAGTACCAGATAACTTGAAAGATAAATTTCGGCGCGATAGCCGCTTTCGTCTGTAACGACCGGCTCGTAAACCTCTCCGTCAAGGTAAGCCGCGTAGGAAAAAGTGTTTTCGCCGCTGACAAGAGCTTCCGAAACATCGGCTTCAATAAGCGTGACGTTTTGGCCAGGGCACCATCCTGCACGGCCGTATGGCCATGAACCGTACTGGTTGGGAACAACGCCGTTTTTTACTTCCTCAAAGCATCCGTCGGAGTTTCCAGCCTTGTCAAAGCGGATTTTAAAGTCAGTTCCGTTTACAGTGAAAACTGATTCAAACGGGCAGAACTCGGCGCAGTTTGCCTCCTCAGATTGGTTTCCGTGGCCTGTGATGAACGCGAAAATCTTTGCTTTCTTGACATTTCCGGAGATTTCGATCTTCATCGGTTTAAAATGCGAGTTGTAGGTTTCGTCAAACTGTTCGCGCTGGTTGAAAAGCGGAGTAAGAGTGTTTTTCGCGGTATCGTTTTTCTTTACAAAAATGAAGTCAAGGTTGTTGACGTAATAGTCGCCGTCGACCGTAAATCTGAATTTGTATTTTCCCTCTTTTTCAAAAAGCGGTTTCAGCGGCGTGATGTCGGTCAGCCATTTTCCGCTTCTGCCGTAAGTCGTGATCCAGCGTCCGATCTCGGTTTCGCATTTTTCACCGGTTTCGTCGCAGAGGAAAAGCCTTTCCAGGCGGTCCCACTTGCATTTGTTCGGGTCGTCGCAGATCTGCTCAAGCATGATGTAAAGTTCGCCGTTTTCGGAAAGTCCTTTGAAATCAGTTGTGAAATCAATGTTTTTAGTCCAGCCTTCATCTTCAAAAGGAACACTTTCCAAACCTTTGAAAACTGTGGAATTCTGTTTGTTTTCTTCAATAAAATCAGAAAGTTGTTTTTCGTAATCGTAAAGCTCGGCCTCTTTGTGGATGTTGTCGAGTTCCGGCGGAAGCGAGTTCGAGTTCCAGTTTGAAAACGAGCCGCCTTTTCTGAGTCTGCGGAATCTGTCGATGCCGATGAAAAAATCGGATTTGTTGTTTTTAAGCCACTCATTTATCCATGAATCCGTTTCGGAGAGAGTCTTGTCCATGATGTGGATTTTTTCAAGAAGATTTTTTTTGCCGGTAATTGCGACGGCCTCTTTTACAGAGTCTTTTATGATTTGTGCTTTTTCTTCGGCAAAATCGCTTTTATCGGTTTCTACAATGAAGAAAAAATGGATGTTTTCAGGTGATTTTTCAAATGTGTTGTAGAGTTCCGACGACCAGATTTTGGTGCTTGTCTGGTTCATTCCGCGGTAGAACACGAAAAGGTAGTTTTCGTTTTTCGAGTAGTTTTCCGCGAAATTCCAGTTTTCCGAATCGAACGGCAGAGTGAAATCACAGGCATAGTCTCCGAAATTCGTACCGCATTCCAGATCCTCGAAATCGGGATTGGCTGCCGTTGCATCGTCCTCCTGTTCGGAGTCGTCAGGCAATTCGTCATTCTGGTCGTTGATCGGATCAGAGTCGGAATTCGTATTCTCATCTTTTTTACTGTCTGAACATGCTGCGAAAATAAAAATCGCGGCAAAAACTGCAAGGCAGAGACTTTTGAACTTCATTTTTTGCACCTCGTGGCTTAATATTGTGATTTTATTAAAGAAAAAATAAACAAAACTTAGAAAACCGTTATCGCGCAGCCGGAAGATGAGGATTTTGTGCCGCTTTCCTTCATGCAGTATTTCGAACAGCCGTCGCCGTCCATTTTGTTGCCGTCGTCACACTGTTCTCCGGCGTCAAGGAATCCGTTTCCGCAGTTTTCCTTGTCTGAGGAGCCGTTTCCGGAGCCGCCGTTGTTGCCTGAACCGTTGTCTGAGGAGCCGCCGTCGTAGCAGCCTGATTTATCCCATCCGAGGCAGTTCGCGGTGCATTTCGCCGTTCCGTTCGGAGGAGTATTTGCAAGCTGACTGCATGGTGTCGTATCTCCGTCGCAGAGTTCGCCGTTGTCAACGTTGCCGTTTCCGCAGAGACTTCCGCCGCCGCCCTGGCAGGTGCTGGTGTCGTATCCTGTGCAGTTTTGGTTGCACTGAGCGTATCCGCCGGTGAAGCTGCTGTCGATTGATTTGCAGGTTTTTGTGTCACCGTCGCATTTTTCACCTTCTTCCTTTACGTTGTTTCCGCAGTTCGCGACAACCTCTGTTCCTTTCGGAAGGATTTTGTCGGAAATGCATGCGTAGCCAGAGCGGATATCGTTGTAGCTGCATTTTGCTATGCACTGTCCCTGGTAACATTCAACTTGTTTGGTGCCGTTGTGGCAGTCGGCATTTGAAGAACATACGCCGGAACAGTAACCTCCGGTCCAGCCTTCGTCAGTGATGCATTTCGGGTTGTTTGACGTATTGACGCAGTCAGATGCCGCCGTGCAGGCATCGCCGGCTTTTCCTTTTCCTCCGGTTGTTGTGCAGTCGTTGTCAACTATGCCGTCGCAGTCATCGTCTTTGCCGGCGTAGCTGCTGAAACAACCGTCGATCGTGGCTGTCGGGATGCACTCGCCGCATGTTCCGTTCTTAGCGCCGACAACCATTGCGTTCGCATCAACTATGCCGTAACCGTAGCATGGTGAATGCTGGCCGTTGGTGATATAATCGTCGCTCTGTGATGTCCAGTTGCCTTCTGCGCAGGCGGTTGTCGGTCTGAACGCCGAAACTTTGATGCAGTTCATCGCTTCATTGAAAGTCATGTCGGGATTTGCCGCGAGCATGAGTGCTACAGCACCGGCAGCAACAGGGGTTGCCGCGCTTGTTCCGCTGAATCCGCTCGTGTAGTCGCCGTTACTGTCAAGGCTTCCGAGACCGCCGTAAGATGATATTGCATAGCCGTAAGTGTTTCCCTGAATATCTGTTGTGCTTGCACCGGCTCCTGCGGCGATATCTATTGCAACGCCGTAGTTCGAGTAGCTTTCCATAGAGCCGGAGCTGCTGAGAGCGCTGACAGTCAGAAGGTCATCGTCGTTTTTAAGGAAATTGTTCATACTGGTGTTGCAGTGCGAGTTTCCAGCCGCCCAGAGAAAAAGAGTCCCTTTGCCGTTTCTGCCGTTTTGTCTGCCGTAATCTACACCCTGTGAACTGTTGCTGTCGGCAGGAACTGTGGAGCAGTTTCCCTGCCAGTCCGTATCCTGCATACCCCAGCTGTTGCTTACAACCCACGCACCGTTGTCAACGGCATGTTTCATCGCGTTGTAGTTGTCTTCAGGATGTACTGCCGAGTATTGATCAACACCGGCATCGGCAATAAGTCTTATCGGAATGATAGGACATCCCCAGCATGAAGCCGAAACACCTAGACTGTTGTTCGTCTTCGCAGCTGCAAGACCGGCACACGATGTTCCGTGCGGCGTGCCTTCATGATCGTTTCCTCCCTTCTGATTGCCGCCGTAGGTGGGAATATTCGGAGCACCGCCGAGGCTGCCGAGGTAGTCTTTGCCTAGGTTCGAAAGAACGTTGAGGTCAGGGTGATTAAGGTCAACACCGGTATCTACGATAGCGATTCTGACATCTTTTCCTTCGCCTGTTTCAGTGTCCCATGCATGCTGCGCGTTGATCTGAGTCAAATGCCACTGACTTGAAAAATAAGGGTCGTTCGGGGTCGTAGCCATGGGGATGAATTTCCAGAGCCAGTTCGGCTGGGCCCAGCGGACCAAATTTCTTGTATAGAGAGCGTTCGCGATTGCGAAAGGATCTGTTCCGGCAGGAAGCTGAACTTTGTAATAGTTGTTTTCTTCGTCAATGATTTCAACGACTTCAAGCCCGAAAATCCTGAGAGTTTCCTCCTGCTCCTCTTTGCTTGTGTATTTTGTGAAGACAAGGTTCATCGTACCGTCGAGAACTATCGGAGTATCTTTTGCGTGGTAAGTGAGAACCGGCCATGCAGCAACACCGTTTTTTGCAAGAATATTGCGCACCTGCATCCAGTTTTTGCGGTCGTACTCGTCAAGTTTGATTTTGAAAGCCCTGAAATTCTGGGCATCGAACGTGACATCGGAGATAAGGTCGGTGATCCGCATGCCGTCGAATTCAAGCCCGTTAAGTGAGTTCAGATTGACTGAATGAGGAAGCGCGATCTCGTTGTATTTCTGAAGGAGATACTGCGGTTCGCCGCTGACATGATAATAAAAAGTGTCGTAAAGAAAGCCGTTTCTTTCAATAAGTTTGCCGAGAACCGGACGCTCGTTTTCGGCAAAAAGAAGCGAAAAAACGCAGATTGATAAAAGAAGAACAGCTGTTTTTCTGAAAACAGACATTTTTAACCTCCGCAAAATATCAAAACAAAAAACTAAAAATTTAAGCAAAAACAATGCCTTATAAAAAAAGACCAATAAATCGGTACATTTATCAAGGCACGTAAAAACTAATAATTGTAGCCTTGAAAAAATCAAAATCAAGTTGCTTTATGTTATGCCTGCCGGAATGAATCGAAAAACTGCTGTCTTGCCCGTTTTATCCGTTCTTTTCTTCCGGGTTTATCGGGAGTCGGATGAGTTGAGTTTGTGAGAAGCGCGGCGATTGTTTTTTTATCGGGGTCGATAAGAAAAGCGGTTCCGGTGAAGCCCAGATGTCCGAAACTTTCCGGGTTAGCCGATTTTCCGTAGTTCGAATCGTTTCCTTCCGGACGGTCGAAGCCGGCAAAATCCAGCCTTTGCGCTGTCGGCAGAAACCACAGTGTTTTTAGTAGTCTGTGGAAATGGCCGACAACTGCCTGGGCGCTTCCGAAAAGTCCTGCATGACCTGTTTTCCCGCCTAAAAACCAGCAGTTTTCATCTTCGACTGTTTTTTCTGGGAAATTATTGCGCAGTTTGGAAAAAGCCGTTTTCGGTGTTTTGTCTTCCGGGTCGAAGGTGAAGGTACCCTCCAGTCTGTTTGATTTGACGAAACCGCTGAAGATTTTATCAAGCGGACTGTCGAACGTTTTTTCAAGGATAAAACCGAGCAGAAGATAGTTGAGATCGCTGTAACACTTTGTTTTGTCTCCGGTTTCGTGCTCAAAAATAATTTTTTCGACCTCTTTTTTTCTTTCTTCCAAAGGTTTTTCAGCCGGAACAAGTTCATAAAACGGAAGCCATGCCGGGAAACCAGAAGTGTGGCTCAGAAGCTCGTAAACAGTGATGTTACTGCTGTTATCTCCAAAAAAACGGGATATTTTTTCATCGGGGCTGATTTCCTTCTCTGCAATCAGGCTGTAAAAAAGCGGGACGGTGACAATCGCCTTCGTGAGCGAAGCAAGGTCAAACTGCGTGGAATTATTTATTTTATCACTTGAATCGAAATCAAAAGTCCCCGCGCACCCGCACGAAAGGATTTCGTTTTTCAGAAATGCGAACTGGTATGCGGAATAAAGTCCGTAATCTATGTTTTCTTTCAAAAAACTGAACATTAAAGAAGGGTCATCGAGCAGCCGCTGTTTTTGTTTTCCTTTTTGGATTCATCGTCGTTCATCATGTCGTCATCAGATACATTTTCTTCGTCATTGTCAGATATATTCTCTTCATCCGGGTTTTCCGAGGATTCACATTTTTCTTCGGATGCCCAGGATCCTTTGGCTTTCATATTGTAGACGTATCCTGATGAACCGGTGTTTATGAAATGGAAATAGTATCTTTCGCCGGGCTTGAGATTCGAAAAAGTCCAGCTGTCGCCGTCATAACTTTCAACAACTTTGTCGTATTTGACGCTGCTCGGTTCGCTTTTGTGGCTCCATTCGACAGGCTTGCCTTCACGGACAAAAACCATGAATTCAGGTGCGAATCTCTGGTTACCGGTATCACTGTAAAGACTTGCGGACACTTTCAAAGTATCTATACATTCAGGAACATCGTAGTAAAACTGGACATACATCGGGCTGACTTCCAGATAATCAGCGTCGTAATTTATCAGAACCGTATCGGTGGAAGCTGTGTAGTATCCGTCACCGACACCGCCGACTGTAAACAGATCCGATTTGCCGGTGATGTCTCTCGCACGGATTTCGTTGAAGTAGCCTCTGTCTGTGAGAATTTGCCTGAAATCCTCCTTCAGAGCCGCTGCCGGACTTGATTCGGCTGCGTCAAGCATGAGTTCGCCCCACTCTTTGTAACCGATCTCGCTGTGCGGAACCGACATGAGTGCGGTAAGGAAAATTTTCGCAAAATCGTCTTTTGTGAAGCCGTTTTCAATCATTTTCTCATAAATTTCCCAGTGTGCTCCGACAAGCGGGAGACCGTCGTTGTGGCTTTCTCCGGTGAAATCTTCGTTTACGCGGTTCGGATTCGTTGTCGTTCTGAGGCAGAGTTTCCCGTCTAGTTCTACTGCGCCGGCCATCTGACCGGTTCCTTTAGCAACATACTCGGCAAGGCACGGATCTTCGGTGATTATGAACGAGAAAACATCGGCCATACCTTCGTTCATTCCCATGATTTCATTGGTGAAACCGTATTTGTCGGGCCAGCCTGTGTATTCGAAATTCGCGATGCCGTCAACAACGCCGTGACCGAATTCGTGATAGATAACGTCGCCGTCGTAAGCAAAATCGGCATTTGTTCCCTGACCGAAAACAAGAGCGTCGCAGTCGTTGTATTCAAAATCACCGTAGAACATTTCGGCAAATGAGGGATCGTATTTGCTGAAGAAAGCGTTGTCCATCGGCTTCAGGTCGGATGTATTGTATCCGCTGTAATAGCCCATCATCTGGAAGTTGGCAATTCCGACTATAGGCTTGGTTCCTTCATGGTTCGGAAGTTCCGTATATTCTTTGAGACCGAGTCCGGCAAGATAGTCGTAAATTTTAGTCATGTGATAGTAAAGAGCGATTTCGGGATAAATGTCTTCGGTATCGAATTTGTACTTTAAACCTTTGTCCCAGTCTTCGTAGATGAAACTGCCGTTTTCATCTTTGTTTGCAAGCTGCTTGATAGTGCAGACAGGAAATTCGTATTTTTGGTAGCCGGTATCGTATTCAAACATTTCGCCTAAATCGGGGCAGTTGGCTGCAACGATTTTTCTGAGGCCTTTTTCATTGGCTGCTGCGGAAAGTTTGCCCTCTGCATCGTCTCCGACCCAGAGAAGATCGACTTCTACCGGATCAGGAGTGCTGACCGGGTTCATCTCGAAAACTTTAGCCTTGTTTGTCGCAAACTTTACGAGGTTGCCTGTGCGGAGAAGTCTGCCGTTTTTTGCGTCAACGAAAAAAAATCTGCCGTCAACAGGACTCATGGGGCGGAAGCGGATGCGGTATGCAAGTCTGTAGTCTCCAGAGTCTTCGAGTATCACGAGTTTTGCTGCGAAATCGGGTTTTATTGCCGGGTCGCCGAAATGTTTCCCTTTCAGTGTGAGAGCAGCCTGTTCAGGTGAAAGAACAGGTTTTGTGTCGAGTGAAAAATCATGCAAACCGTTGATAATATTAAATATTTTTCCGTCTTTTTCTTTGATGACGGTGAATTTGCCTACAACCGGAATACCGTTGTAGACCCATGAAACCCTGTGTATCGAAACACCAGAGATCGTGTTGGAATTTTGGATCGTTCCTTTGAGAAGCGGGGACTTCAGGGAAATTGCCGCAGGAAGTTTTTTGGCGACAAAATTCTGAATATTTGCCGCTGAAAGCGGTTTTTCGAGCCTGATGATTTCAAACTCCGGCTTCCCGCCGAAAAGTGCCGTAAACGCAAAAAGGATTGCAGTCAAAATAAACAATTTTCTCATTTTTCTCTCCAATAACAAAAAACCTATAATTAGCAAGCAATAAATATTCTTAATTTTTTTTGTCAATAATTTGCCGCTTTTGCCGGAATAAATTTAAAATGTCGAAATATTAAAAAAATTTTCTATAATCTTTTGTTTTTTTTGTTGGAAAAAGGCAAAATGGCGGATTTCAGATTCATAGAACGCAGAAAACCGGCGGAAGACGACAGGTTCTTACGTGACGAGAGCAAAATCAGCGGCGGAATCGCCGGCGAGATATTTTTTCCGGAAACCGAGGATGAGATTTCGGCACTTCTGAAATACTGCGTCGGAAAAAATCTCAAAGTTACTGTCGCAGGCGGCGGAACCGGTATAACCGGAGCAGCCGTTCCTTTCGGCGGCATTGTGATTTCAATGGAAAAATTCAACAAAATCGTTGGCCTAGGCTTTGAGAACGACCGTTTTTTCCTGAAAGTAGGTGCGGCTGTCACACTTTCAAAAATTGCCGAAACTTTGAGAGTAAAAGAGACTTCAGGCCTTATTGACTTGACAGAAAATGCACTGAATTTATTCAATAATTCGACAGATTTATGGTGCTATCCCGTTGATCCTACCGAAATGAGCGCACAGATCGGCGGAACAGCCGCGACAAACGCGAGCGGAGCTGCGACCTACAGATTCGGGCCGACAAGAAACTGGATAAAATCGATGACAGTCGTCCTTCCCGACGGTTCTGTGCATAAAATCGAACGCGGAAAATGTTCAGCAGATGCCGGCGGTTTTTTCAGTTTTGCCGGAAAAAATTTCGCACGGGGAGCTTACGAAATGCCCGACTGCAAGAACGCAGCAGGACTTTATTCAAAACAAGGCATGGATATTATTGATCTTTTTGTCGGCTCCGAAGGAATTCTGGGAGTGATTTCCGAGCTCGAGCTATGGCTTGAGAAAAAGAAGCCGTCGCTCAGTGTCGTCCAGTTTTTTGATTCCGACAATGAGGCTGTTTCATTTGTCAAAAAGCTGAAAAAAAGCACTTTGAAGCCTGATTTTATTGAATTTATCGGCGAATCAGGAATCAACCTGATAAAAACGAGGAGCGAAAGCGGCTGCATGAGCCTCGATATTCCTGAATTTAAGGAAAATTACAAATCCGCGGTGTTTTTTGACATCGCTTTCGACAAAAACTGCATTCCGCCTCTCGAAAAAGAGGTGAACGAACTCGTCGGACTTCCCGAAAACTCGTGGTGCGCATGGGAAACCTGCGAAATAGAGCGGATAAAGGCTTTCCGCCATGCCGTTCCAGAAAGTGTCAACGCTACAATCGCCGAAACAAAGAAAAAATACCCGCTTGTACATAAGCTGGGCACCGATTTTGCGGTCAGCGACGAAAAATTCGACGAGCTTGCGGCATTTTACCGCGGAACTCTTGAAAAAAGCGGCTTGAAATACGCTGTTTTCGGCCACATCGGAAACAACCATCTCCACATAAATTTACTTCCGTCGAACTATGATGAACTCGAAAAAGCCAAAGAAATATATGCACTTATGGCAAAAAAAGTGCTTGAGCTCAAAGGGACGGTATCGGCTGAGCACGGAATCGGAAAAATCAAGCGCAAATACCTTGAAATGATGTTCGGCGAAGAGGGTGTGAACGAAATGAGACGGATCAAAAAGGTGTTTGATCCCGATTTGATTTTAAATATCGGAAACATGTTCGAAATAGAGTGACATGATACATCTGGTGAGAGAAAAACTTAATATTTCAGGTAATTTGCTTGTTCCAGACGAGGAAGATCTGCATTACTTAGTTAAAGTCCGCAGGATCCGTGACAAGGAAAAGGTTTCTTTTGCTTCATGCTGCACTGTCTATGAAACCGAAACTGAACTTTCCGGTAAGTCAGCCATCTTTAGAATTGTCAATAAATATAATGACTTAAAAAATAAGCCGAAACTTTTTGCAGCTCTTGCCTCAGCCGATATTTCGGCGCTTGAGGAGTGCTTGAGAAACGGAGTCGAAGCAGGAGCCGACGCCTTTTTCATTTTCAGAAGCGACTATTCCAATACAGATTTGAAACTCATTGAGAAAAAAATGCCGCGCCTTAAAGGCATTGTCGCTTCGGCTGCATCGCAGTCGCGCCGCACGTTTCTTCCGGAAATACATTTTTCGGCAAAGGAAAATCTTGCAGCAATGGATTGCGAACACATAGTGTTGCATCCGTATTCTTCAATAAATTTAGCATGTTATAAATGCAAAAGTAAAAAAGACAAAATGGTATGGATCGGTGCGGAAGGGGGATTTTCCGAAGGTGAAACTTCATTTTTTAAGGAAAAGGATTTTGCAATGTTTTCGGTTGACACACCGATTCTCAGGATGGAAAACGCCGTTACATTCGCTTCAGCATACGTGAAAAACCTGATAAACTGCACCAATTTTCCGGGAGGGGCAGAATGATAGAAAGAATAAAACAGGCTGATTCGCAGGAACTTATTGAAATTGCTGCGGAAACAAGAAAAAAAATGGTCGAGACCGTGGCGAAAAGAGGCGGGCATCTGGCTTCTTCTCTCGGAACCGTCGAGCTCACGATCGCTCTGCTCAAGGTTTTTGATCTGCCGAAAGACAAAATCATCTGGGATGTCGGACACCAGGCGTACGCTTACAAAATGCTCACCGACAGATGGGGAAATTTTGACACGTTAAGGACTTACGGCGGGATTTCGGGCTTTCCGAAAATTTCTGAATCAAAGTACGACTTTTTCGGCACAGGCCACGGCGGAACATCGATTTCGGCAGGTCTCGGCATGCGTGAGGCGCTCAGGATGCGGAATGACGGTGCGAAAGTGATTTCTGTAATCGGCGACGGCGCGATAACAAGCGGACTTGCTCTCGAGGCTATGAACAATGTTGACCGGTTCGGCAAGAACACCATCACGATTTTAAACGACAATGATATGTTTATTTCAACTTCTGTCGGTGCGCTTTCAAAGTGGTTCAGCCGCAAACTTTCTGGACAGAAGTATTCTGCAGCGAGAAACGAGATAAAACAGCTTATTTCAAAGTTGCCGCCTATTTTTCATGGTGAAAAAATAGTTGATATTATTAGAAAAACTCTTAATTCGTCAAAATCTTTGCTGACTCCCGGAATTCTTTTTGAAGGGTTCGGATACCAGTATGTAGGTCCGATTGACGGTCACAATATCGAAGAACTTGTTGAAACCCTAAACGATTTGAAACCGAACGGAGAGCCTGTTCTTCTGCATATTCATACGGTCAAAGGCAAAGGTTACAGGTTTGCAGAGGAAAATCCCAGAAAATTCCACGGTATAGCTCCTTTTGAAATAGAAACCGGAGAGATGAAAAAGCCCGCTTCGCCGTCTTTCACAGGGTATCTTGCCGACTATCTGCCGCGCCTTTTCAGGCGGCATTCCAATCTGGTCGCCATCACAGCCGCCATGCCCGACGGAACAGGGCTCTGGAAACTTCAGGAAGCCTTTCCGTCGAGAGTCTACGATGTCGGAATGTCGGAAGGACACGCCGTTACATTCGCTTCCGGGCTTGCCGCAGGCGGACTCCGCCCGGTTGTTGCGATATACTCGACCTTTCTGCAGCGCGCTTTCGACAACATTGTCCACGATGTCGCTCTCCAGAATCTTCCGGTCACTTTTCTTATCGACCGGGCAGGTCTTGTCGGCGAGGACGGTGCGACTCACCATGGGCTTTTTGATATAGCCTACTGCCGCATGATTCCCAATATGACTGTCATGGCGCCGCGTGACGAATCGGAAATGGCTAGAATGATCGAATTTTCGCTTTCTTTAAAATCACCTGTCGCAATACGCTATCCGCGCGGAAACGGCAGCGGAAAACGGAGTTCCAACCGTCTGACCCCGCTCAGAGAGTGCTCGGGAGAGATAATGGCGGAAGGAAACTCGAAAACAATGATAGTGTCAGTCGGAATAATGACTGTTTATGCCATGGAAGCGGCTGAAAAACTGAAAAAAGAGAAAATTTTTCCTTTTGTATATGACCTTAAATTCATAAAACCGCTTCCGGAAGATCTTTTTGAACTCATAAAACAGCACGGGATAACGCATATTGTCACAGTCGAAGACGGAATTGCCGCCGGAGGCGCCGGATCAGCTCTGCTTGAGGAACTCAGCCGCCGCCGTATTGACTCAAAATGCACGATTTTAGGTGTCAAAGACAGCTTCTCTACACACGGCAGACAGACGGAACTCAGAACTGCCGAGGGAATTGACGCGGAAAGCATCGCCGGAGCGGTAAAAAATCTGTGATTTATTTCAGTAATTCAATCAGCTTTTTGAAAGATTCTTCAACTGTTTCGCAAGCTGTGTTTATTGTGATTTCGGGATTAAGCGGCGGTTCGTAAGGATCGTCGATTCCGGTGAAAGAGGTGATTTCGCCTTTTCTCGCTTTTTTGTAAAGGCCTTTGACATCGCGTTTTTCACATATTTCGAGGGAAGTCGAAACATAAACTTCGACAAAATTTCTGCACATTTTTCTGACAAAATCACGCGATTCGCGGTAAGGCGAGATGAAGGAGGCGACAACAGTCACGCCGTTGCGCTCGAGCATCGAAGCCAGAAAACCCATCCGTTTTATGTGCTCGTCGCGCTCTTTTTTGGAAAATCCAGTCTGAGGAAAGATGTTTCTGACGGTGTCTCCGTCAAGAAGTTCGCATTTTTCGCCGTTTTTTTTCAGATAGTCCGCCAGCTTTTCAGCCAGAGTGGTTTTACCGGCGCCGGAGAGTCCTGTAAACCAGATTACACGCGCATTTTCAGTCATTTTTCCCCTCGGCTGCCGGTATTTTTTGTTCAGGAGACGTTTCAGGGGAAGTTTCTACGGGTTTTTGTTCGGGAGACGTTTCCGTGGAGGTTTCTGCAGGGTTTTGTTCGGGAGACGTTCCCAGAGACGTCTCGGGTGAGGTCTCTGCATGTTCCGGAGCGGTTTCGGTTTTGCGCTCCTCAGTCTTCAAAACCAGTGTCTGCGGAGATATGCTTTTGATTTCAAGCGCTGAGAATGATGCCGGCAGAATATTCTTGTCAAGAGTTTTTGTGATTCCACCCGCTTCTTCGGCTGAAAAATCAAAGTTTATCTCAAGTGTGCTCCTGTCGATTTTGCGGAGATCAAAAAAGGTTCCGGAAACTTTCACATCAATTTTCTCTGTATTCTGCGAAACGATAATCTGTTCCGGAGCGGTTTTTATACTGATGTTGAAGGTGTAGGTCTGATCAGCTGTTCTGAAGCAGAATGAAAGCAGCAGAGCGACAGCCGCACAAGCCGCCGCGATGAGTTTTTCCCGCAGATTGTGGGTGAAAATCTTTTTCAGACGATCCTTTTTCGGTGAAGTTGTTATGTTCATTCCACTCTCCTAAAGTCTGTTTGAAAGCTGCTGTTTAAGGGCATCCTTGCTGAGATCGCGCGTTATTCTGCCGCCGTGAAGAAGCGAAATTTCGCCTCTTTCCTCGCTGACGACGATGACAAGCGCATCAGGCACTTTCTCGCTGATGCCGTAAGCCGCGCGGTGTCTCGTTCCGAAGTTGGGGTCGATATCGGGGTTCGTGCTGAGCGAGAAAAATACCGAAGCCCTTTCAATTCTTCTGTTTTTTATGATGACAGCTCCGTCGTGAAGAGGAGAATTTTTCTTGAAAATCGTAAGAAGAAGCTCTCTCGTGATGAGTGAATCGATTTCTGTTCCCTCGGCTATCGCTCCGATTTTTGCGTCGCCCGACGGCATGATTACGACAAGGGCGCCTTCACGGACCGAAGCAAGATAATCCATCGCGTTTGCGATGTGGCTTATGACATCCTCTTCACCGGAATATTCCTCCTGTTTCATATTGATGCCGACAATGCTCATCGAAGCAAACATGTTTTTGATTTCATTGCGGAAAATGACAATTATCAGAATGGGGGAATACGAGAAGAATTTTCCTAAAAACCACTCGATTCCGTTAAGACCGGTGAGGCGCGCAATAATGTAAAAAATGGCGAGAAGGGCAAATCCGGCTGTGACCCTGACCGACTTGCTGTCCTTGATTTCGACGAAAAACAAGTAAAAAATGAAGTAAATACAACAAAAATCGACTGCGGCTTTGAAAACAAAAAGCGGAATTGAATCAATCCCGGCAACAGCCAGCAGAAATTCCGAAAAAGTTAAAGACATGACGGCTCCTTTACCTCAAAAACACAAAACTCGGAATTTTACAAGTTAAAGCCGACAAGTCAAATGAAAGTACCTGACAAAAGCAAAGGCTGTGAACACAAAAATCAGAATGCTCTGAACATATCTTCGGCATACGCTTTTATGTCGCTTGGATTAACCATGCTGTATTTTCGTTTTACTGCATCGAAATATTTTTTGATCAGCACTTTTTCTATTATGCGGTCTGAAGAAGCAGTAACCGGCAGATCGCCTCTTGCGGCAAGCCACGGAGTTTCATTGTGCGTAAACCGTTCCAGAACTTTTCCGCTGTAACAGCATATATTCTGAATAACACTGTCACAAATTGCTTTTTCTCCGGAAGAAAAGACCGAAACATCAAAATTTTCCGATTTACCGATGGGGTCAAACCTGTAATTTTTGTAGCGGAAGTAAATATCTTTGTAGACTGGTCCGTGAACCCATGCCTGACAATCCTCCTGAAAAAGGAAAGTCCCGTAAAAAGCACAGTAAAACCCTTGAATATAGTAGACAGCTTTCTGCAATGCCAGCGGCGTAATGTCTTCACACTGATTCAAAACATACCTGATGACCGTATCTATCTTGCTTTTTGCCGGCATCTGGCTTTTCAGCAATGTATCAGCAGCCTTTTTGCTTTTTTCGTATGAATGTGTCGCCAGTTTTTCTTTTCCTGCCTCCAGTATTTCCAGGTAATAAGCAGGATCGGAATATATCCGAATCAAAATATCGGAATATTGCTTTGTAGGCATATCGCCGTCACAGTAACGGGTAAAAGTCTGTTCGCCCCACCCAAGCAGAATCGAAAGAGGACGTTTTCCGATGTCGTATTTCCGGGGAATAGCCAAAATAGTTTCAAGTGAAATAATGCCGTTCTTTTCACGATAAACGTCATAGAGAGCTTTCAGATTCCCGTCATTCAGTTCCGGCACGAAAACAAAAGATCCGCAATCAGCACATTTAGCTTCCATGCCTGTGTAGACATATTCTTTTTCCTTTATCTTTCCGATCATTGAAATTCGACTGACGACATAATTGACATCTTTTCTGCACTCTTCACAGAATACTTTTTTGTTATTATCCATTTTTTCCTCCTCACGACCCTAACGAAACAAATATTCAACCGGTTTGTTCTTCTTGTGGAATGAAACAACAACAGCCCGACTTCCGGACGGAAGATCAATAATGTTAAATTTTGTATAAACATCTACAGTTTCTTCTTCACCTTCGGCATTGAAAAGCTGAACTTGCGGAACAAACACATAGAGAACTTCATATTCATACCCCAGTTTCGTATTCTGAAGCGAGTGACAAAAATCTTTGGTCTTAATCTGCATCAAAATAGAACGCTGTTTGTCGCTGCGGATATTGTACTCATTGATAAAATCTATATTTTCCTTCCGGTTTTCATTTAATGCAATCGTGTAACGGTTGTTCTCTACGCAAGACTTGATTTTTGCAAGAATCAAATCAATATCTTCACGAGTATAATTTTGGTTGTAATATGGGTTCATTTTTTGCACCTCCGGACCATTATGGTACACAAATTGTCGGTTTTGTCAATCAAAAATGTATCAATTGATGCAAAGAGTGCTGTGGCAAGGCTCAAAAAGCCGACGGCTCCTTTAAAGCGTTGAATATTTCTAAAGTATCTTTTGCTTCTTTTACATCGTGGACTCTTATGATTGCAGCACCCTTTTCTAAAGCGATTGTATCAAGTGTGACTGTTCCCGCAAGCCTTTCAAGCGGATCTTTTCTTCCGCAGAGTGCTCCGATCATGCTTTTGCGGCTGAAACCGACCGCAACAGGATTCAGACATGAGAAGAAGACTTCAAGGTGTTTTATTATCGCTAAATTGTGCTCGAGGGTTTTGCCGAAACCGATTCCCGGATCGATAATGATTTTGCTTTCCGCGAGACCCTTTGAAAGCAGCTGGTCTTTCGATTTATTGAAAAAATCAAGCATTTCGCCGAACAGATTTTCATAAACCGGATTCTGCTGCATATCTTTCGGCGAGCCTTTTATGTGGCCGATCACAACAGGTTTTCCAGCACCGGCGCAGACTGAAGCCATTTCCGGATCAAAAGTGAGACCGCTTACGTCGTTCACGATTTCCGCACCGGCATTTATCGCAGCGTCAGCAACGGAACTTTTCACGGTGTCGATGGAAATCACAGTCTTGGGAAACTGTTTTTTTATCTCAGTGATAACGGGAACAACGCGCTTTTTCTCGGTTTCGGCATCGACCGGATCACTTCCCGGGCGCGTAGATTCGCCGCCGACATCGATTATATCGGCACCGTTTTCAAGCATTCCGGAAACATGTTTCAAAGCGGCATCGATATCCGTCCAGCTTCCGCCGTCCGAAAAAGAGTCCGGAGTAACATTGAGGATCCCCATGATATTCGGCCGCGTCGTGTCGATCCCGGGATGGGAAAAAGAAAACCACGGCTTCTGAGATCCGACAAATTTTTCGACAAAATCCGCAACTTGAGGCAGTTTCCAGCATTGAGCTTTCATGCGTGAAACAAATTCAGGGATTTTGTCGCTTCTGAGTGAAAAAACGAAATCGCTTTTCGGTTTCGAGCAGTTTACAGCATGCGCCGGAACCGCAGCCTCGCCGCCAAGAGCAAGAACCTGCTGCTTTACGACATTTGCCGCCGGAGTCGAAATATCCGAAACCAAAAACGATTCCGTGCCGAAACGTCCGCGCATTATCGCAGAACCGCACTCAGAGACCCCGAGTTTCTTCATCAGGGATCCGTGTTCTTCGTCAAAAACATTGAAAGGATAAACCAGCATCATTGCCTCAAAACAAAAACCGCTGAATTTTACGGGTTATATCTGACAAATCAATTTATCTCGCGACACAGCGGACATTACCGCGATCATAGGTTTTGATAAAATTCATGATTTCAACACCGCTATAGCTGCCGGCACCGTATGAAATATAACCGTAGAAAACACCCCATATATAATCCGGATCGTCCGAACGTGCGGAAGATGACCAGAACAAACCGGAATCTCCGAATTTGTTGTATTCGCTGGATTCGGAGCCCTTTTCATAGCAAAAACAGCTTTCCCTCTCTCCGACATCATAAATAGAAAGAATATCGTTTTCCTCACTTATCGCGCATATTCCTCCGTATTCCGCCTTCTGGCACTTTTTGACAAGCGTTCTGAGTTCGTCGATTGTCGGCATGAACCACACTTTGCCTACGTTTTCCGAATGTCTTAAACAATAATTGACGGCATCTTTCCAATTACTTTTTTCCGAAGACTTCGAAGACCAGACCAGCCCGCTGGAATAATCCTTGCAAGGAGTCGGGCTTTCAGGAGCGCATTCAGGCAAATCATCACTCAATATACATTTATATCCGTCCCATTTGTATCCTGGAATGCACTTGAATCTGCACTCTTTTTCACTTGAAGTTTCATTGTAAACACCTGTCAGCGAAGGCTGCCATGATGAGCCGTCCCAAGTCGAAAATATGTCGGAAGCGCTGTTCCAGAATGCGTGTTCCGGAAGTCCTTTGCACTGCCGTAAGTGATTTTCACCTCTGACACAGCGGACAACGCCGTATTCGTTTTTGACTTTTTCCGCAACACCGCCTGTGTAAAGTTCAATGCCCCATGCGCGGATCAAGCTGTCCGAAACCTCTGAAGCAGACCAGAACAGACTGGAAGTTGTATGGCTGTTATCCATTTTGTTGTAATAGCCGTCTTGTTTAGGATCGCACAGCAGACTGCAGTTGTAATTCCAGCAGTCAGACGACAGGCAGGTGTCAGTAACTCCACATCGTCCGCCTGTTTTGGTCTCCAGGCAGTGCAGAATCAATGTGCGGGCTTCACTGATTGACGGAAGCCGCCAGTCGCTGAATCCACCCTCGGTAAGATTATCACAATAATCGACAGCATCTTTCCAAATCATGGCATTTGATTCCATTGACCATTCCAGGCCGCTGTCAGGATCTTCCCACGGCCTGCAACTGTCTGTCGCGGAATCGCAGCCGGCTTTGCATTGTTCCGTGATTTGCCATTTACCGTTGGAACAAATATGAAGCTTGTCGCTTTCGCAGTGTATTTTTCCGTCTTCCGAAGTGTCACAGCCGCATTTTCCGGTGGAAGCGATACATTCGGAAAAAGCGCAGGTTTCAATTTTTGCCCATTTAATTTCACCGCCGTTTTTTTTATATCCGCAATAACTTTTTCCGTCTTTGCACTTGTACTCCCAGCAATAGACATCGACATCGTCAGGCATGGTTTCTTCATATATTTCATTATCTTCTTCCGGCTCGGCAGTATCTTTTTGATCATCAGCTTCGTTATCATAATCATCTCCGGTATCAGGCCCGGCATCATCAGAATAATCTTCATCTCTGACACAGGTGTTATGCTCAGTGTCGCAGACAAGCCCTTCGTTGCAGGTGTTGTCTTTAAAACATTCGCCGTAAATTTCACCCTGATTCCTGCCTGAACCCGAATTGCTGCCGCAACCGATCATCAGGACAAGCAGAGCCGAAACCGTCAGAATACAAATCGCAATTTTTTTCATCTATCTACCTCACACAGTGAAAATTGAGGTCTGGCCACATCAGACTGCACTCTTTTATCTTGGCATAGCTGCAGTAAACACACCACACTCTTTCGTAATCTCCTTCTGCACCGTGATAAATTTCGCCGTTTCTGGAAGAAGAGAGCAGATAATAACCCTCATATCCGAACTTGATGTGATTGTCATTATAACCGCAGGAGCAGATCTTCTCTGTCAAGCACTCTTCTTTCGACAGGCAGTCATCAGTAACTCCGCATTCTCCGCCAGGCTCCGTAGCAGGACAGTCCACGATCAAAGTCCTGAGTTCGCTGATCGTCGGCAGATGCCAGCCGGTGATCCCGCCTTCGGTAAGGTTTTCACAGTAATCTTCGGCATCCAGCATATCCCATGATGTCGAAGTTTTAGAAGACCAGACAAGACCGCTTGAGTGATCCATGCACGGCATAGGGCTTTCAGGACCGCATTCCGAAAGAGCTTCAGGGTTGGTAAGATTGCATTTCGAACCATCCCACTCATAACCGGGATAGCATTTGAATCTGCATTCTGTTTCGCTCGGAGTTTCGTTATAGACCCCGACCGCGCTCGGCAGGCACGATGTTTCGTCGCATGTCTGCAATATGCTTGAAACGCTGTTCCAGAGCGCATTTTCAGGGAGTCCGGTACATTCCCTGCGAACCTGTTTGCTTTTTACGCAGCGGACACTGGCTTTATGATAGACTTCGTCTGTACCGAATGCCAGAATTTGAGCTTTATCAAAGTTCACACCCCACACATCATCAGGGTAATCTGCCAATTTAGATGAAGATAAAAAATCTCCTTCATCACCGAATTTGCTGTATATGACGTGAGCGCCATTGTTGCCGCCAATACTGTTGCAATCATTATCACATTGACTATATGAGTATTCGCAAGCTGTTGCAGAAAGGCAATCATCTGTAATCCTGCAGTCCCCTCCTGTAACCGTCCAGCGACAATTCTGAATCAGTGTACGGAGCTCGCTGATTGTCGGCAGATGCCAGCCGCCGAGTCCGCCTTCAGCAAGATTATCGCAGTAATCAACGGCATCATAGTGCAGCATTTCATACGGTGCCTTCGCAGACCAGATAAGACCACTTGAGGACTCATGGCACGGTGCAGGGCTTCCATGGCTGCATTCGGAAATGGCTTCAAGATCCTGCAAAGCGCACTCTGAACCGTTCCATTTGTATCCCGGATTGCATATAAACCTGCATTCCGTCTCGCTCGGTTTTTCATTGTAGGAAGCCGCATCGTCAGGAATCCATGATGAACCGTCCCATCTTTGCGGAATGTCTGAAAAAACGTTCCAGCCTGCATTTTCGGGAAGTCCATCGCACTGTTTCTGTCGTGAATAACTTCCTACACAGCGGAATACAGCTCCCTTATCGAGAGAAGCGGGTGCTATGCTGGCCGTGCGAAAACCGACCCACCATGGAGCGCCTCCGTCATCACTGACAGAAGAAGAACAGAGAGCAACATTCTGATCATCGCCTATTTTGCTGTAGTAGCCGCCGTTGTCATAAACGAATTCATCTTTTCCTGTCTGCTGAGTCCACTCGTCTTTCCATAAACAGTTGCATCTCCATATATCGAAATCATCATCCCAGGAGAGAGCTCCGGTCTCTTCGCTTATCTTGCAGAATCCGTAAGGTTCTGTGTTTGAGCAATTCTGAATCAGTGTTCTGAGTTCGTCAATTGTAGGCATTCTCCAGTCGCTGAAACCGCCTTCGACGAGGTTGCCGCAGAATGAAATAAGATCATCCAGTACTGACATCCCTGAAACAAAATGCTTTTCTGACCATATCAAACCGGTTTTCGGATCGTTCCAGTTTCCGTATCCGTCTTTCGAGGGATCGGTGTCGTCTTTTTCGCCGGAAGCGGAATCCTCGTCAGGAATTGTTTCCCAATCTGTATCGTCATCCGGTTCAATATCATCAGTATTTTCTGCATCTTTGTCAGCGGTCATGTCTTTTATGCACACATTGTTTTCCGTATCGCATACAAGTCCGTCACCGCAGGTATTATCCTTGAAACATTCGCCGTAAATTCCGCCCTGTTTTCTGCCTGAACCGGAATTGCCGCAGCCTGCTGCCAGAATCAAAAGCAGCGAAACTGCCGTAAGATAAAAAAGTGTTGTGATTTTCTTCATTTTAGAACCTCACAAAATCTAAACTGCCTGATTTTACGGTTGAAATTGAACAAGTCAAAAATTTCTCTTGACAAATGACTGTCCAGTATTAAAAAACGGAACCGACGAGTTTCGTTTTATGAAACTCCGGAGTTTTGAAATGCGAGGTTTGCAATGTTTTTCAAGATGACAAAAAACCAGATCGAGCGCAAGCTCAAAATATTGAAATCGGCAGTACAAAGTTTCGCTGCGTCAGGTTTCCATATTTCCGATATCGACAAAATCGCGAAAAACGCGGGAGTCGGCAAAGGGACGCTCTACCGCTATTTCCAGAACAAGGAAGATCTCTTCTTCGAGTCTGTGAAATACTGCATGGATGAGATGTACGACGAAATCGGCAAAAAACTCGAAAATGTCGGTTACGGAGATTTCGTCGCCGTTCTTTTCGACGCCCACATGGACTACTACCGCGAACATGAAGAGACTTATATGCTGGTGGCGAACGCCATTCTTCAGATGCCGCAGAACTCGATCAACTTCTTCCACGAGATGCACAGGGAAAAGATGAAAATCATCCTCGACAAACTTCAGAGCGGTGTCGAAGCGGGAAAAGTGAAAAATGTCGATCTTGAAGTCCTTGTCAAAATGCTGAACCTTGTTTCGCAGATCTTCTGCCTTACAAAGGATATTTCACCCGAATCGGACGACTACGAGCGGGTCAAAGAGACTTTTGTGAATGTTTTCAACTATGGACTTTTAAAATAGTAATTGAGAGGTTGTTATGAGAAACTTATTGATTTTGTTGGCTCTTTCAATTTTTCTTTTCAGCGGTTGCCTTGAAAAGGAAGAAGCTCAGCAGGAAACTGCCGTAGCAGAGAAAACTCCGGTCGTTGCAGTTATTGAAGCAAAAGAAGAAAGTTACTCTCCTGTTCTTGAGTTCGGCGGCTCGTTCAAACCTTTCAGAGAGGCGAATCTTTCGGCGAGAATGCCCGGAAAAATCAAGAAGATCCACTACCGCGAAGGGGCTTCTGTTCCTAAAGGCTCGGTGATCGTAACGCTTTCGGGAGAGATGGCGGAATCGGCTGAAGTTGAGCTCGAAGCGGTCGAAAAAGACTACGAAAGAGTCAAAGACCTCGTAGAATCAGGCGTTCTTCCGCAGCAGCAGCTCGACCATCTTGAGGCAAAACTCAACGCGACGAAGGCAAAAGTAAAAATGATGAAGGAAAATATGGAGATCATTGCTCCTTTCGACGGAATGGTAGCAGAGCACATGCTTAGAGAAGGTGAAGAGTTCATGCTTCTCAACCCTGGCCTTACTCCCGGTTTCTCGCATGCGAACGGCATCATCAGATTCATGGATCTGAACAGGCTTTTCCTTGAGATCCAGGTCGACGAAAAGGAACTTCCGCTCATCCAGAAAATCAAAGATATCGAAGTTGTCGCGGATGCTTACCCGGACACGAAGATAAAAGGAAAAATCTTTTCGACAGAGACACTTGTTTCAGTAATTTCAAGGACCGCCGTCGTAAAAATCGAGATAAATAACGCGAAAAAACTTATAAAACCCGGTATGTTCGGCAGAGTAAAAATCTCTCTTCCCGAAATCAAGGCAGTCATGGTTCCGCGCCTTGCGGTAGCACGTCAGGCAGGAACCAACATACACTACCTTTTTGCTGTAGAAAACAATGTCGCACACAGGAAAGAGGTCGAAATTCTAGAAGATCTCGGCGATTTCTACGCAATAAAAGGAATTGAAAGCGGCGAAATTGTTGTCAGTGCCGGAAAAACAAAACTTAGAGACAACGTTCCTGTTACTGTCAGCAACAAGTAGGTGCAGCCATGAGACTCTCACAGATTGCTGTTAAAAAACCTGTCACGATATCGATGATATTCACAGGGATCCTGATTTTCGGTCTGCTCGCGTTCTACGCACTCAAACTCGATATCCTTCCCGAAGTCGAATATCCTTCGCTCACAGTTGTCACGATCCTTCCCGGCGCTTCTTCGGAAGATGTCGAGCAGCAGGTCACGAAACCGCTTGAAAAACAGCTTGCCGGCGTTCCCAAAATCAAGTCGCTGAAGTCTGTTTCCAAGGAAAACGTCAGCTTCGTCATGCTTGAATTCAACTTCGGAACAGAGATAGGCGATGCTACAAACGATGTCCGAGACAGAATCGACCCCGTCAAGAAAGTTCTCCCATCCTACGCTTACGATCCGGCTATCATCAAAGTCGACAGCTCGATGGTTCCCGTCATCATGTACGGTATTTCGGCTAAAGAAAGCGCGATGGGACTTGCTAAAATCATCGACGACAGAATCGAAGGAAGGTTGAAACAGGTCGACGGGATCGGCGGTCTTATCACTCTCGGCGCGCCGAAAAGAGAAATTGAAATAATCGTTGACCCTGTAAAACTCCGTTCGAGCGGAATTTCTGTCGCAATGA
The DNA here is from genome assembly GCA_905233945.1 of uncultured bacterium. Lineage (GTDB taxonomy): Bacteria > UBP6 > UBA1177 > UBA1177 > UBA1177 > UBA1177. The sequence goes on along the minus strand of CAJOFY010000002.1, from coordinate 22,132 downwards.
TCGCAAAACTCCTCGAAACCCAGAATATTTCAGTTCCCGGCGGAAGCGTCAAAACAGGCGGAATGGACCTTTCGGTGCGTGTTCCGGCTGAATTCGAGTCAGTTGATGAGATCGGCGAGATCATGATCCCCGCTAAAGACGGCAGCATGGTCAAGCTTTCCTCTCTCGCAGAAATCAGGGACAAACTGAAAGAGCAGGATTTCACAGCCAGCGCCAAAGGAAAGACGATGGCCGTCATCATGACGCAGAAACAGAGCGGAGCCAACACTCTCGAAGTCGCTAAAAACATCAAGGCGGCGATGGAAGAGATCCGCAAAAACGTCCCGAGCGATGTTGTCATCGAAGAACTCAACGACACTTCGGAAGTCATCGAAATGTCGATAAAAAACCTGGGGACAACTGCGGCTTACGCGGCGATTTTCGTCATTTTGGTCATTCTCGTTTTCCTCAGAGAATGGAGAGGAAGCCTCATCATTACGCTCACGATCCCCTTCTCGCTCATCATCGGTCTTATTTTCATGTATGTTTTCGGATATACGATAAACATCTTCTCGCTCATGGCGCTTTCGATCACACTCGGTATGGTTGTCGATAACACGGTCGTTGTATTTGAAAACATCACGCGGCACATCGAGGAAGGTTCGCGTCCGGCCGAAGCGGCGATTTTCGGTGCAGGTGAAATGACTTCGGCTATCTCTTCTTCGACTCTGACAACAGTCGCGGTTTTCATCCCGCTTGCTTTTGTAAGCGGAATCGTCGGACTTCTCTTCAAACAGCTCGCTTTCGTAGCATCTGTCACAATCGCGGCGTCACTGCTCGTCTCGCTCTCCCTCGCTCCGATGCTGAGTTCAGTCCTGATGAAGAGAAAAATAAAGGAGAAAAAACACGGATTTCTCTACAACGCTTCGGAAAAGCTCTTTGTTTTTGTAGAGCAGATCTATAAATCGCTTCTCGGGCTCAACATAAAATTCAGATGGCTTGTCGTTATTGTTGTCGCTGCAGTATTCTTCTTCACTATTAAAGCGGGTTTAAGCACAGGAACCGACTACATTCCTGAGTTCGATATGGGCGATATGGTTGCCACCGCTGAGCTTGAATCGAGCGTAGATCCTGAGCGCACTGTCGAAGTTGCAAAAAAAATCGAGGAAATCGTCAAAAGGAACATCAATCCCGAAGATGTCAGAACATACTACTCGATTACAGGCCAGACTGACAGCGGTCTTCTTTCGCTTTTCGGATTTTCGGAAGGCAAGAACGTCGCGACAATCATGGCCAAGATCGTAAACCGCAACGAACGAACTTACCATATCAAGGATGTCGCGGCTAAAATCAGAAAAGAGGCCGAGGAAATTCCCGAAATCGTATCGTTCTCGATGAACGCCGGATCGCTTCTCCAGAGCGCAATGCTCGGCTCAAGCAAACCGATCGAAATCAAAATAACCGGTCACGACCTCGACAAACTTACCGAAACAAGCGACCGCCTTCAGAAAATCCTTGAAGAGCAGCCTTACCTTCAGGATATCGAATCCACTGCCGACAGAGGCAAACCCGAAATCACCGTCAAATTCGACAGGGTTAAACTTGCGAGACTCGGAATCAATGCCGGAATGGCAGCGCTTGCGGTTCGTGAAAGCCTTTACGGAGCTGAATCTGGCGAATACAAGCAGGACAACGACGAATACAAAATCGTGATCCGCTACAACAAGGAAAAACGCAATAAAATAAGTGACTTGAGAAATATCATGCTCACTTCGGCAACGGGCGAGCTCATTCCGCTCAGCGCAGTAGGAATCATCGAGGAAACAAGCGGTCCGACAAAGATTCTCCACGAAACACAGCAGAGGATCGTCTATCTGAAACTCGGTCTCAACAACATCTCGCTCGGTGAAGCTGCGAAAAACGTCACGGATATCATCAAAAACGAGACTATCGATCCTGATGTCTACATTGAGCTCGGCGGCCAGGTTGTTGACCAGCAGTCAACTTTCGGCGACATGAAGATCCTTTTCCTGATAAGCCTTTTCCTGATTTACGCAATTATGGCGAGCCAGTTCGAATCGCTCAGGGATCCGTTCATCATCATGTTCACCGTTCCCCTTTCGATTATCGGCGTCATCTGGGCATTCATCCTTACCGGAACCACTCTGAGCGCGGTAACATTCGTCGGAGTCATCATGCTCTTAGGTATCGTCGTCAACAACGGTATCGTTCTTGTTGACTACACTAACCTTCTGCGCGGCAGAGGATACACGATAGTCGAAGCGATCAAGGAAGGCGGCAGATCAAGACTCAGACCGGTTCTCATGACGGCAATCACTACAATCATCGGTATGTTTCCGATGGCGCTTAACAACGGCGCCGGTTCCGAAATCTGGAAGCCGCTCGGAATCACGGTTATCGGCGGACTTACGGTTTCTACTCTCGTAACGCTGCTTCTTATCCCTGCGATTTATGCAATTATGCACACAAGAGAGATGATTAAGGAAGAAAAAGCTGCAAAAGCGGCGGCTGAAGGAGGTGCAAAATGAAATTCGTTTATGTAAGCTGCAATATTTCAAAACTCGAACAGCTGACGGAAGAAATCAGAAATCTCGGAATAAAAACTTTCCAGATCGTCGAGGACACGGCAGGCTCCTTTGAAAACGGCAACCCGAGAATGAACACTTCGGTATGGCCCGGAACGAACGCAGTCGTTTTCCTTCAGGTCACCCCTGAAAAATGCGCCGAAATGCTTGCTGCTGTCCGCAGAATGAACAAGGAAATAGTGAACGAGAACGAGCGTATTCTTGCGGCATCGTGGGAATGTGAAGATTATGTCTATTCTGATGAAGAGAAGGAGGCATAAGATGAAAAAATCAATAATTTCAATAACTTGTTTATTGTTAGCAATTTCTCTCAATCTGACTGCAGAAGAACTCGGCATCGATGAGATCATCTCGATCGCGATAGAAAACAGCGAGGCGATAAAAGCCGAAGACTCGAAATCGGGCAAAGACGAATACGAGAAGAAAGCCGTTTTCATGCGCTTTTTCCCCACGATTTCGCTCGAAGCGAAACTTCTGAAACTTGAATATTTCCCTGAACCCGACAAACTCACGGTAGATTTATCGCCGATGGTAGGGATGCTCGAACAGTCGATCAACTCTTCTCTTCCGATTCAGATCGACCTTCCAGACCAGCTTCCTCCGATGGAAATCGACCTCGGCGTGCCGACGCACCAGAGAACGCTTGATTTAACTGTGGTCCAGCCGCTCACTCCGCTCTGGGGAATTTATCACGGCTACAAAGCGCTTGAACTGAAATCGGAGATCACGAAACTGAAATCGGAACTCACGAAGGACAAAATCAAGCTCGAAATCGTCAAGATCTACAACTCCTACAACATGCTGAGCGATATTCTGAAACTTTTGGACGAATCGTTCGAGCAGCTTGACCGCTACGAGAAAAACGCCGAAAAATTCCACAAGGCGGGACTTATCGATGAAACGGCGCTCTACAAAATCAAGGTCGAAAGAGCGGCTCTCGAAGTCGAAAAAGAGAAATATCTCGGCAACCAGTCGGTCATCAAAGCGGCTCTGGCTATGTTCATGAACCGCGAGGAAGATAGTTTCGAGATCAAATACGACAAGCCGGAATTCCGCGAAATCACAAAAAGCGAGGATGAAATCATCGAGGCCCAGGCAAGCAACAGGACCGAAATGCACATGCTCGACAAAAACAATGAGATCCAGGAGCATCTCAACAAACGGGCAATGCAGAACTTCATTCCGCAGGTAGGACTCACTTTCGGATTCAAGAAAAACTGGGATTCCACGCTGATAAATCCGGAAGGAGTAATGTTCTTCGGCGCGGTCGCAAGATGGGAATTCGGCTTCGACACGGCAAGACAGTATTACGAATATCAGGCTGTAAAAGCGTCGTCGGTTTCAACTGAACTCACCAACATCAAGCTCAAAAAGGACATGACGTTGCAGGTCAAAAAACTGATGGCCGACATCAAAGTGCTCGAAAAAGCGCTTGAGCAGAACAAAACTCAGATCGAATCGGCTGAAGTCACCCGCAAGATCCAGGAAGCGAAGTACGAAAAGCAGATGACTACCGAAACCGAGCTTCTGAACGCGCAGCTCATGGTCAAAAAATCAAAAACAGAGGAAATCGCAAACCTCTACAAATACAAAACAGCGCTCGATGAACTTGCGATAATCACAGGAAGCGAGCTGTAATTTGCGCCGCAAGTCGTGTCGATATACCGTGATACCGTTATAACGTTATACCGAGCGGCGCTAAAAATTGTTTTCTTTTCTTTTTTTCCTTAAAATCCTGCGTTTCTTGATTGTTTTGGAGGTAATATGAAAAGAGTTTTTGTTATTTTTCTTGTTGTTGTTTCGGTCGCATCGATTGCTTATGCGGCGGTCTCGATGAAAAAAATGTCAGCGATGGATGCGGAAATCACTTCTCTCAAATTAGAGAAAATCGCTCTGCTTTCGGAGCACGAAGATTGTCTTGAATACAAAGAGCAGTCGCTCAGAAAAGAGCTTGTTTCCAAGTATCTTGATTCTATGATGGCTCTTGCGAAAAAAAGCGGCGAAGGATATAAACCGACCGAAAAAGAGCTCTCCGATTTTTACGACAGGTTCGATTTTATCACGAAAAACATCCAATCTGTTGCGGTTTCAAAGGAGGAAGCCGCTCTTGTAATGACTTTCATAGATTCAGCCAAAAAAGAGCTCGAAGCGAATAGGGGAGCTGAAAACGGAAAGGGCAGTAAGTGAATTTTCTTGAAAAGAAATCCTTAATATAGTATAGGACAGTGTTTTTGAACCTTTGAAAGGGAGATTTTTATGGGCAAATACAGTAATTTAGTGAAAAATCACGGAACGGACGCAGACAAAATCAAGTTCACATTCATTAAAGGAAAGTATTCAGGCGGTGAATTTTCAATCCGCGAAGGGCAGAAACTTTCAATCGGAAGGGACATTTCTTCGGATGTCGCGATTGTCGATTCCAAAGTCAGCCGCAGCCACGCTTCGATCACGTCACGCGGCGGCAAGCTGTTCATAGAAGATCACAACAGCACGAACGGCACTTATGTCAACGGTGAAAAACTGAGTCCTGCAACTGAGACTGAACTTAAAATCGGCTCGAATTTTTCAGTCGGTGATTCGACGATTTTAGTCGGCGGTGAAGATACTCAGAATGAAAATGTTCAGGAAATTTCGTTCAAGGAAAACAGTTTTACGGCTGCAAGAAAAGTTCAGGAAAAGACAATTCCTGAAGTTAAGGCAGAACAGGATGATGAAGAGGCTTTCACGCTTGACGAGTCGCTTCAGGTCGTAACTCCCGTAACGTCGGGAACTCCGGACAATGCCGAACACGAGAAAGTCAATATCGGTAAGCTCAACCTTAAAAAAACGACAAAATCGGATATCGAAAAAGATAATTTGGCGCATGCAAACACTTCGTCGACGGGCAGTCTTTCCGCAATGGATGTAGCTGATCTGCTCAAAATTCTTGCCCAGTCGGCTTCAGCCGGATACCTCAAGCTCAACATCACTTCTCCTTTTGCCGAGCAGATTGAAGTTACAATCAGCGCGACCGGAATAGTTGCCTGCGAATCACTCACGAACAAGAACTTTTCGCAGGAAAAGGCTCTTTCCCGCGCACTTCTGGCTAAAGACGGCGAATATTCCTTCAAAATCGATGCGGCGCCTAAAAACGAGGCTTCAAACCGCCAGCTCGAAGATATTTTCATGGAAATTTCCAACCAGAAAAATAATCTTGCCAAATACAGAACTCTCGCGAACTACGGCAAGCTCGAGTTTGCCAGCCCGATCAAAGGGAAACTTTCGGATCTTTCAAAAACAGAACTCGACTCGCTTCAGTTCATGGTAAATTCAAAGGAAACGATCAAATATCTCAATGCTTTTCCTGACAATGACGAATTTATCCTTATGTCTGAAATCGTGAAATATATTGACATGGGTATTATTGCCGAAGGCAAAAAATTCGACACTCTTTCCGACGACATTCTTGATTTTTAAGATTTGACACTTTCTCGGACAAAAATCATCTACATCTGGGGAAATCCGCTTGATTTCTCGCTTTCACCGTTTTTTCAGGAACACTGCGCTATTATTTCAGGGAACCGTATTCTCTACAAAATTTTTCGGGGAGAAGCAGAAGATTTTTTACAACTTCTTAAAAATGAAAGATGCATCGGCGCCAACGTCACGATTCCGCATAAAATCGATGTATTGAGCCTTTGCGACGAGTTGACTGAAACGGCAAAAGCAGCAGGAAGCGTGAACACAATTTTCAAAAGTAACGGCAGAATTTTTGGCGACAATACCGACGGAACCGGACTTGTGAAATGGCTTAAAATCAAAGGTGAGAATCTTAACAAATGCGGAATTTTAGGAAACGGCGGAAGTGCCCGCTCGATAGCTGCCGCACTTTTTGAAGAACATTCCGAAATCACAATTTTCGGAAGAACCGAAAAAGGGTGGGAAAAAAATTTTGGCATTTTCCGCAATCTTTCAGAGTGGAAAGACGATTTTCTTACAATCAGCACGCTTCCTTTCGCAGTCGAAGGCAGAAACGTGATAACAATCGGATATTCTTCAGGAAAAATTTCAATTGACGCAAGAATGATGCTTGCTTTCCAAGGCTGGCTCGGGGCAAAAAGATGGTTCGTGGAAACACTTCCGGCGGAAAAATTTGCCGAAATAACTGAACTTCACGCAAACGCGCAGTTGAATCAGGGACTTATATTAAATCTGGCAAACAAGAATGAGATATAACCGGTTTTTGGGAAATATTCTGAAATCAGCTTTGGAAAAACAGGATGACGGCGATAAATACGACATTCTGCTGAACACCATTTTCAAGGCTGAACGGCTGGGAAAACGCGACAGAATCTGGGTTTCAGACCGGTTTTTCTTTTATTTGAGGCACAAACTTTTTTTCGATGAAGTCTCGGAAAATTCTGAAATCTGCGCAAAAAACATCGCCATGGTTTTTGAAGACGAACCCGATGAAATTTTGAGCGGAAAAATAGAAATTCTGAAGAAAAACGGAACTTACGGCAAACTTTTTAATGAATCTTTTCCGGAGCTTTTAGCCAATGAAATCAAGAAGTTGAATAACCAGGAAGTTTTCGAGTGGTTCAATTCAAAGGCAAAGACTCATCTGCGTACCAATCTGGCAAGAATTTCACGCGTTGAGCTTTCGGAAAAACTTGAAAACGAAGGTTTTGCAAACTTTCAGACGGAAATTTCCTCTGCCGGAATAATTCTCGAGCCAACAAATAAAAGCCTTAAAAATTCGGAACTTTTCGAAAAAGGCTTTTTCGAGTTTCAGGATGAATCGAGCCAGATTGCGTCGCTTTTAGTGAACAAAAACACTAAAACCCTGCTTGAACCGTGTGCAGGCGGCGGCGGAAAATCACTTTCAATAGCCTCCTTTTTCAAAAATATCGAAATCACGGCAAGCGATTCCAGAACCTATCTTTTCAAAGAGATCAAAGAACGCGCAATTCGCGCCGGAACAAGAATAAAAACAGCCGTATTTCAGGATATAAGTGACAACTTCGACACAGTTTTCATCGATTCCCCGTGCAGCGGAAGCGGTGTTCTCAGGCGCAACCCCGGCGACCGCTGGAAAATAGACGAAAAAATGCTTTCAGACCTCAACAATTTGCAGAAAAAACTGATTCAGAAATTCTCGGAAAAGGTGAGAATCGGCGGCGAACTTATTTATGTCACATGCAGTTTCCTTAAATGCGAAAACGAAGGAATCATCAAAGATTTTCTCAATAAAAACAAAAACTTTTCTTTAATTCCGGCAAAAGAACGCCTTCTTGAAAACCTCGGAAACGAAGAACTTCTTTCCGAAATCACAAACGGCGATTTCCTCAAAATCAAACCGATGCACGAACGCGATTTAATGTTCGGCGCAGTTCTTCGCCGCCGCTAATTTTGTCGATATATCGATATTCCGTTATATCGTTATACCGAAGTGGCGAATCGACAAACTCGAAACGCCAGATTCTGACGGGATTTAGCTATCCCTCAAACACTCTGACTACAAGCTTTTCATCACCGCCGATATCCCGTAAAGAGGAACATTCAGAACGGTTTTGTCTTCGCGGTAAGGAAGCGCGGAGGTTTTCAACGCTTTGTCTGGGCTGAAATTCTGACAGAAAAGCGTGAAGCTTCTTGAGCGCAGGTTTTCGCCCGATTTCACCTCTATCGGAATGACGCTGTTTTCTTTCTGGATCACGAAATCTACTTCCGAAGTGCTTCGCTCGTTCGTCCAGTAGCCGATGTAGTCTAAATTCAATGTTTTGAGTTCCTGCATGACATACTGCTCGGTCAAAGCACCTTTAAATTCAGTCATTATGCGGTTCCCGTCGATAAGAGCAGTCGCGGAAAGTCCTGCTGATGCGCCGAGAAGCCCTACATCGACCATAAAAAGTTTGAACACCGACATATCCTGATAGGCTTTAAGCGGCATTTTCGGAGTGCTGACCCGATGTGATTTCAGCACGATCCCGCAGTTGACTAGCCACATTATCGCAAGTTCGAAATCCTTCGCCCTCGCCCCTTCACGGATCACACCGTAAACAAATTTTTTATTTTCCTTCGCAAGCTGTGCCGGAAGGCTTTCCCAGACCATATCAAGCCTCGGGACCTGTCCCGACGGCGCGTGTTTTGAAAAATCGGCCTGATATGAGCGCAGAATTTCGTGCTGAATTGTCCTCACCTCGGAATAATCATGCGTTTCAAGCCATTTCATCACGACTTCCGGCATTCCTCCGACATAAAGATATGTTTTCAGCAGATTCATCAGCTCGCCGTGAAAAGTTTCGAGAGTTTTCCACTCCTGCCTGAACATTGCTTCAAGAAGCATCTCCATCCCCGAAGCCACGAGAAATTCCGAAAAAGAGAGAGGATAAAGATCTAAAAACGAGACTTTTCCGACCGGAAACGACTGGTTTTCGTGCATCGCGATCCCCAAAAGCGAAGCAGCTGCCGCAATGTAGTATTCGGGAGCGTTTTCGCAGAAGTATTTCAGCGAAGTCAAAGCTCCTTCCGCCGCCTGAATTTCGTCAAAAATAATAAGAGTGGTTTTCGGGACGATCTTTTTTCCGTAAAAAAGCTGAATAGTCGAAATTATCCGCTTCGTGTCGAAATCCTCTTTGAAAAGATCCCTGAAACGGGGTTCGTTCTCAAAATTTATGTAGACCGTGTCCTGAAAAAACAGACGTCCGAACTCTTTGAGAAGCCATGTTTTCCCAGTCTGACGCGCTCCACGGAGTATCAAAGGTTTATGGATCTTGCTCTTTTTCCACTCCGCAAGCTCTCGCATTGCCGCTCTTTTCATAATTTTTTACCTCGATTTTGAACCGCAAAAAAACAAGGAATCATATATTATCTTGATAAAAGTGTCAACAAAACACATTTTTATCTTGATAAAAGTGTTGTTGAAGTACAAAAAACTCAACTTAAAAGGCAGTTGGCAAAAACCAGGTCATTCTGAGCGGGCGAAGAATCCAAGAGATGTTTCACGTCCGTTCAACATGACGTATTTTATTGAAATTTTTTTCAAAATTCCTAAAATATAACGTTTTTTATTTTTTTACTGGGGAGGTTCCAATGAAAAAACTCCTTCTTTTCCTTATCTCTCTGATATTTCTGGCTGTTTCATGCGGCGGTTCGAAAAAAACTGAAAATGTTACTGACAACGATATTCTGCCGGATGAGGATGCTGCGGATTTTGACGGGACAGAAGAAAATAATGATGAAGAAACAGAAGATGAGGAAGAGTATGCGGAAGAAGATGCTGGAGCCGCTGAGTCAATTCATTGCGAAAATTTTGCGAATGTTGACGGAACCTGCACCGACAGAGAGGAGGGCGGCTTTGAATGCGGATGTGCCGAAGGCTACTTCTGGGCAAATCCCGGATGCAGGAAAATAACATACGCCAGCATCTGTACGGGACAGAAACAATGCTATAACCGTGATGTCAGTATGACATGTTCCAAAGAAGGAGAGGATTTTTACGGGCAGGACAGGCATTATGCTGAGAAAGGAACTTGTATTCCTAAAAATTTTTCGTCGACAATTGCTGCCGGCAGCGAAGAGATCACTTTAGACAACAATCTGAAAATCGCATGGATGCGTAAGCTCGCGGATTCAGACTATAGCTGGGATGAAGCTGTAAAATACTGCGATGAACTTGAATATAAAGGTTTCAAAGACTGGCGGCTGCCGTCGCCTAAAGAACTGATGTTCACGGCACCGCTGCTGAATCCGCAGAAATATCTTTGGTCATCTCAGGCAAAGCAGGATTCTTACGCATGGAAAATCCATGTTAATTCAAGGTATCTGAGCACTGCTGAAAAGAGTGAAACAAACAGTGTTCGGTGTGTCCGCGGAGGACAGAAGGAAGTTTCTGTACTATTTGAAACTATCGGAAAAGATCTGGTTCTTGATCATATAAACAGTTTTTTTTGGAATACTGCATATACCGGCGCGAAATCATGGATGGATGCTCTTGCCTACTGCGAAAACTCGACGCATGCAGGTTTTTCAGACTGGAGACTTCCAAACATCAACGAACTTCTTTCGCTTGTAAATTTTAAAAAAGAGAACCCTGCTTCGAATTTTCCATATGCGGGAAATAATTTCAGATATGATGCATGGTGGTCGTCAACAACCCAGGATGTAAACACGAGCTATGCAATATATGCTCTTTCCGCCAATATTTTCACGGGAGAGATATCAAACGTCAAGAAGTATGAGCAGGCACGCGTTATCTGCGTAAGAAGCGAGCCGTGCGAAAAAGGTTATTTCCTGAGCGGTAAAGAATGTGTCAAGTCGCCGTGCAGCGACAATTCCTGCAAAAACTTCCTGAACTCTGACGGCAAATGTTTTATCAACAGTATGAAGAGCTTTTCATGCGGATGTACTGAGAAATATTTCTGGGACGGAAAAAAATGCGTGAATCCCTGCGACAAAAATCCGTGCAAAAAGTTTCTGCATTCTGATCAGAAGTGCGAACCGATTGACGCATTCCGTTACAGTTGCGGCTGCACTGGAAATTACCGCTGGTGGAACGAGGAAAACGGCTGTGTCGAAAAAGAGCCGGGACCGGGAAATGTATGTACCGGGCAGAGCGGGTGTTACGACAATGACAAAGAGATCGAATGCCAGGCTGAAGAAGAGGATTTTTTCGGCCAGGATGCGCAGTATGCAGGCCTTGGAGTATGTATCCCGCAGAGTTTTTCTGTTGACAAAAGCGTCAGAAACGAGCCGGTTGTCATTGACAACAATACCGGTCTCGAGTGGCAGCAGAAACTGTCAAAGCCGATAACCAGCTGTTTTTCTTACAGCTATCCGTGCGAAGAAGCGTTCGATTACTGCGAAAATCTCTCTTACGGCGGACACGACGACTGGAGACTTCCGACAATACTTGAACTTCATTCAATCGTAGACAGTGAAAAGGTAAACCCTGCAATAAACACATATTATTTCCCCGATACGCCGCCTGAATATTTCATAAGCTCGTCATTTGTCAGCACATCGTGGGCATCCGGCGGACCGCACGATCCGCTGGCAACTGATTCAACAAGTTCACACTGGGGTGTCGATTTTTCGATAGGAATTTCAAAGACAGCCTCTTTTATGGTTCAAAATTATGTCCGCTGCGTCAGGGGAGAGCAGCTGCCTGAAAAGACATTCGATGTCCTTGTGGGGAGCAACAAAAAAGATCCGGAAATAGCCTTTAATTCAAAAGGAACTTTGATCTGGCAGGCAGGAACAAAATCCTACGGCTGGGAGAACGCTCTTAAATACTGCGAAAAACTGGATCTCGGCGGACTTTCAAACTGGAGACTGCCCAATAAAAACGAGCTGCTGGAGTATTTTACGCCGTGCTACGGTTATTCATCTTCCTATTATGTGGGTTACTGGTACGAGACTTATCCGAGCAGTTTCCACTGGTCATCCACAACAGTTTATGACAAACCTGAAAAAGCGTGGATTGTCGATTACGGTGACTGCCGGGGAGACGCTCATTACGACAATTACCGGGATAAAACAGATTCAAGCTATATTTACACGCGCTGTGTCACCGACAATCCGTGCAGCGGCGGCACAATATGGAACGGCGAAGTCTGCATCAAAGAAAATCCGTGCGAGCCCAATCCGTGCGCAGCGCAGGCTTACAGCACAGGAAACTGCATAGTCAGTGCCAAGGAAAAAAACGGTTACTACTGCGAATGTTCCGAAAAATCGTTCTGGAATTCCGACGAAAAGGAATGTCTTAGAACCTGCGAAGGAAACCCGTGCTCGTCCTACTCTCATTCCGACGGAGAGTGTCATGAGGAGGAAAGCGGAAGATTCTACTGCGGCTGTGAGGAACCTTTTTATTGGAATTTCAAAAGTCACAGATGTACGAGAAACTGCGATTCAAATCCATGTCCCGACACAAAAAAGAGCACGGATGAATGTTACGACGATGAAACGGAAGGATTCAGATGCGGCTGCATCGAAGGATATGTCTGGGTGTCTGGTTCATCATGCAGGGAGGACTTGTGCACTCCCAACCCATGCACCGGCATCGCCAATTCCGACGGAATATGCACAGTCAGCTATTCTTCCTACTCGTGCGGTTGCGCCGAAGGTTATTCATGGAATTCCCAGGAAAAATCCTGTGTTGAAGGAGACGACGGATGGAACGGAGAATAACTGATACAGCGAAAACACTTCTTTTTTTACTTGTTACAGCGGTATTTCTCACCGTTTCGTGCGGCGGTTCGAAAAAGACGGATAGTGATGCCGATAGTGACATTCTGCCGGACGAGGATGCGGCTGAGGAGGAAGTGTCTGAAGATGCCGAAAAGGAAAATCCGTGCGGAAACTTTGCCAACATTGAGGAGAAAGCTTACGAATGCGACTGTGTCGAAGGCTATTTCTGGGCAAATCCGGGATGCAAAAAGATAACCTACGCAAACATCTGCACCGGCCAGAGAGAGTGTTATGACGCCAAAACAGGAACAACATGTCCGAAAGAGGGAAAAGATTTTTACGGCCAGGATTATCAGTACGCAAAACTCGGTTACTGCATTGAAAAAGATTTTTCGACAAAAAATTCTGTCAAAGACGAACCTACATTATTAGACAACAATCTGAAAATCGAATGGATGAAAGAAATTGCAGATTCAACCTACACTTGGGATGAAGCTGTTGAATATTGTGACAAACTTGAATATGCCGGTCACGATGACTGGAGACTGCCGTTTCCCAAAGAACTGATGAGTGTCAGAAATTATTCTTCATATTCCGAGGAAAGTCTTAATGTGTGGTCTGCGCAGGAGTTTGTTATGAGTGATTTATATGCATGGTATGTCGATAACAACTCCGGCTGGGTATGGCCGCCTGAAAAAACTCAAAAAAAGTATGTGCGCTGTGTCAGAGGCGAGCCGCTGCAAACTCATCCGTCAACTGAAACAGTCTATGTTGCCGGTAAAGCGATAGATATAGATTACGAAACATCTCTCGCATGGTTAAGGCAATACAGTTACGGTAACTGGCATGATGCGCTTGCCTTTTGCGAAGATTTGACTTACGCCGGCTTTTCCGACTGGAGACTTCCAAACATCAACGAACTTTATTCTATTGTGGATCACGCCAAAGATAGACCGGCTGCACTTCTTCCGGGACTTGAACAGCAAATGAAAAATTCCATGTACTATTTATGGTGGAATTATTCGTATTTCTGGTCTTCTACAACAATCAACGAAGAAAAAGCTCTCGTTGTTGAACCTATTGACGGCGCTGGCGAAGGCTCTTTCAAAACAAGCAACTTCAACATTGTGTGTGTCAGAAACGAGTTGTGCAGAAGAGGTTTCTTCTGGAACGGGGAGGAATGTGTGTCGCCCTGCAGTCCGAATCCGTGCGGCAACAAAGAACATTCCGACGGAAAATGTCATGTAGAGGATCTGGAAAAATATTCCTGCGGATGCATTGACGGATATTTCTGGAACGGTGAAAAATGCGTCGATCCGTGTGCCGGCATTGATTGCGGAAAATTTGAACACGCTTCCGGAAAATGCAGAGCTGAAAATGCTTTTACCTATTCGTGCAGCTGTGATAACGGCTACTACTGGCGCGGTAATAATATAGGCTGCCGCACACAAAAGCCGGCGGCTGAGAACATCTGTACAGGCCAGCTTAAATGCTACGACAACGAAAAAGAGATTCCCTGCCCGGCGGAAGGAGAAGAGTTTTCCGGCCAGGATGCGCATTATGCAAGACTCGGTTACTGCGTTCCGCAAAGTTTTTCAATCGAAGAAACCGTTCCCGGAGAACCTGTTGTAGCGGACAACAATACAGGACTTAGGTGGCAGAAAAATATTCCGCCGATAGAAGAACTTTACTATGAAGACGTGCTTTCGTACTGCGGAAATCTCACTTACGGCGGTTACGACGACTGGAGACTGCCGTCGCTGGAAGAATTTATAATTATCGCAGATTTCGGCAGATATCCGCCTCTGATCGATACCGGATATTTTCCTGAATATACAACGGCTTTCTGGACAAGCAACACTGTGCAGGTTTGTTCCGAGCACGGTTCAGGCAGCCCAGGTGCCGGCGGTTCCACATACACCACATGCGATAATGAAGCCAAGGTGATCAATTTCACGGCAGAACCTTACATCACATCCAATGTTACAACTTCATCGGACAACGAACCGAAAAAACGCCCGTTTTCATTAAACATACGCTGTGTCAGAGGTGAAAGCAGCAAGTCAGAAACGTTTACAAGTGAAACTTATAAGGATCTCCTGTTGAGTTATGACAAAAACCTGATTTTTGTGAAAACTGAAAATTTGAACCACACATGGGCCGAGGCTCTGAAATACTGTTCGGAACTTGATTATGCCGGAATTTCTGACTGGAGGCTGCCCAACATCAAGGAATATTCATGGAATTTCAGCACTTCAACTCATCTTTCCACAACAAATGCAGTGAATGCATCAGCAGAATATTTCTACTCGCCTAAAGAATACAAATCCGTGTACACATTCTGTGTTGCAAACGACCCGTGCGAAAACGGAAAATTCTGGAACGGAGAAAAGTGTGCTGATAAATAAAGGTGAAATCATGAAAAAACTCCTTCTTTTCCTTATCACGCTGATATTTTTAACCGTTTCGTGCGGTGGCTCGAAAAAGACGGAGAACGATGCAGATAGCGGCATTCTGCCGGATGAGGATGCGGCTGAGGAAGAAGTATACGGAAATGATGAAGATTACGAAGATTCGGAGGAAGAAGAAACTGAAGAAGATGCAGACGAGGCAGATGTCACAGTAAAAAATCCGTGTTATCCGAATCCATGCAGAAAAATAGCGGACTCCACCGGAAAATGCGAGCCTGACGGCGATGACAGCTATGTCTGTCTCTGCAATGAAAAATACTTTTGGAACGGAAAAAACTGCATTAACCCGTGTTTCTACGGTGTCTCATGCAGGAATTTTGAACATTCAACTGGAGAATGCAGGGGAGAGGATGCTTCTTATTATACCTGCGTCTGCGAGGAGAATTACTACTGGTGGGGCACAGGAAAAGGCTGCACGGAAACGAAACCCGGCCCGGCTAATATCTGCACCGGCGCTGATTTATGCTATTCCACCTGGGAAGTTCTTAAATGCCGCAAACCAGGCGAGGAATTTTACGGTCAGGATGCTGACTATGCCGCTCTCGGCTTCTGCGCGCCGCAGAGTTTTTCAATGAATAAATCCGTTAAAAACGAGCCGACCAGGATCGATAATAATCTTAAAATCGAATGGATGAATAACGTTGCAGATTCGATGTTAAGCTGGGAAGAAGCTGCGGAATACTGCGGAAATCTTGAGTACGGCGGTTACAGCGACTGGCGGCTTCCGCTTCCGAAAGAGCTTATGCTTGCGGCACCGCTTCCGAACACAAAGGAAGAAATTTATCTGTGGTCTTCCATGCCGGTCCCGGGCCTGGATTCCTCCGCATGGCTGATAAAATACGGAGACAGAACTTCATCTGCCGGACAAAAGGCGATGCAGTACAATGTCCGCTGCGTACGAGGAGAACCGGTGGATGCATCGGCATCATTCAAATCGATCGATACAAATCTGGTGATGGACTACAAAAACGGATTTATGTGGAGTACGGCAAACTATACCCGCGGAAAAATGTGGAACGAAGCCATTACAGAGTGCGAGAAATCCACAAGCGGAGGCTTTTCCGACTGGAGACTGCCGAACATAAACGAACTTGCCACACTTATGAATTTTGAAAAAAGCGATCCTTCAGCAGATTTCCCGTATCCTGAAAATATTCCGGTCTATTTCTGGTCATCGACGACACAAAAATCCGATATTGAATACTCTCCGGGAGTAAGCATATATTCTTCTGGAGAAATAAAGAATCTTGAAAAAACCGGAGGGTCAGACAGCCAGAACCATGTCGTCTGTGTCAGAAACGAGCCTTGCAGTGAAAATTATTTCTGGGACGGCGTTAAGTGTGCTGAATCGCCGTGCTTCGGCAATCCGTGCGGAAATGCGGAACATTCGGACGGGATCTGCCACTTGAGCGATGCGGGCGGATACTTCTGCGGATGCGTTGAGAACTATTTCTGGGACGGTGTTAAATGCGCAAATCCGTGCGATGCGGATCCGTGCGCCGGCTTTGAACATACGACAGATACATGCAAACCGCGCGACGACCGGCGCTACACCTGCGGCTGCGAAGAAAATTACTACTGGTGGGGACAGAGCAGAGGATGCATTGAAAGCAAGCCTGGCATGGCTCATCTCTGCACCGGACAGACCAAGTGCTACGACAATGAAAAAGAGATCGAATGTCCTTCAGAAGGAGAAAAATTCTACGGTCAGGATGCTCAGTA
>CAJOFY010000002.1:4104-5163 GCA_905233945.1 uncultured bacterium | reverse complement strand
GAGAAAAAAGTCGAAAACGAACCTGTTGTAATCGATGAATACACCGGACTCATCTGGCAGCAGAAAGTCTATGTCCCAGAAAAATCTATAGGGTGGAGCAAATATAAAAACTACTGCGAGAACTCGAATTACGGCGGATACGACGACTGGAGGCTGCCGAGCGTCTATGAACTCAAGACAATCATGGATTTCGGAAAATATCATCCGAATGTCGATCCGGAATATTTTCCTGACACACCGCCGGAATATTTTGTCACTTCCACTTACACCAGTAACAGTTGCGGAGACCTTCCGTACATAACACCGTCGACTTGGGTCAGACTGATAAATTTCGATCATTTTGAAACCGACACCTACACCGGCTGTTCAGATAACCCTCCTTTCAAACTGCCTGCCCGCTGCGTCCGGGAAAAAGCAAACCCGGCATCAACCTGGTCAAAAAAAATCTCGGATATGGAAACAGTTTATGTTGACAGTACCAACGGTGTCATGCTGACTGCACTGGACTTTTATGCTCCCGACAGGAAGTGGGAAGACGCTTTTGATATCTGCGAGAATATGACTTACGCCGGTTTTTCCGACTGGAGACTGCCGAACATCTGGCAGCTGATTTTGTACGGCGGAGAGATGTCTTCGACAACAGAAGCATACGATCCGACAAAAGCAGTCAGCCAGATATGGAAAGAAATCAGATATGAAGATGTCCGCTGCATCAGGGATAACCCGTGTGAAAAAGGGAAATTCTGGTTCAATGAAAATTGCATAGAAAATCCGTGTTTAAGCAACCCGTGCAATTCAACTCCGGGCTCTGTAAAAACGTGCAGGATCATAGATGAAGAAAACTATTCCTGCACCTGCAAAAAAGGAACATGGGACGATGAATTGAAGGACTGTGTAGTAGAGTAAATTATGATATCTATTTGTAGGAAGCTATGAAAAAAGTATTCTTATTTTTCGTCGTATTTTTCTCTTTTGTTTCCGTTTCTGCCGGCTGGGGGGAAGACCTCTGCGAAGATGTGACATGTTCGGGTCACGGTGAATGTCAGGATGACGGTGAAG
>CAJOFY010000002.1:0-4059 GCA_905233945.1 uncultured bacterium | reverse complement strand
CTGTAACGGCGTTACTTGCAGCGGTCACGGCATTTGCTCGGTTGTGAGCGGTGCTGAAGTGTGCAGCTGCGAAGCGGGATTTCATGCTTCCGGCTTGAACTGTATTCTGAATGAGGCTTCAACGGTCGATACTCTTGCGATACTCAATGAAACTGACTGCTACAACACGGGAAACTGTCATTACAGGCTGATTTTTGCGACGAATGCGTATAGTTTCAATCCTTCGATTGCTTCTCTTTACGACATAATCGTTAATGTTCTTGATTCCGAAAACGTGTGGCACAACTACCGCAGAACTGTGGCTCAGTGCGTGACTGAAGGGGTGTGCGACAATGTTGATGCGCAGTATGTCGATTTCTGGTTCCAGCACGAAGTGAACGGCAATCAGTATATAACTGTCGAGGTTCTGGGAAACGGCGACGATGCCAGCGACGATATGTACCACGATGTTCTGATCGATTACTGCTACAATGTTGACTGCGGAACGGGCGGGAGTTGCGACGATTCTTCAGGTTATCCGGTGTGTTCCTGTGATTACGGCTATGTTTTAAGAGGCGGCATCTGCGAGGAAGGCTGGTTCGAGGACGAAAATCTGGCGGCTGCCGTTGTGGATCTGCTTAAATACAGGGGTTATGATGTTGAAACGGAGACGGATATCGACCCTGAAATGCTTGAAGACATTACCTCGCTTCAGCTGAAAGGGAAAAACATCTCGTCTCTGGCCGGAATCGGGCTCTTTTCTTCGCTCGGCGTTCTCAATATCTCAGGAAACAATATTTCCGATTTGTCGCCGCTGGCAGCCTGCGTAGAGCTTGAGGTTCTCAATATGTCCGGCAATCCGGCAAGTGATCTGACTCCGCTGAGCGCCCTTTCTCTTATAAGCATCGATATTTCCTATTCCGGAGTTTACAACATGCAGCCTCTGGCCGGCATGAGCACACTTGAGGAAGTCATATTTGCCGACAGTGTCAGAGGAAAATACGAAATGCTTCTGCCGGGCAGTACCAATGTTCTGGACTGGCTGTTCAATAACAACGGGACTTCATGTTTTAAATTCTTTCCCGGTTATCTTCCTGTGAGGAATCCGGACTGTTCCGGTCACGGAGTATGCGTGAACGGCGGCTGTATGTGCGAAGCAGGTTATGTTTCGCACGCAGGGGACTGTTATGCCGGCGGCAGCTGCAGTTCCGACGAACATTGGAATCCTGCACTGAATATCTGCGTAAAGAACAGTCAGGCTGCAAAATGTCCTGAACCTCCGGAAAACGCAGAGATCGTTGACGAAGGACAGTTGATCTGGAACGGAAGAGAATATGTTCTTCCGGAAGGACGCACTGCGGAACTGTGCAGGCAAGGCGATTCTTCGTGTGCCGGGAGCGTCTGTCACTGGGATTGCGCGGACGGATATCATTTTGCAAAAGATGATATCTGCGTTCCGGATGCAGCAAGGGATATTCCGGAAAGTGCCTACAATCAGTTTATTCTGCCGAACATCTCGCGTTCTGATGCCGCACTTGAACCTGTTCCGGGAGTTCCTTCTTTCGTGCCTGTTCTGAAAGCCGGAATTTATTACAATGAAAAGAAAAATCTTGAGGCGGGATGGCATCTTGATCTGCCGAGGGTTGAATTTGCTGTTACCCCGCACCGGATTCTGCCTCTTTCGCACATCTGGGATGAGAAGACAATTTATGTTTATATGCCGTGGGGTAAGGAGGAATACTCGATAAGAGCGGATGTAAAATGCTTTGATGCCGTCGATTCCCCGGCTGCGTGCAGGACAGCTGCTGATTTTCATAATGCCGCCCGTCTTGAAGTGACATACTATCCAGCACCGGGTCAGAATCTTTTTTCATACATAGTTCTGGAGACTACGGGCATGGCATTTTCTTCATCATTAGGACATATCGGCACATATTTTCAGTCTAACGATCGTTTGGGCAAAGATACGTGGACAGTAAGGAGATACGGAAATGACGGCTCAGTAACGGAATTTTACCGCGGACTGATTGCGGAAAGTCCTTTTGGGAACACTTACACGACACGACCGGCGTACTATGACTTCATGGACTACATTCCGATTGTAAAACACATGACAAGGGACGGAAAGGAAACTTCATTCAAGTATTTATGGAACATGACGGCAACCGAAAAAGGTGACGCTTATAATTACACCATCCGTTCAGTAAGCATTATCGACCCATTGAAAAGGGTCATTGAAGTAAAATCTTTTGATGAAGACAATAGTGGAACGCTTCCGTACGGCCTGATGGGACGTCCAGATCCGGAACAGAAAGCGGCCTACAAACCGCTTGAAGGCAAAATGAGGATATCGGCAGGCAGAGCCGACGCGAACGGCAACGTAAACCTTAATTCTTTGAGAACACTGGCTGAATACCGTTTCAGAAGCGGATTTGACATGGAAGCCTATATATACAGAAACGGGGAACAACTCAGAATCGACAGTTATTCATCATATCCAATGAAACTCGAATCATACTCACTGGATCGGAATAAGATCGGAGAGACGACGTGGATAACAAACAAAAACAACGGTACTCCCGAGGGTTATACTGAAAGAAAACTTGTCAGCGAAGACTCTTCAAACATTTATGAATACATCGTCAGAAGAGTTAAAGGAACCTACCATTCACTGCTTCAGGGAAAGAATACCAGTATATACGCTGCTCCGTTTCCGGGAACAGCAAGCAGCAAAATTACAACAGTCTACTCGCATGAAATAGGCGGTGTTCCAAGTATTGAAAGAATAGTCGAGGATTATTTCACTGACTGGATGCAGCCCGCTAAAAGAGTGACCTGCGCCTACAATGGAAGCGAAACCTGTGACAACGCAGCAAATACCGTGACGGAAGAGATCAAATACAACGTAAGCGGTTCTCCGATATACTTCAGAAACGCCGACGGACAGGTGACGGTGAACCTTTACGACATCACGGAAGAGACAGGGCCTGAGCAGTATATGAGGCATTATTTTCTTGACCCTTCAGGTTACAGTAATTTTCCTCTGAACAATATCTCCGTGCTTGATTCAGTGGTCAGGGCTGACAATCTCTTCAAATCGGGTACTCCGGCGTGTTCGGCTGTTTACAGCCTTGATGCGGCAAATGGCAGTATCGGAGAGATGCTGAATTCGTATGTATGGCACGGTATTCTTCCAGATTCCGGCTGGTGCAGCAACGCATTGAACCGCAGAGTAACGAACTATGAATGGGATAAAGAGGCATTCGGAAAACCTTACGACCTCCAGAACGTGACATATCCGGACGGAAAGGTGCGGGAATTTACTTACGACTACGAGATATCAGAGGGCAGTGCCGGCAAAGTATGGGGAGAAACCATAACCGGCAGCAACAATCAGAACACGCTTCAGACCTGCTACGAATACAACACAGATTATCAGCTTACAGCGCAGGGAATCGGCACAGCAACGAACTGCAACAAGAAAAAAGGATTCTCATTCGATTCTGACAGCGGACTTCTGATGATTCAGGACTATTTATTTGATGAAAACCAGACTCCTGTTCTTGAAAACGATTACATTTATGACAAGATGGGCAGAAAACTTGTCGAAAGAAATTCGGCAGGAGTATCGACGCTTTATGTTTATGACAGCCTTGACCGCGTAGTTTTCACGTTCTTCGGGTGCAATCTTAATAACAACAATTCCGTTGTTTTCGGTCGAATCTATGAACCGTACGACTTCAACGGAGACGATTCTGCCGGAGATGACGGCAGCGGAGCAATGTTCCGGTCAAACTTCCCTTACAATGATTTCACATGCGAATACTACCGCAAATACAAATATGACGAAATGAGCAATCTCACCGAAACTTTCTTCTTTGAATATTGGGGAGTCAATGAAAACAATCAGATCAAACCTTTGGATCGACCTAAAATCATCAAGCAGGAAACCAAATACGATATGCTCGGCAGAGCAGTAAAAAGCTGCCAGTTCGACGTTGCGCAGCCTTCAAACAAAAGGTGTATAGAAACCGAGCATGATGCATTCGGAAATATCGTTAAAAAAGAAGAAGCGGTTTA
>CAJOFY010000001.1 GCA_905233945.1 uncultured bacterium | reverse complement strand
AAAAAAACGCAGTATTTTAACGATTTTTTTTCTAAATTCAAGATTTCATTTTTTTGCCTTTTCCTTATTTTCCTTTAAAATATTGCGTTTTTCAGTTATTTCGGAGGTTTCGATGTTAAAAGTCATTATTTGCGACGATCCGCTTTTCTACATCAAGGAGAGAAAGGACAAACTTTCGTGGAATGCCGCTTCAAAAGAGGAGTTTTTCGCACAGATCCTCGGTTTCATAAGGCAGAACAAAAATTTCAGCATCGCTTACGGCGAATACCTTTTCGACAACGATTCTCGTGCCGTCACTCTGCTTGAAACGCTTGAAGGAAGCACTTCCGAGATAACGCTTTTCTGCCGCGAAGCTGCCCTTTCCCCTGCGATCATGCGCTACGCCGCGATAGAGACATTAAAACCCGACCTTTCGATATTTTCTGAAAAAATCAGCAGACTTCCCTTTTCGGAAAGCACGAAAAACACGATCCGCGAAAACCTGAAAGGCTTTCCCTTCTCAAGGATCGACGAACTTCTGCACGATGCTTCGAAACTTGAAGAAACCAAGGCTGTCGAATACGTTCTTGAATCGAAACGCAGTCTCCTCATGCAGAACGAAATTCTCGAAGTCATCAATGTCGATGACGGAATTTCAGGCATCGGCGGCTACGAAGAGCTGAAGCAGTGGATAATCGAAAGACGCGGCAACTTTTCCGACGAAGCCCGCAAATTCGGGATCCCGCTCCCGAAAGGAATGCTCATGCTCGGTGTGCAGGGCTGCGGAAAATCGCTCACAAGCAAAGTCATTTCGAATATCTGGAACTTCCCGCTCGTCAGGCTCGACTTCATCAACCTTTTCAGAAAAGGACAGAGCGTTGAAGAACTTCTGAAATCGGCAATCGCTACGATCGAAGGTTTCGCCCCTGTAGTTCTCTGGATAGACGAAATCGAAAAAGCTCTTTCGCAGGAAGGCGAAGGTGCCGAAATACGCAGAGTTTTAGGCTGGCTTATGACCTGGATGCAGGAGAAAAAGGAGCCCGTTTTCCTTGTCGCAACGGCAAACAGAGTTTCGCTCCTGCCGCCGGAACTTCTGAGAAAAGGGCGTTTCGACGAGATATTCTTTGTTGACCTTCCATCAAAACCCGAGCGCGAGGAGATCTACAAGATCCACCTCAAAAAAAGAGGCCGCAATCCCGAAGATTTCGACACAGACAAATTGGCTTACAACTCAGAAGGCTTCAGCGGAGCCGAGATCGAGCAGGTCGTAATCGACTCACTCATCACGGCATATTCAAGAAACTGCGAACTGACGCAGAAAATCCTCGAAGAAATCCTGCGCAGAACAGTTCCCCTTTCAAAAACCTACGAAGAAAACATCAAAGAACTCAGGATCTGGTCGAGAAACCGCGCAAGAAACGCTTCCGGCAACAGAAAAATCGAGTCATTTTTCGGGAATTAGAGGAACATATCGGCTTTCAGCTTCCGCAACTTGTTTGCAAACTTCTTTACATTTAAGTTTATCATACCTTATCCGTTTCAGTATTTCGACTCCTCTCTTGATTAAACTGCTCTCTTCAAAACCTTTAGCTTCTTTGATTCTCTCGACAGCAGCAGCGGGATCAAGAGAGTGATAAGGGACATAAAGTTGTCGCAATTCGTCAGGTTTTACCAGTTTGTAAATGTTTTTGCTGCTTGTTCCTTCGGTATATGCCCAGTAGCGGTAAATATAGCCGATCCAGTAAAGTTCTTCTCTGCCGTATTTGATTTTTCCGTATCCGCTTTTACCGAATTCCCTTTCAATCTCACCGATAGCATCCTCAACGGACAGTGATTCGAACATAAATCCATTTCCGTCCATTCTTGCCGCGGTTTGCGAATACATGAATCTGCGCAGAAACACCGGCGTGCTGCACGCCACATACTTCAATGACTCTGCAAAAAGCTCGCCCTGATAGCGGCACATACTCAACCCGTATTCGTCAAAATCCCTCATTTTAAAAGCTCCTCTATATATTTTCCTTTTCCTCTGTACTGTCTGCGCGCCATCCTGACTTTATCGAGATTTATCCCGACAGATTCTTTTCTTGAATCGAGATAGAACTCCTTTTCAGGCTGTGCAAGGAAACATTTCTCCAGCATAGTGAGCTGTTCCAGTGCTTTTTCCGAAACAAGAACATACTGATTTCCCAAATTGGTGGCAGAAAGCGAGTGCATACACTGCTGATCCGTTATTTCTCCGTCTATGAAACTGTCTATTATTTCAAACATCCGGTTGTCTGCGATCGGTGCCACTATATAGTCGGCATCATTGATCGAATCAAGCAGGGATCTTATGATTTTTGAAGAAGCGAACCCGCCGAGCCGGTTTCTGAAGTAAGCAATGGCAAGCATCCATTCGTTCGATACCCCGAAAACGCGCCTCTTCAAACCTTTTGTGTCAAAATCAAAAATGTAAAGAGAGGAATCGGGAAATCCGGCAACGAACATCGCCGACTGTTCAAGGTTTTCTCCGCAGTAAAAACCAGCTCCGAAATCATTGCTTTTCTTTGATTTTGTAAGTTCGATCTTTCCCTCTATCCCGTTTTTCGAGCCGTGGAAAAGAGCGACATGACCTTTTTCTGAAAGTTCTTCCTTGTAGAGCTGTTCTTTTATTTTGTTCAGCCGTATTCCTGCATTGAAAGCAAAATCGTAAAAAGCCGTTGTATTAATTTCGCTGATTTCGCTTTTTCCTGTGAGCCATTTACTCAAAGTAACGCGGGAAACTCCAATTTTTTTTGCAAATTCATCCGATGAAATCCCAAGCAGTTCTTTTACCGCCGCAATGTCTTCTGCCGTTCTGAAACTATCCATTTTTTCGACCACCCAAAAAACTTGTTTGTAAAGTATTTTACATTTAAGTTTACAAATGTCAAGGAAGATTAAGCGGTGAAAAGAGACCAAAACTTATCAGTTTCAGTAATTATCTTAAAAATACTGTCGGGGAAATCATCGGGAAAGGTGGTGCCCAGGGACAGAATCGAACTGCCCACACGGGGATTTTCAGTCCCCTGCTCTACCGACTGAGCTACCTGGGCACCAACGGGCGGCATAGTATCCAAATCGGTTTTGATGTCAAGAAAAATTTTCCAAAAAATTAATTTTACGAATTTTTCTGCTATTATCAGCCGTTTTTTGACGGAGGAAACAATGACTTTGGATATAATTTTAGCGGTTTTTATTCTTCTTGCGATGGTTGCCGGATACCTCGGCGGCGGTTTCAAGGAAATTTTCAAACTCATAATATTTGCCGTGATCTTTGCAGCTTTAAAGATCCCGTCGCTTGAAAGCGCGATGCAGGAACTCGCAGGGCCTAAATTCTACACGACTTTCTACATTTTCACTTTCATTGTCTCCTATTTCCTCATCTACAAGATCCTATTTTTCGTTCTCCGCGACCTCATCAAAGAAAAAGAAGGAGCTCTCGGCAAAACAAACAAGACTCTGGGAATAGTTTTCGGATTTCTCAAAGGTTTATCCATTATTTTCGTGATGATCTACATCTTCGATTCGCTCGTAAAACACAATATTTTCACAGAGTTGAAGCCTTATACCGAAGATTCGGTCCTCTATGCGGTCGTCAAGATAACTCTGGATAAAACCGGACTTTTATTCTTTCAATAGAGGTGATCATGCAGGAAATCGTCGTTCCGGTATCGGCTTTTGTACGCGACCTTAAAAATGCGGTCGAAGGAGCTTTCGGATTTGTCGCGCTGCGCGGCGAGATAAGCAACCTGACACGCGCATATTCCGGCCACATCTACTTCACCTTGAAGGATAACGACGCCCAGATCAAGTGCGCCCTTTTCAAAAACCAGCAGAAAATGAACCGCGTCGAGATCAAAAACGACGCCGAATACGTTGTTTACGGCAGGATTTCAGTCTACGAGCCGCGCACGGAGATAACCCTTGTCGCCTCTCTCATCGTTCCTTTCGGCGAAGGTTTGGCGGCGATGCAGCTCAAAATGCTCAAGGAAAAGCTCCAGAAAGAGGGAGTTTTCGACGCAGTTCACAAAAAACCGCTTCCCGAATATCCGGCAACGATCGGAGTAGTCACGGCCGAAAGCGGAGCCGCGATACACGACATAATCAGAGTTTCAAGAAAGCGTTTTCCAGCAGCCGAGATCGTTCTCTCCCCAGCATTGGTCCAGGGCAAAGAGGCACCTGCAAGCATAATAGCGGCATTTGAAAGACTTTCAAAACTTGAAGAAGTCGAAGTCATAATCGTAGGCCGCGGCGGCGGCTCGAAAGAGGATCTTGAGCCATTCAACTCCGAAGAACTGGCCCGTGCCGTCATAAAGTGCGAAAAACCGGTCGTCAGCGCGGTAGGACACGAAACAGATTCCACAATACTTGATCTTGCGGCAAGTTTCTCAGTAGCAACACCCAGCGCAGCGGCAGAACTAATATTCCCCGACAGCTCGGAAATAACGCAGAACATCGACCATTCACTCCATCTCATGAAAAAACAGGCCGAAAACATCCTTTTCTCGAAGTTCATGCGCCTCGACAACCTAACACTGTCGCTCAAGAACCCGAAAGAGATCATAAACGACATCCTTCACCGCACCGAAAAGCTGATGTTCCGCGCCGAAACGACACTAAAAGAACTTTTGAATAGAAAAAACGCCGAACTTTCCGAACTCGAAAAGCAACTTGAAATGGTGAACCCGCTCTCCCCGCTGCAAAGAGGCTTCGCCATCGTTTCGCAGAACGGAAAAACCGTCAAAAAGAGCGTTGAACTTGAACCTAAATCGCCTTTTGAAATAAGATTCGGCGACGGGAAAGTCGAAATCGGGCATGATCATCTTCACAATTCCTAAAAAACAGAAAAACGCCCCGGCTTTTTTGCCTTAAAAACAGTCAAGAAGTTTTGCAATAAACGCGAAACGTGCTATATTCGCGCGGTTTTTTTATTGGAGGATTTCATGGAAAAAGTCAGCGTACTAATACTTACAGGTTACGGAATCAACTGTGATGTCGAGACTGGTTGGGCATTCGAGGCGGCAGGTGCCGACAGAATCGAGCGCGTTCACGTAAACCGCGTTGTCAACGGCGAAGTCAACCCCGATGATTTCCAGATCATGGTTTTCCCCGGCGGCTTCTCTTTCGGCGACCACATCGCTTCCGGCAGAGTTCTAGGCCTCAAAATCAAAAAAGAGATGGGTGAAAAACTCAAAAAATTCATCCTTGACGGAAAACTCGTCATCGGAATCTGCAACGGATTCCAGACACTCGTCAAAATGGGAGTTCTTCCAGGCGACGAAAAGGAAGTCTTCAAAAAACAGGTCGCGACACTCACCCACAACGACTCTGCAAAATACGAGGACAGATGGGTCCGCATCAAGGCAAACCCGAACAATCCGTCGCCTTTCCTTGAAGGAATCGATATTTTTGATGTAGCGATACGCCACGGTGAAGGCAAATTCATCGCGCAGCAGCACGACCTCAGAATGATAAAAGACAGCAACATGATCGCGTTCCAGTATGTAGACGAAAACGGCGAAATCACGCAGCACTACCCGGAAAACCCGAACGGTTCGGAACTTGCGATTGCCGGCATCACCAACAAAAAAGGCAACGTTCTCGGCATGATGCCCCACCCCGAAGTTTTCATCAACGGAACCCAGCATCCTGAATGGACGAGAATGGACAAAATGCCTGAAGCTCTCGGCCTCAAACTCTTCTCCAACGCAGTTAAATACGTCCGCGAGAAATTATGAAAAAAAAGTTCCTCATAGTTTTTATGGTTGCCGTTTTTATCTCGATAATTCTTTGGATAAGCGGCATTCTCCCGTATATTCATAAATTCAATCTTGAAATCGTAAACAAGATTGCAGCACTGTTTTAATTACAGTTTTCTTATAATCCAGGCAGCCCGTCCGATACATTTTATCGAACTGTTGAAAATAATGTCGTTGTTCTTTTGCACAGGTTTGTCGTTCGTAAGCTTCATCAAAGAACCGCCGACAAAGCGTTTAAGCACCCTTTTTGATTCCACTTCGAAAAGATAGACTCCGAGATTTTCCATTTTGTTTTCAGTCACATCAACCAGAACTTCATCGCCGGCAAGAAAAAAAGGTTCCATATTATCGGCACTCAATTTGAAAAGAACCAGCTCCCCTTTTTCCATCAATAAAGATATTTCGTTTATATAAGAAAATATATAAATATTTCCTTTTTCGCTCACAACATTTCTTAAAATATTGAAATAAGGAAAAAACATCTCCCCTATTCCTTCCAAAAGCCATAACATTCTAACTCCGAAAATTCTGGTAATTCCAAAAAGTACTCTGGCATTTGCCTCTATTTTTCCTTTTTCGATATCACAGAGATAAGTTTGTGATATTTCGAGCTTTTTTGCCATTTCTTTTTGAGTGAGCCTGAGTGTTTCGCGTAAAATTCTAATTCTGTCGCCGTATTTCATTCTTTTCTCCTAAAAAAATAATTGTAAACAAACTTTTAACTAAGATAAACAACAGCGACGCTATTGGCGGCGAACTATAATTTTTAACAATTTAAAATCAAGGCAATCCTTAAATTTACGAAAAAAAATTATCAGGAAAAAATCTTGGTTATCTTTTACGACTGTTTCCTTAAAGAAATCAAGAAGTTACTTGGCCAGTTCAATTTCCTCGCCTTCTCCGATCACAAGGCGGTTTGGAGAATCAAACTGCTCCGCTCTCTCGCGGTCGAAATACTTGCCGTCCTTAGCCGCGATCACATGATACGGGATATCGCGCTTTGCACCGACAAGTTTCGCGCACTCAGCCGCTTCGGGAAGATCCATGTTGTAAACGCCGTCGCAGCAGTAGAAAGCGTAGTCGAGTTTCTTTTCAGCAAGAGATGGCATCTGCTGAGTTTTACTCGTATCGCCAGAAACATAGACGGTCACGCCGTCTGAAAGCGTCAGAATGTAGCCGACACACTCTTTCACGTCGTGATTTTTGTTGTATCCAGCTTCGACCGCCTCGATCTTGACATAACCGAGATCGAAACTCTGGTGCTTTCCGTCAGCGAGAGCCTCTTTCCACGTGATCGTCCGGCAGTCCTCCTTGCGGTTTTTGATCTTGTCGAGAGCGTTGTGGTCAAAGTGGGCGTGAGTGACAAGGATCAGGTCCGCCGCCGGCTCGTAGCCCTCTCCGGCAAAAGGATCGATGTAGATCACCTTCCCTTCTGCCGTTGTGATGCGGAGACTTGCGTGTCCCATGTAAAGAAGTTTCGCCTTCGCGCCTTCTGCCGGCTTTGTTTCATCCGTTTCAGCCGCCGGCGCAGAATTCTGTTCCGCTTTCTGTTCGTTTTTCTCGGCCTGGTTTGATGCCGTTCCCGTGCAGGCAGCGAGAATAAAAGCCAAAAATGCTGACATAATAATTTCTACAATCCTCTTCATCTGTTTCTCCGTTTTAAATCTAATTTTCCTTCCCGACTTTTTCGGTCGCTTTGGAATAAAGCAGAAGAACTATGAAAATCAAGGTTGAATAAGCCGCCGCGTAGCCGTAGCGTTCCTGACGCTGGAAAGCCCATTTGTAGGCTTCGCTTATGAGGATTTCGGTCGCGCCGTCGGGTTCGCCGCCCGAAACGAGGTAGATGATGTTGAACATATTGAATGTCCAGACACTGCCGAGAATAACGGCCGGAAGAAGCGCGGGTTTAAGAAGCGGCAGGATCACGTGTCTGAAACGCTGAAATCCGTTTGCTCCGTCAACACTTGCAGCATCTTCAAGATCGTGCGGGATCGCCTGCAACGCGCCGAGAGCGGTGACCATCATGAACGGGAATCCGAGCCAGGTGTTTGTCGTGACATTCGCCGCGAACGAAGTCCAGAAGCCGCTGAACCAGCTGACGGGTTCGAGTCCTATCGCTTGAAGAATTCCGTTTATCGCGCCGAACTGTCTGTTGAACATTCCTTTCCAGATAAGTGCCGTGATGTAATTCGGAACTGCCCATGGGATTATGAGAAGCATTCTGTAAACGCCTTTGAGTTTGAGCCACGGTTCGCGCAGCATGAGAGCAAGCGCAAGACCTATCGAAACATGCAGGAAAACGTTCACTGCCGTCCACAGAATCGTGACAAGAAGCGTGAAATAGAACGAAAGCGAATCAGTTATCGGAAAATCTTTCGAAAGGAGGATCGAAATGAAGTTTGTGAACCCTACGAACTGGTATTCGCCGCTTTTGTGGGCAAAAAACGCGACCGCCGTTCCAACCGCGAACGGAACAAAAACGAGGACAAGCATGGAAAACATCGCAGGAAAAAGGTAGATATAAGGTGTCGGCGACGACATGAGTTTTTCGAAAAATTTATACTTTTTTATCTGTCTGACAGTGAAAACAAGCCCGATAACAGCCGCGATGACAAGAATTATGACAAAAACGACCGGGCTTTGCGCCTTCGGAAGCGGTTTTGAGAAGATTTTGAACTGCTGCTGCGCGCTTTCAAGTGCGTTTTCAGGAGTGTCGGCTCCGCGCAGAACCTTTCTCAAAGCACCTGCAAGCGGCTCCCACACCATTCTCATTTTCGGGTTGTTGCTCATGGGAACGGAAACTTCGGCCTGTTTTTTGAAAACATTGAGGATCTCGTCAGTTGCGACTTCCTCATCTTCATAAACCGAAGCAGTCGCTACAGACTGTCTGCCGGTTACGGCGCGGACTTTGGCTGCATCGTGCGAAACTAGGAATTTTCCGAATTCCTCAGCACCTTTTTTGTTTGTCGTTTCGTGGTTCGAAACGAGGTAAGCCTCGACCGTGAGGAACGGTTTCATAACTTCGCCGCTTTCGCTCACTTTCGGAAGAACCGCGACCGAATAAGGGACATTTTTGTCTATTTCACCAAGAAACCACGGCCCGTTGATTACAAAAGCAGAGTTTCCTTCGTTGAAAAGCTGCGTAACGAGCGCAGAAGTCGCTTCCTGCGGCGTAACTTTCGATTTATTTACTAAATCATCAATAAATTCAAGTGCTTTCACATTTCCTTTATCGTCAAGACAGGCCATGCCGTCTTCCCTTTCGGCACCGTTTTCAAAGCAGAATTTTCCGCCGAAACCGTAGATGAAAGAAGCCGCGAAATATGCCGAAGTCGCTTCAAAAGCAAGACCGTATTTTCCGTTTTTCGCATCTGTGAAACTCTGTGCCGCTTTAAGAAGTTCGTCAGTAGTTTCAGGCACTTTTTCAACTTTATCGGTGCGGTAGAAAAGAACAGCGCTTTTGAACGAAAGAGGAAATCCCCAGTATTTCCCGTCGTATTTCAGTGCATCAAGAGTCGAAGGAATCAGAGAGTCTGACAAGTTTCCGTTCAAAACATCGGAAAGATCCGAAATTATTCTGCTTTCAGCCCAGTCCCCCACTCTTTCATGAGCAAAAATGAATGCGTCAGGGCCGTTTCCTCGCGGAATCGCGCTCGTCAGCTTGTTGGCAAAAGCATCATACGGAACATTAAGCAGATCAACTTTGTAGTCAGACTGCATCTCATTGAATTTATTACGTAATTCTTCCAGAGCCTTCTGTTCGTCGCCCCGGTACGAATGCCAGATGGTGACAGTTTCCTTCTCAGCAAAAAGAGAAAAGAAAACCAGTAAAATTAAAGAAAATAAAGTAAATTTTTTCATGGCTTATTTCTGAAGTGATTTTAAAACCTCTAACAATTCCCGATCCTTTCTGGTTCCGATGAGAAGTTTGTTTCCGTTCGGAAACTCCATCTGCAGACCTCTGTCGCCTCGGATGCTCAAAGATCTGTTGTTATGCGTTCCTTTGTAGCCCCAGCCGCCGTATTCGCGGACCGGATGATATTTTCTGATATAGCATGCGGTCATGTTGCTGAACGGATAAAACTTGAACGAAAAACCCAAGGGAAAAAGCCTTGCATAAACACCCTGAGCGGTAATCTTAGTCTCTAATTTTATTGAATAAATCAAAAGAAGCGAGACGACAAAAACAATAAGCCATGTTCCGACAGTACTGAAAAGGATTTCCGGTTTGTCGGTAAGTCCGGCGAGATAAAGTTTTCTGAAATTGATACCCATCGGAATTAACTGCGCCACAATGAGAATCAGCCACAGCCACCACTGAGTGAGACGCTGTTTTTCATAAAAGAGAATTTTTTCTTCTTCCATTTTTCACCTCACTTTTTCTTGCTGTAATCACACCCGCAGTAATTCTGACGGTACAGGCCGTACTGCTTTGAAAGCTCGATGGAACGCCTGTAATCCCATTTTTCAAGAAACCATTTTATGCCGAATTTTGCAGAAAGCAGTTTTCCGATTTCGTCAAGCCACTCGAAATTTTTGTAAGGACTTATGGCTAAAGTCGTGCTTACTGCGTCGCAGCCGAGTTCAGCCGCCTTTTTGAAACTTTCCAAAAGACGCAGATAGTAGCAGATCCGGCACCGGAAACCGCCTTCG
This sequence comes from uncultured bacterium, assembly GCA_905233945.1. Lineage (GTDB taxonomy): Bacteria > UBP6 > UBA1177 > UBA1177 > UBA1177 > UBA1177. The sequence continues at coordinate 178,560 of CAJOFY010000001.1, read as the reverse complement.
CCGCTGAGCGATACAGGTTCTATCAGTGAGTTCCAGAAATCGTAGTCGTATTTTCCGCGCAGAACTTTCACCGCGTTTCCGTAACGGGCATCAATGTAACGCTCAAGTTCCGACCAGCGTTTTTCCTCTTCTTCAGCCGGAGAAATGTTGGGATTGTAATAAAAAACCGAAACATCTGCCTCTGGATTATCGGCAAGAATTTTTTCAAGAGTCGCCGTCGTGCATGGCGCACAGCAGGCATGAAGCAGAATTTTTTCACTCATTTCAACTACTTGGCAGCAGGTTTAGTTTCTTTCTTTTCCTGTTTTTCAGATTTTGAAGACTTTATTTTTTTATCGATATTTGCAATAAGTTCGTCGATTGTTTTCTCTTTCAGATTTTTCTCGAACTGTTCGCGGTAGTTTCTCGCAAGACTCACGGTATCAAGTTCGACATCAAAAACCTTGTACTTTCCGTCAACTTTGCGGATGTGGTAAACGAGTTCGTAACCAACTGTTTTTCCTTTGAAAATTCCCTGGATTTCAGATGTTATGAAAATACTTTCAGGCACACCTTTCAGGTATTTTTTCTCTGTTCCCTTGTCCAGATATTTTTTTTCGTAACTTTTATTGTAAAAGAGTTTGTCAAGATAGACATCTGTAAACAACTCTTTGATTTTATTGAAGAGTTCTTCTTTTTTAGATTCTGATGTCTCTGCCCACTTTTTGCCGATTATATATTCCGAAATAAAGCGGTAATCAATGATTTCTTCAACAATATCATTTATTTCCTTATCTTTTGCAGCATATTTCGGCGTTCCTTTTTTCGGATTGCTGTTGGCAAGCTTTTCAAAAGCCTGTTCCTTGGTTTCAAGCAGTTTCATCGCCGCAGAAACATCAAGATTTTCGCTGCCAGCAGCCTTCTGATCAGCCGGGACGGAAGCCGACTGTGCAAAAAGTCCGAAACAGAACAAAAGAATCGTTGAAATTAAAACTTTTTTCATTTTTCAACCGCCCCCGTAAATTCAATTATATCCTCGATCTGCATATTGTAGTCGTAAATCGCCTTGATATATTCCTGTTCGTTCTCGAAAAACGCCTTTACCGCATCAATCAGATCTTTCGTGCCGTCCGCCATTCCCGATTCATAGTTGGCATATTCGGTTGTCATCATTCCTTTTGTCGTTTTGCGGATCTTTTTAAGATGCGAAATGCGTGAATCCAGCGCCTTCAAGTCGTTGTATTTTTTCTTAATTTGCAGCGAAACAGTCTGCTCGGCAAGGAACGCTTTTGATTTCATGTAGTTCCATTCCGCCTTTGCCTTTTGTATTTTCCTGACCTGCTCCATAATGTTCAGATCGAAACTAAGCCCGATCCCTATTTCGCCGTCATAACCGTTGTAAGGACTGTTCGGTTCAGGATATGTCCTCTCGTCAACCGAGCTCGTATATCTGAATGAATAGTAACCGACCATTCCGAAATTCGGCAGGGTGCGTCTCACTTCAAGCCTGTAAAGTTTTTCATAAATATAAAGCCCTTTCTGAACATAGTTGGAATAAGGGCTTTCCTGCTTCATAAAATCGACAAGTTCAGACTCTTCTTTCGGAAAACTCTGCTGCGTCATCTCTTTGTCGGCAAAAGCCCAGTTTTCGCCCAAAACCTCGTCAATGAGCGATTTCAGGGTATCGGTCTGAAAAACAAGCCTGTCGTACAAATACTGGATTTTTTCCTTTTCTACCAGCAGTTTGTTGAGATCTTTCTGAGTCACGCCCTCTTTTTCCTCGTAAAGCATGTCGCGCAGCTTCTCCTCGGCTTTGTCCAGCTCTTTCATTGCCGGTTCCATCATTTCAAGATAACTTTGAGCCATGACCCATGACCAGTAGATTGTCGCCGCCTCTTTTTTCACTTTGAGATCAGCGATCTCAGCTTCAGCCTTTCTGAGCTCGACCTGAGCCTCGGCGGCGTGTTTTGCAGCGTAAATTTTGCCGAAAGTGTAGATCGGAAGAACAAATTCGATCTTGGTCCTGATAGCGATACCCCATTTTTCAATATCGCTGTAGTATTTGCTCCACTTTCTTTCCTTGAACTCAGGCAGACCGTCACCGTCAGCATCGGGAAGTATTTCGGAATGTTCGTAAACATACCTCGGATGCGGCCCCAGACCTGTCTTGATTTTTATTCTGGGAAACATCTGCGCGATAACATAATCGTAATCGGCTTCAGCCATCTGTACTTTATATTTTGACGCCTCTCCGAGACCGGTTTTTGCCATAAATTTTTCGATAAATTCATCTTTCGTATAAACCGTCAGATTGGCATTATTGGCAGATTTTTCAATATTTTCAACTGGTTTTTCTTTGTTTTCAACAACGTTTTCAGCAGGTTTTTCCGGCTCGGCCCCAGTAGTATTTTCTTCTTCAGCCGGTTCCGCCGAAAGAAAAAAGAACAAGAATATTATAAAAAAAGAAAGGAGCGCCCTTTTAAAAGACGCTCCCGAAAATGTAGAATCACAAAAACCGCTCATGAAAAATTATTTCATCTGAGCTGCAACTTCTTCCGCGAAATTTTCTACTTTCTTTTCAATGCCTTCACCGAGTTCAAAACGGTTGAAGCGGACAACTTTAAGGTCGCAGCCGACTTTCTTGCCTGTTTCTTTAATATAATCTTTGATCTTGAGGTCGCTGTTCATAACGAAAACCTGCTCGAGAAGAGTGTTTTCCGATACGAACTTCTGGATTTTTCCTTCAACGATCTTTTCAGCAACTGCCTGCGGTTTTCCCATCTCGAGAACCTGTGCAAGGAAAGCGTGCTTTTCTGAAGCAAGTTTATCCTGCGGGAAAGATTCTACATCGATGCAGTCAGGACGCATCGAAGCGATCTGCATAGCGATTCCGTCAGCCATTTCGATAACTTCAGGTTTTGTCGTGCATTCAGCGCAGCAGGCTTTGATTTCAAGCATAACGCCGATTTTTCCGCCCATGTGAACGTAAGAGTGGATGAAAGAATTCTCGCCTGCTTCGTATTTTACGAATCTTCTCGGTTTGATGTTCTCGCCGATAACTGCAACAGCTTCTTTCGTCATGGTCTCTACTTCTGCATTGTAGAAGTTCTCTTCCATGGAAACGACCTGATTTTCCTCTTTCGCGTTCTTTGCGAAGTAATCGAGCATGGTCTTCGAAAGTTCTTTGAAACCGTCGCTTTTTGCAGCGAAGTCTGTTTCGCAGTTGAGCTCGAGCATAAGGCCTTTGTTTCCTTCGATGGAAATGAGGACAGCTCCTTCCGAAGCTACTCTGTCAGCCTTTTTAGCCGCTTTCGCGATGCCTTTATCTTTAAGGATCTGCATAGCAGCGTCAAGGTCGCCGTTAGCTTCCATGAGGGCTTTTTTGCAGTCCATCATTCCTACGCCGCTTTTCTCTCTGAGTTCTTTAACCAATCCTGCAGTAATTTCCATAAGTTCCTCCTATTCTTTTTCTGCTGCTTCTTCAGCTGCTTCCGGTTCTTCAGCTTCAGCAGTCTGGATTCTTTTAACTCTGACCTTTCTGCCGGCAACGCTTCTTGTTTCGCCTCTTGCCGGTTTTTCCTTTCTCTCTTTCTGCTCGGTTGCAAGTTTCTGCTTGTAAATGTCAAGACCTTCGAGATATGCATCAACGATGTCGGAAGTTACAAGCGAAATGCAGCGCATTCCGTCGTCGTTTGCGGGAATGAGGTAGTCGATTCCGTCAGGATTTCCGTTTGTATCGATGATTGCGATTATCGGAATACCGAGTTTTTGAGCTTCGTGGACTGCAAGATGCTCTTTCATCGGGTCAACAACGAACATAGCGCCCGGCATTTTGTCCATTTTCATAACGCCTGCAAGGTTCTTCTCGAGTTTGTCTTTTCTCTTCTCGATGTCTGCAAGCTCTTTTTTCTTGTACATTCTTCTCTTTTCGGTGGTGAGGATCTCTTCAAACTTCTGGAACTTCTTGACCGACTGGTTGATTGTTACGAAGTTTGTGAGCATTCCGCCGAGCCAGCGGTAGTTTACATAAGGAACTTCAGCTCTTTCAGCTTCTTCCTTGATGACTTCCTGAGCCTGTCTTTTCGTTCCGACAAGGAAAATCATCTCGCCGTTCATTCCGAGCTGTTTTACGAAATTTTTGGCGTCTTCGATGAGTTCCATCGTCTTCTGAAGGTTGATGATGTGGATGTTGTTGCGCTCCGTGAAAATGTAAGGAGCCATTTTGGGATTCCATTTCTGCTTCTGGTGTCCGAAGTGAGCACCGGCTTTAAGCATTTCTCTTAATTCAGGCATTTTTTCCTCCAAGAATTACCTGTTAATAATCTTCCCTCCGCATCCCGCTCACTCTCAAACAAGAGACAGGCACGGGACAAACGCACGGAGGTGCTTCAAAAAAACGCGCGATTTTACACTTAAAGTTCCGAAAGTCAATATAAATCGTTATTTATAACTGAATTTTATCGTATTATGTCGGCGACGAAATCAGTTCCTTCCCTCGAAACGATCCTGCATTTGAGGCGGCTTCCCTCTTTTTCGTCTTCCAGATTGGTGATTATCGTGATTCCGTCGATTTCGGGAGCCTGATTCCAGCATCTGCCGACAGGAACCCTGAGCTCGGGATCGATTCCTTCATAAAGCACTTCAGTCTCCATTCCGACGAATCTGTCAAGCCGCTTTTCCATGCACTCGTGAGCCGCCTTTTCGATTTCGGCAAACCGCGCATCGGCTGTTTTTGCAGGAACGGCACGCATTTTATAGGATGCGGACGACTCTTCTTTTGAATATTTGAAAGCTCCGATGTAATCGAAAAGCCCTTCTTCGATGAATTTTTTGAGAAGTTCGTGATCCTCTTTTTTCTCAGCCGGAAACGATGAAATAACAGTCGTTCTCAACAGATAGTTTTCGCCGAAAACATCCTTGACCATATCGATCAGATTATAGAGATACTGCCCTGTATAACGGCGGTTCATAGCCTTTAAAACCGTGTCGGAAACATGCTGGATCGGTACCTCGAGATAGTTGTACATTTTTTTGCAGTCGCGGATCGTTTCAAGGAGTCCGCGGTCGATTCCTGACGGATAGAGATACATAACGCGGAACCTGAAATCGCCTTTCAGCGCATTCAGCGAGCGGATAAGAGCTTTAAGCGACGAATTTGTCTTGGAGCCGTACTGCGTAGTATCCTGCGCGATGACGACAATCTCTTTAACACCTGTTTTTATCAGGTTTTCAGCCTCGGCAAGAATATCTTTCAGCGGGCGTTCGCGGTATCTTCCGCGTATATGCGGAATCGAGCAGTATGAACAGAAGTTGTTACAGCCGTCAGCAATTTTTAGATAAGCCGTCCACGGCGAATAAGTGAGGACGCGCCCCATCGATGAAGTGTAAAGAAATTCCGATGTTCCCCCTTTTCCCCTGAAACCGTCGTTCCAGTGTTCGGCAACGATCTTTGCAACATCCGGAAGGTCGTTCACGCCGAAAATAAAGTCGGCTTCTGGCAGCATCTCGCCCAGATTCGGATAAAGCTGCGGCAGGCATCCCATAACGGCGATTTTCGCCCCTTTTTTCAGATTAGCATGAAGATCAAAAAACGAGTTCACCGACTCTTCGCGTGCATCGTTGATAAAACTGCATGTGTTGAGAATCACAAGATCGGCCTTGCCGGAAGTTTCGGCGACCTCCCACCCTTTATCAATGAACTGGGCTATGACAATTTCGGAATCGACCCGGTTTTTCGGGCATCCTAGCGAACAGCAGAACAATTTCTTTTTCATAAATTCCCCCAAAACAACAAAAAAACAGCGCTTTATAGCACAAAATGGAAAAAAACCGAAATTATCGTTATCATCGAGAAGAACGATTCGCGCCGTCGGAATAACGTTATAACGACAAAATCTGGCGGCGTCGAGAAGAACGATCCTGATTCTCGGCAAAAATCATTCTTTCCATTTTTTAATTTATGTGTATAATAACTGCGTTTTTTTGATTTTTACGGTTTTGTTATGAAAAAAAACTATCCTTTTACTTACAGAAATTAGGAGAAAAAGATGACGAAGAACTTAACAATTCTGCTTGCAGTTATTGCAGTCACCACACTCTTTTCATGCTCGAAATTGAAAGAAGAAGAATTTTACGGCGACTATCCTGATGACGCTGTGACACAAACTGACAACGAATCTCAGGAATCCGTTAACGACAACGACACGGCAGATCCGGCAGATTCGGATACGGCTGATACCACCGATTCTGAAACAACCGAAACGACAGATAAAGATGCACCGGATGAGAAAACCGATGAGATTAATGTTACCGATGAGGAAAATCCCTTAACTGATGAAGAAGATCCAGTTACCGATGATGACAACCCCGTAATTGATGATCAATCAACCAACGACGACAATTCCGCAACAGACGACGATCAGGAAAATGACAACGACAATCCGACAACCGATGACGATCAGGAAAATGACAACGACAATCCGACAACCGATGACGATCAGGAAAGCGGCGACGACAATCCGACAACCGACAACGATCAGGAAAATGACAACGACAATCCGACAACCGACAACGATCTGGAAAATGACAACGACAATCCGACAACCGACGATGATCTGGAAAATGACAACGACAATCCGACAACCGACGATGATCCCGTTATTCCCGGATGCACTCCGGATTGCAACGGCAAAGAATGCGGTCCAGACGGATGCGGCGGTATCTGCAAGACAGACTGCGGAACAGATGCGGCCTGCAACAAAACCCAGACACTGTGTGTTCCTTACCACTGCGAACAGATAACTGTCAACAAACTCAGAGAAAGAGACACTCTGCCGATGGGCGAGCATAGAGACAAATATATATATCAGGCTACATATACCGATTCAAACAATGTAACTTCGACCGAAAAAGACTTTAAATTCCAGATCAATTACAACGAATCCCTTCCAGCTGTTGTTGATCTCGCCAACTTTCAAGACTACAAATGTATATTCCGGTCAGGCAGTGTCTGCTTCTACATACAGAATTCAACGAAACTCTACTTCCAGCAGAGCGGAACAGTTGATATCAGTACTCTCGACACAAGCAACGGAAACATTTCGGCAGCACTCACAAATGTCAGACTCGTTGAAACCGGTTTTGTTCTCGAAAATGAAAAAATATACGAAATTCCAGGCGGAAAATGCCTTGAAATCAAAAATGAAACTTTGAATTATACTGCTCCTGTCTATTCTTCGAATTAAAACACAAACCGTAAACTTCTAATGTTTTGTTTGAATTTACAGTCTTTTTTTGTTATAAACGTGCCGTAAAAAAGTTTTTGGAGTAAAACAATGAAAAAAGTCATTTTAACGCTTGTTTTGGTTCTTTTCGCGGTTTTGTCGTGCAGCAGGGAAAAACCGGCTGTAAAAAACGATGAAACACCGGCGAAGGCCGAAGCAAAAGAGGCAACTGAACAAGTAAAGGAGGAAAAAGAGATGAGTATTTACGATTTCACGGTAAAAGACAGAAAGGGAAACGATGTTCCGATGTCGAATTTCAAAGGCAAAGTGCTTCTTATCGTCAACACAGCGACGGGATGCGGCTTCACTCCGCAGTATGAAGGACTTGAGAAACTTTGGAAGGAATATAATCACAAAGGTCTGGAAATACTTGATTTTCCATGCGACCAGTTCGGACATCAGGCACCCGGAACCGACGATGAGATCCATCAGTTCTGCCAGGCGAAATTCGCAACAAGTTTCGACAACTTCAAAAAAATCGAAGTCAACGGCGAAAACGAAATTCCGCTCTACACTTTCCTAAAAAGCAAGAAGAGTTTTGCCGGCTTTACGGGCGAAAAAGCGGAATTTATGGACGGTTTCATCACGAAAATGGATCCTGACTACAAAAACAATTCCAAAATCAAATGGAATTTCACAAAATTCCTTGTAAACCGCGAAGGCGAAGTAATAGAGCGCTTCGAATCGACAGTCGAACCAGCTGAAATCGCCGACAAAATCAACAGCCTGCTCTAATCAGCTTATGAAAAAGCTCCTGATTTTTATCGTTTTTTCCGCGGTTGCTGCGGTTTTTGTCTTTGCGTCGGAGCAGCAGAAGGGAAACACCGAGATAAATTCGTTTTCGAAATCGAAAAAACTGCTCGACAAGGTGATTTACGGCGACGAAAAAGTGCGTAAAACCTTTTACTGCGGCTGTTCCTACGACAAAAAACAGAAAATTATCGCAGAAGGCTGCAGCTATTTTGACGCGAAAAACCATTCGCGCAGCAAGCGTGTCGAGTGGGAACACATCGTTCCTGCGGCGGCTTTCGGTAGCAGACTGAAAGAGTGGAAAGATGGTGATCCGCAGTGTGTCGACAGCAAAGGAAAGCGTTTCAAAGGGCGCAACTGCGCGTCAAAAATGAACAAGGATTTCCAGTTCATGCAGGCTGACATGTACAATCTTGTTCCCGCGATCGGCAAAGTCAATGCAGACAGATCTAATTTCGATTACGGCATAATTTCAGGCGAGGAGAGAAAGTATGGCAACTGCGATTTCGAAATAAAAAACAATATGGCAGAGCCTATGGAATCGATCCGCGGAGACATTGCCCGCACTTATTTCTACATGGATTCGGCTTATCCCGGCTACGGAATCGTGAACGAGAAAAACCGCAAAATGCTTGAAGCGTGGGACAAATCAGATCCGGTTGACACTTGGGAGTGTAAAAGAGCGGCTGAGATAGAAAAAATCCAGAAAAATCCGAATCTTACACTAAAAAACCGCTGTCAGAAAAAATAATAGAAATTATTTAAGGAATTCCAAAGGCGGAACAAATTTGTCCGCTTTGTAGAGCGAAACCTGCCAATCGTCCGCTTTCTCCAAAAAGAGTTCCCAGACAACTTCGCCTTCGTGAGTAACCTCGAAAAATCTTGAAGTCTGCTGCATATCGTAAAAACCGGCGGTCACGAAGATGTTGTCGTTTTCAAGGCGGTCTGCATCGCCCCAATATTCGCTCCACCACCCTTTTCCAAGGTCTTTTCCGTCAAATTCAAAAATCATTTCGGCAGTCATGTTTGTTTCGTCAATTGCATATTCGACGATTCTGGAAAAGCCTCTTTCAGCAGTGCCGTTGTCAAAGAGAATGACTTTGTTTCCGTTCACGCCGTTGATTTCAGGCTCGTGGGCAAGCTCAAACCACGGATTTTCATTGTCTCCGATGAATGTGAAATCTCCGTCTTTACCGAGCCGCCAGATTATAGCTCCCGAGCTCATGTCAATTTTGAAGAAAGTCGAGAAGTTGCGCGAATTGACATAAACAATCCCATCTTCCTTGAACATTGAGACACTGTTCGTGTGCGTCCAGTCAATATAAAAATCTCCGCTGGTATTGGCTGAGCAGTCAGGTTTTTCAAAGAAATCCCTGTAATCCCAAGCCCAGTTTTCGTTGTAATTTCCGCTGTCAAGATTGACAACACGGTCTGTGACGACACACTCGTCATAAATAACCTGCGGAAAAGTTACAGAACCGTCCTTCATCATGTAGTATGCATGGTTCCAGCTTCCGGGGCCGTAGTAGTAGCTCATTATTCCGGGAGATTCCCAGACAATATTGCCTTCTATGTCTATTTCTATCGCTTCTTCAGCCAAAGAATCGTATGCCGATGTATCTTTAATAAGTCCGATAAGAATCGTCTGCTTGTCGGGATTCCATGCGACATCGCCGAATGCACTCGCATACCAGGTATAATATTCGTAATACCAGACTACCTCGCCTTCCGTATCAACCATTACAGCTACCGGAAAAATGTGTTCGTCAGCCGTTGCCGCATACTGAAACAGCGTGAATCCAGGAGCCGTTTTCTCCGGTTTATGCTCGCCCAAATACATAAGCGGCAGATAATCAGGCGCATTTCCGGAATGGAATTCAGCAGTTGCAAGAAGTTCTGGTTCTTCTTCGTCGGAATAGATTTCGATTTTGTAATCTCTGTTTCCGCGCATTCCCCAAAGGAAGAAATAGTGCTCTTTTTTCGCGGAATCCTCGCCGGTTTTATAGCCTTTGTGGGTATCGGAATAGTATTTCACGAAAGTTTTTTTCTCATCAGTTGTCGAAAAAGTAAGTCTGCAAGAAAGGGAATTTTCTTTATTTTTTTCAATTTTCAGATCCGAAATCAGTCCGTTTCCGTTATCGGCATCGTCGCCAGGAACTTCATCTTCATCGGAAATTTCATCATTATCAGTTGTTTCATGTGATGGACGATAAGCCTTGTTTTCACAAGAAACATTCAAAAATACCAATAAAAACAAAAGAATAAAAAAACATCTATTCATTTAAAAACTCCAGCGGAGGAACAAATTTCTCCGCGTTGTAAAGTTCTATCATAAAACCCTCTTCCTGAACGGTATAAACCTCCCAGACGACTCTTCCGTCACGAGTAACCTCAAAGAGCGAAGAATTCTGCGTTTCATCGACACTGCCTTTGGTAACAAGGAAGTTTCCGTTTTCAAGATAATCGACATCTCCCCAGCCATTTACGGCGAACCAGTTGTGACCGGAGTCACGACCGTCATATTCAAAGGTTATTTCGGCGGTCATTGCTTCCTCATCAATTTCATATTCGATAATTCTCGAATAAAAACGCTCGGTCATTCCGTTGTCCAAAAAAAGCAGCCGCTTTCTTGAAGCATCAAAAAATTTAGGGTCGTGAGAAGCAGCTGGCCACGGGTAAGGATGATCAGAAAGCATGGTAAAATCACCGTCTTTGCCGAATTTCCAGATAATTTCCTTGGTTTCCATATTCATTTTATAGAAACCGAGCCAAAGTGAGTTGAAATATACGACATTGTCTTCTTTAAACATCTTCGCTGAATTTGTGTGAGTCCAGTCGCACCAGTAATCATCCGGATCCTGACATTCAATCGTGTCAAAATAATCGGGAGAATCAAAATATCCCCAGTTCCAGAGCTCGTTATAGTCCCTGTCGACATTCAGGATTCTGTCGCTGACCACCCTGCCGTCATACTGAGCCTGTATAAAGAGAACAGTATCGTCTTCGAGAACGCGGTACATGTGATGCCAGCTGGTCTCACTGTATATGGAACCGGGAAGTTCCGGAGACTGCCAGACAATATTTCCCTCGAAATCAATTTCTATTCCGTCTACAGCCAAGACATCGTCCATAAGTCCTTTCTGAACGCCTAAAAATATGGTGTTTGTTTTCTTTTGGTAAGAAGGGTCGCCCAAAAGCGAAAAACCTGAAATACGGTGTTCAAAATACCACACTATAAAACCGTCCTGGTCAAGCATGAAAACCACCGGCTCCATTCTTTCATCATCAGGATATGACTGCTGTGCCAGAATAACAAATCCCGGCTGCACGCTTTCTTTCTCGTTTGTAACAAGATACGGCGGGAAAATGTATTCCGGCGCTTTTCCTGAATGAAATTCATCAGTGGCAAGAAGTTCTCCGTTTGCTTCATCATAAATTTCGATCTTGTAGTTCCTGTTTTCACGCATTCCCCAAAGAAAGAAATAGTGCTCTTTTTTTGCTTCATCCTCACCGATTTTATAGCCGGAATGAACCGGGGAATAGTATTTCACAAAAGTTTTCCGCTCATCCGTCGTTGAAAAAGTAAGTCTGCACGAAAGGACGTTTTTTTCATTTTTCTCGACTTTGAGATTAAAAACAGGTCTGTCATGAACATCAGAATCATCGTTGTCATCGGCATCAGACACGATTTCATCACCGTCAGGAACATCAATTTCGCCAATGTGGACTTTATTTCCGCACGAAACTGAAAAAATCAGCACAAACCCAAAAAACAGATATGAAATTTTACGCATAACAGCTTCCAAACATCAAAAAACAACGCTGTTATTCTACACAAAAGCCCTTCAATAACAATTAAATCGCAAAAATAACGGTTTTCTTTGCATTTTCCCGCGCGCTAAATAAAATCGCCCGATTTCGAGTTTTTTCACTTAATTTAGGAGTTAAAAATGACAGTAAAAGAGACATTTGAAAATTGGAAAGCCGGAAGTTACGGCAAAGCAGTTGCGAAGTTCCCAGAAAGAAAACAGCGCTTCAAAACATCCTACGGCGAAACTGTAGAACCTCTCTACATTCCTGAAAACGAGGATGAAAAATACCTTGAGACACGCGGCGTGCCGGGTGAATATCCGTTCACCAGAGGCGTTCAGCCCACGATGTACCGCGGCAGATTCTGGACGATGCGTCAGTACGCAGGTTTCGGAACGGCAGAAGAATCGAACAAACGTTACAAATACCTTCTCGGCAACGGCCAGACCGGTCTTTCGGTCGCTTTCGACCTTCCGACGCAGATCGGCTACGACTCGGATCATCCGATGAGTGACGGCGAAGTCGGAAAAGTCGGCGTTGCGATCGATTCTCTCAAAGATATGGAAATTCTTTTTGACGGTATTCCGCTGGGCGATGTTTCGACATCAATGACCATCAACGGAACCGCTTCGGTCCTTCTTTCGATGTATATCGCAGTCGCTGAAAAACAGGGTTTCTCGGCTGACAAACTCACCGGAACGATTCAGAACGATATTCTCAAGGAATACATCGCGAGAGGCACTTACCGCTTCCCGCCGAAACCTTCGATGAGACTTATCACCGATATTTTTGCTTTCTGTGCGCAGAACGTTCCTAAGTGGAACACGATTTCGATTTCTGGTTACCACATCCGCGAAGCAGGTTCGAACGCGGTCCAGGAAGTCGCTTTCACACTTGCTGACGGTATCGCTTATGTTGAAGCTGCGATCAAGGCAGGGCTTGACGTTGACGTTTTCGCGCCGCGTCTTTCCTTCTTCTTCAACGCGAACAACAACCTTCTTGAAGAAGTTGCAAAATTCCGCGCTGCAAGAAGACTCTGGGCTGAGATCATGAAGCACCGCTTCAATTCGAAAAGCGCTAAATCGCAGATGCTCCGTTTCCACACTCAGACGGCAGGATGCACGCTCACCGCGCAGCAGCCCGACAACAACATCGTCAGAGTCGCTATCCAGACTTTGGCGGCGGTTCTCGGCGGAACCCAGTCGCTCCACACCAACAGCCGTGACGAAGCTTTGGCTCTTCCGACAGAAGACAGCGTAAGAATCGCACTCAGAACTCAGCAGATCGTAGCTTATGAAAGCGGCGTTGCAGACACAATAGATCCGCTCGCAGGAAGCTACTACATCGAAGCTCTCACCGACAGCATTTACGAAAAGGCTAAAGGATACATTGCAAGAATCGACGAACTCGGCGGAATGGTCGAAGCGATCGAAAAAGGCTTTGTCCAGCAGGAGATCCAGGACAGCGCGTACCACTATCAGCTTGAAGTCGAAAGCGGCGAACAGGTCGTAGTCGGCGTCAACAAGTTCCAGATCAAAGAACCCGCTCCGGCAAACCTTCTCAAAGTTGACCCGTCGATCCAGGTCGCCCAGATCGCTAAGATCAAGGCTGTCAAAGAAAACCGCGACAACGATGCCGTCAAGAGACACCTCGCAATCATCAAAGCTACGGCTCAGACCAGCGATAACCTTATGCCGAAGATCCTTGACGCTGTAAAACAGTATGCGACACTCGGCGAAATCGCGGGAACTCTTGAAGAAGTTTTCGGTGTTCACAAAGAATCTGTTGTTCTCTAATTCATCGTTATAATCGTCATTATCGTTATTACCGTTATTATCGATTCGCGCCGTCGTTATAACGTTATAACGGAATAACGATCCTATTCTCGGCGCGTCGAACTTAATCGACAAGAACGATTTCAGGCGGCGTTGCTATCTCACGCAGCGGACATCAAGACCGCCCGAGTTAAGCGAACTGTCAACAGCTCCGAAGTTGAAATCGACATACCAGTTGAAATCAGGATGATCACTCCTGACTGAAGACGACCAGAGTATAACATCTCCAGCAGTTCCGAATTTGCTATAGCCGCTGTCACCTGCTTCGCATGCACAATCATCCTCATCCCAATAATCACTGCTCAAATAATCCGGATCAGATATCCTGCAAGAACCGTAGGTAACCGTCCCGTCACATCCTTCGATAAGTGTTCTCAGCTCATCGATGTCAGGCAGTCTCCAGTCGTCATAACCTCCTTCGGTCAGGTTTTCACAATGCGCAACTGCTGCATCGATATCCAGTTGGTCAGGTGCCATAGCGGACCACATTAAAGCACTTGACGAGTCTGTGCATGGAGTTTCGTCTGCCGGGCCGCATTCCAGTTCAGTGGAAACACAGCGGACTTTGGCATAAAAATCTTCGTAATCAGCATCAAAATAGAGAATCAAAGAAGACGCCTCTTTAAAGTCCATAAGCGTAGCAGATTCTAAATCAAAATCCGATGACCACAAATATGCGACATCTCCGAGAACGGAATATTTTCCGGTAGCATCTGCTTTACATGTATATTCTTCTTCGCACTCTCTGATAAGAGTCTTTAGTGCCGCTACTGTCGGAAGTTTCCAGCTGTGATCAGTATCTTCTGCGGCAAGGCCGCTGCAATATGCAGAAGCATCATCTATTTTCATATAATAAGGTGAAATATCAGACCAGAAAAGCCCGGTTGCAGAATCAAGCCATGGAGTTGTCTCATAATTCAGAGTTTCATCAAGAACGCAACGCTGGACAAGTTTGGAAACACTGAATCCTTCATCCGGATATTTCAGGCTCCCCGCATTCAAGTCGAACCCCCACAGTCCCATGTAGCCAGGCTCCAACTGCCAGACATCGGAGACAATCAATCCGTAATCGTACAAAGCCGTCTGCGATGCGCCTTCAGTGGTACAATTCGCTTCTTCAGCCTCTCCGCTTACGCATGAAACTTCATAACATTCGTCCGTCAAACCGCATGCGCCGCCTTTTTTAAGCTTTTCGCTCGTCATGATTCCGCGGATTTCATCTATTGTCGGAAGTCTCCACTTGTTCGAGCCGTTTTCGCTCAGATAGCGGCACATTTCAGCGAGAGCCGACCATTTGATCATCGTTATTTTCACTTCACAATCTTCATCCTCCGTATCCTCACATCCTTTGTACAATATCGACTGGTCAAAACCCTCAAAAATTTCGGGATATATCACCTGAGACCAGATCGTTCCGTTCGCATCCCTGCAGGGCGCGACGCCTGTTTCGTCGCAATCGGGAATTTCAGGTTTTGCAACAAGATCGCTCCTTACGCAGCGTACCGAGAAAGTTTGACTCTCCTCCAGCTCATCCATGTTCATCTGAGAAACATTTCCGCTCTTCATATCGACGATCCAGTTATCACTTTCTACATTTCCCGGAGTCGAAGTCCAGAACATATCAGGAGTCATGCCGGGGAAGGATGAAATCACTTCCGCTCCCGTTTCGGCTTTTGAATAGTCAACAAGGCTTGCAAGTTCGTTTCTGTTTGGAAGCCGCCAGTCGGAATGTCCCGCAAATTCAAGGTTTGCGCAATACGAAAGAGCCTCTTTCCAGGTATCCTTGACAACAGAATCTTTCTTCCATAACAGATTTGTGACTGAATCGAAAACCGTTCCGTCGCCGTTGTCGGTGTAGTTTTCCGGATTTATTTCGCCGTATTTGTCACCGCTTACGCAGATAAGGAATCCTGCCGGGGCTTCGCCGCCGAACACATCTTTGTTTACCATTACGCCCAGTGACGCGAGATAAATATAATTCCCTCCGTCACTCAGCGTATAAGCGTATTCTCCGTTCACTTCATACTCTTTATAGATTATGCTGAAATAAAGCGGATCTATCATTGCACCGCGAATCCTTCCGAGATCGGCAAGAGTAAGAAGTTCTTTCTGGGTCGGCAGCCGCCAGTCGTCGATTCCGCCGTAAGAGATACTGCAGCCATTCTTCATTTCGTTAAAATTTCCAGCCGAACCGGTAAACCACCAGGTCAAACCTGTAACATTGTCCTTGACAAAAGGAGATTCCTCCTCATCGGTATTCGGAATTTCAATGTAGCTGTGATGCGCAACACACCCTTTTCGCGCCGCATACTGCGCATCCTGGCCGTAGAAAGGCTCGTCTTCTTCCGGGCAATACAACTGACTTTTGTTGCCGTCTGTGCATATCGTCATATTCGTGCACGGAACATTGGAATAAACGGGTTCTGGCTCCGGAACAACATCGTTGTCAGCCGGTTCAGTGTCGTCAAGCTCGTCAATATCTTCTATTTCATCATTATCATCGATGACCGTTGTATCGTCATCCGTTATATCCTCATCACAAGTGTCGGTATCGTCAATCGGTTCATCATCATCGGTTTCAGCTGTGTCGGATCGTCATTATCGGCGATTTCTTCATCTGCCGTGTCGGAATCATCGGAATCATCTGTTTTTTCCTGCTTGACAACGACGAATGTATAAGATGTGAAGTGACCAGTCGTCATCATTATCGGATCGCCGGAGGCCGAATTCATGATCGGATCGCCTGAAGCCGTAACCATGATAGGATCGCCTGAAGCGCTCAGCATGATAGGATCACCTGAAGCACTTGTCATTATCGGATCACCGGAGGCATTCAGCATGATAGGATCGCCTGAAGCACTTGTCATTATCGGGTCGCCCGATTCGGTGCGTCCTGCTATTTTTACAGCCGCGCCGGTTTCGCTGTAACTCCATTTTCCCTCTGTTTCATGGAAAACCGCCGCCGAGATTATCCTGTTTCCGGTATCTTTGAGGCTTGGCATCGAAATTATTACCGGTTTCTTAAAAATTATGCCGCTCGGCTCAAACTCAACAATTCTGCTGATAACGTCAAGTTCTTCAGTTCCTGCATAACCTTCGGCATCGTAAACAGTCATAGTGATAGTTGTGTCGCCATCCAGTGCGCCCGCAGGAATCTCAACCGAAGTCTTTCCGTCGGAACTCTCTACTGTTCCGCCTTCATCGGCTGAAATCTCTTTCGACACTTTCTCTACATAGCCGTTTTCTTCGTGCGCTTTCTTCTTGCCGCTGCACGAAACAGCGAAAACCGCAACAAAAACCAAAATCAAGCAGAAAATACGTTTCATTGGAGCCTCCTAAAAAACTTGTCTGATTATTATTAAAAAATATGGATTTTTTTCAAGAAAAACTACGATAAGTCACTCTATTTCTGAAACATATCCTTCAGAAATTCTACAACTTTATCATTTCCGGAAACATCGGCTCTGTTTACGATTCTATAAAGTTCGTCCTTGTCAAACCAGATTCCGTGTTCTTTCGGGCACTTGTCGATGATTACCGGATTCTCCAGCTTAACTTCGACTTTCTTCATCGCCTTTCCGCAAACCGGACACGGGCGTTTCTTCTCTTTGCTTGTCGATGTAACATCCTTAAACAACTTAACAATTTCATCAGACTTCCTTTCATCGCCGATAAGCACCTCCAGTTCTCCCGAATCGAGCCATATTCCGCCGCACGAAAAACAGTAGTCGATCTCGGTTCCGTGAAGCTCAAGAACGGCCATATCGCAGCCGCAGACAGGACAAACACGCATTGTTACCTCCTGATTTATTTTACAATTTCTTTTTCCATTTATAGTGACCATTGGCGATCTCAACTTTCAAACAATCTTAACAAAATTTATTATGTTTACCCAAAGGAGTCAAATTTCATTTTCTTGTTTTAATCACATTTTCTGCTAGAATATTCTCCGATTAAATTTTTTGGGGGAAATCCATGAAAAAAGTGCTTGTTTTTGCTGCGTTTTTAGTTTTTCTGTTTTTTGCCGGGTGCAGCGGCGGTGCCCGGCATCTCGGAAATCCGGCCTCGGAAGAAACCGATGTTTCGGATTACCCTGACTTAGATTCGGATTACCCGGACTCTGATTTCCCTGACTCTCCGGAGCCGGAAGCCCCGGATTACACCCTGGATGCAGACAACGAAATTCCGGCTGAGCTCGGTGTCTGTCCGGCAGGTTACGCGCTTGTGGCGGACGGTACCTGTAAGCCTGACTGCGAGCATGCCGATTATCGCTGTGCCGAAGGGGAACAGTGCAGTTACGATATATTGACAAATGCTCCGGGCTGCTACTGCAAACCCGGGTTTACGAACATTTCTGAAACTGATGAGCTTGACTGCGTAAAATACTGCGATGACACTTACTGCTACGATGGAACGAGACTCTTTATCCCGAGTCCTCAGGGCTATGACGCCTTTTCCATAGAAGCTCACGGCAAATGCAACATCAAAACGGGAAAATGTGAATGTCTGGACGGCTGGACCTCATACGATTTGGAGGAGGATATGCGTTGTTTCGAGCTTGCCGTCTTCGGTCAGTCGTGTCCGGCGTGCAACAAACCGCCTGAGACGGATGAATGCGCGGAGGGAGAAAAATATTGCGACGGCAGAATCTACACCTGCAGGGATGGGCATTGGGATGAAGGTTCTTATTGCGAACACGGCTGCAACAAGGAGACGATGGAATGCAACAGCTGCACGCCGGGGGCTGCGACATGCAGCGGCGGCAAAAGTCTGGAGTGTGAGGACGGCAGCGGCACGATCAAGGAAATCGAGTGCAGTGACGGCTGCAGCAGCTTGACCGGAAGGTGCATTATTGAGGATAGCTTCGGCCGCGTATGCACAAACCAGAAAAAATGCTACAACGATTCCTGCGACATAACTTGCCCGACCTCTCAGGACGCCGTTTATTTCGGTCAGGACGCCTATTATGCGGATCTGGGCTTTTGTGTGCCCAGAAGCTTTACGGTCAAGACTCTCTCTGGTCAGAAGGTGGTCATAGACAACAACCTCGGGCTTATGTGGCAGCAGGATATTCCGAGCGGATCGTATTCCTGGGGAGGTGCGGTTAGCTACTGCGGCAATCTCAGCTACGCCGGTTATTCCGACTGGCGGCTCCCTTCTCCAAAGGAGATTCTCACAATCTCAGATGCCGGCAGATACAACCCGGCTCTTGATCCGGCCTATTTCCCGGACACGTCTGCGGTGGATGAAGATACCTATTTCTGGCTTAACCAAGAATACGTCACAAGTTACGCAGACAACGCTTTCGTCTTCATGGTTTATTGGGGCAATGTTTTTTATTCCAAACCTAAAACATCGGGTTTAAATGTTATGTGCGTCCGTGGAGACAAGCTTCCGAAGCCCTCGTATACGACTCGGACGATCTTCGGAGACGCGGTCGTTACCGACTCGACGACCGGTTTGATGTGGCAGAAGAGCTATCGTACTTATGGAAACTGGAAGGCGGCGCTTGAATACTGTGAAGCGTCGAATTACGCCGGCTATTCCGACTGGAGGCTCCCGAACAGGGATGAGCTGGCATCGCTTTTGGATTATGACACGCCCTCCGCTCCCTACTCCTACTTCCCCGGTATGCCGAAAAACAATTTCTGGTCATCCACCTCCAATGTCGGTAAAGAGTACTATGGATGGAGTGTCGATTACTACACAGGCGGAATCTTTATCGACTACAGCAAGCCCGGCAGCATGCTCGTCAGATGTGTGAGGTGATTATGAAAAAAGTGCTTGTTTTTGCTGCGTTTCTGGTTTTTCTGCTTTTAGCAGGGTGCGGGAACAAGGTGAATTTCGATTCTCATTCAACTGTTACGGCAGACGATGACAAGAGTCCGGATCCGGCGGATTCCGGTGAGTCTGCCGACAGCGGAGATCCGGATGATTCCAGTCGACCGGCAGACAGCGGAGATCCTGAGGATCCTGATTTTTACGACTCGGTCGATACCGATATCGAGCTGCCTCTGCCCGGGAATCCGGTCTATTTCGGCACTTATGAGCAGGACAAAGACATTTTGAACGGCAAAGAACCGATTGAGTGGCGCTTCCTCAAAGTGGAGAGATTCAGGGCTTTCCTGCTGAGCGAATACGGTCTGGACGCCTACAGATTCGATGAAAATTACACAAGCTGGCTGGGGAGCGATATAGAGAGCTGGCTTAACGAATACTTCTACACGGAGGCCTTCAGTGACGGCGAGAGGGCGAAAATTCTGGAGACAAAAACCAGCTTGAGTGTAAACTCGGCGCATAATTATTACAGCTATGTCGCAGACAAGATCTTCCTTTTGAAGCGGTCAGAGATCGAGCAATATTTCGGTGAAAAGTGCGACCGCCTCGTCTATCCGACTCCCTACGCAAACGCGAACGGTGCTTTGATGACAGTGAGCGAGAGCTGCGGCGAAGCAGGAGCGGCAGGCGCCTGGTGGATCTATCCGGAAAGAAATAATTCTTATTCGGAATATGTTGACAGCAACGGAGAGATTAAGCTGGAAAACCCACGCAGATCCGATATTTCGGTGCGTCCGGCGATGTGGATCGAATACTGTGCGGACGGCACTTTCCGGTGTGACGGAAGCGTAAGCCAAAGGTGTGTCAAGGGCAATTGGGATGCCGGAACCGGGTGCGGCGTTTACGGATGTGTTCCGAAAACAGGAAAATGCGCGGAGAAATTTTCATACGGGAATCTGGTTACGCTCGGAAAATACGAGCAGGACGCCGTTCCTGACAACGGCAAGGAGCCGATTGTCTGGAGGGTGATCGCCGCAAAGGGCAAAAAGGCACTTTTGTTGAGCGAAAAAGGGCTGGATATAGGTAATTTCGACAGTAATACGAATATCTGGCGTGACAGCGGAATCCGTACCTGGCTCAATGAAACATTCTTCGACAACGCTTTTGACGATGAGGAGAAAAAAAGAGTATCGACTACGCTGAATTTAACGGCAAATGCTGCGGAGTCGAGGGATAATCTGACGGAGGACAAGGTCTTTCTTCTGAGCGAGGCTGAGGTCGAACGCTATCTTGTCGGGAAGTGCGACCGTGTACTCTTCCCTTCGCAGTATGTCGAAAATAAAAATGGCAAAATATTCTTTTTAGTTGACAGCGAGTGCGACAGGGCGAATGCCGGAACGGCCTACTGGTGGCTGCGTTCGCAGGGAGCCGACGCCACGTACTACGAAGCATACCAGGCGATTGTAGATTACGAGGGGATTTTCGGGCAGGTCCGGCCCGCCAGCAACAGTAACTCCGACTACGTCATCCGTACAGCCCAGAATGCGAGGAGGAGGCCTACAGGTGCAGCGGTTCGATCCGCGAAATATGCAGAAACGGCTTTTGGAATCAGGAGAGGCTTTGCGGCGAGTGCACTGCCGGAACGAACGAATGCACGGAGTGCACGTCCGGAATCTATCTCTGTGACGGCGGTAAAAGCCGGAAGTGCGTCGACGGCTATTGGGACAAAGGGACAGAGTGCGGCAAAGGCTGCGAAACCGG
The DNA here is from genome assembly GCA_905233945.1 of uncultured bacterium. Lineage (GTDB taxonomy): Bacteria > UBP6 > UBA1177 > UBA1177 > UBA1177 > UBA1177. The sequence continues at coordinate 157,364 of CAJOFY010000001.1, read as the reverse complement.
AACCGGAAAATGCTCCGAAACCGGCTATGTCATAGGAAACACTGTAACCTTCGGCAGTTACGAGCAGGACGGTGACCTGTTGAACGGCAAAGAGCCGATTTCGTGGAAGGTTCTGGAAGTAAAAGACGGTTCGGCTCTTTTGTTCAGCGAGTATGTTTTGGATCTCCATTACTGGAACAAGTCGGACAGCACCAATGATTGGGAGACAAGCGACAGCAGAGCATGGCTCAACGGCACGGAAGCCGGAGATTTTTACGAGACGGCCTTCAGCAGCGAAGAAAAAGAGAAGATCGCCGAAGTCGAGATCACTACAAACGCCTCTGTTTCCAGCAATGAGCTGCCGAAAGTAACAAAAGATAAAATTTTCTTTTTGAGCGGAGGTGATGCATACCTCTATTTCCGTGACGCATGTCAGCGGATAGCCTATCCGACACCTTACGCGGTTAAACAAGGTGCCTATAAAAGCACATACTCGCTTTGTGAAGGGCACTCTTCGGGAGCAACCTACTGGTGGCTGCGTTCGCCCGGCTATGAAGATAATTCCGCTCAAAGAATTGAATATGACGGTTCAAGCTCGAATTCCGAGGTCTATCTTCCTTCAGGAATCCGTCCTGCGATGTGGGTGAAATTCTAACGTGAAATCTAACTTGCGCGGAATCTGTTGAATTTTTCCGCAAAAAAACGTTCAAAAACCGAGTTGCAGAAGTTTATATACTCTTCGTCGCCGGATGCAAGAATCGTCCGCGTGAAAATCCTCGCCCTTTCGACAAGTTCGCCGTATCTGACGGCAAGCAGAAAGAATGAATCGTTCTTGAAGCCGCTCTGTTCCAAACCGGTCAAAGCGCCGGGACCGCGTGTTTTGAGGTCGTATTCGGCGATTTTGAAGCCGTCTTCCGTTTTAGAAAGAAAATTGAGACGGTTCCAGGCCTTTTCGCTGATGTCGCTTCCCGCAACAAGTGCGCAGAACGATTTTTCCTTTCCGCGCCCCACCCTGCCGCGGAGCTGATGAAGCTGTGCAAGACCGAATCTTTCGGCGTTTTCGATAACCATGAAAACCGCATCGGGGACATCGACTCCCACTTCGACGACGATTGTCGAAACCAGAAGATTGATTTCGCCGTTTTTGAGCCTGTCGATAACTATTCTTTTTTCGTCGCCTTTCATTCTGCCGTGCAGAAGCGCCGACCTGTCGCCAAGAACCTGCGAAAACTCTTCAAAAACACCTTCGACATGCTTCAGTTCCGACTTCATTTCTTCGCTGTCGCTCTCTTCGACAAGCGGGCATACCCAGTAGCCTTTCTTATTCTGGTTTTTTATGATTTCAGTAACAAAATCAAACACTTTGAATCTGTTTTCCGCCGAAACCAGCCGCGTTGTGACCGGAATTCTTCCTGGCGGCATCTCGTCGATGACGCTGATTTCGGTCGAGCCGTAAACCGTAAGGGCAAGCGTTCTCGGAATCGGTGTCGCACTCACGACAAGAACATCGGGATGAACCGATTTCGACTGGAGTTTCATCCGCTGCGAAACGCCGAAACGGTGCTGCTCGTCGATAATTATGAGGCCTATTTCCTCCATGAAATCCAGATTCTCGAAAAGTGCGTGCGTCCCGATGAGAAAATCGGCCTTTTTCGCGTTTTCAAGCCGCTCGGCCTTCTTCTTTTTGCCGGTGACTCCGCCTAAAAAGAGCTCGATTTTTATATTTTCAGGCACCATCTGCGAAATTGTCTTGTAGTGTTGCGCCGCAAGAATCTCGGTAGGAGCCATGATCACGCTTTTGTAGCCGCTAGAAATAACATCGAGGCTCGCAAGCACCATGACAGCCGTTTTTCCGCTTCCGACATCGCCCTGCAGAAGCCTGTTCATCGGATAAACTGAAGATAAATCGCCGCGTATTTCGCCAAGGACGCGCTTCTGCGCTTTGGTCAGCTCAAAAGCCATGTTTTTCTCGACACTTACACTCAAATCAGATGCAGTTTTTATCCTGCGCTTTTTGTCGGCACGCATTCCGATTGCCGAAAACTGAGAACCGAACTGGAAAAAGAAAAGCTGGTCGAACGCGATTCTTTTATGCCACTTCGTCTTGAATTCGTTAAGCTCATCAATATTTGAACTCAGATGCGGAAAGTGGAGGTTCATCAGTGATTCGACGAAATCGGGAAAACCGAATTCCTTTTTAATGCTTTCAGGAAACCACTCTCCGCGGTGTCCGGCAAGGATATCAACCAGACTTTTCGCAGTTCTCAGCATAAAAAGATGCGAAACTCCGGCGACATTTTTGTAAACGGGAATGTAACCGCTGAGCAGTGTTTTCCACTCCTCGTCGAAGCGGAAAATCTCGGGATTCACAAGGTTTACGGCATATGATTTCGGGCTGACTTCGCCAGAAACGAGAAGTTCGTCGCCTTCATGGTAGAGATTGCAGTAAATCATGCCGAGCTTTCCGAAAAAAGTGAGCGTGACAAGGGAGCCGTTAAGATCGACTTTCAAATGCGACGGGATCTTGCCGAAACCGCGTTGCAAAGAGACGATCCTGGCTTTAAAAGTCGCCATCTGACCTTTTTCGAAATCGGAATATTTTGTAACGAGAAAGCGTGTTTCGTAACCTTCAGGCAGATTCCCGACCAGAAAATCGAAAACCTTGCCCCCCAGAGCGGCAGAAATTTTTTTAAGCTGCTGTTTTGAAAGACTTGCCGCCGACTCAATCGGCTGACTCAAAAATGAAAATAATTTTGAAATATCGGAATTTGCTGAAGCATTAAGCATACTTAACTTCGAGAATCGAGTATTCTCTCGAACCGCCCGGAGTCTGAACTGTAACATCATCGTCCAGTTCCTTGCCGATTAAGGCGTGTCCTATCGGACTTGTAATCGAAATTCTTCCGTGTTCCGGATCGCTTTCAACTTCGCCTACGAGAGTGTAGACGACCTCTTCATCGGTATCAATGTCAAGCAGTTTTACCGTAGCACCGAAAAGGACTTTATCTCCGCTGAATTTGGAGACGTCAATAACTTCGGCATTCGCAATAACTCCGTCAAGATACTCTATTTTTCCTTCAATAAAACTCTGTTTTTCGCGTGCTGCGTGATACTCTGCGTTTTCACTCAAATCACCGTGACTTCTGGCTTCAGCTATCTTTGCGATAATCGCTGGTCTTTCGACCTTCTTGAGATACCTCGCCTCTTCAACTATTTTTTCGTAACCGCCTTTTGTAATGGGAATAGACATAGTTAAAACCTCCAAAAAAACTCAAAAGCGGAGTATTATAGCGACAAAATATCCGGAATCAAGTTTTCTTTAATATATTAGAGGTAAAGGAAAAGAGGCTATTTCAGCTTCACAGGAATATTTTTCCATACTTCATATTGTTTCAAAAGTTCGGCCATGACAACCGCCTTGTCGGCACCGGTATCGAAACGAAGTTTTTCATGCAGTCCGGCGAATGCGGAAAAATCAATATTTTCGTCTAATTTTCCCCTGTTTTTCTCAATCCACCGGCGCAAAGTTTCGTTATCCTCCCTTTTCAAACCTGCCTTTTCATAAAAATTCAGAATTTCGTAAAGCGGAGAATCGCTTCCCGAAACTTCAAAAAAGGTGTTCTCCTGAAGAGTCTCTTTTTTCACCCGTTTTTTACGCATATAAACCCTTATCATCAGAAAAGCTGTTAGAAAAACAGCCAGTGAAATCAGAATCTTATTAAACTCCGAACTTTTTTTTCTTCTGTAATTCTCATACTTCATCTTTACCCACGACATAAAATCGCTTACAGGCTCGAAAAACGATTTTTCCATAGAATCGGCCTCTTTCCACTGAGGCGGCGTGGTATCGACATTGACCCATCTGTCGCCTATGTATGCCGCAACCCAGGCGTGGGCATCGCGTTTTCTCGCAATAAGGGCGTTTTCAAAACTGTCGTATTCGTCAAGCATGAATCCTGTGCGGTATCTTGCGGCGATTCCGGCGTTTCTGAGCATGAGAACCGTCGCCGTCGCGAAGTATTCGCAGTGTCCAGAGCGCGTATTGATCAGAAAATCGGCGAGATAAGACTCCCCCGCCCTGTTTTTCTGGTCAAGAGTGTAGGTAAATCCGGCGAAAAAACGCTCGATATTGGCAAGAGTCTCTTCCGAAGTCGCGCCTATAAGTCCGTTCCTGCGCATAACTTCCCCGATCACCGTCTGTTCTTCTTTCGGAATAAACAGATCTCCCCTTCCGGGACGCGGCTCGAAACTCTCTTCCGGATCGTAAGTTATCGTAAATTCAAGAAGTTCCGGGCCTTCCTCAACATAAACCGCACCCAGAACACTCTTTTCTATTCCGGCGACATCAAGCTCAAGAGCTCTTTTCGCTCCTTCCGGAAGCGGCAGAACGCCTTCGCCTTTCTCTTTACCCATCCAAGTCGAAATCCGCATCATCTTTCTGCCGCCGCCTTTCCCGAAAAACTGCCACTCCATATCGTTCACGGGAAAAACCGATTCCGTTTTTTTAGGTCTTGAATACCACGTGTTATTGACTATCACATTGTAGTCTGACTGTTTCATGTAAAGCGGAATCGACGGTTCTTCGGGATAGACTCTGAACACGATTTCCCCCGAAAGTTTCATTTTTCCGAGCTCTCCCATCGCGGTCGAAGTTCTGAAGGGATCGGCACTCAGCGACGCATACCAGTCGTTATACCACTCCATCATTTTCCTGCCGATTAAAAAGTGACCTGCAACGACCGTAGCACCGATAAGAACCGTAATAAAAACAGCAACTAACGAAAATCCTAGATACCTTTTCAAAGTCTTTGCGTCCCTGGCGTATCCCGAAAGAGCGACCAGAATCATTGCCAAAAACGGAATAACGAACCAGACACTTTTTATATTTGCAGCCGCCGTTGAGAACACAATCGAAAGAATATAGAGCATCCTAACATCGACCGGGGAATGCGAATGAGTTCTTTTTCCCCATTTCGTGCCGATTATTACTTTGTCGGAAGTGCTGAAAAGCTGCGCAAAAAGAAGCGGCATGAAAATTATAGGCAAGGTCGTGATAAAACTGAGAAAAATCATCCTCGGCTCGTTCTCGACATAGGCGTAGAAAAGGAGGATCAGCATCACGAGCGAGCTTAAATCAGAAATCCGGATAAAATCCTTTTTCTGGAGATCAAAGCGCGTTTTTATGATATTGGAAGCTTCAAAAACAAGTGCAGCGGCTATCGAAAAAAGTTCCCACCCTGTGCAAAAACCCCAGAAAATCGTTGAAAAACCTAAGAAAAGCGGCGGGAATCTCAAAAATCACCTCGAAACAAACCGTGGGATTATACTGATTTTGAAAATTTACGGAATGAAATCTGCTTCGCCGCACAAAAAAGAAGGAACTTCAGTCTTCAATCTTCCGGCTCGCCACATATTCGCTGCGGAGCTCGTCGGTTTCTTCGAGAGAGCCGTTTCCGTTCTGGAGTTTTACCGCGCTTCTGAGAAAGCGTGCTTCGGCAGAATCTTCATCAAGTTCTGCGTATTCGATCCAGAGAGGGTTCGGATGTCCGTGCCTGAAAAAGCCGTCTTCCGGCGAGAGAAAATCGACAGTTGTCGCAACATCGGTGAAATCGACGAAACCTTTGAGGTCGGTTTTTGCCCGCCTGTCGAAATTCCAGAAATCATCGTCATCTTTGGGAGACCACATTATTCCGATTTCAGGTTTTCTGTTTTTGAATCTTTTGTCGCAGACGGTGACGATGTCGCCTTTTCTGAAAGGATGCGGCAGCGTGACATAATTTTGTTCGGCATAGACGCTGTCAGCCTCATCTTTATTCTTCGGCTTGATGTAGCGGCGCAGGATATCACGCTCGTGCTCATCAAACTGCCAGTTTATTTTCACTAAATATCCGCGCACCGCCTTTGACGGGATCATCGCGATGATCTCTTCATTTGTCGGGATTTTGCCTGCAGCCATTGAAAACTCCTTATTTCTTGCAGAACTTTTCATATAGCGTTCTGATCCTTTCGAGCCACTTTTCACGCAGAGCCGGCGGAGAAACTATCTCGCTGTCGGGCGAATAAGAGAGGACTCTTGCCAGGATCTCCTTGTCACGGTCGCCGACCGGAAGCGTTATCTCGAGACACTTTTTCCCGTCGATGACACAATCGTTCACCTTCTGGTTTTTGTGCCAGATCTGGTTTCTGACATAGTAATAAGCCGGTTCGAAAACACGGATCACCGCTTCACTGCTTGTTTCGGACTTGAACATTCCGAAAGATCCGTCAATATATTCATCAAGTTCCTTTTGGGTTACGGGATATTCAAAAGCGCTTTCGGTGAGCCTGCTCGATGTAAAACGCGAAATAAGAAAGACGCGCAGAGCCTTTTTTGTGCGGCAGAATGCGATGAGATACCACTTTCCGAGGTAATTCATCAGTTTGAGCGGCTCAACAACGCGTGTGCTCTCCTCTCCGTCGGCATTGATGTATGAGATCTCGACACAGCGTTTCATCATAAACGATTCGAGAATGTTCCTGAAATCCTTGAGATCCATGCAGTCGACATCCGATGAATCGTAGGTGATGTTGTCCATGATCTCGTCGAAATTCGCCGGGATGTAAGTCGCGATGTTCGCTAAAATATCCTGTGAGATAACAGGGATATACGAAAGCCCGTTGAGTTTGAAGGACTCAGAGAGACGCTTTACGAAAATGTAGTAAAGAACTGCATCCTCAAGCGAATCAAAAAGCATGTCGAAGGGTGTTTCATAGACATATCCGCCGACACTCTGCCTGTATTTCAGCGGTGCCGAAAGAAAATCGCGCATATACTCGATATCGCGTTTCACCGTGTCGATGTGCACCTCAAAACGGTCGGAGACCTCTTTTCTTGTGACGAAACCTTTGGTTTTGATCGCGTGGTTGATGTAAACGACTCTTTCAAGATTTGACATTTTTCCTCCTAAAACAACAAAAACGGGCAAATTATACCCGAGAGGTTGGGCGTATAATGCCCAAGTGGAAAAATTTTTCTATTTTTTGTGATTTTTCAGTCTTTCACCCACTCTTCGACAAAATCGGCAGTCAGAGTTCCGGTGTGGACTTTTTTTATGACTCCGTCCTTAATCAGCAGTGTTGTAGGAAGAACGGAGATGTAAAGATCGCTGAAAAATTCGTCAGATGCTATGACACTTTTGAATTTCGGGGAAACTTCGCGGTAGACTTCGTATTTGAAAACAGGTTTTATCGCGCCGTAAACTTTATGTTTTTCCGCAATTTTGTTGAGTTCGGGCATTTCGGCAATGCAGGCTCCGCACCACGTCGCCCAGATGCTGAGAATGACTGTCCCATGCGAAACATCCAGTGACATTCTGTGGTTATTCTGCGGATTAACACCTGAAATTTCACTGATTTCACGCCCCGGAAGGAATATCGACGCGCCGAAATATGAAAAGATGTTGAACAGCAGAACTATTATAACAAGCGAAAATATCGCGACATGAACGATTTTGCGGCTCTTTTTTTCTTCCATTACTTTATATTGACGTTGAAAGTTCCAAGAATGAAGCGTTTCTGGCCGTCGTTGAATGATTCCTTATCGACATCCATTCTCGTGTTTCCTTCGTAAAATCCGGTATATATCTTGACTCCGCCACCAGGATGTGCTCTCGGCACATCAACTTTGAAAGTGTCTTTGAGAATCATTCCCGGAGTCCACTTTGTCGTCGGCAGATAACCCTGCTGCGGATAGTCGTCCAGTTTGAACGAGTGCGGAAGTGCGCCGCTGTAAACATCGAAGTGGAAGAAAACTTTCCAGTTTTTATCCGTCTCTTTCAGAACTTTGTAGTAAAGCGTGAGCTCGATCTCTTCGCCCGGATCGAAACGCTGCTTGTTGATTTCGTAGCCGATGATCTCAATGGTTTTGTCGCCCAGAGTTCCGTTTACCCTCTTGATATTTGACGGAATCTGCGACTCTTCGAGGAGATTTTTCTTCCATTTGTCGGAAAGATCGGCGTTTTTATCCTGCATAGAAGCGGTGAACATCTCGATTTCCATATAGGTGTCAACTGCATCGTCGGCCACTTTGGTTATCGGAATACCGGGTTTGTCGAGAAGAGCCGCGCGCAGTTCGGAAACTTTGTTCTTTTTTGTCGTTATAAAAACCGTGTTATTCGGATTTTTTTCGATAAGAGACTGAATCTGATCGACTTTTGTGTAGCGGTGAAGAGTTTCGTCAAGCCCGAGATAAAAGTACATAGACCTGTTTTTCCAGTTGTCGAAATCGACGATTTTGTCGCCCGGTTTCTTCATTTCAAAATATTTCTCGACAAGGTGTTTCGGCGTGAAGACCTCAAGCATATTCGGAACCCAGATAAAATTTATATATCCCGACCATGCGACCGCCGTAAGTGTAAAAGCGGCTGCGGAAATCTCAAAAAGGATCTTTTTGTCGGGTTTGACTGCCGGAAGAGCTGTAAAAACAGCCATAAGCGGAAGAAAGACCGCAAGGACAGGAACAGGATCAAAAACGCGCCCGAACCATGTCTGGACATGATGAGTGGTTATCAGATAAATCATATCGGCATAGTTGAAACCTGTCGCGATATCCTTTCCTATCAGTACGAGAAAAATCGCCGAAACAACGCCGATAACCGGGTAAACCTTAGCCGTGCGCCCGCTTTTCAACAAGTCGACAAAGCCTTCAGCCAAAATCATGACCATGAAAGGAACAACCGGGAAAACATAGTGCGGAAACTTTGTGGCAGAGAGCGTGAAAAAGAGAAAAAGGAAGAAAAATGTAAGCAGAACAAAAGCCAGATCTTTGTTTTTTCTGACTTTTCCGGCAGCCGAAAACAGTGCCGGAATCAGGAATGCGACCCATGGGAAAGCGCCGAGAGAAAGCTGCCAGATATAAAATTCAAACGGACCGTCGGGCTTGTCGATCGTTCCTCCGAGACGTCCGAAGTGGTGTTCCATGAAAAACTCGTTATAGAAAGGCATTCCGTGCTTTACACCCATGTAGATATACCACGGAAGCGAAACGATGAGAAAGATCGCAGCTCCCTCAAAAGGTCTGAGAGAGAAGACAAACTCAAGCGCGTCTTTTACGACAGCCTTGAATCCTTTGGAATAATCAAGAGTTGCAAGCATCCAGAGAATCATTGCCGCAACCGGAAAGCAGACGGCAAGCAGACCTTTCGTGAGCATTCCGAGCCCCATGGAAAGATAGGAAAGACGGATCAGTTTTCTGTCTTTGTCGCGCTGCCCGATGTAGAGAAAACCGATTGACGCGGTTAAAAACGTCACAAAAGTTATATCCCACATGAACTGACGCGTTATCATGTAGGTATAAGGGGTAAAAATCGTTACAAAACCTGCGACAAACGCCTTGAGCGGGTCTTTAAGGATTTTTTCGGCGATAAAATGAACCAGAAGAACAAAAAATATGCCGTTTATCGCGAAAGGAAGCCTTAAAGCGAGCTCTGTCGGACCAAGAACCTTCATAAACGGGAAAACCATCCAGAAACAGAAAATCGGCTTCGACCAGAAGTTGTGCTTTCCAAGATAAACGGGATCAAGGAACCAGTCCCACGAGCCGTTTGCCATCATTTCCATCGCGACTCTGCCGTAATGCGGCTCCCACTGCCCAAGAACCGGGTAGCTTCCGAGAAGAGGCAGAAAGAAAAGTGCCGAAAGCAGAGCTAAGAAAATACGCGGATGATCCAGAACAAGCGAATGAATCGATGATTTTGACGATATTTTATCCATAAAAAACTCCCAAACAAACCGTTAAAGCCGCGAATTATAAGGTATAGAGCGTGCAAGTCAAAAAAACACGCAAAAGGAATTTCCGTCAACCTGAACAAATTTGTCCCTAAGCATGATATATAGAACCGCATAAACACGCTGTTTATACCAACTGAACCGAATGTTGTTTACTTTAAACAGAAACACAAATATAATACTGCGCCAACACTTTTTGAGGTGTCGCTTTGAACGTGAAAGTCAGCGGTAAAAAGACCGCAAAGTCAGAAAATCAACTTTTTTTAAGCGATAAAGTATCATGCGGAAATTATGGCAGTTTATAACATTGTTGTTTATGATTCCGGCATTTATCCTTGCAGCATTTGAATTTTTCAGATGCGGACAGTATGTCTGGTATTCGGTAATAAGCGGCAGTTGTCAAAGCTATATTTTCCTTATTATCGGAATGGCCGCCTTTGTCTTAGCGTCGAAAACTTTCTTCAAGAAAAACCTCGAATTTGTACAGACACTGACTCATGAAAGGGCACATCTGCTCGTAGCAACTCTTCTGCTCCGCAGAAAAGTCGTGGAATTCAACGCTAAATCGATCGAACGCCTGAAAGAAGGTGAAAACCTCGGAGAAGTCTGGTCGGTGGGCACTCCGAACATTGTTTTGTCGCTGGCCCCATATATGCTGCCTTATGTGACTTTTCTGTTTTTACTCATACGCCAGATGATTAAAAATGAATACCTTTTTGTCTTTGATTTCATTATAGGATTTTCTCTGATGCACCACATATTATGCTGGAAAAGGGATATCGGTCTGCACCAGACTGACATACAGACAAGCGGCATTTTACGCTCATATCTCTACATCTGGACATTCATTTTTTTCAATCTGGCAATAATTTTGTACTCACTCGGCGGCGGATCGGATGCTCCGGTCAATATCCTGCAGGCTAATGTCAAATGGTTCAGTCGTGCATGGATCGACATCGGATATATGTTTTCTTCGATTACAAGATAAATTTTAAAGGAGGGAAAATTTGCAAGCAACTGAAATTATTACTTATTCACTTATTGTCGGTGCGGTTCTCGCATTCGGCGGGATCATCTGGAGCTATGCGAAAGGACTCAGGAAAAGTCCGCGCGACATGTGGCTCCTTTTCATCTACAACATAATCGAATACACCGCCTACATGGCGATGAACCTCACTCTCACTCTCTGGCTCACGGCAGACTGCGGGATCAGCGATTTAGGTGCGGGTTCATACATCATGGTGTGGTCGATCCTCCTTTCGATCATCGGTATGCTGACTGGTGCTGTCGTTGACACGATAGGGATCAGGAAAACGCTTCTCATAAGCATATTTTTCCTTTTATTTTCGCGTTTTTTCATGTCGTTCGTCACAAATCCGGCACTTATTTTCGTCCTCGGTTTCATTCCGATGGCGATGGGTTTCGCCGTTGTCGGACCGCTTGTTTCTATTGCCATCAAAAAATACACGACGAAAGACACCGCGGCGATGGGATTCGGCCTTTTCTACGTTCTCATGAACTTAGGTTACGCGATAGGTTCGATGCTTTTTGACAAAATCAGAGGCTTTTTCTCTGTCACCGACGCTGCGACAGGAGCTGTCAACGAGAACGCCGGAACAATGTTTTTGGGAATGCATTTCACGACTTACCAGATGGTTTTCGTCATCGGTTTCGGCTTTACCATCGTAAGTCTGATCGTCGCATGCTTCATCCGCGGCAATATCGAAATCAACGATGAAGGCGAAGTCGTCAAAACGCCGAAAAAAGAGCTCGGAAGCGGCCTTGAATCGGTCAAAAACTCGGCAATAGATGTCGCGACGATGCTCAGAAACGTCGTTGTCGAAAAAACTTTCTGGATCTACATCGGAATTTTAGCCCTCACCCTTTTCGTCCGCTGCGTCTTCTTCCACTTCTCCTACACTTTCCCGAAATACGGCATAAGCGTTCTCGGCGAAGGCGCTCCGATAGGCAATATCTACGGATTTTTGAACTCAGTCCTCATCATTTTCGCGGTTCCGATAGTTTCCTACATCACGAAAAAGACTTCCTCCTACAAAATGATGATCATCGGCTCTATCGTTTCCTCGCTCGCATGCTTCATCGCAGTCATTCCCCCTTCATTTTTCGAAGGTCTGACGAATACTCCGCTCGGCGAACTCGTCTTCATAAAATGGCTGGGACTTGTAGATTCTCCTGAAAAAATGTCGGGGATCACGGCAGTTGCAGAATACTGGCCGCTTATTTTCTTCATATTCATTTTCACGATCGGTGAATCGATATGGTCGCCCAGACTCATGCAGTTCACCGCTGAGATCGCACCGAAAGGAAAGGAAGGCACCTACATCGCCCTTTCGATCCTGCCGTGGTTCGCGGCAAAATTCTTCGTCGGACCAATGTCGGGACTTCTTATAAAAATCTACACCCCGTTCGAGAACGGACATCCCCTTCCCGCTTCTCCGGACCACGCGATGATCTGGTTCTGGATAGGCGCAATGGCGCTTCTCACGCCGGTAACACTCTTCTGTTTCGGCAAATTCTTCATGAGAAAACTGTCGGTTGAATCCGAATCCGACAAATAAAAAAAGTACTATTCTTTATCATAATCTCATATTCACGGAATAATCAAAGGCAAAAAAAACGGGGAGCCGAAGCTCCCCGCAAAAAACCGTAAAACAGGTTCGATTAGAAGAGTCCCTGTTCCATCATAGCGGTTGCAACTTTCTCGAATCCGGCAATGTTTGCACCTGCAACGAGGTCATAGCCAAGGCCGTATTTTTCAGCTGCTGCTGCAGAGTTGTCGTGGATGTTCTTCATCATCTGTTTAAGTTTTTCATCAACTTCTTCAGCGGTCCAAACAAGTCTTTCGCTGTTCTGAGACATTTCGAGTGCGGAAACGCCTACACCGCCTGCGTTAACTGCTTTCGACGGAGCAACGATGATGTGTTTCTGAGCGCGAAGGAAATTGAGTGCATCGTTCGTGGTCGGCATATTTGCGACTTCGATGTAGTATTTTGCGCCACATGCAGCGATCTTTTCAGCCTGCGGCATTTTGACGTCATTCTGCATAGCTGACGGCATAACGACATCGCATTTTACGCCCCAAGGTTTCTCGCCGGGGATGAATTTGCAGCCGAACTTGTCAGCGTACGGTTTAACGTGCATCGGGTCTTTAGCTCTCATTTCAAGAAGGTAATCAACCTTTTCCGGAGTTGCTACGCCGTCTTCGTCAAGGATGTATCCGTCAGGACCCGAAAGGGTGATGACTTTTGCGCCAAGCTGCATAGCTTTCTTGCAGATACCCCATGTAACGTTGCCGAAACCAGCTGCTGCAATTTTCTTTCCTTCGATTTTGTCGCCTTCATGTTTGAGGACGTTCTCAAGGTAGTAAACTGCGCCGTAACCGGTAGCTTCAGGACGAATGAGCGATCCGCCGTAGGTAAGACCTTTGCCGGTAAGAACGCCGTTTTCCCAAACGCCTTTAAGTCTTCTGTACTGACCATAGAGGTAGCCGATTTCTCTTCCGCCTACACCCATGTCGCCAGCCGGAACGTCGATGTCCGGGCTGATGTAACGGTAAAGAGCTGTCATGAAGCTCTGGCAGAAACGCATAACTTCTGCATCAGATTTGCCAGCAGGATCGAAGTCCGAGCCGCCTTTTGCGCCGCCGATAGGAAGACCGGTAAGCGAGTTTTTGAAGGTCTGCTCGAAGCCGAGGAACTTAATGATTCCTTCGTAAACGTTCTTCTGGAAACGGAGTCCGCCTTTGTACGGTCCGATCGCGCCGTTGAACTGGCATCTCCAACCACGGTTGGTGTGGGTGTTGCCCTGATCGTCGGTCCAGACAACTCTGAATGTGAACATTCTTTCCGGCTCAGTCATGCGGTTAAGAAGGTCTGCCTTCTCATACTCAGGATGAGCGTCAACAACAGGAGAAAGAGAAGAAAGAACTTCTTCTACAGTCTGAACGAATTCGGGTTCGTTAGCGTGTTTCGCTTTTACGTTTTCGATAACGCTTTCTACATACTTGTTCATATAAACCTCCATAAAAAAAAGGATTAAAAAAACAACCCAAGGAACACTAATCGCTGCCTTATAAGTAATAAAAATTACTTAGTCAAATAAAAACCAAAAAATTTTTCCAACATATAAAATTTGCTCATTGACTTTTTCCGTGCTAACTTCCGCGGCTTTTTGTTTTTGGTGGTTTTATGAAGAAAAATATCACAGAAGGTTCGATCCCGAAGATCCTGCTGGACATGGCTCTGGGCATGCTCATCGGCCACATCGCGATGACGGCCTTCAACCTGACAGACACATACTTTGTTTCCAAACTCGGAACGCTCGAGCTCGCCGCGATGAGCTACACCTTCCCTGTCGTCATGCTCGTAAACCACTTTCTTTTCGGTATCGGACTCGGAACGAGCGCCGTCATTTCACGTGCCATCGGGCAGAAAAACTTTCCTGAGGTCAAGCGCATTTCGACCGACAGCCTTTTTCTCATAATCTGCCTCGGAACTTTTTTCGGCATCGCAGGTCTGCTTACGATAAGACCTGTCTTTAGCGCTCTCGGCGCAAAAGGTGAAACGCTTGAACTTGTCCTGCGCTATATGCGGATATGCTGCTACGGAATGCCGGTAGGCGCCGTTCCCGCAGTCATTGACAACGAGATCAGAGCGACCGGAGACACGAAAACGCCGGGACTCATCATGGTGACAGTCGTAGTGATAAACGTCATTCTCGATCCGCTTTTCATATTCGGCATCGGTTTTTTCCCGAGAATGGGGATCGAAGGAGCCGCTTTAGCAACAATGATCGCAAAAATAGCGAGCGCCGCTTTAGTCGTAAGTTTCATGCACTTCAGAATGAAAATGTTCGACTTTTCCACATTTAAACTTTCTGTAACTTTAGGCTCGTGGAGAAAAGTCCTCTGGCTAGGAATCCCCACCTCGCTTTCACTCATGCTCATGCCCATCTCAAACGCGATAGTTACAAGAATTACAGCTGGTTACGGCGATGAAGCAGTTGCCTCTTTAGGTGCCGGGATCAAGATAGATTCGCTCCTTCTCGTAGGCGTATTCTCGCTTTCGAGCGTACTACTTCCCTTCACCGGTCAGAATTACGGTGCGGCAAGAATCGACCGTGTGAAAAAAGCGCTCAAAATATCGGAAATGTTCTCGCTCTGCTGGGGAGCATTCATGATGCTCGTCTTCATCATTTTCCGCCGGAATATCGCCTCGATGTTCACTGAAGACCCCATAGTCCTCAAATATATAATGGAATACATGCTCATAATCGGACTTTCCTTCCCGGCGATCGGAGCTTCGATCATGTGCGTAAACGTCATAAACGGCCTTCACAAACCGATCCGCTCGACAATGCTCAACTTCATGCGTACGATAATCATGCTCATTCCGGCAGTCTGGCTGGGAGGAAAAATCGCGGATGTAACAGGAATTTTTGCCGCTATCTCAACAACGAGCATCACAGCGTTCTTCATTTACCACGCAACAGCAAAGATAACCATGGAAAAAGCTTAAGCCTTTTCCGATATCGTGACATCGTAATATCGATATATCGAGATAAGGAGATAAAAAAAAGCAGGCGCGCCGGAGATCAGCGCGCCCTGAATTGAAAATTATTTTCCTATCGTTGCGCACATAACCGCTTTGATTGTGTGCATTCTGTTTTCTGCTTCGTCGAAAACTTTGGAGTATCTGCTTCTGAAGACTTCGTCGGTGACTTCCATCTCTTTGATGCCGAACTTGTCGAAAATCTCTTTGCCGACTTTGGTGTTGAGATCGTGGAAGCTCGGAAGGCAGTGAAGGAAGATAACGTCCGGATTGCCGGTAGCCTTTATCATCTTCATGTTTACCTGATAAGTCTTGAGCTGTTTGATCCTCTGCTCGAAAAGAGCTTCTTCGCCCATCGATACCCAAACGTCGGTGTAGATGACGTCAGCGTCTTTTACAGCTTTGATCGGATCTTCGGAGAATTCTATTACTGCGCCGGTCTCTTTAGCGACTTCTTTCATCTCTTTTACGAGTTTGCTGTCAGGCCAGAGTGCTTTCGGAGCGCAGGATACGAAGTGCATTCCCATTTTCGCAGCACCGATCATAAGGCTGTTGCCCATGTTGTTTCTTGCGTCGCCGCAGTAAACGAATTTTACTTTGTTGAGGGGTTTCGCAACGTGCTCTTCGATGGTGAGGAAATCAGCGAGGATCTGAGTCGGGTGGTAAAGATCGGTAAGACCGTTCCAAACCGGAACGCCTGCATATTTTGCAAGTGTTTCAACAGTTTCCTGTTTGAATCCGCGGAACTCGATTCCGTCGAACATTCTGCCGAGAACTTTCGCTGTGTCTTCGATCGACTCTTTTTTGCCCATCTGGCTGTCGTTCGAGCCGAGGAATGTTACGCCTGCGCCTTCGTCCATTGCGCCTACTTCAAAAGCGCAGCGGGTTCTCGTCGAAGTTTTTTCGAAAAGAAGAACGATGTTTTTTCCTTCAAGCAGATCGCCTTTGATGCCTGCTCTTTTCTTTGCTTTAAGGTTGTGTGCAAGATCGAGAAGATAACGGATCTCTTCCGGTGTGAAGTCTTTGAGTGTCAGAAAATTTCTTCCTTTAAGATTAACAGCCATTTTTTCCTCCAAAAAAAGTTAAAGTTGAACAAAAAACGGCGAATTATAGGAATGCGAAATAAAAAAGCAACATATAAAATTGATATGATTTTGATATTGTGTTATATTTCGCCGGTTTTTGGGAGGGTTTATGAAAAAAATACCGCTTATTTTCCTGTTACTCCTTTTCTTTTTCCCGCTGCTATCAGAAACTCTTCATCTTGACACGTTCAACAGCCGTAAATTCGTTTCCGACATAAACAGCGCGCTTGTGAGCGAGTCTCCGGAAGTTCTGGTGAAAGCAGCGACACCGTACCTTTCCAAAATGCACGAAATGAATATTCCCAACTGTTTCGGATGTTCTCTCTATCT
Organism: uncultured bacterium; assembly: GCA_905233945.1. Classification (GTDB taxonomy): domain Bacteria; phylum UBP6; class UBA1177; order UBA1177; family UBA1177; genus UBA1177. The sequence goes on along the minus strand of CAJOFY010000001.1, from coordinate 140,635 downwards.
CATAAAATCCACGGAAAAAGCCGATCCTGCGATACAGCTTGCTGCAGCCGATCTTGCGGTTAAATTTTCCGACTCCCTGCCTGAAGTGCACCACCACTATCTTGTCCGCCTTTTCCATTTCGCGCCGACAAGACCGGACAAAATAGTCACCTGTTTTTTCAAGGCTGCCGACAGGTCGCTGAGATTTGCATTCGCCGACTCGGTCATTTATCTTTTTGTCGGGAAATTGTCAGCTATATGCCTGATATTCTTCTCAATCTTCATTGGTATAATGTTTCTCAAGCACACCGGTCCCATCATCCACAAATACAAACATCTTGTAGGCTTCTCGAAATTTTATGCGATAGGTTTTTTCATAACTTTCGTCGTATCGGTATGGACTGTATCCGGTAATTTCCGCAACGTTATTTTCATTCTGATTCCTTTTTTATCATTCTTCGGCGGTATCGGAACACGGGCAGAAAAAATAACGCTCCACATCGCCGTCTTCATGTTCATAATAACTTCGGCTATATCAATGACAGCAGAAAAGAGCAGAGCAAGCGAATATGACCAGGATGCCGCATACAACCATCTGCTCGCTCTGATCTCCCCCGATCTTCTGCCGGAAGAAAACATCGACCTTTCCCAGCCGGGAGCACACATGGCAAAAGGCTTTCTCTTTCTCTACAACGGCAACTTCGGAAGGGCCGCATTCAACCTTAAAAAAGAGCTCGCTTCAGCTGAGAATCCGGAAATAAAAAACATGCTTTCGAACGCACTCGGCGTAGCCCTCGCTTCCAACGGAAACCAAAAGGAGGCTGTTCCTTATCTCAGAGAGGCTTACGAGAATACCAGCAATCCGAAAATAGGTTATAATCTGGCAAAAGTTCTATACGAGGACGGTTTCAAGGAAGAAAGCGCCAGACTTGAAAAAAATCTCATATATTCCGCTTCCTCAGATTCTTTTTCATACCCTTACATTTATCATTCGGACGCTTCGGAAACATGGAAATACCTTTGTTACGGAAACAATGCCGAGATCAATAAAAAAGCAATAAGATTCCTTATTTACACCGTTTCGATGCTTCTGTTTTATCTGTTTATAGTCCTTGTTAAATATTCTTATTTAGGTTCGCTCAAAATTTCAAGATGTCCGGAATGCGGAATTGTTATGTGTTCGAAATGCAACGCCGGCGGAAACGATGTCTGCGCCGTCTGCAAACTTATGAAAGCCGACTACACGCTTTTCAAACGCGGAGAGCGAGAAATATACGAAAACAGACGCGAAAACTTTTTCCGGCGCCGCTCGATAATAATGAACATTCTTACTTTTACGATTCCCGGCGGCGGTCTGCTTTTCATCGACAGAACTTTTGAAGGTTCGATCTACCTCGCCGTTCCCCTCACTGTAACGCTTGTCTACTTCATGAACACAATGGGGCTGGTCGTTGACAAACCTGACGGAACAATAATAAAAATCGCAATAATTTCCATAAATCTGTTAATTTACTCCATTTCCGTAATAAGGGCTCTGTTCGCCGTAAGGAGAGGATAATGCCGGTTTCAATACTGCAAAAATCAACTGCAAAAATCGCTTTTGCCGGGGATATCCGCGACATGAAACTTCTTGACGCACTGACTGAAGCGTCGCTTTCAGGACTTACCGGAATACTGAAACTCAAAGTACCGCGGAACGAATACTATTTCTTCTTTGTGAAAGGCTCGATCATCTACTCGTCAAACATGAAAACAACGATGGACAAGACTGTCCTCGACATCATCAAATATTCCGGTTTTATCTCCCGTGAAAAACTGGTGAAATGCGAAAAACAGAAAAGCAAGGAGATGAAAACCATCCTCGAAATGCTTATTGACGAAGGTTTTGTATCGATGCTGCTCTACTCGAAAGTGATAAGCACGGCTATGCGTATAAACGTCGTGAACGCCATGCTCGAAACAGAAGGTAATTACAGTTTCGAGATAAAAAGCAAGATCGACCAGGTGCACGGAGTCAAACCTATCGTGATTTCGCAGCTGAAATCCATTGACACTTTAATAATAGAAAACCGTCATGCGGTAAAAACCGTGGCTGATTCTCTCTACTCCGAAATAGACAAATGCAGCGGTGCGGCGGCATACCTCAAACCGAAACAGACGTTTATACACAACGCCATTGCGGCGGAATCGGACTATCTGAAATTCTTTGCCGCAGCTGTAAGCGATTTTATTGAAAAAAAGTGGTCTTTTCCCCGCTTTTTCCTCAAAGACAGGCTTCTCAACTCAATCGCAGTCTATACTTTCAGGACTTTTGTCGTCGCAGCGCTCTGCGTTTTTCTTTATCTGGCCCTGATGACTACGACACTGGATCTTAAAAACGACGATGTGAGCGGCAGGGATTTCTTTTTCATCAGAGAAAAACTTTCCAGATCTCTTGAGCATTTTCAGACCTCTGACAAAAAGCGGACCCCTGAAAAATCAAACAAAAAAGAAGACCGCGGAAACGGTATAAAATTGAAAAACAATAAAAAATAACCCTATTTATTTGATATTTTCATAATTTTTAATATAATCGCCCGTTTTTTTGAATTTGTGTGATAATTTAGGAGATTAAAGATGAGTACATTAGATTTTATCGAAGTCGGAACAAGAAAAAATGTCTCGGAATTTCAGGCTCTGGCAGTCACAATCATGAACGCGCCGGCATCTTCCGAAATTTCCGTAAAAGATCTTTACGCGGCGGCAATGCAGCAGACAAGTGCGGTTTTTTCAAGCCAGACAATGCCGAAAATCGATGAGAGTTTTCCGGAAGACGCGAATGTCATCTCCGACTTTACAGGAGAGGATTCCTGCGACACAGACTGGTTTGTCCGCATCGTCCCGACAAGAGAGGAAGCTCTCGAGAACCCTGATTCGGCAGACGAGAGAGAGGAACTTCTCGACATAGTCAGAAGAGCTTCGTTCGATCTCATCCAGCGCGAAATGCTGGTTCACTCCGTTTATCTTACCGACAACACCGATTTCAACTGCAAAATTGACATTACTGTACCGACACAGTTCCCGAAACTCCTTCTCGACACAGCAATCCACTACTATCCGATAGACGAAAAAACTTCCAAAAATTATGCAAAAAGCCGCAAAATCGACATGCCTTCGATAAGAATCGTATGTTACCCCGAATGGGAAAACGAAGAGTGGCTCTACTGGAAATCGAAAGCCCACAACGAAACCGAGGAAGAGCCTCCGAGACTTATGATGATCTATGACACAGAAACAAACACAGCATTTCTTCTCGGTGCGCAGAACTTCTCCGAAATCAGGAAAGCTGTCAAGGTTTTGGCATGGAACACCGCTGTTGAGGCGACAAACGGCGAATTCCTTCCTGTAAACGGAACAGTTAAAACAATTTCAATCAAAAAGACTGTCAACAAAAAGAGCGAAACTTCGGCTACAACTTTTATGACAGTTTCCTGCTGCGAAGATGAGAGAAGTTTCTTCGGTCTCAATGTACACGCTTCGGAAACTCCCGCAAAAAACGAAGAAATCTCGGTAACGACAAGCGGCGACTCGGGTCTTCTTATGATAGCATCGACCCAGAACAAAAAGAAATTCGTCATCAACTTCGGAAGAAACGGTTTCGGCTCGATCGACAGTGTCATCGCATCATCAAAAACGGAACCGCAGATTGTTTCGGCAGAAAATCTGGCTCTTGTAAAGACCGCTTCTGACAAAAAAGAGTTCATCCTGAACCCGATGCTTTCCCCGAACGCAAAAATCCACACGCTGCTCACCCAGGAAGACAAAGATTTCCCGATGCCTGAATACTTAGTCCTCATGGTCAACGACGGCGCCCTTCCGCCTGTTTCAATGATCAAGGATCCTGACCTCATCACTTCAATGTGGTTCTCCTACACCACGGAATGTGACTGCTGCTCAGACTCGAAGGTCATTCCCGGCGGAAATTCGGATGCGACATGGGCTGTTGACAGTGAAATCGAGGTTTTCACCAAAATCGCAAAAAGAGGCAAATTCAGACTTATCGTTGTAAACACAGAGCCCTACAGTGATTCAACGCGGGATTCGCTCGCTGACGACCTCATTCTTTCGGTCTACACGAAAATTGCAAGAAACGAAATAGCTTGGAAAGAGTGGAAAGCTCTTCCTGGCTTCAATCTTCCCGACAAAGGAACATTCAAGAACGTCAAGAAGGATTTCGATACAGTTTACGACACCGCGAAATTCTCGGCTGACCCGGTATACAAGGATCTGCTCCGTGATTCGCTCGAAATGAAAATCGAATATCTGAGAACAATTGACGCTCCGCAGGCTCTCACTGCTCCGTTCTACAAAATACTCGCAAAACTTATTTAACCACAAGTCACTGATTTTATTCAATCAAATAGAGGAAAACTCATGAAAGACACTTCACTTTTCGAGAAAGTTTTAGGCAAATTTCTCACACGTGAACAAATTACAGCCCTTGTCGAAGAAATTTCCAAAGGTGTTTCCGTAGTCAACGGCATCATTGACAAAAACGAGAAAGTAAAAGCAAAGAAAGAGCTTGTCATTGATACATTCAAGTCAATCGACAGAATGATCGACCAGTCGGACAAAATTCCCGCAACTTTCAAACTGATCTATGATGCTGCAAAGACCAAAATCCATGATATGCTTGAGCCGATAATTTCCGGAATGGTTATGGAAAACGACTTCGCGAATCTCGACGATATTCCCGATGTCAAAAAAACCTCAGACCAGCCGAAACACGAACCTGCCGAAAAACCGCAGAACAATCAGAACGGGCAACAGCAGAACGGCAGTGAGCAGCAGGGAGGAAGACGCAGAAGAAACCGCAGGCACGGACGCAACAGAAACAACAACCAGCGTCCCGCAGAAACCACACCCGAAACGGCTCCTGTAAAACCGGAACCTGTGCAGACGTTTCCCGAAACGGCTCAGGTAAAACCCGCTCCGAAACAGGAACAGAAACCGATGCCGAAACCCGAACCCGTACAGACGGTTGATACATCTCAAAAACCGGAACCGAAACCCGTAGAGACGTTTCATGAAACGTCTCTACAACCCGAACCTGCAAAAAAACCGGCAAAAAGAGGCAGAACACCTAAAAAACCTGCGGAAACACCAGCACCGAAATCCGAACCGAAACCCGTAGAAACGGCGCCTGAAACGGCTCCTGCAAAACCGGCAAGAAAAGGCAGAACACCCAGAAAACCAAAAGAGACAAAAGAATAAAATGAAAAAACTGCTTTTTGTTTTTTTAGCTTTTTTTTACTCGGTTACCTATGCAGAAGCTCCTGTTTTTGATTTTTCTCCGGTCACGGAAGAAAATATCTCGCTCGTGCTTTACGACACCGAAACACATAAAAATGTCCTGAGCATAAACGCCGACAAGCCTTTTTCCTATGCGTCGAACCTCAAACTTCTCACTTCCGCGGCAGCTTTGAAGCACCTCGGCGGAGGTTTCAAATTTCTTACAAAATTCTCGTTCGATTCCACGACGGGAACGCTTTACATCAAGGCAGGCGGCGATCCCGAAATGGTAGTTGAAAAGCTGTGGGTTCTAGCTTCAGATCTCAAAAGGCTCGGCGTCAAAGAGATAAAAAAAGTTGTGGTCGATGATTTTCTTTACGGGAAAAAAGGAATTTACACGGCAGAAAGCGGCGACAAAGGCGACAACGGCTATCTTGCGTTCATCTCCCCTCTCAGCCTGAACTACAACGCGGTCGCCATTTTTATCAAAGGACATGAAAAAGGCGAACCGGTGGAAGTCGAACTCTCCTCTCCCGGCAGTTACTTTTCGGTAAAAAACACTGCAACCGGCAGTGACAACGCCGACAACCAGCTTGTTGTCGGGGCACAGGGCGCAGGAAACAAAACCGAAATCGTAATCAAGGGAACCATCGGAATCAAGCGGACAAAACACGAGGCTGTCTTCAAAAGAGTCGCAAATCCGACACGGTATTTTGTCGTAACACTTCTTAATCTGATGGGCGAAAACGAAAACACGCCGGTAACACGCGAGCAGCTGCAGGATGATTTTTTCTCAGCCGAGGAAAGGATCAATTTCACATACAAAAGCAATCCGCTGCGTGACATAATACGGACAATGAACCTTTACTCTTCAAATTTCATTGCCGACAGTCTGCAGTTCTACCTTGGGGCCACAATGCGCGGAGATGTCAAAAAAGGCGTCGAAATTCTTAAAGATTTTGCAAAAAACGAACTCGGCGAGACAATTGACATCGTAAACGGCAGCGGTCTCGGAAACGACAAAAATTACCTTACCGGCACTTTCTACATCAAGCTGCTGAAGTATGTCTTCGCCGATTATTACAACAGCATCGACTTTTTCTCGTCGCTTCCGGTCATGGGCGAGGACGGAACACTGAAGCGCGCCAACACAAGCACCGAAAACTCAGGTCTTGTCCGCGGAAAAACGGGATCACTCACAGGCGTTGCGGCACTTTCAGGCATAATGAAGGCCAAAAGCGGCAAACTTTACCTTTTCACTTTCGCAATAAACAGATTTCCGTCAAAAAGTTTCAAGCCGATGTGGGCTCTGCGCGACAGGATAATGAACGAAATCTGGGAAAAATATTAAAGTATGCTGATTCATTCCGCACATCACCTTACATATCTGGGAAGGAATCTTGAAATAAACCTTCCGTCAGAAATACCGAACGAATCAGCTATACTTGTCCTTACAAAAAGTATGGAAATCCCCTTCAGCCTCAAAGAAAAAACAAGGATAACATCCGATGAGATCGCAAAATCGATGGGAATAAGAAAATTTCTCAAATTTTCGGAAAAAACATCAGTCAAAGTGGGAAGTTTCGATATAAAAATGGCGGAAATGGCCGAAGACAGAAGCAAATTCAATTTTTTCATCAACGAACAAATTTATTTCATGACTTTTCTGCCTGAAATCCATCTCCCTTTTGCAGAAAACATGACTCTGCTTATTCCCGCCGGTCCGGATTATTTTTCAGACAGCGACCTTCCTGAAATAAAGAATTTTATTGTAAAAAAGTGTCCGAAAAGAACCATAATGTCCGGAAACTTTTCCGAAAAGTGGCTCTCTGCCCTCAAAAGCATAAAAAATATCGAAATACGCAACGAAATATCACAGCAAAGCATATTCTGAATTTCTCTATTGCTTTTAAATGCTTTATTTATATAATTCTTTGTTTGATTTTAGTTTTTTACAGGAGCAGTCATGAAAAAGTCATTGATTTTTATGCTTTGTTTATTGTTTTCGTTTTTTGTCATTTCATGCGGCGCGGACGATGAAGATGAAGGAAACGGAACAGGCACCGGTACTGACACTGACCAGTCCGATTCTTCGCATTCGGGCGACACTGAATCTTCCGAAAACGGAAACGGAAACGACAACGGCGATTCCGGCAGCAGCAACGGCGATCCGTCTGATTCCGGCAGCAGTTCCGAAAACGAAGAAGAGAGCAGCTGCATCTGCGGCAAGGATGATGAAGACGCAGACGGCGACGGCATTCCGAACGGCATAGAAGGATGCGAGGACTTTGACAGCGATTCTCTGCCGAACTGTCTGGACAAAGACAGCGACGGCGACGGCATTTCAGACAACGAGGAATGCCCGAGCGTCCCTTGCAAAGACACCGACGGCGACGAAATCCCCGATTTTCTTGACAAAGACAGCGACAACGACGGACTTACAGATAAAAAAGAAAAAGAGCACGGCACAGACCCGTGCAACACCGACACCGACGGCGACGGCGACGACGATATGGCGGAAATCGCTTTCAACACCGATCCGCTCGATGACAACAGCCATGTTCCTGCCGGCAAAATCTATGTTGTCCTTCCTTTCAACGCAAACTGGAATGCAAGCAGAACATGGGAATTTGACACCGACATTTCAAAAATAGACGTTGCATTCCTGCTTGATCTTTCGGGTTCAATGGATGCTGAACAGGCAAATCTGCAGGAAAAAATCAAAAGCGATGTCGTGGAAAAAATCGCTACTTTGAACGAAGGAACACTTGATGCAGCCTACGCTTTCGTCCACTTCAGGGATTTCAGCGACAACATGGAGAGTATTTATAAGGTTGACACTCTCATAACCAAAGATATAGACGAACTCAAAGCGGCTGTCGACAGTGCTCCGCTAGCCAGTGGAGGTACGGAATGCGACTGGCTTGTCCTTTATGCCGCGACAATAAGCGAGGATATTTACGGACCTTGTTCAACTGAACCGGAAGTCGCATGGATGCCAGGAATGTCATCGGAAAAAGCCACCTGCGACTTTCCGCTTCCAGACTGCACAGATCGGATAGGTGACCGTGCAGGTCTCTGCTTCCGTGAAAAGGCTATGCCCATTCTCATCATAATCACGGATGAACCGCCGACAGACACATATATGCCTCCTGCCAACGAAAAAGCTTCAGACCTGGCTCTTCAGACAATGGTGGCCGAGAATGCAAAATTCATAGGAATTGATTCTTCCGGCACCAGCGGAAACAAGAATATTTCCAACTTTTTTGAAACTGTTTCAAATGTAACAGGAACCCTTGACGCAAACGGAAAATCTTTCAATTTCACGGTAGGAAACGATGCGGTTGCAGCTGACGGCAAGGCTATGAGCGAAAAGATAGGCGAAGCTATCGAATCTCTCACCACTTTCGTTCAGATGGATGTATGGGTCGCAGGAAACTCGAACGAATTCTGCAACGACGAGAACATCTCGAAATTCATTCTCGGCGGAATTCCTGTCAAGGCCGAGCCGCCCGAAGGAGCCGAAATTGACGCTGCAAACATGAAATTCAAAAAAGTCAATCCCGGCACAATCGTAACTTTCGATGTCCAGTTCCATAACGATTTCTGCACAAACACCTCTGGCGCTCCGGTTCTCTACAAAGCTGAGGCCATGGTTTTGGGCGAAGGTGCGTATCTGTCGAAAAAAGAAGTCCAGATCATCGTTCCGGAAAGCGAAACCAAATAGCCGGAATCTCCCTGTATAGGATTTTTTCAGAACTTTTCAGATTGATTTTAAAATATCGAGAATAGAAGCCCTTATCGTCGAGCCGAACATCCTGTAAAGAAGCGGAATGTCAATGTCTATGTTTATAATCCCGTTTTTGAAAGTCATCAGCCCCTTTATCGTTTTTCCCTTAAATTCAACGACTTCCCGCGCTCTGTCAATAAGCAGCTTTATATCTTCTGTCGGAACTTTTTTAGCGACCATTTTTTCAAGGTTCCCGTCGATCCATTTCCAGACGTAATCTTCGTTTTTTTCAGGTTTGTAGCTTATGTTTATTGTCGTCATTATTTATCTCCGTCGCCTCTGAGTGCTTCAAGTTTGTTTTCTATCCTTTCAAAAACCGTTCCTTTCGCAAACTTGCCGTTCGCCCCTCTCGTTCCGGCGGGAACCCCTGTCAGGATCTCGATTCCCTCGAGAACGTTCTTTATCGCGTAAATGTGGAATTTCCCGTTTTCGACCGCCTTGACGACATCGTCGCTGAGGTTGAGGTTGCCGACGTTCTGAATCGGGATCATTACGCCCTGATCGCCTGTAAGTCCGCGCAGGTTACAGATTTCAAAGAAACCTTCGATTTTCTCGTTTACGCCGCCTATAGGCTGGATTTCGCCCATCTGGTTGATAGAACCGGTGACTGCAATCGACTGTTTTATCGGAACATCGCCGAGTGCCGACATAAGCGCGTAAAGCTCCGTTGAACTTGCGCTGTCGCCGTCGACTCCGCCGTAACTCTGTTCAAATGCAATCGAAGCCGAGAACGAAAGCGGCTTTTTGACGGCAAAGAGTCCGCCTAAATAACCTGCCAGAATCATTGAACCTTTGTCGTGTATCGCGCCGGAAAGCATCGCCTCGCGCTCGATATTTACGATTTCACGCTGACCTGCAAAAGCCTTAGCCGTGATTCTGGAAGGAATTCCGAAACTGAAATCGCCGATCTGGTAAACCGCAAGACCGTTGATTTGGCCCACTTTCGCCCCTTTCACGTCAATCAGGATCGTCCCTTTCTTTATCGACTCGAAATAGTGCTCGCGGAACCTGTCATATCTCTTTTCGCGGCTTTCTATCGCGGTGATGACCATATCCTCGGAAACAACTTTTTTGTTTTTGTGCTGTGCCCAGTAAACAGCTTCGACAATGATTTCGACGATGTCGCTTGCATGAACGCGGTATTTCGACTGGTCTTCGGCGCGTCTCGAACTGTAAAAAAGCAGCCGTCTTATCGCCGACAGATCAAACGGAAGCTCGCAGTCCTCGTTGACGATTCTTGAAATGAAACCGATCAACGTGTCGGTCGTGGATGCGCTCACATCGACAACCGATTCGAAATCGGCTTTTACCTTGAAAATGCGCCTGAACTCGGGATCGCGCTCGTAAAGCAGGTGGTAGATCTCCTCGTCACCGATGAGGACGACCTTGATTTCCAGCGGAACAGGCTCGGGATTCGGCGCCGAGATTACGCGGTATTTGAAATCTGCGTCCATATCTTCGATTTTTATGAACCTGTTGCGGACAGCGCGTTTCAAAGCGGTCCATGCGTAGTAGTTTTTCAGAATGTCGTCTGCCTGGATAATCAGGAAACCGCCGTTCGCCCGGTGCAGTGCACCCGGTTTGAGCCTCGTAAAATCGGTGAAAAGCGAATTGTGGTTTTCCTCGTACTCAAAGTAGCCGATTATGTTCTGGAATGTCGGGTTCGTCTCGTAAACAACTGGCGCCCCCTTCAAATCCTTGTTGTTGATGAGAAGATTGACCTTGTATTCCTTGAAATCGGGAATCAGAGTCTTCATCGGATCGGCTTTCCCTTCAAGAAAATCGCGGTAAGTGAAGAAATCGGTGAAGTTGTTTACCGTAAACTCGGCTATTGCTTCAAGATATTCGCTTACACCCTCGTTTTTACCGTATTTTTTGGCGAGATCACCCAGCGGCTCCGAAATTATCTTCTTCACCGTCGTCCGCTGAAGCTCGCTCATCTGCTCCTTGTATTCCTTCTCGGTCTTTCTGTCCTGATGGAAGTAAGCGATAAGTTTTTCCTGAAGCAGCGCCTCGTTTTTTCTGATTTTGTCTTTCTCCTTTTCACTCAGGGACTCGTATTTCTCGCGGTCTATCGGCTTTCCTTTTACAATAGGATTCAGAACAAGGCCGTTTTCGGTCGAACTCAGCGCAAAATCGAGTTTCGCAGCCTCCGCTTCGAGTTCATTGTAGCTTTTCTGCATCGCGTCGCGGTAAGTCTGGGCGACTTCGGCACGCAGTCCCTCGAAATTCTCGCTCTCCATCTGACGCGGAATCTGCTCGATGAACCCTTCAAGCAGCTCGTCCATATCCTTGATGAATTTTTCGCCGCTTCCCGCCTTCATGAAAAGCATTTTCGGCGAATCGTAATCCTCGAAGTTGAAGACATAAAGAACGTCGTTCGGAACAGGAAGATGTTTTGCCAGATCTTCTATATATTTGATAACATTGGAAGTTTTTCCGCTTCCCGGATCGCCTGCGACATAGATGTTAAACCCTTTTTTCTTCACATCCATTCCGAAATCGAGAGCCTCAAAGCCCCTTTTCTGGAACGAAAACAGGGAAACAGGCTTGATTTCTCTGGTTGTTTTGCCTTTATATTTGGCAAGTTCAGGGTAATATCTGAGTTCTTTCGGTTTCAACTCTTTGATTGACGACTTCATTTTTCCCTCCAAATTCACTAAAAAACGGAGCACTTTATATTTTTTTTTAAATTTTACAAAGAAATCGGATTTTGTGCGGTACAAAGTTTTATATTTACTTTCTTACATTTATCTGAATAATTAAGCGTTTTTTTGCGGGGTTTACTGTTTTGACGCGCAGTTTTCCGAAATATTTTTGTTTTTATCTGATTTTAATCCTTTTTTCTGCCTGCGAGCATACAAAATACATCGATACGATGGAATATGTCAGGGAAAACGAGCCTAATAACGAGACTTTTCAGGCCTTGGAAATACAGGAAGGGACAGCTTACTCCGGCAAAATCGCAAAACCTGAAAACGACACTGCCGACACCGATCTATACAAAATATGGCTTCCGTCCGGCACGTTGATAACTTTTGAATTTGAAAGCCGAGAGAGGAATTTTGAGCCTTACATCGCTCACACCGACAACCTCGGCAACAACACTTTCGCCGTTTTCTCTCCGTCCGGCAAACAGCATCCGGCATTCGTGACAACCGCAACGGGCTGGCAGTACTTTGAAATCGGAGACAAACGCAACACCGGAAACGGGAAAAAAACCGGAGGTTTCAAATACTGGTTCAGAGTCGTCTCAACACACATATGCTCTGCCGGAAATTACACAAAAATCGAATCGGGTTCACCGCTCAAACGCAAATTCTCACAAAACAGCGACATTATTGACATTCTTGAAATCAGACTTCCGGAGAACGGGATCTATCAGTTTGATGTCGATACAGAAAATATGCTGAGCGACAAGTTTTCTTTCATTATGAACTGCGGCAGCCGCGAAATCGCCGCCGGAAACGATGACGAGGACTACTACAGCAACAAAATCGACCCGCTTATTTACACGCGGCTTGAGAAAAACCTGCGTTATCTCCTTGTCACAGGAAGGATCCTCCTCGAGCTCGACGAAACCGAAACCGAAAATTTCACAATTTTTATGAAAAAACAGCCGGAATCGGAGGAACTGGAGCCGAACGACACCTTCAACTATGCAAACATCATTGATTCCCACAATATTTCAGGATACTTGGACAAAGAAAAGAAAAATATTCTAGGCGAAGAAAGTGACGACGATGACTGGTTCAGGTTCGAAGTAGAGAAAGGCGATATTCTGAGTTTTAAAATCACTCCTGAAAACCCGAATCCTTTTATCGCAGAAATCTGGGCTTCGTCATACAACATCACGGGAAACGGCCTTATAGCGCTGCGGGCAAGTATGCTCAGCGGCATTGAAACGCACAACATCAACATGATTTCCCCTTTCAACGGCCAGATGTATCTTGACCTTTTGGGAAACGATGTCCCCTACTCGTTTGAAATAACACGGAGCAGAGATATCGAAACCTTCGATTCAAAAGAAGGCAGCCTTGAAACCGAACTTCCCGACTGCGGCTGGAAATTCTACAAGTGGGATTTCGACGAGAGTGCGGACCTTGCCGAAATCACCCTTTCAGTTCCCGGAAATCTCGCCGGACTTTATCTTTTCGGCAGTGATTACATGCCGTTTGCAATGCCGGAAGCAGAGGAAAAAGCGCGCTTTTTTGTGCGGAAATACGAAATGACGGAAAATCTGATTTTCGGGCTTTATATCGGCGAATGTGAACAGAATTCTGGCGAAAGACTCACGCTTTCCGTCTCCGAAACGAATTCAGAACCCGAGAAATGGACTCACGGAACCGACAAAACCCCGCTTCAAATCAAGGCGAACGGCGCTTATCAGGGATTTTTCGACACAGACAGCGGTTTTTATGAAAACTTTTTCGAATTCACCGCTGAAAAAGACGGGACGATCCATATTTTCACTTCTCCGGACCGCGAAACAACCGCATTTGACATTGACACAGTCGTCACACTGATGCATGAAAACGCTGAAATCGGTTATTCAGACGACACGATCCCGACGCTGAACTTCAACAAATACAGCTATATCGCTCACAAAGTTGAGGCCGGAGAGACTTACACAATAAAAATCACACCGTTTATGAGCGAAAGTTCCAATATCGAGGCAATAAATCTTAAAGGCTCCTATATTCTTGACTTATATTTGAAGTGATAATATGTTCGCGCAACATTGTTTTTTTACTTTTTAAGGAGGAATTATGAAAAAATTAGCGCTTTTCCTGCTGGCAGTTCTGATGTTTGCAAGCTGCGGCGACAAGACGAAATCTCTTCAGGATCAGGTTGACTCGTTCATCCAGAGCTATCTGTACGCTGTCCGTGATGCTTCCGACGGCAAACAGGGAACGTTGGAAGACATTTACGAAAACTGGCTTTCGAGTGAGATGAAAAAAGTCGTAACATTCGAAGATTTCAAAGATTTCGCCACAATAACCTACAAAGGCAAAATCGGAAACGAAATCAGAACTTCGAGAGCAAATATCGTTATTGACGCAGAAACAAAGGACTTCATCGAAGCTACCGGACAAACGGCGAACATGGGACGTATGGCCGGTGTAATGAATGCTGACGCATCGCTTATCTTCACAGTCAGAGTCGTAAAGGAAGGTGAGGCTTTCAAAGTCGAGCTTCAGACACTTATGGCTGAAATCTCAGAGCGCAATGCCGAGCAGACAAGACTTGCAAATCTGCTTAAAAATTACAAAGGACTCATTAAAATCGATGAAATAACAGGCAAGAAATTCCCTGACCGTCCGGGTTTTGCGGAACTCACAGGAACGATCCTCAACGGCAGCAGTGACCTTGACATGATCAAAGTCGGCATCAGAGTCCGTTTCAAAGACAAAAACGGCGACGTAATCTATGCCGTAAATTTCCTTCCTGTCACAGACATGAGATACGAAGGTCTCAGAACATCCCTTCTTCCGAACTCGGTCAAGGTTTTCAAATCGGTCGTAAAGGACATTCCGGAAGAGTGGGATCCTGATCAGCCGCTTTCATTCAACTTCTACATCATCGACGGTGTTCACATCACTCCTGAAGAGCTCGTTGCTGAAAACAAGGAGAGAGACAAACTTAAAAAGCTCATAGAAGACACCAAAAAGGCTGACGAAGAAGCAAGAAAACAGCTCAAAGAGATCTGGGAAAGAGAAAAAGCTCTTAAAGACAAGATCAAAGAACTCCAGAATCAGGGCAATTAAAGTTCAAAAAGGTAAGAAAACGGAGATTTTTTCGTGAAAATAAATTTTTTTCTTGACTTTAAAAAAAATTTTGTCTATAAAGCCGCCGTTTTGATTGTCCTTTCACTTTTGAGTTTTGGGATTTTTGCAAAAGACCTCAATTTAGCCTATCTTCCGGCTCAGGCTTCTAAGATAGGCGACAACAAGTATCAGCTCATGAAAGACTTTGATACTTCAGTCAAACAGGTCAAAGCGCTTTTCGTAGGCGACAGTTCGGTTAAAGACGAGCTGCTCACCAACGAGGAAAATTATCGGGTTCATGTTTTCTACAACTTGAAAACATCGGCTCCGTGGCACAAAATCTACGTCATCGCCTGGGATGACAAGGTCATCGCAAGAATCTTCAAATAAAGCATGAGGTTCCCGGATCGTCCAATGGCAGGACTACGGATTCTGGCTCCGTCAATCAAGGTTCGAATCCTTGTTCGGGATCCATTTTATTCATGCAATGACCCCTTCGTCTAGCGGTTAGGACGGCGGCCTCTCACGCCGCTAACAGCGGTTCGAATCCGCTAGGGGTCGCCAGAGTTTTCGAGAGGTTTCCTTTTTGATTTCCTTTCATTTTTTCCAATTCAAGTTTTAGATTAAGGCTTGAATTTTATTCTGTTACACACATTTTTTATAGCGTGAATTTTTCAGAAGTGATGCGGTGTTTTGTGAAAGAAGTTTTTTTGATTAGAGAGCAGTTTTAACGGAATTTTAATACCACTGGTAGTGAACAGGCGTATCCGTGATTTTAAGGCATTTTCCGCCTTGAACAGGGGTTGATGTATTGGCGCCGTTGATTGTGACTTCCTCAAGTTCTACGACGATAAGATCTGCGTAAAGGGTGTCAATTCCTGAATTAACTCGAATCAACGATACATCGACATGGCCATTTCTCTGGAAGTACATTTTGCTATGAGAGCAGTTGCTGCCGTTGTAATCACAGTCTTCGTAAATATATACGAAAACTCCGTTTCTATATCCGTCATCATTATTCCAATTCGTTTCAGCCAACGGGTATTTATATGCATAACTATTAGTGTAGGGGCCAAAAACTTTAATGTATAAATTATCATTTGAACCGGTGTTCGGAGTGTATGTCGTTTTGAATACATGACTAGTTGAAGACTCTTTCTTATAGCTGAGTTCCTCATTGAGAGTGATTTCAGTGCATCTCTGCTGATTTTCACCGGAATCTCCGGTATCAGTGTCATCATCACCGTTGGAATCTGATGAATCCGCATCGTCATCACCGCTGGAATCTGATGAATCCGCATCGTCATCGCTGTCGGAATCTGAGGAATCCGCATCGTCATCGCTGTCCGGGTTATCTTCATCGTTATCGGAATCACCGGTGTCTGCTGTCGAATCTCCGGTGTCGACACTAGTGTCGCCTGTATCAGCAGCCGAATCTCCGGTATCGGCACTTGTATCGCCTGTATCAGCAGCCGATTCTCCGGTGTCAGCACCTGTGTCGCCTGTATCAGCAGCCGAATCTCCGGTGTCAGCACTTGTATCGCCTGTATCACCGCTCTGACCGGTGTCGTTCTGATCCGATGTAGAGGAAGAATCGGCAGTATCATCTGTGTCCGGAACTTCAATCAAATCGTCAAGATTTTTTCCGCTGCATGAAACAAACATTGATGCAGCAACAATAACAAACGCAATAGTCAAGAACTTTGTCATAAATGCCTCCTGCAACTACAAAAAAACGGAAGATCATACTCAGTTTCCCGGAAAATGCGAAATTTTATAAGAAGAGATTTTAATTACGAGCGTTATTAAAAGGATTTTTTAATAATCTTCTGCAATCGTTGTGTCCTTGATTCTAAGGCAGGCTCCTTCTGGAACATGTTCTCCGCTGTCGGTGTTGATTTCTTTAAGCACTACACCTGAAAATTCTGCCTTTTCTATGTAGTAGTAATATCCGAACCAACCGTAATCGTAATTGTATGTTATTTTTACTGTTCCTTCTTTCTGGAAATAGGTTTTGGTGCCTTTGTAAATCTCGTCGTAGTCGTCATAATATTCATCTTCATAAACAAAGAGGAAAATTCCGGTTGAACTATTCCAGGTTGTTTCTGAAAGGTTGTAAGTTTTGTCTGCATACGGTGAAATACCGTCAAAGTTCATATAGAAATAATCTTTTGTTGACTCATCACCGGTTTTCGGAGTGTATGTTGTATAGAAGAGATAATCATAAATACGATCATAATAATAATAGTAATCGCTGTTGTCTGTGAGTGTTGTGCCGAGATTGATTTCGGTGCATACCTGCTGAGGTTCTTCAGGATTGTCAATGTCGTCATCCGGTTCTTCTGTGTCGCCATCCGGTTCTGTGTCGCCATCCGGTTCTGTGTCGTCACCAGATTCAGTATCATCGCCGGATTCTGCGTCATCACCGGTTTCTGTATCATCACCGGGTTCTGCGTCGTTGCCTGATTCCGTATCATCACCGGGTTCCGCATCGTTGCCTGATTCTGTATCATCACCGGGCTCTGCGTCGTTGCCGGATTCAGTATCATCGCCGGGTTCCGCATCGTTGCCTGATTCTGTATCATCACCGGGTTCCGCATCGTTGCCTGATTCTGTATCATCACCGGGTTCATCCTGATTTTCACCGGGATTGCTGCCGCTATCACCGTTATCGCCCTGGTTACCGCCGGGATTGCTGCCGGTATCACCGTTGTCTGAGCCGGAACCGGACTGGTTGTTCCCTGTGTCGCCGGTATCAGTTCCTGTGTTTCCGCCCTGATTTTCGTTGTTTTCCTGTTTGTTGTCCTCGTTTGAGGAATTGCCTGAATTGTCGTCATAATTGTTATCGGAGCTGCTGTTTCCAGTGTCAACAATATCACCGTACTCTTCCGGATCTTCATCTTCCGGAACACAGGAAACAAAAAGGTTCATCGCAAAAATTAAAAAAGCGATAGTTAAAAACTTTCTCATGGGACACCTCCGAAATTAAAAAACAAAACGATGTATTATACTTATTTTTTTATAGAATGCGAAAAAAATTTATAAATCCGCGGATTTTTCAACTACCCGTAGATGAATCCTCTTCTTCCGTCAATTGTGAGCGTGCAGAGAACGTTTCTGGTCTCTCCGCCGAAAGTGAATGTTTTGTTGATTTCGTCAAGGACGAGCGACTTGCAGTTGACGACACCGATTTTTCCCAGTCTGACTGCCGTTACAGCCGCATGAGATGTAGCTCCGCCGCGGGAAGTGAGAAGGCCGTCTGCCTCGAAAATCATGTCGATATCGTCGCTGACTGTATCTGGACGCATAACGATGATCTTTTCGCCGGGATAAAGCTGTTTGCACTTTTCGATGTCCTCCATCGAGAAGACGACACGACCCGTGAGAACATTGTTGCCGATGCCGGTCCCCTCGCCTATCAGCGTGAGATTGTCGGGAACAAGCTCTTCCTGCATAAGATCGTTCTGATGATACGAGCGGATCTGGAGAATGTGAAGGTCTTTTTTCTTCGATGTTTCAAAGGTGAACTCGATTTCCTGATGGCCGAAGCCGCGCTTATTGATGAGTTCAGTCGAAATTTCGTTAAGTGCCGAATATATTTCAGGAAAATCTTTTTCCATACTGATTTCCGGTGCGTTTTTCATTTCAAGACGCTGCTTTTCCGAAACAGGATACGGGTGAACAAGACCGCCGACGATATCCTCGCCCTGCGAGCACATTACGAAATCGCCGTAAAGTTTGACTTTTCTGCCGCGTCCGTTGGGCTCACGGGTGAAAACAACGCCCGTTCCGGAGTCGTAGTTGATGTTTCCAAGCACCATTTTCTGAACGATTACAGCGGTTCCCCACTCGCTTGCGATGTGGAGTTTGTCGCGGTAAACCAGAGCACGGCGCGAGTTCCACGAATCAAATACCGCTTGGATCGAAGTGAAAAGCTGCTTGTGGAGATTCTGCTCGAAGACAACATTCTGGCTTTTCAGAATCTTCATGTATTCGCGGGCGATTTCCTTCATTACCTCAGGTTTGAAGCCGATTTTCTTCTCTACTCCGTAAACCTTTTTGAAATCGGCAATGACTTTGTCGAAAAGGTCTCTGTCTATGCCGAAATTCATGCCCCATGTCTGGATCAGACGGCGGTAGCAGTCCCACGATGTCCAGCCGTAATTCTCTTTTTTGGCAAGCTGCTCGACAAATTCGTCGTTCATTCCGACATTGAGGAAAGTATTCATCGCGCCGGGCATCGACATTGCAGAGCCGCTGCGCACCGAAAGCATGAGCGGATTGTTCGGGTTTCCGTACTGAAGCCCTGTTTTTTCCTCGAGAATACCAAGTTCGTCGGAAATTGTCGTGTAAATTTCCTTTTCGATTTCGGGGTGCTTCATCAAAGCCTCACGACGTCTGAAAAGCTCAGTAGTAAGGATGAATCCGTGCGGGACAGGCATTCCGTAAGCCTTGATTTTTTTAAGGAAATACCCTTTTGCGCCGAAGAAGACCTGATTGTCGAGCTCATCATCCTTTTTATCGATTTCGGAAATTATCGACTTGCGCTTGTAGGTCATGATCATGTGGATATCTTCCTGCGTCAGATTCTTCGGAATGCCGTGCAGGATCGAAAGAACATAGTTTATCAGGCTGTCGATCTGCTGCATGAGGAAAGAAGATGAAATGATGTCGCGGTAAAATTCCTCACTCTTTTTATGAATGATTTTCTCTTTGTCTTTTTCCGACGAAACAGTGAGATTGTGCTTTTCAATATACTGCTCGAGGACGATTTTTAGGTTCTGGTCGTGGATCCCGAGGAAGTAATCGTAGACGATTTTGCTCAGATCCTCGGCGAAAAACTCAAAAATATTGGTGTACTGGTGCAGCGAAAAACTTGACGATACAAGGCTGTATTCGAGCATTTTGAGGTCGGAATTGAAACTTTCGCTCGTAATGCCGCCGAGCTCGAGACCTTCTCTGAAAAGCTCTAGAATTTCGCAGGTTTCACGCAGGTTGTCTGCCGAAACATAAGGAAGTTTCGTCGTCGAGACAAGTTTTTCGACCATCGTGGAAACAAGCTGCTCCATCCTGTAGATCATGCCCAGAGCCTCAAATTTCGGCTCGCGGTATTCGCCGTACATCGAAGGAATTCCTATCGCGATGTGGCGTTTGTAGTAGATATTTTCGACTCCTTCGGTCTGCTCTTCCGAAAGAACAGTCTTTTTGAGCGCAGACATGATTTTAAAAGCGATTCTGACCGCGTTTTTCCAGTCAGAAGCGTTCATCGCAGCTTCGAACTCGTCTATTGTCGCCTGATGTATGTATGTGATTTTTTTGAGTTTTTTAGCAATATCGCCCGGATTCAGATAATATTTTTCCTTGAGAAGCAGATAAATGTTGAACAAATACCCGACTTTTTTCTGCTCGACCTCATGTCCCGCTCCGAAATCGGCGATTATTTTCTCGACTTCCGCAGGTTTCATTGTGAAAAGCGTTTCGTAGTCGCCGCCGGCTTTATTTGTAACGAAGCGCGCAACTTCGTGCAGACCGTCGTACATTTCACCCGCCGGTTCGAGAGTTTCGTAAATTTCGTCCGGAATTTTGTTTTTAAGATGCTCTTTTTTGCCGGTAAGCCAGAAAATAAAGACATCTTTCGCAAGCTGAATGTGTGTGTTGTTGCTCTCGGCGTGGATCTGCTTTCTCAAAAAGTGTGTCAGAAGATCCTTTCTGTGGCATATCTCGTCGATCGCGGTCGAAATTTTACGGAGTTCGCCTTCCGCTCCGATTTCGTTGAAGTAAACCGGGAAAAGAACGGCGATCTGGCGCGCGATGTGGTATGCCGGCGCGATCTGGCTGTTGAGGAACTTCGTGACGTCGCTCTGGAAAAGGTCGGTATCGGAAATGAAAACGCCGCCGATCCTGAGGTTTACAAGGAGTGCAGAGAGAAGTTTCGTGCTTTTCGAAGGGTTCACTTCGATTATTTCAAGCCATGTCCTGATGTTTTTGACGTGGTTTTTGTCGACAATCATCTGCCAGTCTGAGTTGACTCCCTTGAGCTCGGGATAGACGAATCCGAAGCGGATCACGGCATCGAAAAAGTGGTCGCAGATTTCTGCGCTGCCCCGTTTCAGAATCTCTTTTCCCAACGTTTTTACGCAGTCGAGGATCGCGCTCTGGAAAAGCTCACGGACCGGTTTAAAGAAGTCGAACATACGTGAAATAAAGCGTTTTGCCTCGCCGGCGTCGTCGATAGAAACGATTTTAAGTGTTCTGTTGAGGTCGAAAAGAAGGTATTCACGCAGACTTTCCATTGAAGAGAAGTCGAGAAGATAGAAAATGTAGTAGATTTTGCATATCGGCGTCGGGATGAAGTCGATCGTGTTGCGGAATCTGTCGGTAAAAAAAGTGTAGTCCGGAAGTTTGAAAAAATCCTCGCACTTTTCAGCTTTGTTTATCGCCTCCTCGCACTCTGTGAAAAGTTCCGGCGGGAACTGCGAAAGGATCGCGTTTTCGATTTCAAGTGCCTCGTCGCCGTGCTCGATTTTCCTGTTTTCAAGCCAGTCGGAGAATGACTGAATGTTTTTCCAGTAGTTGAGATTTATTGTCATCACGCGCTTCATCATTTTGAAGATTCTCCCGCTGAAGCGCACGTCTTTGCAGATTTCCGCGACATATTTCTTGAGCGAGCTCGAAGCCTCCATCAGACCGTCATTGCCGTCTGCAAGAACAGTGTCGGTGATATCAAGATACGAATTGAAGACTTCGTCCGGAATTTTGTTGCTCTGGAGGATTTTATAAAGGAGTTCCAGAACGTTGAAAATCGTCTGGCGGAGCCTATTGCGCTGCGGAATATCGAGCTTCTGCGAAAAAATCTGCATGAAGTAGCCGCCGAGCATTTTGAAAAGTTCGCCGCTTTCGGGAAGATCAGCAAAAACCCACATGTTTTCAAGAGTTATCCAGCGGTAAGCCTCGATAACCTCTGTAAAATTCGGGAACGGATGGTTGAGTTCGAGGAAAAAAGTCCTCATTCTTTTTTCAAGCAACGGATGCTTTTCAACCGCGCCGAGAATGAATTTTTCCTGCTCAGAAAACTCGTAAGAAGCGACAAAAGTCTCCGCTAAATTGACTTTCAGAGCCTCAGAAGTCTTTATCACGCCTGACATTGGAACCTCCAGAAAATATTAAAAATCATCATTTTACCGAAATATCAAACTACTCCCAATTATAGAAAATTGAAAGATAAGTTCCACCGAATTTCTTTGTTTTTGTGCTCCAGCCCGCTTTCTGCCACAATGTTTCGCCGTTTCCCTCGACAACGATGACGCAGACTTCGTCAATTATACCGGAATCAACGATTTTATCGAGCAAACCGGGCATTTTGTCCCCTAAAACATAAGGCGGATCAATGAAAATCGTGTTGAATTTACGCCCCAAAGAAGCAAAATCCAGAGAAAAGACATCTCCATGCACAACCGAAACCTGCCCGGTAAGCCCCAGATCAGATGCGGCAGATTTTATCTGAGAAACCGCCTTAGGGTTGAACTCTACAGAAAAAGCGCAGGAAAATCCGCGGCTTACCGCTTCAAATGCAAGAATTCCGCTTCCCGAAAAAAGATCGAGAAAAACCCTGTTTTCAAACTCTATCATCGAAAACAAAGTATTGAAACAAGCGCTTCTGACCTTTTCTTCGGTCGGCCTTAGATTTGTGTCGGGAACTTTGATGTAGCGTCCGCGCAAAACACCTGAAGAAACCCTGAGATTCATAGATTATTTCAAAAAGAAGAATATTGCCGCTGCAGCAGCTGCAGCACAAAGAACAACCGCAGCAATTATCAGAGGAAGTCTGCTTTTGCGACCGGTTTTTGGCGAAGTTTTCCGGGACTTTTCCCCTGAAGCCGGAACATCGGTCAAAGTTACGCGCTGAGTCGGCCCCGCTGCAATCTTGACCTTGGATTTCCCGTTTCCATCTTCATTTTCAGCTGCCGGTGCCGGCTTATTTGCTGTTTCAGCTGATGAAGTAACATTTGAACTTCCGCACATCGGACAATTTGTCCTGCGTACCGGAATCTCCGCAGAAAATCCGCAGTTGTTGCATACAAACTTCATAAATCACCTAATTTACAGGTTTTGCCTTGACTACCGGTTTTCCATCCTTTTCCTCGACGGTGAACTGAACATCGGCACATTTGTATTTTGCCATGATCGAAGCTTTGTTTGTTCTGACTTTGCCTATGAAATTGGTCTTTTCCTTTTCGGAGACAGACTCGCCGTTTTTGCGTTTGATCCTGCAGTAATCATCCCACAAAACATCGAAAGGATTTGCCTGAACAGAAGCGACTGTAGCCGCGATCTGGGTTTTTTCGTTGTCTTCATCCTCATCATCATAGTCTTCTTCAACCGGAGCAGGAGCAGGTTCCGCTTTGACAACAGGTTTGACTTCCGTATTTCCGCGCGGTTTTCTGCTTACTTCGGGTTTAGATGTCTGAGTCCGTTCAGGGATTTCTCTTTCCACCTTGTTTTCATCTACAGATTCGGTAGCAAACGGATCCGGAACAGCTGCGTTGAAATCGTCCATTCCTTTAGCCTGGCCTCTTTCCCTTCCGAGAGGAGAAGACGCGATTCCGTCAACATCCTCATTAAGTTCAAGATACTGCTGGATGAGTTTGTTCATCGCCGAAACGACGATATCAGCACCGTTCGAGTATCTCTTGAGAACGAGTTTTTCTCCGACTCTCATTCTGGAAACATCGGAAGCAAGGTTTTTGAGTATCTTGTCAATTTCGTGAGTGACTATGAAAGTGAAGAAAAGCGCAATAAGAATTGCAATAACCGAATATGCGACAACCATGTAAAGAACTTTGTCATAACTTTCCCAGCCGGGAATCATCGAAGTCATCGTGATAATCGTTATTTTTTCGCCGCCCGCAAGGTCGTAAGGCATAAAGAAAGCGGAAATGCGCGTCCAGCCGTTAAGCGCCTTCTGACCGCCGCTCTTTATCATTTCGGAAACATCGGCATCAAGCTTGGACTTTCCGTAAGAGTTTTCAACCGAGTTCCAACTGTTGTCGCCTTTTTCAGCAAGGAGATCAGAACCTCTGAAAACTCTGACCGGCATCGGGAAAACCGAAAGGAGGTCATTTGAGAATTTTTTGACGCTGACAACAGCGAAAATCTTGCCTTCGACAGCAACGGGAGCAACACCGATAAGGTAAAGTTCCTTTTCAATTCCGAGCATTCCGTCAGAAGCGACACCGTCTTTCAAAGCCCTGTCGACAGCAGGAACTCCGGCATAGGAGCTCATCATATTGAAATTCGAACTGTAAACAACCGCACCGCTGTTATTCACAATAACATAAGTGGATTCAGTATCGTCGGAAGAAATTTTTCCTTTTGAGGCTTTCAGACCGTTTGCAATCGAAAAGGAAGTCTCTATCAGGGAGTAGTTTATGTTTTTAAGCCCTTCCTCAACCAAAGCTGCCGCGTTCTGGGCACCTTCCTGAGTGTCTATTTTTACGATAAAATCCTTAAAAAGGAGAAAATTTGCTGCTGAAAGAGCCGTGATTACAACTGCCATAAGGAAAAAAACTTTTAACTTCAAACCTAAATTTGTCATTTATAGTCTCCTTTAATTAATCCATCGAAGTTGAGTAGGTGTCAAGGTTTGTGACCTTCCCTTTTTCTATTTTGTAGGTAAAATTCTGCGCAGCATTCTGCACGACAGTGAAGGCTTCCGAATAAATCCTGCTTGTACCGTAATAAATTTTCAAAGTGTAGCTTCCGGGAGCAATGTCGGGAACATCGCGCCTGTTGTTGTTTTCCTTCAAAGTCCAGACATAGTTGGTTGTCAGAACAGTTACAGAAACCGTATTCCAAGAGAACATCCCGTCGGTGATTCTGTAATTGCCGTCAGCGATGAAAGGCTGCTGAACCGAAGATTTCGGCTGAACAGTGATGATTGTCGGCTCACTCTCACCGTCATGCAAAATGGAAATCTGTCTCGGAAAATCCTCCTTGTTGTCAAAAGTTATGACTCCGTTTCTCGGAAGAAGAACGCTCCTGCGGCTGAACTCAGCACCGGAAATCTCGATCTTTTCGTTCTTCGCTTCTTTGGTGTCGTAGCTTTCGATCACAACGGAATAGGCTTCCTTTTCCTTGCTTTTCGGGATTTTCACCACCGGAAATTTCCAATAACCGTCCTTGATATCAACTCTGTTTTCGTTTTTCTCTTCGCCCGGCTTGCAGTTTATCTCAAGTTTGATCATCGCCGCATAAACGGAAAGAGGACTCAAGAGAAGAAGCGAACAGAAAATAAACAATGCTGAAATTTTTTTCACCTTACTCTCCTTTTTTATCGGAAATAGCAGCTTTAATATCTTTCAGAAAAGCCGAATTCGGGTAACTTTCAATAAGTTCTTCGAGAAGCTGGGTAGCACTCACGAAATCCTCAATCGAAATGTAGAATTCCAATTCGTCAAGCCTTTCCTGCGGAGGCTCGGCAGACTCGTCAAACGACGCTTTTTCAGGAGATTCCTCCGGCATGCTCAGAACTGAGGAAAGATCTGCCTCTGCTTCCATGGCACCTGCCTCTGCAGGCTGTTCCTCCGCGCCTTCACTGACATCCGGAATCCCGCTGAAAACTCCGCCGTCAGCACCGGATTCAGGATCGGAAAAATCATTTTCGTGCTCAGCGAGCTGCTGTCTGCGGGCTTCGATCCTTGCATCGCCGCTTCCCAGCATATCTTCAGCATCACTCAGAAGATTGCGGGCATCCTCGATTTTTCCTTCAGAAACTTTGAGGTCTATCAACGAAATCAGAAGTTCGCCCGCCTCGTCGATTTTGCCCTGCTCGATACTTGCTTCGATCAGAACATCGTAGGCATCGTCCGAATTTTCCCAGCCTTCTGCCGATTTGATCTTCTCGACAGCCTTGTCGAAAAGTTTGTATGCAAGGAAAGACCTTGCCTCCTTTACAACGGAACGGATTGTGACTTTATGCGGTTTCCCGGCATTTTTCGCGGACGGATCAACGTCAATGACAAGATCATCCTTGCGGAGATCACCGGAGGAAACTTTGATTTTGTCGGAGATAATGTCTCTCAGTTTTGCATTTTCGTTGAGGATAAGAAGAGCTTCGCGGTCATCCGGATCAAGCTCAAGGATCCTGCGGTACATCTCATCGCGCTCGGAGTAGTTTTTGTGCTTCGAGTAAACAACAGCCATCTGCTTGTATATCGCGATAAGTTTCTGGGTTTCCCCCAGCTTGTCGAAAACAAACGCCAGTTTTTCAAGGAACTCTATCGTGTCGGGATTATCAATCACAAGTTTCTGCAGAACTACGAGCGCGTTGGAGTAACTTCCCTTCTTCAGATAAAAGTTGACCAGTGTCTTTCCTATTTCCGAATCGCTGCCGGTCGCAGTATAAAGAAGTTTCAGAACGGAAACGTATTCGTTGACCTTGTCTGTGTTTTTAAGCGACTCGGCAAGCGGAACAAGAAGCTGCTCTGCATCGTGGTTCATCCCCTCTGCGATAAGCATGTTCGCCAGTTTGACCGTAATAGTCAGGTTGCCGGGATAAAGCTCGAGCATTTTGCGGAGAATGTTTATCGCGGCCATCTTGTTGCCTATCTTGACATAATAGGTTACCGCCGTGTTGTAACGCATCGCAGCGTCTTTGACAAGTCCGCTCTGCTTGTCGTAGTCGGCAAGAAGAACATTTATCTTGCCGTGTTCCGGATTAAGCATCAGAGCCTGTTTGAGAACAGCTTTTGCCTTGTTCAGGAAGCCCTTCTTTTCGAAAATTACCGCAACTTTTTCATAAGTTTCTATAGCTTTCGTTTCTCTGCCGGCTCTTGCATAAAGCTCTGCAAGACGGACATAAGCCCTGTCGTCATCCGGATTTTTCCTTATAAGATCCTCAAACTGCTCGATTTCCGAAACAGCTTTTTTGCCTTTAAGAAAAAATTTGCCGTTATTGTTGTTAGCCAATTTTGTTACCTATTAAAAAGTTATTTTTTTACTCTTTCGATGTAGGTGAATTCCTCGGTGCTGATTTTGATTACATCACCGTTCGAAATGAAAAGCGGAACCATAACCTGACCGCCGGTCGATACTTTCGCGGGTTTGTATGAAGTGGTTACGGTGTCGCCTTTGAAGCCGGGTTCGGTGTCGGTAACTTCGAGCTCGATGAACTGCGGAAGCTGGACCGAAATCGGCGAACCGTTGTAGAACTGAACTGTTACCTGAGTGTTTTCAGGCATATACGGAATTACATCCTCGATAACTTTTTCGTCAATCGGAAGCTGTTCGAAAGATTCGTTATCCATGAAAATGTAATGCTCTCCGTCCTGATAAAGGTATTCCATATTTTTTTCTTCGAGGTCAGGACTGTCGACACGCTCGCCGGAAAGGAAAGTATACTCAGCGATCGAACCGTTAAGAACGTTTCTGAGCTTGGTTTTGATAACCGCCCTTCTTTTCTGCTGAATGTGCTGCATTTCGACAATCTGGTAAGGAATTCCTTCCATCTCGATCTTTAAACCTCTTCTGAATTCCGAAGTCTGAATAGACATGATTTTCTCCTTAAATTAACAACCTTAACAAAAAAACGCAGTATCCTACTACACTTGCCTTTATTGTCAAATTTTACACGAACTTCTGGTTGCTAATTTCAATTTTCCGCAGTATTTGCGCGTTTTGACTCTAATTTAGACAAAAAATTTGATGTTATATATTTTTGTATTAGCATATCCGCTGTTTTTTTGGAAAGCAGAGGTGAAAAATGACAGTTATCGGAATCGACTTGGGCACGACAAACTCGTGCGTTGCAGTTATTAAAAACGGCAAACCTGAAGTTGTCAAAGACGACGGCGGAAAAGCGACAATCCCTTCGATTGTCAGTTTCGTCAAGAACGATCTGACCGGCGAAATAGGCAAACTCGTAGGAGCGCAGGCATACCAGCAGATGCTGACGAATGCAGAGAACACAGTCTACTGCATTAAACGGCTCATCGGGCACGATTTCAAAAGCGCTTCGATAAGCCACATTCTGCCGACACTCCCCTACAAAGTCATACCGGGGCCGCAGGGAAACGGTCTCGAGATATACATTCCGGCTCTAGGCAAGAATTTTTCGACAGAGGAGATTTCATCCTACATCCTGACAGAACTGCGCGGCACCGCTGAAAAATATATAGGTGAAACAATCACGAAAGCGGTTATCACTGTTCCGGCATACTTCAACAACAAGCAGCGTCAGGCGACAAAAGACGCGGCGACAATCGCCGGCATCGAAGTTCTGAGAATCATAAACGAACCGACCGCAGCTGCTCTGGCCTACGGTTTCTCGAAATCCTTCTCGGAAGAAAAACTTCTCGCCGTTTTCGATTTCGGCGGCGGAACATTCGACATCACGCTGATGGAAGTTTCCAAGGATACCTTCAATGTCGTCGCAACGGCCGGCAACACATTCCTCGGCGGCGAAGACATCACGAACGCGCTGCTCGACTATCTTCTTGACGATCTTTCGACGAGATACAACCTGCCTGAAGTCACCGATCATCTCGTGATCCAGAGGCTGCGTGACTATGCCGAAACGGCAAAGAAAAATCTCACGATCCAGACAAGCGTAACGATTGAAATCCCCTATCTCACCGAGCTGAACGGCAATTTCATACATTATAAAACAGAAGTTTCGCGCGAAAAACTTGAGGAGCTTGCAATGCCTTTCATTCAGAAGGCGATAAACACTTTCGACAAAACTTTGCAGGAAGTCGAGCTTACCCCGGGCAACCTTGCGGGAATCATCCTCATCGGCGGTCAGACAAGAATGCCGCTTCTTCAGAACGAACTCGCAGACTTCTGTCCGGGCGTTCAGATTCTCAAGAACATCAATCCGGATGAGACAGTCGCGATCGGCGCAGCTCTTCAGGCAAAATTCCTCGAAGACGAGGCCGGCGGCGAAGACAACGGGATGCTTCTTCTCGACGTAACCCCGCACAACCTCGGAATCGCAGTCGGAAAGGATATGTTCTACACGCTCATCCAGAAAAATTCGACAGTTCCAACCTCTGTTGACGACATTTTCGTAACGTCGCGCGACAATCAGGAAAAGGCGAAGATACTTCTGCTTCAGGGCGATTCTCCGGTTGCTTCAGAAAACGAGATTCTGGGTGAATTCGAGCTTGACGGCCTCCGTCCTGCGAAACGCGGTGAAGTAAAAATCAGAGTCACATACGAAATCGACATCAACGGCATCGTTACAGTCCAGGCAATGGATATGGATACCGGAATTTCGCAGCGCATCACAGTTGCTTCGACCGGCAACATGACAAAAGAAGAGCTTCAGAAAAAGATTGAGGAAAACTCCGATTATTACCTTGATCTGGCAGAAAAAACCATGGTCGAGGAAATTGTCCAGAGCATCGAAAACTACCTTTTTGAGCTTGAAACAATGAAACCGAAACTCTACCAGATTTTCGCAAACTCAAAAATCGGCAACGACAAAATGGAAAAGATGGAAGCGCTCATTTCCGGAACGAAAGCCTATATCAAAAGCGACAAACTTGAACTCGAAAAACTTCAGGATATCGAAACAAAGCTCGACATTCTCAAAAACACCTACAAAAATCTTATCGACCACTCGGATGAAACAGTAGCTCCCGACGGCGGGCTGTTCTGACATCACACTTCCGGCGGATTACATAGCTGAAATTCAGAAGGAAAAAAGATGACTATCCTTCAGTGTCAGACGCACAGTAACCGGTGTATTTGTCACCGTATTCAAGATGATAGCCTGACGAGCATACGCAGTAGAGTTTGTGGTCGCCTGTCGGTTCATAGTAACATGAACCTCCCATACCGCAGAAAGTCAATGAATATATAGAGTTGCAGAGTGAAGTATCTTCCGTCAGTTCCTGCGGGCAACCGCTTGTAGCGTATTCCGAAGGCGGGTTGTTTTTGTCGCAGATAGTGCACTCGACATTGTTGAGAGTTTCAAAAACACTTACCAGCGCACCGCATTGAACAGTTGTACCAGCACCTAAATCGGAAGTTCCGGTAATCCATCCTGCATCACACAGACACTCACCTGTTGTGTTGCTGCATGTTCCGTGACCGGAAACAGTTCCTGTCATTTCTATTCCTGTTAAAGCTTCACCAGTGCACTCGTGTGTTTTGAAACACTTGTTTATATCACAGTTTTTCTTGCAGACACCGTCGTTCATAAAGTATCCTGAAACGCATTTGTATCTGCATTCGTTTTCGCTCGGTTCAGGGTTGTAAACGGGTGTTGTTGACGGTTCCCAGCCTGAACTGGTGTAAGTCTGCGTGATTCTGTCAACTGTGTTCCATTCTGTGTTTTCAGGAAGAGGTTTCTTGCATTCCGCCGTTCTTGTCTGAACTTGTTCGCATGCGCCGTTATTCCAGGTGTAGCCGTCTGCGCATTTGTAGCGGCAGATGCCTGCGGTCAGGCTGTAGCTTGAGTCATAGCTTGCAGGGATCCATTCTTCCACGTTCCAAGTCTGCGTGAAGGTGCCCTCGATTATGTCTCCGTCGTTCCAGACTGTGTTTGCCGGTTTGTCCGGGCAGTTTTGTGTTCTTGTGCATTTGCTCTGAGATGCGTTCCAGTTGCCGCCGAGAACGTTACATTTTTCTTCTTTAGTCAGTTCTGCTGTGCCTGTGTCGGTATCATCGTCAGGTCCGGAATTTCCCGAATCATCGTTTGCATCTGATGTGTCCGCATCATCGTCAGGTGTTGTGTCGCCGTTGTCTCTTATACAGATATTGTTTTCGACATCGCAGGTTAGCCCTGCATTGCATGTGTCGTTCGGGTAACATTCACCGTAAAGTTCACCTTGTTTTCTGCCTTGATCAGTGTTCGAATCATTATCCGGAGTCGAATCTGCTGTGTCTGTATTATCGGTATCGTCATTATCGGCATTTGTTGTATCGTTATCTGTTATATCGCTGTTCGAAGTGTCAGTGTCGGAATCGTCGTCTGTGTCTGTCGGCTCGCTATCCGAAACATCGGTGTTGTCAGACTGTTCGCTGTCAATGTCCTGTGTCTCGGCATCACCGCCGCCCTGATATGCGTCGGAATTTATATCGTTCGGATTGTTGAATTTTACGCCGGAATCGCAGGAAACCGCGAAAAACAGTATGAAAAGTGCCGAAACAAGGCTGAATTTCTTCATTTTAAACCTCACTGAAACAACAGGTTTTTAAACAAAAAACGCAGTATTTTAGGTATTTCACACGAATTGGCAAGAATTAATTCGTAAGACCTCAGATTTCAATAACTTTCAGATTTTTCAGAGATTCTTCAAGAAGATCAAAAATTTCAGGTTCAAGTTTCTTTTCCTCTGCGAGGACTCTGTCAAGTTTTCCCTTTATTATCGGAGATTTAGGCAGAAACGCGGTGCAGCTGTCGGGGCAGTTTCTGATCGAAATCGGGAATGCACCGATTTTTTCGGAAATTTTTATCGTGTCATTTTTGTCGTAAGTTATGAGCGGTCTGATGACGGGCATCGTTTTGACGGCGTCGTTTATGCATGTGAGGTTTTCGATTGTCTGGCTTGCGACCTGCGAAAGTGATTCTCCGGTGATCAGAGCCTGATAGCCGTTTTCGGTTGCGATCCTTTCGGCAATTTTGAACATCATTCTTCTGAAAAGGATCGTGCGGTAGCCTTCAAAACACCTTGCGCGGATGAGAAGCTGGATGTCGATGAGCGGCGCAATGTAAAGTTTTGTCGAAACACCCTGGTATTTTTTGAGGTGGCGCGCCAGATCTTCAAGTTTTTTCATGCTCTCCTCGCCTGTGTAAGGCGGTGAATAGAAACTGAGATAGTTGACTTTTCCTCCGCGGCACATCGTGAGATACGACGCAACAGGACTGTCGATCCCGCCAGAAAGAAGCGAGAGATATTCGCCCGCGCATCCTACAGGAAGCCCGCGTGTTCCGGCGATCCTCTTGCTGAAAAGATATATTCCGGAGCTGTCGATTTCCATTTCGAGAGCGAAGTTGTAATCTTTCATCGAAACGGTGAAAACCTTGTCCATTATCGAAAGAACCGCGCCTGCAAGTTTCTTCTGAATGTCGATCGAATTGCCGGGATAAGCCTTGTTGGAGCGGGTGCAGATGACTTTGAGAACTTTCGTGCCGTCCTTTTCGGCGATTTTCGCGAGTTCGACCGCTTTTTCAACGATTTCGTTCCAACTTGTGTCAAGCGGAAGTCTGAAAGAGGGCGAAAAACTTGAAATTCCGGGTATCAGCGAAAGGCGGTTCACAACATCGTCAAGCGAATCTTCGCTTTTGAGCTCGACTTCCATCCTGCCGCGGAACTTCCTTGCCGAAGCGACTCCGGCGACACTTGATCTGATGTTGCTTAAAAGCAGATCCTCAAACCATGCGCGGTTCCTTTTTTTGAGAGCGATTTCGTCGTAACGTACCAAAATGTGCGTAAACATCTTTTTTCCTTTAATTTAATTAACAAAAAAACGCGGGATTTAATGAAAATCCGGCTTTTT
This sequence comes from uncultured bacterium, assembly GCA_905233945.1. Taxonomy (GTDB): domain Bacteria; phylum UBP6; class UBA1177; order UBA1177; family UBA1177; genus UBA1177. Next base: position 108,322 of record CAJOFY010000001.1, on the reverse strand, counting down.
TGTCAAGAGGGCGCTCATGCTATTCCGCGCTGACTATGACGATCCGGCCTTCACTGAAGCACTCTTTTTTGATTTCGGCTCTGATCTTTTCGGCGTCACTGTTTTTTACGACGATTTTAGACTCGGTGATTTTGAATGCGTTTACCGAAAGTGTTTCGCCGGAAAGGCCCGCTTTTTCAAGAAGATATGCGGCTTTCTTTTTGGCGAAGAAAACCGATGAGGGGCTTTTTCTGCTGTTTCCGGCTGTCGAAATGTCGTAAATTTTATCCCCTTTTTCATCCACGACAGAAATCAGAAGCGCGGGCTCGATTTTTTTCACGTTTATGAGAAGGACAGACTTCGTTTTCTCGCTCTCGTCAGGAGCGGCTTCAGCCTTTTCTTCCGCGGGAAGCACCCCTTCCCTTACCGCTTCGGCAATTTTCCGGATATATCCCGAAACATCGACTTTGTACGTGACATCGACTGACGAATTCGAGTAGAATCTTTCGTAGGTCACTTCCTTGAAATCGGCCGCGTTCACAAGCCGCTCGACAAAATCGGGCTGGTTTTTCTCGTCGAAATAAGCTTTGACAGTGGTTTTGCCCGAAAGAACGAGCGAAGAAAGGATCTTCACAGTTTTCAGCCGCGCGTTGGCCTGAGCCGCCTTTTCCGCAGTGATACGCGCTGAATTGAGGTTCGTGACATTCGTTTCCGGAATTCCGTTTCCCGTAATCGAAAGCTCGAACGTCGAATAATTCAAAGTTCCGTCCGTCACCTTCTTCACGAACTGGAAATCTTCCGGCTTTTCAGCTGCGGAAAGCATTTGAAAACTTATAAAAATCAGAATTGCAAAATATATTTTTTTCATTTGAACCTCCGAAAAACACTGCTAGTAAGCACTTTACAAAAAAAGACCTTAAACTCAACAAAACCAAAACAAAAAACATGGACCTTCTGCAAAAGACCTCACCCTTTTTCTTCCCCTCTCCAGTGTGGCGAGGAGAAAATTGCTACGCTCAAAATGACAGTTGCTGAGCTGGTCTTAGGTTGCTGAGCTGGTCGAAGCACAAAAACTTGCCTTTCATATATATATCCTTAAAGTTTTTCGCTTTTGTTGATTCAATTTGAAGACAAAACGATGCTCTTAGGAGGTTAAAAATGAAGCAATTCTGTCTTGTTTTCGCACTTTTCTGCGCACTGTTTTTCGCAGTTTCCTGCGATTCTGGAATCAAGTTCAATAATCCGAACGACATAAATTCCGACGCATATCAAGGTGACAAAGATCAGATTACGCCCGATGACGACAATGAACCGGCTGACGACACCGATGTTTCGGACAGCGAGCCGACAGACACAGACGACGATTCCGACACGGGCACTCCGGAACAGCCTGACAACGGCGATTCCGAACCGAAGGATGACACCGATACAACAGACACTCCGGATGATGATACTGATTTTTCTGATACAGAACACGATGACGATACGGATTCAGCTGACACAGCTGATGAAGACTACACCGAAGATATCACCGATACCGGCACGGAAACCGGTGAAACGCGAGTTCAGGACTGCTCCGAGCTGCCCGAAAATGCGCAGTGGAACACTGTTTCGGCGATAGTCCAGAGCTGGGACGGCGAAAAGTGGGTCCCGTCGTCAAAAACATCATTCAATCTGGAAGGAAGCGAGGACGAATGCCGCTTCAAATGCAGCACAAACTACGGCTGGGACGGCTCAAAATGCGATGCCGATACAAGAAATGTCTACTGCGATAACCTGCCGGAACACGCTCAATGGAATGACGGCGGCAGAAACGGCACTTTTGCCCAGACCTGGAACGGCGAAGTGTGGGTCCCGACTTCCCACGACGCGGTTTACAGCAAAACTCCTGCTGAATGCGGATTTATCTGCGTCACGGGTTATGTCTGGGACGGCTCACAGTGCGACACAGCGCCTACTCAGAGCGCAAACTGCACGGGGCTCCCTTCTGGAGCTGAGTGGAACACGACTTCAAGCATAACACAGACCTGGGACGGTGAAAAGTGGGTTCCCGAATCAACTGCCGGTGTTTACAATGAAGCTGCGAGCACAACGGAATGCCGCTTTAAATGCAAAACCAATTACACATGGAGCGGTTCGGCTTGCGTTGCGAACACAAAAGTTTCTCCCTGCATGAACCTGCCAGAAAACGCGCAGTGGAATACAGTAAACAGCATCACGCAGACTTGGAGCGGAGAAGACTGGCAGCCTTCGACAACCGGAACTTACAACACGACATCTTCGACAACTCAGTGCAGGTTCAAATGCAACACGAACTACACTTGGAACGGTTCAATCTGCGCGGCAGACACAAAAGTCGGCAACTGCCCTTCAAAACCGGCAAATACAGTCTGGAACGACGGCGGAGCAAACGGCACATTCACCCAGACATGGAACGGAGAAGACTGGACTCCTGCAAGCTATGACTCGGAATACAGCCTGACAGCAGGCATCTGCAAATATAAATGCGATACCGGCTACGCATGGAATAGCGGCATATGTGAAACAGCTTCGACAAGAACCGCCGCATGCCAGTCAAAACCGGATAACACAGTCTGGAACACGGTTTCAGAAATCACACAGACTTACACCGGTTCAGGCTGGCAGCCTTCAACCACACCAGTTTACAACGAAACTCCGAGCGAAAGCGAATGCAGATACAAATGCGCATCGGGATACAACTGGAACGGTTCAGGCTGCACATCCGGCGGCGGCTCGTCACTTCCTGAATGCAGCAGCAGCACGACTTCCTTCCCGTGCAAGGATTCAAGCACAAACTATATCTGGTCGGCGAAAAATACAGACGGTAAGACATGGCAGCAGGCAAAAGATCATTGCACCGGTTTGAACACATCGAATTACGGCGGATTCAGCAGCGGCTGGCACTTGCCGACAATCAGCGAGCTCAGAACGCTTATTCAAAACTGTTCAGGTACGCAGATGCCGCCGGTAGGAAGTAATACCTGCGGTGTAAGAGAGGATGAGAGCGTCACCTGCCTGTCAAGCAGTTGTTGGACTGGAAGTGCTTGCTATTCATGTTCTGCTGATTCAAGCGGAGGTCATAGTAAATTCGGTGATACCGGCTGGTTCTGGTCTTCCTCGCTTCCTTCCGATTATTCACACTACGCGTGGAACGTGAATTTCTACGGCGGAAGCGTGGACTACTACGGTATAGACGACTACTACGGCTACGTTCGTTGTGTGAGGTAGGTCAGTGGCCGCATTTTGCGCAGCGTAGCGAGCATATTTTGCGCCCGCCTTTTGGAGAGGCGGGCGCAGGGTTTGATGTAGAGACGTGACCTGACACGTCTCAAAAAACGTCTCAAAAAACATTTTGCCCAATCAATCTAATAAAATAAATCTAATTTTGGTATTGATTTAGTTGAAAATTGATTAAAATACGCCGGTTTTAACGTAGAGACATTTCATGGTGCATGAGACGTGTCAGGTCACGTCTCTACGGGGAAATATTTAATGTTTACAATGGATTGCGATAAATTCAAAAACAAATACCGCATAGATTCGGCACGGGCAAAATGGCACGATTACGACAACGGTTTTTATTTCATAACCATTTGCACAAAAAACCGGGAATATTTTTTCGGAACAATCGAAAACGGCGAAATGATTTTGTCACCGATAGGAGAATATGTTAAACAGCAGTTGCAGACAATCAACGAACGTTATTTATACGCCGAAATCATGTTATGGACGATAATGCCAAATCATATTCACCTTATTTTGTCTATTGACAGCAGCAAGATACCGCACAAAAAACGGGATATTCCTGTTGTAGGAAATGATATCATCCAAAAAACAGGAGACGTGTCAGGTCACAAAACAGGAGACGTGTCAGGTCACAAAACAGGAGACGTGTCAGGTCACGTCTCTACAGCGATAGAATGTGCGGTGCAAGGACAATCGTGGTTGTCCAATGTGATATGCCAGTTCAAACAGTCAATAAAACGGTTTGCAAACCAGCATGAAATCGAATTTGCCTGGCAAACCCGTTTTCACGATCACATCATCAGAAATCAGAAGGAAATGGATCTTATTTCAGAATACATCGAGAACAACGTGAGAAAATGGAAAGAAGATTGTTTCTATTGTTAAAATTTACCGCCTCGTGAGAAGAAGATTCGTTGACAATTTCAGGAATAAACTGAGGTGGTGGGGAAATATGGTTAATAATGAGACGTGTCAGGTCACGTCTCTACAAAAAGATAATAAAATTGGTATGTTATCGAAATTGAGATCCGTTCTCACCTCGTATCTGGCATATTCCTCGAAGGCGAATTCGTTCAGAATCGTGCGAAAACATATTTATCGGCGAAAAAATGTATTAAAACAACGCTTTTTCCGACGAAAAAATGTGTTTTGCTTACACTTTTTCTGCGATAATGTTGACTTTAAGTAAAAAAACATAAAAATTATTTTGCTTTATGCATTTCGGTTTGAAAATCCGGAGGTTTTGTCATGAAAAGACTTTTGACAGAAAAATTAGTTGAGTGGAAAAACAGCAGATACCGCAAACCTTTGATTTTATGGGGTGCACGACAAGTCGGTAAAACCTGGCTCATGAAAGATTTCGGAGAGAAATATTTTGAAAACTGTGTCTACATTTCCTTTTACAACAATAAAAGAATGGCTGAAATTTTCGAGGAGGACTACAATCCGTCACGCATTCTGCAGAGGATTTCAATAGAACTCCACACAAAAATCGAGCCTGAAAAGACACTCGTAATTTTCGATGAAGTCCAATCTGCGATGAAAGTTGTTGAATCGCTGAAATACTTCTGCGAAGATGCACGCGAATACGCTGTCGTTGCGGCAGGATCGCTTCTCGGTGTCGCGCGGCACGAAGGAATTTCGTTTCCGGTCGGAAAAGTTGACGAACTGCGGCTTCATCCGATGAATTTCAAAGAATTTCTACTTGCCATGGATGAACCTGAACTTGCCGGATTTATTGATGACTGGAAAAATCCCGAAGTTTCCTCTTTTTACGCCAAGTATTCGGATTTATTGAGACTTTACTTTTATCTGGGCGGAATGCCCGAAGTTGTGAGCCGCTATGCGAAAAACCGTGACCTTGCCGAAGCGCGAGAGATCCAGCTTTCTGTCATAAGCCAGTATGAAGGTGATTTCGGGAAACACATCCAGTCGTCACAGCTTCCGAGAATCAATATGACATGGAACGCGATCCCGCTGCAGCTTGCGAAAGAAAATCGCAAATTTTTCTTCGGACAGGTTAAGGAAGGCGGCAGAATGAAGGATTTTGAATTGGCAGTTCAGTGGCTTCAGGACGCAGGGCTCATTCACAAAGTCCATAAAGTTTCAAAACCGGGAATGCCTCTGAAATCTTACATTGATTTTGCAGCATTTAAAATCTATCTGATTGATACCGGCCTTCTGGGAGCTTTGAGCGAGCTTGACAGTGCCAGTGTTCTTGCCGGAAACACGATTTTTACCGAATTTAAAGGAGCTCTTGCCGAGCAGTATGTGCTTCAGGAACTTATTGCCGGTGAAAAATACACAACTTATTACTATTCCGGTGAAAAATCGACTTACGAAACCGATTTCGTCATTCAGCACGGCGGCGACGTCATTCCGATTGAAGTCAAAGCCGAAGAAAATCTTAAATCAAAAAGCCTGAGATTCTACTGCGACAAGTTCAATCCTGCATTCGCAGTGCGGACATCAATGGCTAAAGCCGATGATCAGGGATGGATGGTGAATATTCCGCTATGTGCGATAGGATCTTTATAAACAATGACAGTTATGAAAGAGCAGTAAAAAACAATCGGAGGCAAAATGAACAAATTCAGTTCTATTTTCATCATTCTGGCGCTTTTCATCTTTATTGGATGCGACAGAGAAGACTGCACCGCAATTGACGGTAATATGTGGTCGTCAAGATCGTTGACTATGATGGGGAGCGGGGAGGCCGATAATTATTGTAAGAATTTGAATGAATGTGGTTATTCGGACTGGCGTCTGCCGAACATAAACGAACTCAGAACGCTTATTCAAAACTGCCCAGCGACTCAGCCAGACGGAATCTGCGGTGTGCATGATCCGGATTGTCTTAAAGATCCTGATTGTTTTTATTATTCTGCAGGCCAGTGTCTTTGCGAAAAAAAGGAAGACAACGGCGGTTATTACAGCAAACTCGGCGATGACGACAATGTTGTCCTCTGGTCTTCCTCCGATTTTGAATATATTAGCGGTTGTGAGGCAACTACCTTAGTATGGCTTGTCGATTTCAGCAGCGGAGAAGTGAGAAATGAAGAGTATGGCTACCACAATGTCCGCTGTGTGAGATAGAACACTTTGAGATAAACTCGCTCATGTTTTAGTAAAATCTCTTGAAAACTCGCTCATTTTTTAGGAATTTTATAGACAAATCCAAGTGATTAAGGAATGTTATGAAAAATTCAAATTACATCCGACGCAAAGCTGACGATTTTCTGGCTGAATGGAAAAAGAATCCGAAGAAAACGAGGAATTTTTGCTATTTTTTATAATAACTCTAAAATATTACGTTTTTGTTCAATTCATTTGGGGGTTTACAATGAAAAAACTTAGTTTGATTTTCATTATTTCGGCGATGTTTTTCTACACCGCATGCGGTGGAAACTCAAAAAACTCTGAAAAAGAGGAAAATCCCGATTCAACGAATATTGTGATTGACGAAGATGAAAGCACATTTGACGCAGATTCGACCGACACGGAAGAATTGCACAACGATATCGAGACAGAACCGACCAATGATAATGACAAAGAAACCTCCACAGATTCTGACGATATGGAATATGTTGCCGAAAATTGCGAAATCGACGAGTCATATACTGTTTCCAGTTTCAGCGAATATTTTACACTCAAGAGTATTTTTGTCTTAAACAACAATATAAACGGGACTCGCGACACAACAGCAAACTTATATCTTGAAAACTCAGATTACAGTTTTGAATCTGATAAAGTCTACGATATGTCTGAAGCAGAGAGCAATGCAGAAGGCTTGAATGTCTACACACGTCTTTATTATGCACCACTCGGCAATGTATTAGTTCCTACTTTATCTGTGTCAGCCGAAATTACAAATGATCAGATTTCTTCAGGTGAAAAAGATGAAAACGGAAGAATAACCGTGGAATCAGCGCCGAATATTGTTGTTTACCATATAGATTACTACGAAGAGTATGAATCTGAAAATGCATGGAACAAAAGATGTCTTATTGCAATAAACAAAAATATGCTCTCTGAAATAAAAAACGGAAGAATCCAGCTGTGCCCGGGAGAAAAAGGAACATTTAAGGCGCAGGAAAGGATAAAAGTAGGGATTGATGCCGAGGTTACCTCCAAAGAAGAAGACCTTCTCGCATATATCAACCGGGACCGCACTCCTGAGGATCCGGATTATGCCCGTTCACCGGAAGATCTGTGCACAGTCAGTTGTGAATGGAGCGGAGCCGAAATGAACAACGAAACAGGCAAATGCGAATGCCCGGAGGGAACTTATTTCACACATGATTTAGTTTCTTGGAACGATTGTTATTGCAAAAAATATTGATTCCGTTTTTTTTGAAAATGCAGAGTGTAAAACGAGGATAAAATGAAAAAATTCTTTCGTATTTTCAGAATAATAGCCGTGATTCTTGCTTTCGCGGCGGCTTTTTTTGTTCTTCACAAACCTGCGGAGCCCAAAACCGATGACTGCAGCCTTGACAAAGAGGCGGCAAAACAGATTTTTAAGAGTGCCGAAACTTTCGAAAAAACCGGTTCAGAGTGCGTTTTCAATGTTTCAGACGCTTCTGGGAAAATGCTCGGAAGAGTGCTTTACGCCAAGCCGGACGAGACAAGCGTCGCCGGTTTCGGAGGAAATCTGAGAGTCGTCGTCGGCATTTCGCCTGACGGAAAAATCGCAGGAATCGAACTCGGTGAAAACTACGAATCAGCCGGTTTTATCGAGCGGGTGAGAGGCGAAGGATTTTTCAAAAAATGGAACGGACTCAGCGTTGAAGAAGCGGCGAAAGCCGATGTAGACACTATAAGCGGCGCCACGATGTCAACGACTGCTATAAAATCGATGGTCGCACTCAACCTTTCGAAATACAGCGGCATGAAAATCGCGGCAGATCAACAGGATCCAACACCTTTATGGCTTAAAATCGTGGTTTTCGTTATTCTTGCCTACTCAATTTTCGCATTTTTCTTTCCGCAGAAAACGGCGAAATTCAGAATTCTTCACCTTGTTCTGCTTGTCCTAATCCTTGGTTTTATCGGCGGTTCAGCCCTTTCATTCGAATCTTTCAAGAACTGGCTCATAAGCGGAAATATCGCACTTGTGCCGATTGTAATTCTGTGTGCAGCACTTATTCTTCCGATAATTCCCGGCAGGAATTTTTACTGCAGCTTTGTGTGCCCGTTCGGAGCGTTTCAGGAACTTTTTGGCAGAATCCCGCTTCCGAAAAAGAGTTTTTCTCCGAAATTCATGAAAGGAGTTACGGTTTTTAAAGCAGTTCTGCTTGTTTTGGTTTATGCCATTATGATTTCAGGTCTGATTTCAGATTTCACGTTGTTCGAGCCTTTCAGCGCGTTCAAATTCGAGGTTGCCTCACTTCCGTCACTGATAATCGCCGCTCTTTTTCTTATAATTTCGCTTTTCATAAGCCGTCCGTGGTGCCGTTTTTTCTGCCCGACGGGAACACTTTTGAGCATGTTCGCGAAGAAAAACGGCGAAGAGATTTAATTGCCATTTCCGGCTTTCTCATTAAAATACCTCGTTTTTTTTGTATTTTTTTATAAAAATCAGAGGTCTACATGGTTTTCAGCAGTCCGATATTTTTATTTATTTTTCTCCCGTTGGTCTGGATACTCCACGCAATGCTTCCGGAAAGGCTGCGCAATGTCTTCCTTCTTTTTGCGAGCCTTATATTCTACATGTACGGCGAAGGTTCTTTTGTTATTCTGATGCTTGCAACGATAACAACAGCCTATGTTTCGATAAAGTTGATCCAGAACCATGAAAAATACAAGAAGGTGATAGCTGTAACAGGCTCGGTTCTTGCGATTTCGATTCTTCTGATTTTCAAATATGCCAACTTTTTTACCGAACAGCTTTCACTTGTTCTCGCTAAATTCGGTCTGACTCTTGTGCCGACGAGGTTTCATCTGCCGCTCGGAATATCGTTTTTCACATTCCAGGCAGTTTCATGCATAGTGGATTTTTACAGAAAGCATGAGGAGAGGAAAGTCACATTTATTGACACCGCGCTCTATATTTCGTTCTTTCCGCAGCTTGTTGCCGGCCCCATCGTCCGTTACGACAATTTTATTCCGCAGCTCAAATACAGATCAGTTCACTATGCTGCGTTTCTTTACGGTTTAAAGCGTTTTGTCTACGGTTTTGCCAAAAAAGTGCTTATTTCCAACACTCTTTCTCCGGTAGTCGACAAAGTGTATTCGATGGAACCCTCTTCGATGGGAACTGCTGTCGCGTGGATGGCGCCGTTTATTTTCACGATAGAACTTTACTTCGATTTTTCGGGCTATTCGGACATGGCGATCGGTCTTGCAAGAATGTTCGGCGTGAAAATTCCTGAAAACTTTCTTTATCCTTTTGCGGCGACATCTCTCGGAAACATGTGGCGCAGATGGCATATTTCGCTTTCGACATGGTTCAGGGATTACCTCTACATTCCTCTCGGCGGCAGCAGAAAAGGGGAGTTCAGGACAATAGTCAATCTCTGGATTATCTTTCTTATATGCGGACTTTGGCACGGGTCGGCATGGCATTTCATTCTTTTCGGTTCGATTTCGGCATTTTTCATCACTATCGAGCGTATTTTCAAGAAGCACTGTTCATACCGTAACAAAGTACTTGCGCATCTCTACACACTGTGTGTCGTATTTCCGCCGTTTTTCATGTCGGTACGTGTAAGATCGGTCACTCATTTTTTTGAAATAGCACGGGTGATGTTTGTTCCGGCAGCCTCTTCCGTAGAGTTCTCCAGGCTTTTTGATACAAGATCGGCTGTCGCGCTTGCCGCAGGACTTGTATTCTGTTTTCCTGTCTACGGTCTGATCACGGCTAAATTCGGAAAATCAAAAGTTTTCAGATGTCTGGAAGCAGTTTTTCTTGTCGTACTCTTTGCGGCGGCACTTTCCAGCAGCTCGATGATATTCTCTGATCCTTTCATTTATTTCAGGTTTTAATGCAGAATGAAAATGCCGAAAAGAATTGACAGAATAAACTCCGCGGCCATGTTGGCGCTCCATGTTTTCTGTATTGCGGCATACTTCGTTTTTTCGGAATTTGTTCTCAATTCAACGATTTTCAAAGGGGTCAAAACGGATTACGACTACTATGGAAACCTCGTTTTTTCCAAGGAGGAATCTGAAAACGCCGAGAAATTCAAGCGTGACATCATAAGTTTGGGTGAAGAGCGGCAGACAAGTATTCCGGGAACAATAATTTTCAAATACAAACCTGCGGTAAGAGAGAGTTTTACGTTTAATTCCGACGGTTTCAGAAATAAGGAATTTACTAAAAAAGAGGATGACGAGTTCAGGATAGCTGTTTTCGGTGATTCCAAAGTGTTCGGTTTTGCCGTTCAGGACAAAGATACGATCCCTTCTGTTGTGGAAAGGAGACTGCGGGAGCATTTTCATAAAAATATAACGGTACTGAATATGGGCGTCGAGGGGCACGATATTCAAAGAGCTGTGGCAGCTGCCGAATTTTATTATGAAAAAATTGAGCCTGACATGGTGGTCTTCTATTCGTGGATAATAGATATTCACACTGCTTTCGATAAGGGAAACGCCGACTGGAAGCCTTTTAAAGGAGATGAAAAACTTATTCCCGGAATCGAAGGAAATGAAGAAGATAAAACGGTTTTCGACAGAATCAGGATCCTCAACACATTGAAACACACATATATCAGCGATGCCGAGAAAGTGCTGGTCAGGATATATGAAAAGGAGTTTCCTACGCTTCCCATACCGCCGCAGAAAATTGAGTTCGCCGAAAAATTTCCTGAAGCATATCTCGGAAGAATGGCTGCCGCAACCGCTTTTTTCGATAAAAAGGGGATAGTTCCGCTTTTTATTCTGCCGGCTCTGATACATGCCAAACAGCCTTTGAGCGATGCCGAGAAACTTTTTCTTTACCGCAATGAAATGTATTTACCAGGCATAAATCTTTTCACCATGCAATGCATCAGCGGAGTCAAGGAAGCCTTGAAAACGGGAAAATACGGCACGAATATTGTTGATCAGAGCGAAATATTTCAGGGCGAACTGGATACTGTTTTTTTTGACGGAATACATTACACGCCGAAATTTGTCCGGACCGCGGGCGATCATATTGCTGACGAGCTGATAAAGACCTTGGAAAAGGGGGGATATCTTGAAAATAAGTAGACGTATAGACAAAATCAGGTCTTTCAAAGGTTTTTTCTGCGCACTTTTTACAGTATTTCTCCTGCTGGCGGCTTCAGAATTCATTCTTCAGAATTTCACGTCGTTCGGCGAGACGCTCAACAATGACGAGTACATGGCAAGTCTCGCTTTTTCGGATGAGGAACTCAGAACGGCAATGAAGGCGAGAGAGGATCTTGCTTCACTCGGCCCGAGAATCGTCGGAATTCCGGGAACGGTCGTTTTCCGCTACAAAAAGGCCAGGAGGGATAGTTTCAACTTCAATTCGTTCGGTTTCCGCGGCGAAGAACCTCAGAAAAAAGAGGAAAATGAATACCGGATAGGGGTCTACGGCGATTCCAGGGTTCTGGGATTTTATCTTGCCGAGGAAAATACTATTCCGTTTATCCTCCAGAAGAGGCTGAGAGCCGAGTTCCCCGACAGAAAAATCACAGTTTTCAATATAGGAATCGAAGGTAACGATCTCCAGCGTGAAATACCTTTCGCTGAACTCGAAAGCGAAAATCTTGAGCTTGACATGGCTGTGTTCTATACGGGCGGCGGCGATGTCAACTACAGTTTTTATAAAGGAAACGATGATTATAAGCCGTTCACCGAGGACGAGGCTATGGATCTGGAACATGCAATGCTTGACAATATTGCCGAAAACAAAAAGAAACCTTTCCTTCAGCGCAGTGCTGTCGTCAAAGTTATAAAAGAGGCTTTCTGGGGCGATTCCGTCCAGAAATCGGCATCTTTTGAAAAAGAGCTCGGGCTGCATCCTCTGATTCCGGAGTATGAGGCAAGAGCTGACGAGTTTATTGCCAAATTCAAGTCGCGCATTGAATATGCTTCCGGAATGCTGGCCAGAAAAGGGATAAAAAGCGTATTCTTTTACCCGCCATTTCTACAGTTGAAAAAGCCTCTGAGTACTCCGGAGCGTAATCTGTTTTATAGAAACGAGATCGCTGTTCCGGGCTTGAACACTTATTCCATACGCTGTGCAAAAGGAATTTCTGAAAGTACAAATCCTTTAATATTTACGCAGTCTTATCTTTTTAACGGCAATGCGAACACCATGTTTTACGACGGAATCCACTATACTCCTGAAGCCACAAGGATCGTCGGAAACAACGTGGCTGACAGAATGATTCCGCTTCTGAAAAAGGAATTTGCCAAGAATAAACACTAATGCTTTGCGATTTTTTCTTCAATCGCTTCTTTTACCGCTTCCGCTAGTTCTTCGCGGGTTTTTCCTTCCGGGCTTATCGGCGGAAGGTATGTGACATTGATTCTTTTGAAAGGGTGGGGGAACTTTCTGTTGCGAGGAAACGCTTCAAATGCGCCGTCGATCGCGACAGGAATTACCGGAACGCTGATTTCGCAGGCAAGGAGCGAGAAAGTCTGCTTGAAATCACCCAAACTGCCGTCGCGGCTGCGCGTTCCTTCAGGGAAAATCAGGACGTTGCGCCCTTTTTTGAGGACGGACGCCATCCGTTTTATCGAATCGACGATCTCTTCGTCTTCACGCATGATTATTATGTTGTTGCGTTTTGCCATGTAGCGGCGCCACCACTGCCTGAAGTGCTTTTCCTTGGCGAAGCAGTAAGTGCGTTTGAACTCTTTTGCCGGAATTTTTGCCAGCACGAAAAGTGCATCGACCACGCTCTGGTGGTTTGCCGCGAAGATGACCGGGCCGTTCGGTATGTTTTCCGCGCCGGAAAAGCGGACTTTGAAGAAAGTCCTGACCGCGCTTACAAGCGAAAATCTGAGAAGTCTGTGATAAAATGCGCTTCTCGGGAGCTCTATTTTGTCGAGATTTTCCCTGAGAACAGTTTTCCAGTCCTGTTTTGCGCTGCTGCCTTTTTTGCTTCCGCGCTCGGCTGTGAAAGCGGCGATTTTGCGTACTGTTGCGAAATTCTGGATATCGGTTTCGCTGATTTTTATGCCGAATTCCGAATTGATGAACGATGCAAGTTCGATTTTGTCAAGAGAGTCGAGCCCGAGGTCGATTTCGATGTGGTCATCGGGAAAGACTTTCTTTTCACTCGTTTTTTCAATGTATTCAGCGATTTTTGCGTATTCTTTGGTGTCTGGAATCTCGACTTCGGCCCGTTTTTCGTCCTTGTTTTTAAGAAACTCCTCAAGTTTGAATCTTTGGATTTTGTCGAGCCTTGTTCTCGGCAGCGGCTGGTTAGTAAGGACGAAATCGAGGATTTTTTTATGGTGTGAAGCCGTCGAGTTGTATCTGTCGATGATTTCCCAGCGGATATATTCTTCTAAATTCGGAATCTGCCGTTCAGCGAGCACTTTTTCGTCAGGCCTGATTATGGCGCAGAGAACGCCGTTTTTCGCGATAACTGCGATTTCTTTGATCAAAGTGTCGCTTCTTTCGATATCCTGCTCGATTTCGGAGGGATTTACGTTTTTGCCGTTGCCTAAAATGATGATTTCTTTCTTTCTGCCGGTTATGCAGAGGTTTCCCTCTTTGTCGAAATGGCCGAGATCGCCTGTGTAGAGCCAGCCGTCACGCAGAACTTCAGCGGTTTCTTCGGGGCGGTTGTAGTAACCTTTCATTATGTTCTTTCCGGTCGCAACGATTTCGCCGTCAACGATTTTTACTGTTCCTTTCGCGAGTTCGGTTCCGACGCATCCAGCTTTGCCTTTGCCGGGACGCGGAAAGGTTATCATCGGGCTCGCTTCGGTCATTCCGTAGCCGTCTCCGATCGAAAAACCGAGTACTTTGAAGCAGTTCCAGACCTCAGGATCGAGCTTCGCGCCGCCGCAGATGAAGTGTTTCAGGTTGCCGCCGAATTTTTTTGCGACCGATTTGAAAATTATTTTTGAAAAAGCTGTGCTGTTCGCGATTTTTGCGATTCTGAATATAGCTTTTGTGAGAAATCCCGAATTTATTTTCTGCATGATCCCTTTCATCAGCATTTCGTAGAATCTGGGGACTGCAAGAATCATCGTCGGGTGGCTTTTTTCCATCATTTTGGCAATATCGGAAGCCTGAAGCGACGGGCAGATTACTGCTTTTCCTCCGCCTAAAAGCGGTGCGACTACCGTTCCTAAAAGCGGAAAGATGTGGTGCAGCGGAAGAATCATGAGAACGACATCTGAGCTTGAATAGTAGCCGCATTCCTGGAGCGCATCCATGTTCGCCATGATGTTGCGGCACGAAAGCATGACCCCTTTCGGTGAGCCGGTCGTGCCGGAAGTGTAGATTATAAGTGACGTTTTTTCCTTGTCCTCTACATCGAAATCGGCTGCTTCGTATTTGGAAATGTCGCCGCGTATTTCCTCGAAGACGATCTTTCTTATCTCTGTTTTTCCGGAAAAATCTATCGCTTTTCCGACGTTTTCACGCACTTTTTCCGAAAAGAATATCATGTCCGGCGAGCAGTCGCTGATGATGTAGGCGATCTCTTCCGGCGTGCTCATGAAATCGACGGGAACAACTATTCCGCCCGATTTCCAGATGCCGTAAAAAGCATAGATATATTCCGGTCTGTTTTCGCTGATGATAAGGACTCTTTTTCCGTCGAGGTTTCCGAGAATATCCGAGAAAAGGGAGGCTGTTTTGAGCAGATCCGAGTATGTGATTTCCGAATTTTCAGTGACTATCGCGATGTTGCTGCTGTTTTTCAGGAACATATCTCTCTCCGTCGGTAAAAATCAGTAGATAACAGTTCACCTTCCTTCATACATTTTTTTGTAGTAGTTCTGATATTCGCCGCTGATTATCTCTTCCCACCATCCGCGGTTGTCAAGATACCATTTTATCGTTTTTTTGATGCCGTCGGCGAATTTGGTTTCGGGCAGCCAGCCGAGTTCGTTGTGGATCTTTGTCGGGTCGATCGCATAGCGCATATCGTGGCCGAGTCTGTCTTTGACGTGTGTTATCAGGCTTTCGGGTTTGCCGAGTTCTTTGCAGATGAGTTTTACGATGTCGATATTACGCATTTCGTTGTGGCCGCCGATGTTGTAGATTTCGCCGACTCTGCCTTTGTGGATAACGAGATCGATCGCTTTGCAGTGGTCTTCGACATAGAGCCAGTCGCGGACGTTGAGCCCTTCGCCGTAAACGGGAAGCGGCTTGTCGTTCAGGCAGTTAGCGATCATCAGAGGGATCAGCTTTTCGGGAAAGTGGTAAGGGCCGTAGTTGTTCGAGCAGCGCGAAATCGTCGCCGGAAGCCCGAAAGTGCGGTGATAAGCCATAACCAGAAGGTCTGCCCCCGCTTTTGAACTTGAATACGGGCTGCTCGTGTGGATAGGAGTCTCCTCGGTGAAGAAAAGATCAGGTCTGTCAAGCGGCAGGTCTCCGTAAACTTCATCGGTCGAAACCTGATGATATCTCGTTATTCCGTATTTCCGGCAGGCATCCATGAGAACGCTTGTTCCGATAATGTTTGTCTGCAAAAATACCGAAGGATCTTCGATACTTCTGTCGACGTGGCTTTCCGCGGCGAAATTGACGATGATGTCGGGTTTTTCCTCTTCAAAAAGTTTGTAAACACCCGCTCTGTCGCAGATATCGAGCTTCACAAAGCGGAAATTCGGCTTGTCCATAACACTTTTCAAAGTGCTCAGATTTCCCGCATAAGTCAGTTTGTCGAGGCAGATAATCCTATAATCTGGATGCGCCTCAAGCATGTGGAAAATGAAGTTTGAGCCGATAAATCCCGCGCCGCCTGTAACGATGATGTTCATTATTTTTCCCCCGCGATTGAAAGCAGATACTGGCCGTAATCGGTCATTTTGAGTTCACAACCTATTTCTTTAAGCTGCTCGGTCGTTATGAATCCGCGCCTCCATGCGATCTCTTCGATGCAGGAAACGTAAAATCCCTGTCTATCCTGCACCGCTTCGACAAATTCAGCCGCTTTCAGCATGTTTGCGGGAGTTCCGGTATCGAGCCACGCCATGCCGCGTCCGAGCAGGGTGACATTGAGTTCTCCGCTTTCAAGGTATGCGTTGTTCACTGCGGTAATTTCAATCTCTCCGCGTGCCGAAGGTTTCACGTTTTTCGCGATCTCAACAACACGGTTATCGTAGAAATAAAGCCCCGGAACGGCGTAGTTGCTCTTCGGATGTTCAGGTTTTTCCTCAATCGAAACAACTTTATGGTTTTTGTCGAATTCGACCACGCCGAAAGAGCGCGCATCCTTCACCGGATAGCCGAAGATCGTCGCTCCGACCTTGTTTTCCATCGCTTTGCGGAGCATTTTTGTCATATCCTGGCCGTAAAAAACATTGTCGCCAAGGATCAGGCATACGCTGTCATCCCCGATGAAATCCTCGCCAAGAATAAAGGCATCGGCAAGTCCGCGCGGAGTCTCCTGCACTTTATAGGCGAACTTCATCCCTATCTTTTCGCCTGTTCCGAAGAGCCTTTCGTAAAGCGGAGTATCCTCAGGTGTCGAAATTATCAGCACTTCGCGGATCCCTGCAAGCATAAGGATCGAAAGCGGATAGTAGATAAGCGGCTTGTCGTAGATCGGCAGAAGCTGCTTCGAAACAGCCTTTGTCATCGGATAAAGCCTTGTTCCTTTGCCTCCGGCAAGAATGATTCCTTTCATTTTTATCTCCTTTCCAAAATTATTCCGCAGATCCTGTCAACATCTTCTTTGGTCAGGTCGGCATAAAGCGGCAGAGTCAGCACTCTGTCTGCAAAATATGCGGCGACCGGCGTTTTTTCAGCGCCTGAACCCGGAAGATTTTTATAGCAGTCGAATGTATTTGTGAGCGGATAGAAATATTTTCTCGCGATTATTCCGTTTCCGGCAAGTTTTGTGAAAATTTCGTCTCTTGAAGCGGCAAAACCGTCAAAAACAACGGGAAAATATGCGTAATTCGGAGTTACGTCACTATCAGGTTTGCAGAGTTTTATCCCTTTCACTCCGTCGAGGTGACTGAAATAACGTTCTACTACGGCTTTCCGTTTTGCGATTTCCCCTTCAAGATGGCGCAGGTTGCAAATCCCCATCGCCGCCTGGAACTCGCTCATTTTCGCATTCCCGCCGACAAATCCGACACTTTCAGGGCTCGTTATGCCGAAATTTTTCATGCTGTTAAGTTTGTCCACAAGCGGATCGTCCGAAAAACAGACCGCGCCGCCTTCAATCGTGTTGAAGACCTTGGTCGCGTGGAAACTGAACATCGAAGCATCACCGAAACAAGCCGAACTAATGCCTTTGTATTTCACCGCGAAAGCGTGAGCCGCATCGTAAATCACTTTCAAATCGTGCTTTTTCGCAATACCGGCGATTTTTTCTACATCGCACATATTCCCGTAAACATGAACAGGCACTATCGCAACCGTTTTTTCTGTTATCAGAGCCTCTATTTTATCAGCATCAATCGTGTAATTTTCAGGATTTACATCGCAGAAAACAGGAGTCAGACCGTTTCTCGCGATCGCATGAGTCGTCGAAGCGAAAGTGAAAGGAGTCGTAATGATTTCAGCCCCTTTCGGAAACTCAAAAGCCGCAATTATGTTTTCAAGCGCCAGATGTCCGTTCGTAAAAAGCACAACATGCGGCACTCCCAGCATCTTTTCGAGCTCAGCCTGAAATTTCTGGTGCTTTGCCCCGCAATTAGTAAGCCAGCGGCTCTCCCAAAGTTCTTTTATCTCCTCGCAGTATTCCTCAAAACCGGGCATCGAGGAACGGGTAACGTTTATTGTCATGGTGCTCTCCTTCAAAAAAACCCTCCGCCGCTCGCGGCACCTCCCCTGCCTCAGTGGAGGCTTGAAGAGGTAGAAAGGCTCCCCTGAAGTAGGGGAGCTGGCAACCGCAGGTTGTCTGAGAGGTCTCTACAAAAACCGCCGCATTATACTGATTTTTTTAGGAAATGCGAGAGGAATTGTAGAGACGTTTCAGACCTCTCCGTCACTGCGTGACACCTCCCCTACTTCAGGGGAGGCTCCGCCGAAAATCAATAATCTAAAATTTATATTTTAAATAAAATTTTTATTGACAAATATTTTGATATCATTATTCAAACATTGCAATGATTTGTTTATTTAGCGAGAAAAACATGACGAATAAAATTATAATAAGCATTAACGATCAAACAAAAACAGATATTGAAAGTAAAATTCTGGTTATTCGAGGACAGCAAGTGATGCTCGACCGCGACTTGGCTGAATTTTACTGTGTGGAAACAAAGCGTCTTAATGAGCAGGTAAAACGAAATATAGAGCGCTTTCCGGAAGAATTCTGTTTTCAACTTACAAAAACGGAATTCGAAAATTGGAGGTCGCATTTTGCGACTTCCAATTCTGATAAAATGGGTCTGCGTCGCCCACCGTATGCCTTTACGGAACTTGGTGTCGCCATGTTAGCTTCTGTCTTGAAAACCGATACTGCGGTACAAGCCAGCATTCTGATTATGAAAGCTTTTGTCGCGCTGCGGCGATTTGTACAGACAAACTCCCAAATTTTTCAAAGACTAGACTTTATGGAAAAACGGCAGACAACCAGTGAGATCCACTTATTGGAACACGGTAAAAAAATCGATGAACTTTTCGACAAAATGGACAGATACAAAATCGAAGACAAGCAGGGGATCTTTTTCCAAGGGCAGATTTTCGATGCCTACGCAAAATTCGAGTCATTTATTGCCGAGGCTGAAAAAGAAATTGTTCTAATCGACAATTATGTCGATCTTACGGTTCTGGAGCGCTTCGCCAAGAAGAAAAGCGGTGTAAAAGCCACGATTTACACTTATCCCAAAACAAAAATCACACCTCTTGATGTCCAAAAATTCAATGAACAATATCCGATGCTTGAGCTGAAATACACAGAAAAAATCCACGACCGTTTTTTGATAATTGACAACAAAATTCTTTACCACATCGGAGCGTCGCTCAAAGATCTCGCCAAACAGTGCTTCGCTTTCGAAATCTTGGATCCATCCTGGATTCCAGAAATCATGCGGAATCTGTGAACCATTTCAGACCTCTCCGCCGTTTTACGGCACCTCCGACCTCTCAGTCTGCTTCGCAGCCAGCTCCCCTACTTCAGGGGAGCCTATTTCAGGGGAGGCTAGAAGCGGTAGAATCATTCCCAGCCGCCGCTCCCTAAATTCTCTATACACCATAAATTCCCTAAACTCCCTAATTCTGCGGCGGCGCCGGTTGCTGAGCCTGTCGAAGCAACCTGAAAAATGGCTTTTCCAGACAGTTTATTCTCAGAATGTCGATTAAAGTGCAGACCGTAAATATCGCGATGACGCAACCTATCGCATAAAGCGGCAAAAATCTGTAGGTGTAGTGTCGTTTAAACTTGGTGTGTTTGACATTGAGGGACTCCTAAAAAAACCTTATCGGCGGATATGCAATCGGACATGTCTCAAAGACGCAGAAAACTTACAATTCAACCGTTGCGATCCTCGGTTCGAAACAGCAGCATGGTCTCAGGCATACTATACGCACACCGCTTGCTCTCTGGGGTCCTACTTTCATGAATGTCGCCAATACGCTGACATCACCGTGGAGTCCTAAAGCTCCGACATTTGTTTCGTTTACACGTCTGGTGATTTTCTGTTCCATTTCAGACTGTACACCGTAATTGCCGTCGACCTGAGCCTGAAGCATCAATGATGACGCTTCGAAATGACTTCTGCCTACACCGATTGCAAGAGTACACGGGGAACAACCGAGCTGCGACACCGATTCTTTTGCCCAGCTTACTATCTCATCCATAACTACCTGCGTATTGTGTTTATGGAAGATCCGGTATGTTTTGCCGCGGATCGCGGGACCTCCGCCGAACATCAGAATATGCAGTCTCAAAACATTGTCTTTGCATTTTCTTATCAGTATCGGAGCAGGTTCTACTCCGGCACTGTCAGGATTCAAACCGCCTGACTGATCTATTCTGTGGCTGTCGTCACCCATAATACCCATAGGTCTTCCGGGAAGTGTGCGCAAACCAGCTTTTACACCTTCTTTTATAGCATCAAGCGTTTTTCCGGTAATCGGTGTATCTTCACCGATTTCAAGAAGAAAATGCGGTATTCCCGTATCATCACAGATAGGCATGCGGTTTTTTCCGGCAACTTCGGCATTTTCCAGCATTGTTTCAAGGATCCATTTAGCCTGAGGATTGGTTTCGGTTTCAATCGCTCTCTTGAATGCTTCCGTTTTATCCGGTCTGAAAGTGGAACCAGCCAGAACAAGCGTATCTCTGACACGCGCTATAATTTCATCATAACTTTTACTTATCATATATGCTCCTCCCGTGTGCCGCTGCTACAATCGCAGGATACTTGTCGATTTTGATCAAATGCAGAGCTTCTATGCCGAGTTCAGGGAAAGCAAGCACCCGATGCTCCGATGTTTTGTCCACAAGAAGAGCCGTGACAGGCGCTATGACGGCGTATATAGCGTTATACTTGTTAAGAGCCTTTATTGTTTCGGCATGAAGGGCTCCTTTACCCATATGGATCTTTACTCCTGCAGCTGAAAGAGGTTCTATACTGCCCTCGATTTCAACTTTGTTGCTTGATGTGGGGCCAAGACCGGCAGTGCTGAAAGCCGTGTGAAAAATCACCTGACCTTTCAGATCGACACCAAGCTGATCGACAGTGCCGTCTTCAATCATTTTCAGCACCTTCGGAAGAACTGCGTCCCTGCCGCAAATAATATATCCGGAGATATAGATTACATCACCGACATTGAGTTTTTTTATAACTTCATCGGAGATAGGCGTTGTAATTTCATTCATTTTAGTTACTCCTGCATTTATACAAGACTGCCTTTCGGCGACCAGACTGCTTCAGGATAATATTCGTCGATAACTCTCTTTACGAGACTGCACTGTTTTGCGCGTTTCCTTGCATCGTCTTCTGTGCTGTCCCAGCTGTGTGTCGCTGCTACCGAGCCGCCTGTTTTCAAATAAATCGGAGCTGCTATACGAATCATTTCCGGAACTTCGTAATGACGGATGAAACCGCCTGTCGATTTGGGGTTCTCGGTGTGAATATCGATAACGCAGTCAACAGCCTGTCTCATAGCTGAAAGCATCTGAAGCTGAATATCACGAACCGGATTTATCGAGTTTGCGCCGAGCATTTCAAGAACTTTAGCCGAGCAGGGATTGCCGTGACCTGCATGGGCAGATACTTTAAAATGACACTCAGCGGGAATTTCGCCGGCTTTGCGCATTTCATTAAGGACCCAAAGGCATCCCTCGTCATAAACAAGGAAACCTCTACAACCGAGTTTTACCGCGCGCTTTACATCCTCGATAGCGCGGACAATCTGTTCCTGACCGCGAAGCCTGTAACCCATTCTGACACCCTCTTCGGTATTGACTGAAGCCGATGTGTCTGTCGTCGCACGCGGACCTATGGCAAGGATCAGATCTGTCTCCCACTGATGTGCAAGTTCCACCATTTTAGCGATTTCGTTATCAGTAAGACGCATGATTCCCTGAGTCTGGGTAACTCTGTGCAGATACAAACCATAGCTGTCCATTGCCTCAAGCAGAGCCTTCATTACTTTAGGCCCCTGAATGCCGGGGACTTCAAAACGATACTGTCCACCGTCAGCGAATCTTTTCTGGGAAGTCGGCAGATCATAGGCATCGCCGCCCGGCAAACCGATAGATTTCAAAAATTCTCTTGTTTTTTCCATACTGTTCATTGCATTTTCTCCTTCTTATTTAAATCAGCAATAAATTCATCAATAGCCTCTCTGTGGTCAAAAACAATCGGAGGCAACTTGCTGTTAAGCCCTTTGTGGATACGGCAGTCGATAAACGAAGCCTTTCCGCAGTCTTTAAGTTTATTTATAGCTTCTATAAATTCCATTTTATTTTCTACAGCTTTTCCTACTGTTGCATAGCCGCAGGATTCCGCAATACTGGTAAAATCGAGCTTGTGTCCAGCTGACGGCTGTCCGCCGACCGATTCATGCGCTCCGTTGTTAAGAACGATATGCATGAAGTTGGGAGCATTCAGTTTGCTTACCATCGTCATTGCACCCATGTGCATAATGCAGGCGGAATCACCGTCAAGGCATACTACTTGCCGTTCAGGTCTTGCAAGTGCCACTCCCAGCGCGACAGATGAAGCATGTCCCATTGAACCGACATTCAGGTAATCACGGGATTTTGATTCATTGCGTTTCTCACGCAAAAAGAAAAGTTCGCGTGTAGCCCTGCCGGTCGTTGCGGAATAAATCGTATCTGACGGCATATTGTTAAGAACGACTTCAATGGCTTCCTCTCTGCTCATCGGATAGACATCATCGAGATTGTTGGCCTTTTCCGAAGCGGCCATCACGCCTTTCGGAGAGATAAGACCGTAAGGCTGACGGTTTGCCAAACAGTAAGCAGCTGCTTTGTCGATAACAGCCTTAAAATCGTCGTTGTCATCTGTCAGAATGCTATAAGGAATATGCATAACATCCAGCAGTTCAGTAGTTATTTCGCCTTGCAGTTTATGCTGCGGATGATTCGGTTCAGTATTTCCCTGACCGCGCCAGCCTATCAAAAGAAGCATCGGAACCGCATAGACATCCTTGTCAACAAGCGACACAAGCGGATTAATGGTATTGCCCATGCCGCTATTCTGCATGTACACGAGAGGAATTTCTTTTGTCGCAAAATAATGACCGGCGGCAATGCCGACAGCGTTTCCCTCGTTTGCAGCAATAATTGTCCGCTCAGAAAAATTCGCCAGCGCATAATTGCAGAAGCCGTTCAAATATGAATCCGGAACTCCTATAAAACGAGTGACACCATGCTTAGCAAGTGTTTCAAAAACAATTTTCTGATCTAACATGAAGCCTCCTATTTCTTGGCCTTGAATAATGTGAAATATTCCGGGCTGTCAGCTTTTGTTATATTCCACGCCTCTTCAAACACTTTTATCAGTTCACTAGGCAGCGGACCGGCATTCAGTGCATCCATATTCTGCTGCAAATGACTCAGTTTTGATGCACCGATTATAATCGCATCTCCGCGCTCCGCATTAAGCATTGAGTGATATGCAAGCCAGCGGTAAGTCGCTTCTACAATAGTGAGACCTTGTTTTTCACAAGCAGTTTTTAGCAGATCAACAGCTTCAAAGAAACTCCTTTTCCAGTAGCGGTTCTGATAATTCGGACGATGCGTGAAGCGGCCGTCAGTTGGTGTATCCTCGAATTTTTCATAACGCCCAGTCAACAATCCTCCGGCAACAGGGTTATATGTATAGAAACGCATTCCGAAATTGTTCAGGCATGCATTCAACTCAGTTTCGGCTTTTCTGGTAAGAGGATTATAAATTCCTTCAAATATTGTAGGTTTAACCCATTCGTTCTTATCACAGATGTGCCAGACGTCTGCCACCATCCATGCAGGAAAATTTGAAAGACCGAGTTCTTTAAATTTACCCTGTCTGTTGAGCTCATCCATTGCCGAAAGCACCGATGAAACGGGTGTTGCAGGATCTGGGAAATGCAGATAGACCGTGTCAACACTTGAAAGTCCGAGGCGATCCAAAGATTCATTCACCTGTTTGTATGCCGCCTCTCCGTCCAGTTTTCCACTGATTCTCGGATTTACTTTGGTGGCGATTTTATAGGACTTATTTAAAGTCGGAAGTACCTCGCCAATAAGTCTTTCACAATTCCCTTCATTGTAAACATAGGCTGTGTCAAGCTCGTTATATCCCGAATCCAAGAAAGTGTTTATAAAAGAAGCGACATCAGGTGAAAAAACGCTTTCTCCGAATGTCATTGTGCCGAGTACCAGTTTTGGATGTTTCATATTTTTACCTCAAAGCATTTCAAGAAGTTCACGGACGCTGTTTCCACCGCTTGTGACATAGTCATAAATTCTATCCGAAACAGTTTTTTCATATCCTGCATAAACAAATAATCCGTCGTATTTTTCCTTGAATTCCTTATCAGTCATGGGATTTTCCGGCTCTCCTTTGGGATAATCGACTCTTTCGGTGAACTTTCTGCCGTCTGTTGTTCTGATTTCGACTATGGCAGTCTGTTCTTTCGGGAAAGAAGCGCTCAGGTTCTCATCAGCCAAAACTTTTACTTTTTTTGCAAGGGAAAGAACTTCGGGATTTTTGATAATTTCCTCACCGAATTCCTGCAAACCTGCCTTGCCGAATATAAATCCCGCTGCTGTTGAATAAGGAATGCTCATTTTAGCGCTGTAGCTGCCGTGAATATCAGTATGATCGTGACCTGACACCGCCAGATCATAAGTCTTTACAACGATTTCTTTAACTTCTTCAAGTTTCACAACAGAGCGCATGCGTATTGCGGCTTCAACCGAAGGATGTGTGTAACGGCAGGATGCATAAGGTTTTGTGTATGTTTTTTCAATAGCATAGGTGCCGTTCAAAAGGACAGGTTTGAGTTCAATATCATTTTTGCCTGTCATCATTTTCAAGAAACCTCTGGAATGTCCAAGAGGATCAGGATGGCCTTTAAATCCTGCCTTTGCAAGCTGTATTGAAGTAAGGGCAAGCATAGCGCTTTTTGCGACATTGTATGGTTTCAGTTCACTCCCGTCATCAAGCACCATAAGCATGCCGCTTGCGGAAACGCAGGACGTCGCGAAAGCCTGGAATCTTTCTTCATCAGTGAATCCGAGCATGTATGCGGCAGCCAGAGCCGCACCGAGCACTCCGCAAGTACCAGTTGCGTGATATCCGAGCGCTTTATGCATCGGCTGGATCGACACAGCCATCGTATACGACGCTTCATATCCGATAATTGCCGCTTTCAGCATCTTTTCGATGGAGAGATCATACTTTTGTGCAAGCGGCAGAAGCAGAGAAAATATCGGAGAGCCGAGATGAATAATGCCTGAATTTGTTCCGTCATCATAATCAAGTGCATGACCGTTCAAACCGTTCAGGAAAACCGTTTCCTTCAGCGCGAGGGATTTTCCCGTTCCGATAGCCTTGAAACTGCCGTTTTCTGGTTCTGCAAAAGAAAAATATTTTTCCAGCTTAGCTTTCTGGAATCTTGCACCGGCACAGGTTACAGCCAGATAGTCAAGGAGACTTTGTTTCGCTCTATCAGCAACTATCTGAGGAAGAAACTTATTGAACAGTTTGCTGATTTCTGCAAAAAAAGCATTTGATACATTCATGTTTTTTTCTTCTATTCCTTTGAATTCAAGACCCTGTTTGTATCAAATTCATCAAACAGCATGTTTGCACCGTTTTCATCAGTCAATTTCACATTGTTGTAGATATAATGCATTATTTGAGTTGCTTCAATCAAAGAATCGGCCGTTACTTTAAATGAGAAAGCGCGTTGTGCTGTTGTGCCGTCTTCATATATTTTCTGTCCAACAACAGGGCAAATATGAATTACTTCTATCCCTTTATGATGAATGTCAACATTGCAGACACAGTTTCCTACAATTCCTTCATGTGCATATATGATGTAAGTTAAGTAATATTTTTTAAAGAACGGATTTTCTTTATCGAGATTATCGCCCATATCTCCGGTCAGACAGAAAGAAATCAACATTTTCATGTAACTTATATCATTGTTCAATTCTGTCTGGACATAATCATTACCGCCATTCAGCCTATATCCCATTTCAAAAATCCAGAAATCGTCACCATTCATTATCCCCTGAAAAAAAGCCACGCCGTTTTCAGCTCCTATTCCGCGTAAAAAAGCCTTAACATTTGAATCGCAGTTCTTAATGTACTTTGACAAATAATTGGTTGAAGGTGAAATCGCAAGCTCGCACAAGCCGCTTTTTTTCTTTTGGGTTTCGTTAAGATATTTTTCATTGAAACACGACAATTCTATTCTTCCGTTAGATAAGGAATAAATCGCAGAAAATTCCATTCCTGTAATATATTCTTCAACTATTACAGTTTTGCTTTGCGAACATCTAAGCGCATCATCTACTGCAACATTCAAGCTCTTTTCTTCATAGCACACACAAACTCCCTTTCTTCCTGCATAATCTGTAGGTTTAACTATTACAGGGTAATGAATGTGTTTAATTTGTTCCGCAGTTGGCGGCTCATTAAAACAATAATCTTTGGGAATTCTAATATTGTATTTGATACATTCGTCCTTGAATTTACGTTTATTGCGCGTTATTTCAATTTGTTCTTCGGTAGCAAAAAAAGGTTTTCCTAATGCTCTGGCAATCCTGCAAGCTGCTAAGACTCGGAATTCACTGTATCCAGCAATCACTCCGTCCACATTTGCAGCCATACATTTTTCTACAATCTGCTCTGTATTCGAATAATTTATATCCCATGATTCATCTGCGACATTCTTTGCCGGAGTATTTTCTGATTTTTGTTTTCCGTCAACAGCTATAACATATACCCCAAGTTCATGTGCCGCAACAACAATATTTACATCTACTTCTTCAGAGCCGATAACTAATAACTTTTTTCCTTTTAAATTTTCGTACATTTTTTTATCTCCTCTACAACATATATAACATCTTCTTCCCCATACCTCTGATCGACCGGCAGCGGCAGTATATCTTTAGCCAGTCCGTATTCCAGGCTGTTTTCCTGCATCTCTTCAACAACATTGGGCCAGAGTGTCGGAATATATATTTTCTGCTGCTGCAGTTTTTTGCGGATTTCAGCTCCGTTTTCAATGAGCAGCGGATATGCGAATGCACCTTTAACTTCTCTCAGTTTCAGCCTGTTTATTTTGCCGAGTTTTTCATGATACAGACTGAAATTCTCAGTTCGTCTTTCTTTGACAAAACTGTAATCTATCGCATGCAGCAGATTGTCTGTAAGTTTCGACATCTTTTTTATCGGTTCAGTCTCAAACAAATCGTTGTTTGCCACATTTTCACTGTAAAATTCAGAAGCAGTTCTTTCAAAACGCCCGAGCAGGAAGTGCATCCTTTCAAATGATTCGTCAAGCGGCAGTTCTTCATCAAGTTTTGAATCTGTGTAAAGGAAAGCTCCGTCGGCGACTCCGAAGAATTTGCGGCAGGTGTAAAGCGTATCAACTCCGGAAAGCGGCATTTCAAAATAAGCCTGAGCGTTATCAACAATGATCCTGACATATTTGTTTTTAAGTTCTTTTATGTATTGCGGATCCAGTTGTCCATAATAATTCATGATGTAAAGCCATTCATCATCGGCAAGATCGATATTATCCGGCATAAAACTCTCGTCAATGTGATAAAATGACATTTCCGCACCGTATTTTTTGCAGACTTCAAACACTGTATCACACATGAAATACGGCACTTTTATCTTTTTAATCCCTTTTGCCTTTATCAAATATGCAAGAGCGTTTCTGCCGCAGTTAAGAGCGACCGCGCCTTCATGCAGCATCGGAAGTCTATATGTGTCGAGTTCTATGTAACCGCCGTATTCCTTCATCTTTACTGCCCCGTCAGGACTTTTACACAATCACCGATATTATCCATGACTTTATCCATTTTTTCTTTGGAATCGAATCTTAAAACAAGTGTTCCTATCGCCTCGTTCGCTGCGGAAAATCCACCGACAGTCGTTCCCGGTTTTATCCAAAGATCTTCTTCAATGACATTTGCCTTGATTTCATCGGACACATCAAGTTTTTTGAATGTGCCTGGCTTATCGCTGTGGAGGATCACTTCTGCCCAGAAACCGTTGTATGGTTTTTGCTCGACTCCGATAACACTTTCACCGATTGCTGCTCTCACCGAGTTTTTCACTAAATCGACCCCTGTTGCATAGCGAAGGACCTCTGCAAGTCTGTTGCCGCCGCCGCGCGGAGAACACTCCATTATATAAGCTTTTCCGTTTGTGCTTTCCCTTGTTTCGATATTGTAGATCGAGGTTTTCATATCAAGCAGTTTGAGCAGACGCTGGATTTCCGATGTCAGCTCCTTCTGATGCTCTGAAGATATGGAAGAAGGCCAGTTGTATGCAGCCGGGGTATAGGGGTTTTCCGCCTTTTTATCAAATCTCTGGCAGTTGAAAGAAACAAATTTCAGTTCGCCGTCAACAGAAAAACTGTCTGTGTCGGATGAAAAACCTTTCTGCGTGATGAAATCCTCGATGATAAATTCACTGCTATGCGAAAACGAAAGGGCATATGCGATACTTGCTTTCAGTTTTGCTGCTTCTTCGACCTTTGTCACACCCTTGCTTCCCGCAGAATCGGTAGGCTTGACAATTACAGGCCAGTTGAATAGACCAACATCTTTCAAAGCTGCATCAATAGAAGTATATCCTTTGGCTACCGGCACATTGAATCCGTGTTCCGTAAGAAATTTTCTAAATTTTCCTTTGTTCTGCAAAATGGATACTGATTCATAAGGTCCGCATGAAGGCAAACCGAGCTTTTCCGCGACATAAGCAGCAGTCACAACACCGGGATCGCACGCAAACGACATGATTCCGTCAACTTTCAGCCGTTTCGCGGCATCCAGCACCGCATCCTTCTCTATAATGCTGACATTGCAGTATTCATCGGAATATTTGTGGGCAATATTGTGAGGCAGATAATCGCAGGTGATCACATGGCAACCCAGTTCGTGAGCCGCTTCAATCACCGGAAGCGCGTATCTTGTTCCACCAAGCAAAAGAATTTTTTTCATGCGTGTTTTCTCTTTCCCCAAAAACCTTCGGAGACGTATCATGTTACGTCTCTACGATGCCTAAAACCCTTGATTATGCTAAACAAATATTCAAAACTGTCAATCTTAAACAGCTTCGAACCGGCGATATAGAGTGCTCCGCCGAGCGGAATCTGAATCAAAAGCGTCAGAATGTCGTTCAGACCAAGAAAAGTTACGCAATAAACTACCGCCCCAATTCCGAGTGAAAGAAGTATCTGAGGCAGCATGTCCTTAAACTGATCACCGTATTTATAATCAAGCAGTTTTCTGTTCGGCCATGAATTGATGATCTGGAACAAAATGGATGTCACAAGTGCGCTGTATGCCATAGCCAATACACTTATCCACATTGTTGAAAGAATGGCTGTAAGTCCAACTATTTTTTTAATTATTTCAAGTTTTAAAAAGAGATCGCTCCTTCCCAAAGCCTTGATCGCATTGAGGTTTGCAGTATGGATAGGATAGAAAGCATAGGTAAAGCTGAAGATCCTTAAAAACGGAACACACGGCAGCCACTTTTCAGTGAGGATAAGCCGCACAACCGGCTCCGCACACACCGCAAGCCCCACCATGCAGGGCATCATAAGATAAGTACTTGTCTTTATTGCCCGTCTCGTCATAGCTCGGACACGCGATTTGTCATCCTGCTCGGCTGACATAGTCGGCAGAAGAACACTATCAATCGAAGTGTTTATGTTACCGACAATAAAACGCGGAAAATACGAAGCTCTATCGTAAAAAGAGAGATCTGATGCTGTATAAATTTTGCCTATGATCAACTTTCTCAAATTGTTATATGCACTATCTATCAACCCTGAGACAAGCAACTTCCAACCATAAGAAAAAAGTCCTTTCAGCCTATAGAACGAAAACATCAATTTCGGGCGCCACTTGACAGTGAGCCAAAGAATTACCGCCGCCGATGTCGCACGACATAACTGCTGAGCTACAACTGCCCACACTCCGAAACCTTTATATGCCATTCCTATGCCAATAACTGCAGCCAGAACAGTTCCACCCAAAGTCGCATAAAAAAACCGCTTGAACATCAAGTGTCTTGATACATAGGCCTGTTGAATGTTTCTGACTCCCGAAACAACAAGCATAAGGCTGAGGACTCTTACTATCGGAGTCAGATCCGGCATATTATAGAAATCGGCGATGAAAGGTGCCGCAATAAACATCAGCCCGTAAAGAACAAGGCACATCGCCATGTTGAAATAGAAAACACTCGAAAAATCGAGATCGTCGGCATTTTTTTTCTGTATGAGCGCATTGCCCATACCGCTGTCAACAAAAACCTGCAGGATGTTTATGAAAACTGTGACAAGTGCAATTATTCCGAATGCTTCAGGAACTATGAGTCTGGCAAGAATGATTTCAACAACAAATGCAACTGCCTGAGCACCAATGCGTTCCATAAAACGCCAGAGCATATTGGAAAAGGCTTTATTTCGAAGTTCATTGGGCATGGGAATCTAGCTTAACAATCATTCGGACAATAATACTTTACGAATAATTTCTTTCACCTTTTGCAATTTTATACAAAAAACAAACTAATTTAATAAGCAAATTTTTTGTAGGATACCCCCAAGCGTATGAAAGCCTACATTTTTGCTTGTATATGGCAATAGTCAAAGGCAACCAATTTTTACTTCCATAATAACTGCGTATTTCTCGAAGAATTTCAATATTTCGCAATGCATTTTTTATTGACAAACTATTGTTTTCGTCTTTTGCCCTCAATGTCCAAGAACCTAAAACACCTTTATTATAAACGGACATTATATCTGCCATAAAATAAACTGTCCCTTCCATTACAGACCGAATTAACAACACATAATCACTCCCGCTTGAAGAAAAAGACGAGTATATTTTGAATAAACTTGTTCTTATAACAAAAGAACTAGTCTGAAAATGCAGTTTAGAAGTAATTATATCGTATGCGCTGATTAAATTATTTCGTTTTAATGATTCAGGAAGACACTCAACATTACAGATCTTGCCACAACTTTCATTAATCAATTTATGGACTTTCACGCGATGCAGACTTAACATACACTCAGGATGAGCTTCCATATAATCAACTTGCTTCTGCAACTTATATTCATCAATCCAATAATCGTCCCCCTCACACAATGCGATATATTTTCCTATTGCACGTTCCCTGTTTTGTTTCATAGGTCCCAAACCTCGAGAGTATTGGTTTACCGTATGATAAATTGGTTTAATCAAATCCGGATATTTTTTTTCATACTCCCGAATAATATCAGCCGTTCCATCTGTTGACGCATCATCCATCACTAAAATTTCAAAAGGAAAAGTCGTTTTCTGAGAAACAAAACCTTCTAGAGCATTAGCAATGTATTTTTCGTGATTATATGTATTGCAAACAACTGAGACCATTATTCCATTATTGTTTTCCATAGCTTACCTTAAATTTTATCCAAAACTTCCAGATGCCTTTTAGCCATATTCTCAATGCTATATTGTTGGATTTTTTTCAAATTATTAAATGACATAATTTCTCGTAAAGAATCGTCATGCAATATATTTTTAATTTTATCATGAACTTGTTTTGGATCTGCCGCAGGAACAATATAACCGTTTTTGCCATCTTCAATTAAAGACAAACCTGCACCACACATGTTGGTAGTAATAATTGGCAATCCGAAAGACATTGCTTCATTTATGACCAATCCCCATGCATCTTTACGCGTCAACAGAACAAATAAATCCGCAGTAGCATAATATAAAGCCAGATCTTTTTTCTTTTTAAACCCTATAAAATGCAGTTTGTCTAAATGTTTCTCAGCTTTTAATTTAATAAATTCTTCTGTTGGCTCATCACCAACTATATAGACTCCTATATTTTCATCTAATCCAATTATTGCCTCACACAAAGTATCATACCCCTTACCATATCCATTTTGATACGAAAAGCGCCCGACACTTAAAACGATCTTATCTTCTGTTATTCCCAAGACTTTTTTTAATTCCAAAATATTTTGTTGTTTCAACTTGCAAGCTTCCTCTATATCTTTATCACAAAGAGAGGTGAAGGGATAATGGTAAATTAATTCCTTTTTTGCACCATAATTCAAAAGATAATTATCATAATTAACACCTGTACTGAAATAGCCTTCTGCACCAGAAATAAAATACTTTTTTATTTTTTCCTTCAATCCTTTTCCAGACTTTGGAAACCCGCCATCCCCTTCTATCCAATAAGGGATCCTAAATATTTTCATATATTGAATAGCCAACATTCCCGTAGGCGTCGAAACATTAGCACAAATTATTTTATCCCAATTCATTTTAAGATATTTTACAACTTTAAAACACAAAGCTTCATCTGTAGCAGTCGAGACACCATTCATTATGATTCCTGTAAAATTATCAAAAGAATACTTTTTCCACTCTTTATCTCGTATATTAGAATGAGCTTTTTCAAAAAGAACTGTCAAATCACAATGTTTACCTAATTCATTAAAAAAATTGACCCTATATGGGGATGGAATATTTGTAAGAAATAAAATTTTCATAATCGTTTTCCACCTCTTTTTTAAGGAATTTGTTTTTGTCCCAGACTAATTTTCGTCCCGAGTTCTTTTCTTCTATGTAATATTTCAGATATAAACCAAAACATTAATGAACTTACCCCCGGACCAAATGGGGGGAATCCCTCTAACAGAGATTCAACCATATAAAAAAACATCATAAAGAAAATTAATTTATATTCTTTTGAAAGTTTAAAGCACTGTCTAAACTTTCTAATCACCACATTTTCAATAATAAAAAAGCCTATCAAACCAGACTCTGCAAGAACAGACAAGTAAGAACAGTCAACATAATATGATCCGACCCCAATAAATGGAGATGACAATACCTTAGATATAGCAATTTCGTAATAATACAATCTACCACTAGAAAAAGTATTCAAATCAGAATCAGACTCTGCATATTTACTCAAGAACAGAACCTTTTCTACAAATTCATGCGTAAAAGGAATAACGTAAAGCAAGACAATAGATAATAATAATAATAAAACAAAACGAATTTTATGCTTGGATTTTGAAACAATATAAGCTACCATCGAAACAGCAACAGCAAGTATTGCTGTTCGACATTGAACAATCGCAGTCATTACAAAAAGATAAAAAGCTCCTGCATAAGCCATATATTTTTGATTTTTGTTTTTGTATTTAATAAATAAAACAGCTATTAACATGGCGGAGCACCATATTTGTCCAGCTGAATTTTTTTGTCCAAACACATAACTTTGGGCTCCCATCCATTCCCCATATGATGGGAAATATACAATTTGCACCCAAAGAGCGAAAATTATTGATGATACCAAATACAATTTCGCAAGTCTATTAAGCAAGCATTCTTCAATATTAGAATACATATCAGCAGCCAATGTAACTAATAAAGGAACTGCCAAGACAAAAATGTAATTAGCCGTAAAATACAACTCATCAAACAAGCCGAAAACCAAACAAAAAGAACAGAAAGCTATAAATGACATTAAAAATATTTGAGCAAAATTGCTAATTTTGGCATTAAAATTATTTTTAATAAAACCCCATGCAATAACAAATATCCATGAAGCATACATTAAAGGTCTGGTTACAACCATAACCGGTTCTATCTGTGAAAAAACAGAAATAACAAATGCAAATTCTAAAAGAATTTTTGTTATATAAGAAGAGCGTTTCTCCAAATAATTTTTACTTTGCATTTACTCGAAACTCTTTTGATTCATTGTCACCATCTTGATTTTCTCAAGCAACTGTTCTTTATCCCCATATTCCACAACATTTTCTTCCGGTGCACTTTCCGGACTTCCACCTGTGCGGTAAGTGATCACTGGTGTTCCGCATGCTTGTGCTTCAAGATTAGTTGTCGGATAGTTGTCTTCATAAGTCGGATTCACAAACACATCGGCAGCTGTATAGATCTCAGCGAGTTCTTTCGGACTGTTTGTCCGTCTGATGCCGATTATGTTTTTCGGGAGAGTATCGATCTGTTTCTGAGACAAACCGACAAGAACGATTTTGTAAGAATCATCAAGTTTGTCAGCGAGCCAGATGAAATCGTAGAATCCTTTTCTTTCTGTCCAGGGATTAGCGACACCGAGCACGATTTTTTTATTTTGCAATCCGTATTTTTCACGGAAATCACCGGGAGTCGGCTTGAAAACATTGGTGTCGATCGTGTTGTAATGCACTTCAACGGGATATTCCTGCAAAAAACTCTGTTTAACCAAGTCCGCAAGCCACTTTGACGGAGTTATCAAAGTCATGTTTTTGACACCGGTGAACGCCTGTTTTTTTCTGTCAAAATTTTCTTTCGAGCGGTCAAGAAAAATGGTGGCCGGATAGTGACTTTTCTGCGGACATTTTTCACAATGGGTTTTCCATTTATAACATTTGACGAAAGTGAAGTGGGAACAGTGCCCAGTGAAAGACCAGCATGAGTGCTGAGTCCATTTGACTTCCATTTCAGGGTGTTTTTTTATCCATTCAAACAGAAGTTCATAGTTGATGTAATATCCGTGGATGTTGTGCAGCCAAAGCAGATCAGGTTTATATTCTTCAGCCCATTCGAGGAATTTCTTTGTCGCCGATTTCGAGCCGAGACCGTGCGCATCGAAAAGACGCGAGATAACACCATGAACCTTAACATCAAAATCAGTGCCGATTCTGACAGCATATTTCCTGAACTTTTCAGGAACGAATGCATCACGCCCGTAAGCGATTTTCACTTCATGCCCCTGAGCTTCGTATTCCTGCGCCAGATCGGTGCAGATGCGGCCGGTGCTGCCGATGCCGCAGACTGAATTTATGAGTAGGAGTTTCATTTTTCTATCTCCATTTGAAACGTTTCGTGAAACGTCTCTGCAAAAAAAACGGCGTATTATACTCAATTTTCGGTAAAATGCGAGAAGAGACAGATTTTTCTTGATATATTTCTTGAAAGAATCAACTATAACGGCGTTTTTTTGTTTTGATACAAGTGCAGACAAGGAGGAAAAATGGCAGAAAAAAAGATTTTCGGAACTGACGGAATCAGAACGACGGCAAATGTTTATCCGCTTACGCCGGAATCGGCGGTTGCAATAGGAAAAGCGATAGCTACATGGTTTCAGAGGAAAAATCCGTCAAAAAAGATTGCTGCGGCAATCGGGATGGATACCCGTATTTCGTCGGATATGCTCAATTCGGCGGTTTCGGCGGGAATCATGGCTGCCGGCGGCAGTGTAATAAATCTGGGTGTTGTTCCGACTCCGCTTGTGAGTGATTTCGTCCGCACGAACGGCTGCGATTTCGGTATTGTCATTTCGGCGAGCCACAATCCGTTCGATGACAACGGAATCAAGATTTTTAACTCTGTCGGACAGAAACTGAACGACGGCGAGGAAATCGAAATCGAGGAAATTCTTTTCGGCAACACTTCGGAAAATGCAGTCGGTGAAAAAATCGGAACGCTGAAAACTGCTGAAACTCCGGCTTATGAATATGTCGCAAGAATCGCGAAACGTTTCGAATCCCTGAAAAACTGCAGTTTCAGGGTCTGCATCGACTGTGCGAACGGCGCGACTGCAAAAATCGCGGAAAAAATCTTCGGTACATTTGAAAAAATGGACAAATTTTTCTTTTCCACAAATCCAAACGGTATAAACATCAACGACAACTGCGGCGCGCTTCACCCGGAAAATCTGGCTCCGAAAATTTCTGAAAAAAAGTGTGATGTCGGCTTTGCATACGACGGCGACGGCGACAGGCTCATCACGGTCGACGAGCTCGGCAGGGTAGTGGACGGAGACAAAATTATCGGGATAATTGCTGAATTTCTTAATAAAAAAGGTAAACTTGCACACAATTCCGTTGCTGTCACGGTTATGAGCAACGCAGGTCTGGAAAAACATCTCGGAAACAAGGGAATTTCGCTTGAAAGAACGAATGTCGGCGACCGCTATCTTGTTGAAAGAATCAACGAAAAAGGCCTTAGTCTTGCCGGCGAAAACAGCGGACACCTGATTATAACCGAGATAAATCCGACAGGCGACGGCATTGTCGCATCGCTTATGCTTCTTGAAATCCTGCGTGAAACAGGGAAAAAACTTTCTGTCCTTGCAGATGAAATCGAGCTTTATCCGCAGATCCAGGCCAAGGTCAAAGTTAAGGAAAAAACGCCGATAGACAAAATTCCGGGGCTGAGCGAGCTCATAAAATCGCATGAAGCGCAACTCTGCGGCGGTAGAATGCTTGTCCGTTACAGCGGCACAGAACCTGTAATGCGCGTCATGGCGGAAGGACCTGAGAAGGAAACTGTTCAGAAAGCTGTTGATGAAGTTTCTGAATTTGTTAGAAATTTATGGAGGTAAAAAATGAAAAAAATCTCTGTTTTGTTTTTGGTGATGCTTCTTTGTTTTGCCTGCTCGTCAGGAAAATCCGAAAACAAGGAAATAAATGATTCCGACGGTAACGAAGCCGGAATCCAGGACGTAGACAGCAGCTCAGAGCCGTCAGAAACTGATTCTGAAAGTGTTGCTGACAACGATACGACGCCCGGCGGCGGTGATTCGGAAACAGGCGATGCCGATGCGATTGAAGACGGCGGCTGCGAACCTAATCCGTGCGATACAGAAGAAAACCGTGCGGCTCACAAATCGAGATGTATGCCTGAAGAAAACGGCACAAAACATTCCTGTGTCTGCGATGCAGGCTATTACTCATACGACGGTCTCTGCTGTCCTGCA
The DNA here is from genome assembly GCA_905233945.1 of uncultured bacterium. Lineage (GTDB taxonomy): Bacteria > UBP6 > UBA1177 > UBA1177 > UBA1177 > UBA1177. The sequence continues at coordinate 71,536 of CAJOFY010000001.1, read as the reverse complement.
CATTCATCGAACAAAAACGGAAAATGCCAGTGCGATGCAAACTACACCGAACCGGCAGAAGAGCCCGGAAAATGTGTCGCTGTGTGCAGTGAAGATACGATCGAAGGGCTTAACGGCTACTGTCCGGAAGGCAAAATCTGTCAGCAGGGAATATGCATAAAAGACCACTGTGCCGGTTACACATGCCCTGAAAACAGCACCTGCACAACAAAGAACGACGAAGCTTTCTGCCAGTGCGATAGCCCGCTTCAGATGAGCAGCGGAAAGTGTTGCCCGCTGAATTCGACGAATGTAAACGGAACCTGCAAATGCAACGCCGGCTACGAAATGTCCGGCGACGAGTGCGTGATGAGCGCAGACAATCCGTGCAAGAAAAAACCGTGCAGCCAGGCTCATCACTCGGAACCCAACCAGAACAGGTGCGTCCCGGATTCAAGCGAAGCCGGTTATCACTGCGAGTGCAATACAGGCTACGAGGAAGATTCTGACGGAAAATGTAAGGAAATAGTTGCCGATATCTGCCCGAATAGTTTGCAGTGCCTCGGCGGATACTGCCTTCCGCAGGATCTAAGCAACGAACAGTGCATAAAAGACAGTGACTGCCGTGAATTCGGCGGAAATGCATCATGTACGGCTCCGAATGCAGCCGGAGGAGTCTGTTCGGGCTGCACAGCAGCAAGCGACTGCCCGGGAAACACGCAGTGCAACGATACTTACGGAACATGCGCTCTGCTCTGCGACAGTGACAACGACTGTCCTTACGGATCATGCCATTCAACAGGCTACTGTGTTCAGAAACGCTGTTCAACTGATGAAGACTGCTTCGGAGGAAGTGTCTGTAAATATTCTACCGGCGACAACGACGGAATGTGCCAGAGACTTGCCTGCCACGAAACAGCATGCTCATTCTCAAATCCCGGCGGAACCTGCCCGAATGCCGGTGAAGCCTGCATAAACGGAGAGTGCGTCTCAAGCTGCAGCCCGAATCCGTGCAACGATACAAACAGAACCAAATGCGAAATAAAACTCGGCGTCCCGACCTGCGTATGCGACGAAGGAACAGTCGAAAAGGAGGGATCGTGCGTTCCTAAAACACAGACATGTCCGACAGGCTTTGTCTGCAAAGGCGGTTACTGCGCAAATACAAGCGACCCGACATTTTTCTGTGCAGAAAATTCCGACTGCGGAGGAACTCTCACATGCACTTCATCGAGTCTTCCCTCCGGCCAGTGCAACGGCTGCTCCTACAGGTCGGATTGTCCAGGCGCAGATACGGATGAAGCGGTTGAATGCGTTAAAGCCGGAACTTCAGGTTACTGCATGAGAAGCTGCCTCACCGACGAAGAGTGCAGCGAAGGCATGACCTGCAGAACAAGCGCTTTAGGCAGTTACTGCGGCAGAAAGGAGTGTTCGAAACCTTCAGACTGCCCGGCGAACTACACCTGCAAGGCGTCATCAGACAGTTCCGAAGGCGGAACCTGCTCAAGAATACCGTGTGAATAGGAGGAAAAAATGTTCAGAGACTGGGTCGACAAATTCGGTGCGGCGATAACCGTCATGGATACCGAAGGAAACATTCTCGACATGAACGAGGCTGCCACGAAAGCCCTTTCCGGCGGCAGAAGCATGGTCGGGGAAAACCTTATGAAATGCCACCAGCAGCGCTCGATCGACATTATGCACGACATGATGGAAAACAATCATTCCAATGTCTATACAATCGAAAAAAACGGCAGAAAAAAGATGATTTACCAGGCTCCGTGGTACAAAGATGACGGCAGCATCGGCGGACTCGTCGAAATTTCTATGGTAATCCCTTTTGAAATGCCGCACTATGTCAGAAGTTAGGAACGAACTGTCACGCTCATCCGCGGTTTGACATTTTCAACCGAGAGTTTATAAATACCAGTTTTAATTTTTTTGATAGAGGAGAGAAAAATGGCAAAACTGCTTGACACCGTTTTATTGCTCGCGCTTCCGGCTTCGGGAAAGTCAGAAGTCCGCAGATTCATGGAACATCTCACTAAAAAACAGTGCGAAAACGACATGCACATGGGCGAAACGCTTCAGCTTGACGACTATCCCTATGTTCATTTCATGCACAGGATCGACGACGAGCTCAGCAAACTCGGCTGGCACTATATTTTCTACAAAGGTGCGACACGTCCTTTCAAAGATCAGATGGAATGGTCGACTTTGATCGAACTTCTCAACGAAGATTACGAAGACCTTGTAAATTCCAACATCATCAATGTTCCCTCTGCCGCTCAGTGGCTTTTCGACAGAATGGACAACATCCGCGAAAAACTCGACCTCGGCCGCGAATTCGGAAAGATCCCGTGGGATATCAGGATCGCTGCAGGAAAGGCGATCGAAGCTGAAGTCGCTGAATTTCTTAAAGAAAAGAATGCAACGGCTGCTGCTGACAAAAAGAATAAAACGATAGTCATCGAGCTTGCACGCGGCGGTGCAAACGGCGCGACGATGCCTCTCACTCCTCCGCAGGGCTATGCTTCGGCTTTTGAGATGTTCTCCGAACACATCCTCAACAGAGCTTCGATACTTTACGTCTGGGTAACGCCGGAAGAGAGCAGAAGAAAGAACTACGAACGCGCAAAACCGAACGGAGAAAGCTCAATTCTCAACCACGGCGTTCCGCTTGAAGTAATGCTCGGCGAATACGGCTGCGACGACATGGCTTACCTCATCGAAACAAGCGACAAGCCCGACACGGTCAAAGTCGAGCGCACTGTTACCGTCAAAAAGAAAGGAAAAGAAGTTTTTGCAACCAAAACCTGGAATATTCCCGTCGCAAGATTCGACAACCGCGAAGATTTGACGACTTTCATCCGCAAGGATCCGAAAGAGTGGGGCAAGGAGGAGTACAAAAAGATGTACAAAGGTCTTTCAGATGCAATGAAAACTCTTGCGGAACTCTCGAAATAACAGTGATCTTAAAAACTTATAATCTTTAAAAGCCATGATTTTCTTTATCCTCACACTTCTAATTTTCGCTTCCCTTGAAGTCGTCTCGAAACCGCTCATGCCCTACATCGACCCGTTCGCACTCACTTTCTGGCGGTTTTTCATGGGATTTGTCTTTTTCCTGCTTTATCCCGGCATGAAAAAACGTTTCGCCGAGATAAAAAATTTCTCGAAAAGCGACTGGTTTTTCCTGTTTATGCTCGGTTTTCTGAACGCTTTCGTCTCTATGAGCCTGCTTCAGCTCGCAGTCCGCGAAAGCACTCCGGCGACTGCCGCGGCGATCTTCTGCTCGAACCCGCTTTTCGTCATGATAATCTCTTCGATCGCAGGTTACGAAAAGATCAGCGCGAGAAAGATCATCGGGCTGCTTATCGGTGTTGTCGCAATATTCGTAATCATGTGGGAAAAAGGCTTTAAGCTGAACTACGGCGCGCTCTATGCAGTCTCTGCTGCCGTTATTTTTGCGGGATTTACGGTCCTCAGCAAGAAAACAGTCTCCAAGATCAAGCCGTTTTCGGTAAATTTAGTGTCATTTTTCTTCGGGATAGTCTCACTCTCGGTCTTTATGGCGCTCACCGGAAAGAGTTTTGCGCTTGATCCTGTTTTCTTTAAAGATTACGCAAAACTGATCGCCTTTGTCTATCTCGGTTTCATTGTTACCGGCCTGGGTTATGTAACTTTTTTGGCGACGATCAAGAAATATTCTCCGGTCAGTTCGTCGCTTATTTTCATGCTGAAACCTGCAGTTGCATCAGTTTTTGCAGTCGTTTTTCTCGGTGAAAAACTTTCGGCATATTTCATTGCCGGGTTTATCATGCTCCTTCTCGGAACAGGCGCGATAGTTTCTGAAAAAATCTGGAAATAATATCCACTTATTTGATTTCGTGAACGCAGCGGGTTCTTCCGGTCAGAGTTTTTTTCTGAGCTGTGATATTGGTGTTTTTGAAATAGATAAACCATACTGAATCTCCGGCATCGTTGGAAGTCGTGGAAGACCAGAGATAAAGCGCGCCGTCGCCGAGTTTACTGTATGAACCGTCGGTTTTATTGCCGCAAAACTCTATTCCGTATGCGCTGGTCGTGCTTGTGCACAAGTCTACGTTGTAGCATCTCGGATTTGCAGTTGAGTTAGAAGACGTACATTCGTCTGTGACGTTGCATGCGCCTCCGGTAGCGGTTTTTTCGCAGTTCTGAACGAGTGTCCTGAGTTCGCTTATCGTCGGCATTCTCCAGTCTTCGAAACCGCCTTCAGTCAAGTCATTGCAGTGCTTTTCGGCTTCAGCCCATTTTATGTTTTTCGAGTTTATGTTCGACCAGATAAGGTTCCCCGAAATGCACGGTTTCGCGCTGTCTTTGCTGCACTCGGGCAATGCCGGTTCCGGAGTTGAAGTGTCTCCGTCATCATCAGGCTGGGAATCGCCGGAATCCGTGTCGCTGTCATCGTCACTGTCCGTTGTATCGTTGTCAGAAGTGTCGGAGTCTGAATCGGAATCATCAGCCGCTTCATCGTAGTCTTCGGTAGGATCGGTGTTTTCTCCGTCAGGCTGTGAATCGCCTGAATCAGGCGTTGTGTCGGGATCATCGGTATTTTCCGGCATATCGTTGTCAGGTATGTCTTGATCAGAAGTGTCTGAATCGTCCTTTTCCGATGAAGTGTCGGTCTTGTCCTCATCGTTTGCGACTGCATCGGGAAGCGTGTCAGTGCTGTCATCGCCTTGTGACGAGCCGTTCCAGCCAGTGTCGGTGAATTCATCGTCATCGTTCGACGAGCAGGAAAAAGCAAGAAACACAGATAAAACCAAAATGACAATCAGATCAAATTTTTTCATAACTATCTCCGTGATATGAAATCAGTTTTAGATTTGCTCTTCGTATTTGCACATGAAGCGGCGTTCGTATTCTTCGATAAGTGCCGGCCTGAAGTCCGGGTGCGCGATGCGGATGAGGTCTTCGGCGCGGTGTTTCAGCGTGCGCCCTTTGAGGCGGGCGATGCCGTATTCGGTTACGATATAGTTTACATCATTTCTCGTAGTGCTGACGGCTGATCCCGGTGTGAGGAAGGGCTTGATCCTTGAAATCGCGCCGTTTGCTGCGGTGGAAGGCATTGCGAGGATACTTTTTCCTTCTCTTGCGATCGAAGCTCCGCGGACGAAGTCGATCTGACCGCCGATCCCGCTGTACTGCCTCATGCCGATCGATTCGCTCGCGACCTGACCCATGAGGTCGACTTCAAGGCAGGAGTTTATCGAGATCATGCGGTAATTCTGCGCTATGACGAATGGGTTGTTCGTGTAGTCGACAGGGTAAAGTTCGATATCCTCGTTTCCGTTCACGAAGTCGTAAAGTTCTTTTGTTCCCATGATAAAAGTCGCGACAACTTTTCCTTTGTGGATAGTCTTGCGCTTGCCGTTGATGACTCCTTTTTTCATGAGGTCGGCGACGCCGTCGGAGAACATCTCGGAATGGATCCCGAGGTCGTTTTTGTCACCGAGGGAATTCAGAACGGCGTTCGGTATCGCGCCGATCCCGAGCTGAAGCGTTGAGCCGTCGGCGACAAGAGTAGAGCAGTATTTTCCGATAGCCGCTTCAACTTCGGAAGGATTGGCTGCGTGAAGTTCGGGAAGCGGATAGGAGCACGGAATTATGTGGTCGATCTGCGAAACGTGTATCATCGTGTTGCCGTAGGTGAATGGCATCTGTTCGTTTGCCTCGATTATGACAGAGCGGGCGCGGCGTATCGCGGCGATGGCGTAGTCGCAGGAGACTCCGAGCGAGCAGTAACCTTCCTCGTTCGGCGGAGTTGCCTGGAAAGCCGCTATTTCGCACGGGATTTCGTCGCCTATCATTTCGGGGACATCTTTGAAGTAAGCCGGGAAAAAGTCGCCTGCAAGCTGGTTTACAGCGTCACGCGAATTGGCTGCAAGAAAGTTGCTGACATGGCGGAAATGCCCGTAACAGCGCGGGTGAAGACACTCGTTGTCGCCCAAAGTCGTCATGTGGAAAATGAGAACGTCGTTGTAATCTTCGCAGTGCTCCGCCATCGCGTGCTGGATGATTCTCGGAGCTGCCGCCGCGTGTCCCATTACAACGCAGTCGCCGTCATGGATGTCCTTGATCGCTTCTTCAGGGGTCGAAATCTTCTCGTCATAGTCCTTTTTCCAGTTCATTTTTGTCTCCGTAAACAAAAAACTTTCTCCGATTTCGGGCTTATACAGAAAAGAATTTTGGAAAGCAAAGAAAAATTTAGGTTAATTTATTTCTCTCTGCGGACGCAGCGGACGCTGTCTGAATTTGTTTTTGCGTAAGGATTTACAATGCTTTCGCTGAATATGACATACCATGCGGAACTGTTGGTTTTTGTGTCGGTAGTGGAAGTGCGGAATGTCCAGTTCGGCATTCCGGGAAAGTCTGAAGCTGGGCGGTATTTGGCGTAGTTTGCGATCGAGGCAAGTTCGTTTTTGTTGGGAAGTCTCCAGTCCGTAAAGCCGGCGTAGTCAAGGTCTTCGCAGGTGGAAAGGGCGTCTGCGAATTTTTTCACGCCGTCTTTGTAGGTTTTCTGCCATATCAGGCCGGTGAGAGAATCTTTGACGACTTCGTCTCCGCCGATCGTCCGGGTTTCAAATTCTCCCTCAGGCAGAATCGTGCCGCGGACGCAGCGGACGTGCATCTTTTCGCTTTCGGTTTTGCTTTTATGGCTCAAAAAGCCTTTGTCGAAGCGGACGAACCACGCTTTGTTCAGGTCGGAATCGGCAGTTGAAGCGAAATCGGCCGAAGTCCAGAACCATTCGTCGTTCGTTCCTGGGAAAAGATCTGTATTTATTGCAGGATCGGATTTGCCGTTGTCAACAATCGAAAGGAGTTCCTTCGGTGTGGGAAGGCGCCATCCGTAACTTCCGGCGTATTCTTTCGCGCACTCTTCCGAAGCGTGCTGCCAATCGACATTTTTTGTGATTTTCTGCTGCCATTCAAGTTTGAGGTTTTCGTCAAAGACGATTTTTTCGTCTCCCGAGCCTTTGACCGTGAATTTCTGCGGGATGCATGTTCCTTTTTTTGCATACTGCGCATCCTGTCCGAAGAACGGTTCGCCCTCGGCAGGGCAGGTGATTTCGGCTGTTTCGCTGTAGCATTTGGTCTGGCCTGTGCAGATGTTGCCGAAAACGACGGGAATGTCGGGAATAATGATTTCCGGATCGTCGTCGCTGGTGTCTGTGTCGGAGTCATCGGTCGGATCTGCCGGGTTTTCATCAGGCTGGGAATCGCCTGAATCAGGTGTCGGATCTGTCGGATCTTTATCGGGCTGGGAATCGCCGGAATCCTGTGTCGTGTCGGGATCATCATCAGTGTCCGTTATATCGTTATCCGTTATAGCGGTATCAGAAGTGTCTGAGTCATCTGTCGGATCCGAAGTGTCGGAATCGTTGTTTTCCGATGCGGTGTCGGTTTGATCCTCATCGTTTGAGGTTTCATCGGGCACAGTGTCTGTACTGTTGTCAGCGTCCTGTACTGTGCTGCTGTCGGTGTCAGCAAGTTCCTCATCGTCATCGTTCGACGAGCAGGAAAAAACAAGAAAAGCCGATAAAACCAGAATGAAAAGCAGATTGAATTTTTTCATAATTGTCTCCATAACAAAAAAAACTTTCTCCGATTTCGGGCTTATACAGAAAAGAAATGCCGAAAGCAAAGAAATTGAATCGTTTTTGTCGACGCGCCGAAAATCAGGATCGTTATACCGTGATACCGTTATAACGTTATTCCGACGGCGCGAACCGTTCTGAACGATAATAACGTTATAACGAATCTGACTGGCGGCGTAGAAAACCGGCGGCTTGCCAAAAATCCGGGTTTTATTATAATTCACAGTTTTTTTGGGGAGGGTTGAAATGAAAAAACTGTTTGTTGTTTTCGCGCTGTTCTGCGCGGTGCTCATGGCTGTTTCCTGTGATTCGGGTGGAAAGATACTCACAAGCCCGGATGCAGGCTATGAAGATAATGATAAAACAGATGATAAAGATGATGATACTGACGCGTCTGATGATACAGCCGGTGATTCAGGTGATTCTTTCTCAGATGACGATGCGGATTCTTCCGATTCTGATTCTGCTGACGATTCGGACAATGCACGGCCTGACGGCGGAGATTCTTCTGACGACAGCGACACTTCCGGACAAAATGAGAACGATTCTGAACAGACAGGCGGCAACGATACAGACAACGGCGATACTGAAACCGATGAAGATCCGGTTGTTATTGTCGAAGGTCTTGACTACGAATCGGGTTTTATCGATCTGGAGGAAAACAGCTACACTCTCAATAGGAGCAACAATACAAGCGGCAGAGCGAAAATGTGGTATTATTTCCAGCCGGCGGACGAAAATCCGAAGGATAAACCGCTTTTTGTTTTTTATAACGGCGGTCCCGGCTCTTCCTCGTCGCTTATTTTTCTTTACAACACTTCTAAAAAAACGGCTGATCAGAGTATTGCCGCTGAAGGCGTTGCTGACAACCCGTACAACTGGAACCAGATCGGGAACCTTCTTTACATCGATGCACGGCAAACGGGATTTTCCTACGGTATAGTCGATGATCCGTCAAACAGCCGCAGCCGTTCAAATTATTTTTCGACCGCGAATTTCAATGTTTTCGTTGATGCGGCTGATTTCATCCGTGTGATTCTGCGCTTCTTGGAAAACCATCCGAAAATAAAGTCGAATCCCGTTATTCTCGCAGGTGAAAGCTACGGCGGAACAAGGACAACCGCGGTCATCAACGTTCTTCTCAATGTTGCAGACTATGCGGGGAAAAAGAGAATTTTCTATGACGCCGCGCTTTTTGAAGAAATAGCGCAGCACTTCCGCGCAATCGACCCGGCAATTACCGGTATGCCGTCGAAAGAACAGGTCGCAAAACAGTTTAACGGGCAGATTATGATCCAGCCGCTTGCCATGGGGCAGCAGCAGATCGATGCCGTCGGAGAAGTTCTCGAACAAAGTGACAGTCCGCTTTACGAAATTCAGCAGGCAACGGGGAAGCAGTACAGGATATGCGGAAACTCGCGGAACTGCGATAAACACAGTAACGCGTTGGATTATGTCAGGAATGCAGGACGAGACATTTATGCTTACCGCCACGAATACAAATGGCTTTTCGACTACACCGATTACGGCATTGCGAAAATACTTCAGTTTTCGATGTTCGGACAGTTCATAATGAACGATCCGGCAAAAATAGAAGATCTTTATGCGGATAACAGAACCGGCGCATTCAGATACGGCGGTTACGGATATTCCAGAAATATTGCAGACTTAGACAAACTCGAAAATGTTCCCGAAAGCGTAAAAATCATAATGAAAACACGTGCCGAGCAGCGTAACATCCATCCTCTTTCAAGCGGAGATCTGGAAAGCGTTTTCGGTGAACTGCCTGCTTACGACGAATACTATGTTGACACAAACAATACGATAAATTCAACGTTTTACAGCAGCGCATCGGCTTCTCCTTACAGCGATGTGAACGGCGAAATGTTTCTTGAAAACATAAGAACCGTCAAAACTTTCATCACCAACGCGGAAGAAGATATTATCCTTTACGCAAGAGCTACACCCGAGGCGGCAAAAAAATTCGACAGTGTTTCAAGCGTCGAAACCGGCGACGAGTCGTTCACGGTTCATTTCAAGGATGGTGAGTCGGCAACCGTCACATTCCCGTTCTATCCCGAAAGTTCGCACAGTGTTTCAGTGAACCAGCCTGAGAAATTCCTCAATGATGTGAAAAACTGGCTTTAGATCGTTATAGTCGATGCGTCGATATTTTATCGTCATAACGTTATTATCGTTCAGAACGATTCGCGCCGTCGGAATAACGTTATAACGGTATCACGGTATAACGATCCTGATTGCGGCGCGTCGAACTTAATCGACAAGAACGATTTTTTTGCAAAAAATTCAATTGTTATTATAATACACCGATTTTTGCGGATTGGAATTATGGAAAAGGATTGTATTTTAAAAATTAAAGGCGATGTCGCCTATCGACGCTCTTTTGACGGCACTCTTGTTGCAGTTTCTCCGGAGAGCGACAAAATCCTTACTCTGAACGAATCTGCTGCAGAGCTCTGGTCGCTTATTGACGGAAAGTGCAGCGTCGCTGAAATTATTGCAAAATTTAAAGATTCTTTTGATTTCAAGGATGAGGCGGAGTCAGCTCTTGCCGAAAACGATGTCATTGAAATTATTGATAAATTTTTAGAAAAACAGTTAGTTGAAATAATTTGATTTATGAGGTTTGGCATGAATTCGGGAAAAATCAGATTTGTTTCGGTTCTTTCGGTATTTTTGCTGCTTTTTTCCATTGCGGCTTGCAGCGGCGGCAGCGGCAAAAAATGTGCAGATGACAAAGAGTGCGGTTACGGTTCGTACTGCTCATCCGTTAAGGAAAAATGCACAGAGTTCGCGGAAGGCGACTACAAAATCGAGATAACATCGCTTGAAGACGGAGCCCGTGTCTGCGGAAAAGTTGAAGTTGCAGTTGCTCTTGCCGAAGTCTCGGAAAAGCTCCATGACGGTATGGAAGTTGCCTTGACCGTTGCGAAAGACAGGGATATGCAGACTTTGACTGCTGCTTTTTCTGAGAATGCGGTCTCATTCGAACTTGATTTTGCCGAAAAGGGAGAATACAGACTTGCTGCATTTCTGATTCAGAACCCGAACATGAAATCGGAGATAACAGTTTTCTGTGATTCAGACAGCGAGCCTGAAGATGACACCGACACCGTTACGGATGACGATGCGGATTCAGATACTCTGGCTGATGACAGCGACACAGATATTCCGGTCGATGACGGTGACACAGAGATTCCGGTTGATGACGATGACACTGACACTCCGGCTGAAGACGGCGACACGACACCAGATGAGGACGATGCCGATGATGACATTGTTGCAGATGAAGATGAAGATACAGACACTGTTCCGGAGGCAAAACCTGTCGCTGAAATTCTTTCCCGTCCGCAGGATGTTTCTTCGGTAGCTACGGCTGAATTCACCTTCGAATCCGATATCGAGGAGGCGACTTTCCGCTGCAAACTCGATGCAAACGAATGGGAAATCTGCACAACGCCTAAAAAATATGAAAATCTTGCGGAAGGCGACCACACGTTCTCGCTCAAGGCTGTGAATGTCGGCGGAACCGAATCTGACGTAGTTTCTTTTTCGTGGAAAATCGATTTTTCGATCGCAAATATCGAGATCCTCGCTCCGTGGAATAGCGACAAAACGGGCGACGGCGAGGCTGATACCTGCAAGGCGAACAATTACGGCGCTATTGTGAAAGACGGTACGATCTATGTCGGAAGTACTCAGGATGCACTTGAGGGCGAAGATTTCGGCGTATGTTTCAAAGTCGGTTTCGCAAACACGGTCGAAGGGGCTAAATTCAAAATTTTGAAGCAGAATGGCGAAAACTGGGATGAAGTTCTCGACTACACTCTCTCCGCAGCTGATATCGAAAAAGGCTCGTACATGCTGAGCGGACTCAAGCTTGATAACGGAACCAACACTTTGAAAGTCGTTGCCGGCGGCAAAAGCGAAGATGTTCCTGATGCAGAATTCGTTCAGAAAATCGTTGTGGCAACAGAAACGCCAGCGATTTCATGGGCATTTCCTTTAGACAATAAAGTTTTTTCACAAAGCACTTTTTCTTCTCGAATTTTTGCAACATTCGACATTGCAAATTCGATTCCGGGGCTTGAAGTCGAACTTGTTGAAGGTGAGAACCTCGTAGCTTCGTTGAATACAAGCAAATTCGGTGCAGAGTCCCTTTCATTCAAAAATCCCGAACTTGACGATGCATGCGGCGCAAGGGTTTTCCATGCGGTTCTTTATGATACTTTGAATAACAAAACGGTTTATACAGACAATTCTAATGATCCTGAAAATATCACGAAAAGGAATATCACATTTGATATTAACCCGGTTTCGATAGACAGTATCGCTGTGGCAGGCAAAAACGGCGAAGAGATAGTTTCGACTGTGAACGAATCGCAAAATCCGGTCACTGTCACTGTTTCTCTCAGTGATGCGGCGAATGTTTCCGGCGATTCAACCAGAACGGTAACCCTTTACACAAACGGCGGAAGCGGAACTCCGAACAAACTTCTTGCAACCGTGAACAATGCCGGCGATCAGGTTGTTTTTGAGGATATCACTCTCACAGAAGCGGTCCACACACTCAAAATCGAGGTTAAAGACTGCACAGGCAATATTTCTTCACAAACTCTTGATCCTGTCACGGTAAGTCTCACAAAGCCTCTTCTCACTATCGTTTCGCCGAAAGGAACAGGAGACGACTGGAGATGGCTCACTCTCGCCGATGTTCCTGAACTTGAAGGCGCAAGTGTTGCTGACGGAAAACTTGCCGGAGTGAAGATGCACATCGTTTCGGACAAAGTCCTGAGCGGAATAACACAAATTCTGCATACTTACAATTCAACTTCTGTCGATATTACTGAAAATGCAACTCTTTCCGAAGACGGTATGAATATTTTCATAGACCTGCCTGATCTCGAAAACAGTATGCCTGACCTTGAAAATGCTAAACAGCACAAATTCCTTGTCAGTGTTGTCGATTTTGCAGGAAACCCAGGGAAGATCGGCGGAGGAGAGGATGAATACTACAAAGTCGATGTCGTCGCTCCTACGATCGCTTCGCTTGCTTTTAACGCTGATAACTATCCGGTAAAAATGACTTTCACTACCGAAAATATTGATTCGGAAACACATTTCACACTTGTTGCGACGAAAGGTGAATCCGTAAAAACGTGGCACGGTATCATTACGGGAAACGGTGCTTTTGAGAAAAACCTCAATCTTTCGACAGGAGAGTGGAACGCAATCCTTACTCTTACCGACAACCACGGCAATACTTCGGTCGCTGCCGGAGATTTTGAAGTTACGGCTGATGTTCCCGACATCGTTCTCAAAAAAGAAGACGGTTCGATCATAGGTGTAGGAAGCGCACAGAAGCCGACATGGTTTGTTTGTTCGCAGACGCCTGAAGATCCTGAATCAGCGTGCACAGTTTCAATCAGGATCTACGCTCCGGAAGGGACCGAAATCGATTACGAAATCGATTCTCAGAACAAAAGCGTTACAATTGGTGCGGCAGGTTTTGAAACTGTCAAACTTTCGCTCAACCTTTCTAAGGTTTCGGAACTTGCGATAACTTCGGGGCAATACAGCGAAACTTACTATCTTAGGGTAACAAACTTGATTCCGGCAGTTCATATTTCTAATCCGACGGCTTGCCCGAAATCGGCTGAATACTGCAATATTTACGACCTTATTGATGATGATTCTACTGACGTTATCGAGCTTGCTGAATTGGGTTTCGGTTACGATGACGATCTCACTCCCGGCGACGGCATCCTTAATTTCAAGGCTGGATCGGCGATAAAATTTATGGTCACTGATGTTACCGGCGGATTTATGGAAATCGAAAACGCTCCTGACGGCGCGAAATACACAAAGGTAAAGTTAAGTGGTACGGCTATTCCTGAAAACACTTACACTGCCGATTTCTCGAATCTCATTCTTCCTGATGTCGAAGCTGACGGACAGACCGATTATGATCTGGTTTTTGTCCTTACGACTGATAGCGGAATCGTTCAGAGATACTATGTTGCTCTTCACCTTGATCTGGCGCTTCCTGCTGCTGTAAGTGCCGCGCCGTCAAGTGCTGATGCGCTTTTGGGCAAAATCAGAATGTCGTGGAATCCGGCTGAGATTATGCCTTACGCTTACGAAGTGCGCTACCAGAGTTATGACAATGGGAGTTGCTCGATAGTTGACGAGTTCGATGCTTCGACAAAACCGATTACCGAGTATGCAGGCCTTGTTCCAGCCCCGGCTGACACTATGATGACATACAACTTCTTTGTAAACGCCGTAACGAACGCGGATAAAACGATAACTGCCGATATCCACAAAAACGGAAACAGCTACTGTGCTGCAGTTAAGGCTGTAAACTCTGTTTATTCCTACGACGGCAGAGTTATGGCGAAGAATTTCGGTTTACTCGATGAAAGTTCTGTAAAAGATTTCGGTTCTCTCAAAATGGAATGGACCAACATTTACGAAACTTCAAGCGGTGTCCACAATTTCCGTCTTAAAATCATTGGTGACGTCAATAACGACGGTTTTGAAGACTATGCGATAGCAAACCGTTATAAATCTGATTCGGGAATAGACAGTCAGTATAACGGCTTTGTTGATATCTATTCCGGCATCAATCATTCACTTATCAAATCTTTCCGCGGTGCTCTTGGTTCAACTGAGAGAGTAGGTCAGGATATAAGCTCAAAAGCAGACCTTAATAAAGACGGATACTACGATTTTGTTTATACTGATTACCCTGGAAATGTTTTTGTTTTCTTTGGAACGGAAAGCGGAATCGACTTTGATCTGACTCCTGTTACATTCAGGGCAAAAGACGCTTCGAATCAGGCCAACAGAGGTCTTGCAACTGGTGACTATGACGGTGACGGCTGTGACGATATTTTGGTTTCTGCGCCCTCTGTTCAGGTCAGAACTTATACAAAAGCTGGCGAAGTTTATCTCTATCTGGGGTGTAAGGAAGGCGGTTTTGTTGGAGAAGAACCCGATCTTACATTCACTGGAAATGCTAAGGACGCAAAAATTGGCAATTCCGGCATAATGGATGTCGGTGATTTGAACGGTGACGGAAAAACCGATTTCGCTTTAGGCTCAGAAAATGCCATTTATATTCTTTATGGCGGATCTGCCGACGGAGCAATAAGCCCGATGTTTAAATCTTTGTCAACTCCTGGATCTTATATGAGCAAAGGTGATTTTAACGGTGACGGAATTTCTGATTTTGTCTATAATTACTACTACAAAAAAAATGAAAATACTGAACCGGTAAACAAAACGATGATTCATTATGGATCGTCTGACGGAATCAAAAAGAGTCCGGATTTGACGATAGACGATTTCTCGGTCGTTTATGACAACTATGCTGCAGGGTCAGAGCCTCAGATTGTTGCTGTTTCAACCGAAGCTAAGGACTTTAATGGTGACGGAGCTGATGATTTGGTTATTACTTCTTCGGCTGGAATATTGATTTATTACACTCATGAAAAGCATCTTGGAACTCAGCCTTCGGTTTTTGATGAATTTTCCGGTCAGGTCGGTTCTAATCCAAAAATAATGATGCTTGATGATGCAATAATTTTTTGCAACAATCTTAAAGCAGTCGGGAACTGCGAGAGATTGGATTTTTAGGAGGATATTATGAAAAAAAATTACCAGAAACCTGAAATTATTGAAGAAATCGAACTCGACAGAAAAGTTGTCTACGCTAGTGAATGTGTTCCTACGGAAGACGAGCCGGATAAATGTGATTAACAATGTCCTCTGTTTCCGAAACGGTCAGGGCGCAGCGTGAGTTATACTCAGCTGAAAAGGGTCTGATCGTTCATTCGAGTTCTTTTGAAAAAAACGGTTTCGCCTTTGTCTGCGGCGGTGTCTGCGGAAGTGGCAAATCGACTCTCTGCTTCAAACTTAAAGATTTATTTAATCCGATCAACGACGACAGAAATCTTCTTGAATTTACTGATAGCGGCGTCATCGTAAGCAGTTTCTGGGATCAGAACGAGCAGCATTTCAGCACAAAACAGTATCTCGTGAATAATGAACTTTCCGCAAAAATGAAAGCGTTTCTCTTTGTCGCGAAAGAATTTGAAAGAGAAACTTATCTTGAAGAACTTTCCGACAAAACTTTGATATGGAAGCGGCTTCTTTTATGTGTTGCACCGCCTGTGAAAGGGGATGAGAGCCTTTTTCCGAACTATTTTTCAATGCTTGAAAAGCTGATGTCTGAGACCAGATTCTGTATTATTCACCACAATCTCAAAGATTCTCCGGAATTTGTTTCAGACAAATTGACCGGACTTTTTAACAAGGAGTAACTTATGATTTTTTCGGCTGTTTTTTTGATTTCGGCTGTACTTTTCGCGCTGGAAGTTCTCCAGATGAGAGTTCTTTCGTTTATATCGTGGCATCACATGACTTATATGGTCGTTGCCGTCGCTCTCATGGGCTATGCCGCTGCCGGAACGGTGCTTGCCGTTAAAAAGGGTTTGAAAAATTATGAAAAATCCATTCACATATTTTCTGTTCTCTTCACTGTTTCGATACCTATTGCAGTTGCTTTGAGTTCGCGGATTTCTCTTGATCCGACGATGCCGAACAAAATTTTTATGATAACTTTCCTTTTCTGTGACTATATTCTCCTTTTTCTTCCCCATTTTTTCGGCGGTCTGATTCTTCTTTCGGTTTTTCAGAACAGGTGCAGAAATGTGAATATAAGCTACTTCTTTTCTGTTCTTGGCTCGGTTGCTGGCTGTTTTATGGCGTTTCCGCTGATGGAATCAGCAGGAATGGAGGCTGCGCTTTTGATACTCACGCTTTTGGCTGCGGTTTCATCAGTTCTGATAGCCTTAGCCTCAAAAAGAGGTCGTTTCGTCAGGGGGTTTTCGGTGCTTCTTGTTGTTTTGACCGTTGTTCTGCTTCCTTTCAGAAACGATATTTTTGTTTTCAGACCTGCTTCGTCGAAGTTTCTCAATATAGTCGGGGCACAATCGGAAATGACAAAATGGGACCGTGCCGGCAGAGTTGATATTTCGAAAGATAAGGGACCGGTTTTGCTGAATGACTGGGCTGATTTTCAGAAAGGCATCATCGCAAACGACGGTGACGCGGGTTCTTTTATCTACGATTTTTCGGACAACAGGCACCAGGTTGCCGTTTCGCTTTATTCAACAGGTTATTTCGGATTGCAGAACCCGGATGTTTTTATTGCAGGGCTTTCCACAACCGATATTTCGGCGGCGCTTTTCTGGCAGGCCAAATCGGTGACAGCTGTGGAAGTCAATAAATCCGTGATCGATTTAAATTTACGGAAGTACTCGACTTTTAAAGATAATATACTGAGAGACGGCAAGGTTTCGATACTTCACGGCGAAGTCCGCGAGTTTTTGGAAAACAGTGACAAAAAATACGATCTTATCCAGCTTTCAGGAACAGATACTGTTGTGGCGCTTATGAACGGGGCGTATATAATGAACGAAAGTTATCTTTACACGGAAGAAGCTTTCAGAACTTATTTCAACCGTCTCAGCGACAACGGAACACTCAGTTTTATCAGATGGCTGCTCTGGCCGCCGAGAGAGACGCTCAGAGTCGCAGTTACAGCTTCTTCGGTGCTTAAAGATATGGGAATCGAGCATCCCGAGAACAATATTGTTATAATCGGAGCAAACAATTTAGCCGGTATTGTCATTAAAAAACGTCCGTTTACATGGAGCGAACTCAATGAAATCTCTGAAATTATTGCAGCCACCAAGGAATTGAGGATCATTTATGCTCCTGGATTTTCAGCCGGGCCGAGATACTATGACCCTGTTGTAAAAGGTGTGAATTTTTCTGCAGATCAGGCAATTGATTTCATAAACAGCGGCTTCAACCTGTTTTTCGAGTCGGTCCGCAACGGGACGGAGAAGGAGTTTATTGAGAATTATCCTTACAATATTGCGCCGGTCAGCGACGACAAGCCGTTTTTTTTCAACTATTTAAAATTCGGCGGCGAAATACTGCCGGAAGAAGTAAAGGTGATTTCCGGAGATAACAGCCCGTTTGCCGTTACGGTTCTTCTTCTTACCTTTCTCCAGCTTCTGTTTTTGTCGCTTTCACTGCTTGTTACACCATTGTTTTTCATGTCAAAAGATGAGAAAAAGTTTTCTCCTCTGCTTCAGATTCCCGCTTTTGCCGCTATCGGATTCGGTTTTATGTTCGTTGAGATGACTCTTATACAGAAATTTACGCTTCTTTTCGGGGATCCTGCGACCTCGGCTGCAACGGCCATCGGACTTCTGCTTGTTTTTTCGGCACTCGGTTCGCTTTTCAGCAAAAAAATACTGATTTTGAGCGGCGAAAAACTTTTCTTCAGCGGCACAGCGATAATTGTTCCTCTTATGATTTTAGGTTATGCCGCCGTAATGCCGCACTTCATGGCTTTTTGTGCAGGCAGCGGTTTTGCAATGAAACTGCTTCTCACCGCACTTTTTACCGCGCCGCTCGGCTTTACTATGGGGACTGTTTTTCCTGTTTCGCTGCTCCTTGCCGGCGAAAAGAAACCTTTCTTCATACCGCTCGCTTTCAGCGCGGAAGGGGCGGCTTCAGTTCTTGCAACCGTCGTTTCAGTAATTATTGCAATGGCTTACGGTTTTAAATTCGTTTTTGTCCTTGCCGCTTTCTGTTACTTCTTTGCAGCAGCGGCAATGCTCTATTTTGAGAAAAAGAGAGTGTGAGCCGCTCTCTCGCAACGGATTCTTCTTTAATTTTTAAGCCCTCGCAAAACTTCAAAAATATTGATTTAAAATTAAATTTCCGCATAATTACATGCTTGTTTAACGGCATTTGTTGCAGTAAGTGCGGTCAAACATCGTTTTTTTAGGAGGTCTGTATGAGAAGAACAATAATCGCGGCAAACTGGAAGATGAACAATCTGACGAGTGAAGTCATTAATTTTTTCGCCGAATTCGGCGATGCTGCGTTAAATTCTGAAAATGAAGTGATCATTGCGCCGGCTTATCCCTATATTCCGCTTGCTTCGGCGCTTTCCAAAAATAAAAATATCGAAATCGCGGCTCAGGATGTCTATCCTAAGGCTGAAGGCGCTTTCACCGGCATGGTCGGCGGAAAAATGCTTGCCGATCTGGGTGTTAAGGCTGTGATCATCGGCCACAGCGAGCGTCGCAGGATCTTCGGCGAACCGAACGACCTCATCCGCGAAAAGGTGAAATTCGTTCAGGAAAACGGTCTTCATCTCATTTTCTGTGTCGGAGAGACGCTTCCTGAAAGGGAAAACGGCGTTATGTTCGATGTTCTGAAAGAGCAGATTCATTCGGCTTTTGACGATAATCTCACGCTTGCGCCCGAAAAAATCACGATCGCCTACGAGCCTGTCTGGGCAATCGGAACGGGTGTTACGGCGACTCCGGAGCAGGCTGCGGAAATGCACGCTTTCATCCGTAAAATCATGAAGGAAAAATACGGCTATGAAGATTCGAGAATCCTTTACGGCGGCAGCGTAAAACCTGAAAATATCCAGGGGCTTATGGCAAACGAAGATATCGACGGCGCCCTTGTCGGCGGAGCGAGCCTCAAAGCCTCGTCTTTTATGAAACTTGTAAATTTCTGACGGTGAAACAATGAAAAATTCAAGACTTATGGTTGCCGACATCGAAGACGGCGATATCATAATTCCAGATTCCAAATGTTATTTTCTTGTTAAAAAATCTTCTGTAAAAGTCGGCAAAACGGGTAAAAAATATATAGATCTGGACCTTTTCGACGGCGCAACGACTGTCCCGGGAAAGGTTTGGGACATCACCGAAGAAACTAATGACGCGGTTCAGGCCGGAAACGTGATCCACGTTCTCACGGGAAAGGCCGGCAAATATCTTTCGAACATGCAGATAACGGTAAACGACGCCGTTATCGTGCCGCCCGACAAAATCGATTCTGAGTGCGCGGGAATTCTGCCGGAATCGTTCTACACTTTCGACGAGCTCAAAAAACAGTGGGACGAACTCACGGAAGTTCTTGTTCCTAAGCACAAAGAGCTTGTTCTGAAGTTCATGGAAAACGAAAAAATCTGGCATCTTTTCACGACGATTCCCGGCGGCAGAAGCATGCACCATGCCTGCAGAAGAGGACTTTGGGAGCACTCGATTTCTGTTGCGCAGTCGGCTCTTGCGGTCGCTGAGGTTTTTGACGAAAAATACGGTGTCGATATTTCCTTGATTGTCATGGCTTCGATGCTCCACGATGTCGGAAAAATCTTTGAATTCCAGATAAATCCCGCGACTTCGATGGTCGACAGATATTCGGACAGAGGCAAACTTTTAGGGCACATCTACATGGGTGCGACCTGGCTTGAAAAGCTTGTTTCGACCTGTTTCCCTGAAGACAACGACCTCAAAATGGATCTTATCCACATAATTTTAAGCCATCACGGGCAGTATGAGTTCGGCTCACCGAAACGCCCGAAAACGCTCGAAGCCCTTATTGTATCGTCGTGTGACAATCTGGATGCAAGCTGCGACGCGGTAAAATCGTGCTTCGGCGACAATATGGACGGAAACTGGACAAAGCCTGTTTATATGATGGACAGGGCGTTTTTCAGAAGACAGGAAAACGCCGACGGAAACAACAATGAAAGCGATGAAGAATCAGCCGGAAAATTTGAATAACAATTTTTAATGGAGGAAAAAATGTCAAAAATTCGTGTTGCTATTAACGGTTTCGGTAGAATCGGAAGAGCGGTTTTCAGAATCGCCGAAGGTGACGAAAACGTCGAAATAGTTGTTATCAACGATCTTACCGATCCCAGAACTCTGGCTCATCTTTTGAAATATGACTCGGTTCACGGAACTTGGGACAAAGATGTCAAGGCAGGAGAATCTTCGATCATCGTCAACGGCCGCGAAGTCCAGATCCTTGCTGAAAAAGACCCGGAAAACCTTCCGTGGAGAGATATGAAAATCGACGCCGTTCTTGAGTGCACCGGCCGCTTCACGGCAAGGGAAAAGGCAAACCTTCACATTGAAGCGGGCGCAAGAAAAGTTCTCATCTCGGCTCCGGCGAAAGGCGAGGACATGACGGTCGTCTACGGCGTAAACGATTATCTTTACGACAAAGAGCGCCACAATATCATTTCGAACGCAAGCTGCACCACGAACTGTCTTGCACCGATAACCTACATCATGCACAAACATTTCGGGATCAAACACGGTCTTATGACAACGATCCACTCATACACGAACGATCAGCGCATCCTCGACCTTCCGCATAAGGATCTCCGCAGAGCAAGAGCGGGCGCAGTCAGCATGATTCCGACGACAACCGGCGCTGCAAAGGCTATCAGCCTCGTCATTCCTGAACTTAAAGGCAAACTTGACGGCATTTCGATAAGGGTCCCGACACCCAATGTAAGCCTTGTTGACGCTACTTTCGTCATCGAAAAGGAAACTACTGCCGAAGAAATCAACGCACTTATGAAAGAATACGCTGAAGGCCAGATGAAAGGCGTTCTCAGATACTGTGACGAGCCGCTTGTTTCGCACGATTTCAATGGAGACCCGCACTCTTCGATTCTTGATGCGCTCAATACGGCTGTAATGCAGGGAAACATGGTCAAACTGCTCAGCTGGTATGACAACGAATGGGGCTACAGCAACAGAATGTTCGACGTTCTGAAGAAACTTTTTGCTTAGACGGAGGATTTGATGGGTTTTTTCGATACTCTCGGCGTCAAGTGCGTAAACGAGCTTGCAATCAGGGAAAAAAGGGTCCTTCTCAGGACTGATTTCAATTTTCCGGCTGACGAAAACGGAAATATCTCCGATTTTGCAAGAATGGATAAGTCCATACCGACGATAAAGCATATTCTCGAGCACAATGCCCGCCTGATAATTGCTTCGCATTTCGGCAGACCGGAGAGCGAGAAAGATGTTCAGTACACGCTTGAGCCTTTTGCTGCCAGACTTGCCGAGATTCTCGATCAGGATATATATTTTTTCGAGGACTGTGTCGGAATGGGCGCGATGCAGATGGTGAGGGATCTTAAACCCGGTCAGATTCTTGTTCTCGAAAATCTGCGGTTCAACCCGGACGAGAAGAAAGGAACATCGGCTTTTGCACGAGAGCTTGCGAAAATGTGCGATGTATATATCAACGACGCTTTCGGTGTCTGCCACAGAAAGGATACTTCGATCGCCGTTCTTCCGCGTTTTGTCGATACGAAAGGTGTCAGCTTTGCTGCAAAACAGGAAATAGAGGAACTTTCGAAATTCCTTGGTCTTGAGCACGGAAACGGATTCTGCATAATGCTCGGCGGCTCGAATACAACCGATAAGATGGGGCTCATCCGCCCGATGCTTGAAATTGCCGACAAAATCATTGTCGGCGGTCCTCTTGCTTATGTTTTTCTTGCTGCAAAAGGTGAAAATATAGGTGCGACTCCGGTTGACGAGGAAAAAATCCCGCTTGCAAAAGAGATTCTCAAAAGTGCAGAAGTCCGCAAGGTCGAGATAGTTCTTCCTGTCGATCATATTGCAGCCGAAACGGTAAATTCAACTGAGCCTGTTGTGTGCAGAACAGAATCTTTCCCAGAAGGAATGACCGCTTTTGACATTGGTCCGGAAACTGTTGAGCTTTTTGCCGGTAAAGCCGCGTCCTGCAGTCATCTTTTCTGGAGCGGTCCGTTTGGTGTCTATGAAAAACCGCAGTTTTCAATCGGCAGCCTGAAACTGGCTTCTCAGATAGCGCAGTTTCCGATACACAAGGTTGCCGGCGGCGGAAATACAGACGAAATGCTCAGAACAGCAGGTGTTGCCGGAAAATTCGATTATGTTTTCCCGAGCGGAACGGCGGCACTGGAGTTTTTGAAAAACAACGGTAGTCTCCCTGGAATAGAGGCTCTCAAGGATTAAGGAGCTAAGGATGGCAAAACTCACGATGGCGACATCGGCTGATTTCAAGCCGAGACAGAAAAAGCTGACCCAGACTGAAATCTCGCAGATTACTGAAAGTCGTAAAGAAAATATAGGTTATTCGCAGGAGTGGCCGCGCCAGAAGTTGAGAATTTCCGATCTTTACCCCGACGAGCAGTTTATAAAGGAGACTTCGACACACGAGTATAAGTATTTTATTTTAATGGTTTTTCCCGTTATTATCACATCAGCTTTCGTCCTTTTGCAGAGAAACGGACTCTACGACGATCTTCTTGCTTTTCTTGAAGCGCTTTTCTCAAAGTTTTAAAAAGTCTTTTTCAGGATTTCAGTTTAAAATCTTGACTTGATTGTTCCAGAATATACTCTCACGCGAAAAAATGCTGTTTTTAATTTAAATTTAAAGGAGTTTGAAATGACTAAAATCATCGAATGTGTTCCAAATTTTTCTGAAGGAAGAGATATGGCCGTAATCGATAAGATTACAGCTGAAATCAAAAAAGTCAGCGGTGTCAGACTGCTGGATGTCGATCCCGGATACGACACGAACAGGACTGTCGTTACGTTTGTCGGCGAGCCCGAAGCAGTTAAACAGGCCGCTTTTGCCGCAGTCAAAAAGAGCCACGAACTCATTGATATGCGCCACCACAAAGGTGCTCATCCCCGCTTCGGAGCGTGTGATGTCTGCCCCGTTATTCCGGTCAGCGGCGTAACGATGGACGAATGTGTGGAGATCGCTCACGACCTCGGCAAAAGACTCGGCGAAGAACTCGACTATCCGGTTTATTTCTACGAATACGCGGCTACAAGCCCCGAAAGAAGAAACCTTGCGACAGTTCGTTCCGGCGAATACGAAGGTCTTGAAGCAAAACTCAAAGACCCGAAGTGGAAACCCGATTTCGGTCCGGCGGAATTCCGTCCGACAAAAGGTGCAACCGCTGTTTCGGCGCGTGATTTCCTCATCGCTTACAACATCAACCTCAATACGACGAACGCGAAAAAGGCAAACGCGATCGCTCTGAGGCTCCGCGAGCAGGGTTACCCGGAAAAAGACGCAGACGGCAACCCGAAACTTGATGCAAACGGCAAAAAGATCATGCATCCCGGAATGTTCAAGAACTGCAAGGCTATCGGCTGGTATGTCGATGACTTCAAAAGGGCGCAGATCTCGATAAACCTCACGAATTACCACGTAACCAATATGTTCCACGTTTTTGACGCCGCTTCGAAACTCGCGGAAGAGAAAGGGCTTCGTGTAACAGGCAGCGAGATCGTCGGCGTTCTTCCGAAAGAAGCTCTCATCGAAGCGGGCATCCACTACCTCGAAAAACAGGGAACATGTGCAGGTCAGAGCGAAGCCGAGCTCATTAAAATCGCGGAACAGTCCCTGGGACTCAGCGATGTAGTCAAGTTCAAACCCGAAGAAAAAGTCATCGAATACATGGTCAAAGAGACAAAAGGACTTTCCGACATCACGGTAACTGAGTTTTCCGATCTTCTGGCAAGTGACGCTCCGGCTCCTGGCGGCGGCTCCGTTGCAGCTCTCTGCGGCTCTCTCGCTGCGGCACTTGGAAGCATGGTCGCAAACCTCACTTACAACAAAAAAGGCTACAAAGAGCACAACGAAAAGATGAATGCTGTCGCTAAGGATATGCAGGTAAGACGTGCGGAACTTCTTCATCTCATCGACGAAGACACGAACGCTTTCAACATCATGATGGCGGCGATGAAGGCTCAGAACGCGGCTAAAAAAGCAGAAAATCCCGATGAAATCGCGGCTGCGGACAAAAATATGGACGAAGCCAACAAATACGCGATCTCGGTTCCGCTTCACGTTCTTGAAAAAACTTACGAGCTTCTTCCAAACCTTAAAATCGTCGGCGAATTCGGCAACATCAACGCTGCAAGCGATGCCGGCGTAGGTGCTTTGCTCGTTCAGGCTGGTGTAAAGGCGGCAGCTCTCAACGTTAAGATCAACCTCAAGAATTTCGCGAAAGACGATCCCTTCTACGGCGAAACCTTCAATGCAATGAACAAAGTTCTCGATGTTGTTGATAAGGAAGCTGAGGAAATTCTTGCGATCGTAGAGAAAAAAATCAGCTAAAGCATGAAACTCAACTCTCTTTTCACTTCGCTTCAGGGCGAAGGCCGCTTTCAGGGCTATCCGACCGAATTTATCAGGTTTTTCGGATGCAATCTCAACTGTTCATACTGCGACACGAAACACGCGCTTTCAGGTGATTCGTTTTACTTCGATACACCTGAGGCAGTCGCGGAAAAAATCAATAAATCCGATATCTTTGATGTCTGCATTACCGGTGGTGAGCCGCTGTGCCAGGCGGAAGAACTTCTTAAACTGCTGAAACTGCTCCGCGGCAAAAGAATATCAGTTGAAACAAACGGAAGTTTTGAACTTGAACCGCTTTACCACGCTTTTTCGGCTGAAAATTCAGGTTCTGAGCTCTATTTTTCGACAGACTGGAAAACTCCGTCGTCTGGAAATCCTCTTTTTGACGAAAGAAACATTGAATTCCTGAAAAAGAGCGGTGCAGGGTGGATAAAATTTGTGACTGGAACAAGGGAAGATCTTGATTTTATTGATGAAAAACTTCATCTTCTTGGCGGAATCGAAACTTATCTGAGTCCTGTTTTTGAAAATGGCAGAGAGTGGTTTTCTTTAGTTGAAAAGTTCGTCAAAACTCATAAAAATATCAGACTGCAGCTCCAATTGCACAAAATTTTGGGGATTGAATAGAAAATCGTTTCCTGCCTCCATGATTACTCTGCTTTTATAATCAAATTGTTGACTTTTGCCGTGATTTTAATATGTTCGCGCGTGTTTTTTGACAACAGCAGGAGAGAAAAATGGTAAACGTAATCGGTCTTGGTTACATCGGACTGCCGACGGCACTGATGCTGTCGTCACACGGAGTTGAAGTAACAGGCACGGACTACAATGCTGAACTTGTAGCCACGCTTAATGCAGGAAAAACCACTTTCAAGGAAGACGGACTTGACGAGCTTTTCCAGAACGCTCTGAAAGCCGGGATAAAGTTCACGACCGAGTATCAGGTGACTGACACTTACATAGTTTCGGTTCCGACGCCTTACGACAAATTCAGCAAGAAAGTTGATGCGTGCTACGTTGTTGCAGCGGTAAAAGATGTTATGAAAGTCTGCCCGAAAGGTGCGACAGTTGTCATCGAATCGACTGTTTCGCCGGGAACGATAGAAAAGTTTGTCCGCCCTGTTATTGAGGCAAACGGCTTTGTTATCGGCAAGGACATTCATCTTGTCCACGCGCCGGAACGGATTATTCCGGGAAACATGGTTTACGAGCTTCTTCACAACAACCGCACGATCGGTGCCGATGAAAAGGAAGTAGGTGAGAAGATCAAATCGATCTACGCTTCATTCTGTCAGGGCGAGATCGTCGTTACAGATATCAAAACCGCCGAAATGACAAAAGTTGTCGAGAACACTTACCGCGCAGTAAACATCGCTTTTGCAAACGAGCTTGCGAAAATCTGCCGCCACGACAATATGGATGTCTATGAAATCATCAGAATCTGCAACATGCATCCGCGAGTAAACATTCTGCAGCCCGGTCCCGGCGTAGGCGGTCACTGCATTTCGGTCGATCCGTGGTTTCTTGTCGGCGACTATCCCTCATTGGCAAAAGTTATCGACGAGTCAATGCGCACAAACGATGCGATGCCGGACTTCGTTCTCAACAGAATCTACGAAATCATGAAAGAGAAAGGAATGACTGACATAAAGCGCGTCGGTCTTTACGGCCTTACATACAAAGAAAATGTCGACGATATGCGCGAAAGTCCGACTCTGCAGCTTCTTGAAAGTCAGGAACGCCACCTTGCGACAGGGCTCAAGGTTTACGACCCATTCATCACGAAAGATGTCGTTGCAAACCAGTTTCATGATTTAGACAAGTTCCTTGATGCAGTTGATTTTGTCGTAATCATGGTCAAACACAACGAAATCAAGGAAAATATGGACAAACTTGCAGGAAAAGTTGTCCTTGACTGCCACAATATCTGCAAACTTCCGGGTGTTTATCACATTTAGGGAGAGTTTATGAAAAAAGTGATGCTTGTTTTCGGCACAAGGCCGGAAGCGATAAAAATGTGCCCGCTTGTGAACGAGCTTAAAACGAGAAACGGGATTCAGACCATCGTCTGTGTCACAGGCCAGCACAGACAGATGCTTGACCAGGTTCTTGAAACATTCGGAGTCGTGCCGGACTTTGACCTTTCGATTATGAAGGACAAACAGACTCTTTTTGATATCACGACAAATATTTTGGGCGGCATCAAAAAAGTTCTTGAAGAAGTGAAACCCGATGTCGTTCTTGTTCACGGCGACACTTCGACCACTTTTGTCACGGCGCTCGCATGTTTTTATCTCCAGATCCCGGTCGGTCATGTCGAAGCGGGACTTAGGACTTACAACATTTACAGCCCGTATCCTGAGGAATTCAACCGTCAGGCTGTCGGAATAATCAGCCGGTACAACTTCGCTCCGACAAAACTTGCGGCGGAGCACCTGATGAAAGAGGGCAAGGACCCTGCAACGATCTACATCACGGGAAACACCGTAATCGATGCGATGCAGCACACTGTCAAAGCGGATTACACCCATCCCGAACTTGACTGGGTGGGTGACGGAAAACTGATTTTCATCACAGCCCACAGGCGCGAAAATCTGGGTGAGCCTATGCATCACATGTTCCGTGCTATACGCCGCGTTCTCAACGAGCATCCCGAATGCAAAGCGGTTTATCCGATACACATGAACCCTGTTGTGAGACAGGCGGCAGACGAGGAACTCGGGGAGTGCAAACAGATCCACATAATTGAACCGATCGAAGTTTTCGACTGCCACAATTTCGAGGCGAGATGCCATCTCTGCCTCACTGATTCCGGCGGAATTCAGGAA
This sequence comes from uncultured bacterium, assembly GCA_905233945.1. Classification (GTDB taxonomy): domain Bacteria; phylum UBP6; class UBA1177; order UBA1177; family UBA1177; genus UBA1177. The sequence goes on along the minus strand of CAJOFY010000001.1, from coordinate 44,007 downwards.
GAATGTCCGTCTTACGGCAGACCTGTTCTTGTTATGCGTGACACGACGGAGCGCCCTGAAGGAGTCGAAGCGGGAACACTCAGGCTTGTCGGCACGAATGAGGAAGTAATTTACAAAAATTTCAAAGAACTTTTAGAAGATCAGGCTGCATACGACAAAATGGCGCACGCCTGCAACCCGTACGGCGACGGACACGCCTGCAAACGTATCGCCGATATTCTGGAGAAGGGAACTTCCGAGCCGTGGACGGCAAAGTAGGTTTTTAAAATCGATCCGAAATCAGACTAATCAATAGAAGATTCGATAATTTTGAGCATTTTATCAGCGAGGACTTTTCTGTCGAAATCTTTTGCCATTTTTTCGCAGCCTTTCTGATATTCGGCATAAAGCGCTTTGTCTCCGGCCATTTTATTGAGAGCTTCAAGAAAACTTGTTTCATCTTCAGGAATATAGGCGATTCCCGCGTTGTAGCGTTCGATAATTTCCTGACTTTCACCTTCAACTCCGAGCAGGATCGGCTTTTTCATCGCTGCCGCTTCGAAAATTTTTGAAGGAATAACTGTTTTGAAAGTGTCGCTGCGCCTTAGCGGTGCAAGGGTTATGTCGGTAATTGATATGTACTCCGGAATATTCTCTTTCGGAACCGGATCAAGGAATGTGACATTTTTGAGTCCGAGATTTTTTGCCTGTTCCATCAAGCCTTGCTTTTTTGCGCCGTCGCCCACCATAAGCAGATGGATTTCAGTGTTCGTGATTTTTGCAAAACAGTTAAGGATGAAGTCGAGCCCGTGCGCCATTCCGTGTGTTCCGATGTAACCTACCACGGTTTTTCCTTCCAGACCAAGTTCTTTCAGAAGTTTCGGATCTTTTTCTCTAGGCTGGAAAAGTTCGATGTTTGAACCGTTGGTTATGACTTCGATTTTATCAGGATCAATGCCTCTGTTTATAAGGTTGCGTTTGAAAGACTGCGTTACAGGAATGACTTTTTTCGCTCTCCGGTAGAGGAAAAGCTCGATCTTTTCCAGGATTTTGTAAGCTAAGCCTTTTTTCATCGCACCGACAGTTATGATTGACTCAGGCCAGAGGTCGCGCAGTTCGAAGATCCATGGTTTTCTTTTGAAAAATGAAAGGGCGCAGCCTGAAAAAGTTGTGAAAAACTGAGGCGAAGTTGCCACAATAATGTCTGTTTTTATAGGAAGACCTGCAAAAAACGACATTATTGCGAAACTTATGTAGTCGAGAATCCTTTTTGCGAATCCGGCGTTTGCGGCAATAAACGTTTTGACGCGGATGACGCGGATCCCATCGATAATCTCCTCACTTCTTTTGTTCTGGTATCCGTCGTAGACTTTGCCTTTCGGAAAGTTGGGTGCACATGTGATGACGGTGACTTCCACTCCTTTTTTCACCCATTCTCTGCAGTGCTCGATCGTTCTTGTTGCCGGTGCGTTCGTTTCCGGCGGGAAGTTGTCGGATAAAAATAAAATTTTCATAATTCAAAAACTGTTTCCGTTTTGTTGGTAAAATTCACAACTATGCATTTCGACTCGGCGGTCTTGTTGAATCCGAGTGAGTATTCAAATTTTTCCGTTTCGATGTTGTCGATATTTTTGAATGAAACGGTGAAATTCCCTGCGCAGAGAGTGTTGTTCTCGATAGAAAACTCAACTGACGGGTGAAAATGGATGCGCGCTTTTCCTTTTCCCGAGGGCATCAGAGTGTCGCGGATCGTTATGCGGTTTTCTTCGCAGACAAACTCTCTTTTGTGGATAACTTTTCCGAAGCCGTCATGCGATGCTGTTATCTGATTGTCATTTTCGCTTTCGATTTTTATCTCCGCTCTTTTCCCGACGCGGAATCCGCCCCAGACATCGGACTGGTTCTGATTGTTCACTGTGACGCTGTTGTGTGCCGCTGTGGAGCGCTCCAGAGAGCGTCTCGGGCATCTTTGGTAAGTTGTTGTTCCGGTATCGACCACGCATGGTGCGCCGTAGAGGTGCAGTTCAAAGTTCAGCATGTCGGCGTGAGCGTGTCCGGGAATGTAGTCCGGCCCGATTTTTCCTGCATCGACAAAAATTTCGTAATTTTTTCCTGTAAATTTTCTGTAACCCGATTCTTTGAGCGGTTTTTCGACAGTTTTTATCTTGAGTGAACCGGCATAGTCGAAAAGTTCCTGCGATGCCGGAGCGATTCCTTCCGCGCTGTCATTGAAAAGGGGGATCGTTCCGTCGGAAAATGTCATCTGCTTGAGCCAGCCGAGCATTATTTCCGCTTTTTTTGTGAGAAAATCAAGCATTTCGCCGTTTTTCCACGGATTGTTTTTTACAAGGTTTATAGAGTCGAGAACTCTGAACAGAATGATCTGGTGATACATCGTGCTCAGCTCGAAGTCTGCTCCGTCGGGAAGAATCTGCTCGTCAAGTTCTTTGGTGAGAAGTTCTTTTGCGGTTTTGTAAAAATTTTCGTCCTGGAAAAAGTATGCGCCGAAAAGAAGCGAGAAGGCGTTTTCCAGAAGGTGATTTCCGAGCAGGTGGTATTCAAGGTCTTTCAGCAGACATTGATATTGAAAATAGAGAAAAGCGTGCAGTTTTTTATCTGTTATGCCGTTTTTTACGAAAAACTTTATCCAGTTGACTGTGCGGAGGCTTGTCGGATACGGCTCCATTCCGTCGGAAAGTTCCTGCAGGCTGCCTGTAAAATTGTTTATAAGCGCAATTCCTGCCTCTTTCGGGATATTTTTCTGGTTGAGAAATTCGAAATAGTTCAGGTTGTAGGTCCAGAGTTTGCCGTAATCAGGATGGTTCCAGTTGATTTTTTCGCCGAAATCATGCTCTATATTCAAAAAAACGAATTTGTTTCCGCCAAGATAACTGTCGGGAAAGTCTATCGATTTCTGAAGTTTTAAACCGTCAGGCGCAGTTTTGCATTTTGTCTCATCAAAATGTTTGAAAATAGCGGGGTAGAGTTTTTTGCGCGTCACATAAAAACACCGGTAAAATATCTGTTCCGGCTTTAAATAACGGACTGTGGCGAACAATCTGGGAAAATTCATCTATTCTGTTCCGGAAGGTCGGCTTTTATTGCTGCTCTGCTGACTTCAATTATTTCATCGAAAGGAATAGGCGATTCTTTTCCGTTTTCGATTGCGTCGATAAACGCTTTTGTGCAGTTGTTCTGCCCTTTGTCCTGTGACCAGAGGTTCATTTTTGAGAATCCTTTCCAGCCGTAGCCCGTGAGTTTTCTGAAGTTGTCAAGCTGAAGAATCGCGCCTCCGCAGAAGACTTCGAGCCTTTCTTTCGGGAAACTTTTCGCTCCGTTCGCGAAATAGTGGACTGTTCCGATCGAGCCGTCTTCAAATGAAACAGTGATCGTCGCTTTGTCGTTTCTTATCGTCACAGCGGGATTGTCACCTATGAATGTCGAGTGGACTGCAGCGATTTTCGAGCCTGTGAGGAAGCGCATCAGATCGATGAAGTGACATGCTTCGCCGATGATTCTTCCACCGCCTGAAGTTGGATCCTGTGTCCAGTGGTTTGCCGGAATATCACCTGCGTTGACGGTGTAGATGAAAGTTTTCGGAACTTTTGTTGCCGAAAGAAGCGCTTTCATCTTCTGGATCTGCGGCGAGAAGCGGCGGTTGAAGCCTACCATGATAAGCGGAGCGTCTTTGCCGGCTTTTTTGTATTCATCTTCGATCGAATCTATCTCATTCAGCGTGAGAGCAAGAGGTTTTTCGACAAAAATGTTCTTTCTCTGCTTTATCGCTTCAAGGACGTAGTGCGCGTGGCTGTCGTGGCGTGTTGTGATCACGACAGTGTTTATCTCTTTGCTTTCAAGAACTGATTTTGAATCGGTCGTCGCGGTTCCGAATCCGAATTTTTTGCCGAAATATACCGGACCGGCCCCTTGCGAAGAGGAAATCGTGTGGAGAACGGCGCTTGTTCTGCTGAATGCCGGAATGAGGACTCTGCCGGCATAGTTTCCCGCTCCGATAACGCCGAGAACTGCTTTCTGCGGCTTGATTTCATGGCTTGCGCTCAGGTCGAGGCTGTTTTTCAGGGTCTCTTTTTCGTCTCCTGCGTAGTTCAGGATGATACCGAGATATTTTTCTCTGCTCGTGAGAAGTTCATAAGCCTCAGGAGCTTTTGAAAAATCGTAGCGGTGGGTTATAAGCGGCGAAACATCGATAAGTCCCTGAGACATGAGATAAAGGACAGTCTCGAAGTTGCGCTGTTCGGTCCAGCGGACGAATCCGATCGGGTAGTCGTTTCCTTTCTGTTCGTAGTTTTCGTCGTATCTGCCGGGACCGTATGAGCATGAAACCTGGAAAGAAAGCTCTTTTTCATAAAAATCGGCTCGCGAAAGGTGAAGTCCGGTGACACCGACAAGGACGATTCTTCCTCTTTTTCTGCACATTCTCGCAGCCTGGCTCACAGGTTCGTTGCTTGCGGTCGCGGCGGTGATGAGAACTCCGTCGACTCCTTTCCCGCCTGAAAGCGCCGCTGCGGTATCAAGAGGATTTTCGCCGTTTGCCATATTTACCGCCGTTGCGCCGAATTTTTCGGCAAGCCGGCATTTTGACGCGTCGTAGTCAATGCCGATGACTTTGCATCCGTTCGCTTTGAGAAGCTGGACTGCGACAAGTCCGATAAGACCGAGTCCCGTTACGACTATCGTTTCACCCATTGTCGGGTTCAGGATCCTTATTCCCTGCAGTGCGATTGAGGCGACAACACCAAACGCTGCAGTTTCACAGGAAAGGTTTTTCGGAACTTTGGCGCAGAGATTCGTGGGAACGCAGACGATCTCAGAGTGGTTTCCGTTGCTGAGCACAGTGTCTCCGACAGAAAAACCTGTAACTCCCTCGCCGACTTCAATAACTGTTCCGACATTCGAATATCCGAGAGGAAGCGGTGTCTCCAGTTTGCTTTTAACAGCATCCAGAGTCGGCAGGAGGCCGTCTGTCTGTATTTTTTCGATCACCTGCTTTACCTTGTCGGGCTGGCTTTTTGCCTTATCGATCCAGTTCGATTTGCCGAAAGCGACTAGCATTCTTTCCGTTCCGGCTGAAATCAGAGAAGTTTTTGTTTTTATCAGCAGAGTCCCGCGTCTTGCTTTCGGAGCAGGGATTTCCATCAGCTGAGTCTGACCGTCTTTCAGATTCTGAAAAATTTGTTTCATGATTCCTCTGAGAATTTATAATTTTCGTATGATTTTTTAATAAAGAACCGAATCAAAAGCGGAAAATTGTAGTTTTAAGCATTCAAAGTGCAAGAATTTTCCATATTTTTTTGTATTTAAGCTGAGAAGTTATCTTTCATAAACTTTCGATATTTCGGAATAAAATTCGGATATTGTTCCTTCTTCGATTCTTCTGCGGGCTTCGGCGACAAGATCAAGGTAAAAATGGAGATTGTGGATTGAATTGAGGATCGGGGAGAGATATTCTCCCGCTTTGTAGAGATGCCTCAGATATGCGCGGCTGAAGTTGCTGCATGTGTAGCAGCTGCATTTCTCATCGACCGGTCTTGTGTCGCGCTCGTATTCAGCGCGTTTGATATTCATTGTGCCGTTCCATGTAAAGAGTTGTCCGTTTCTTGCGTTACGCGTCGGCATTACGCAGTCAAACATATCAACGCCTTCCAAAATTCCTTTGATAATGTCTCTCGGAGTACCGACACCCATGAGGTATCGCGGTTTGTCAGCCGGAAGAAGGTGCGGGATCTCTTCGAGAGTTTTATACATTTCCTCTTTTTCTTCTCCGACACTGAGTCCCCCGATCGAAAAGCCGTCAAAAGGCATAGCCGTCATTTCTTCAAGGTGCTTTATTCTGAGTTCGATGTCGGTTCCCCCCTGAGTTATTCCGAAAAGAGCGTTTGTTCCGTTCCTCGCTTCAAGGCATCTTGCAGCCCAGCGGGTCGTGCGTTCCATCGAATCGATCATGTATTCGCGGGAGCAGGGGAGTGCCGGACATTCATCGAATGCCATCATTATGTCGCTACCGAGTGCTTCCTGGATTTCAATTGAGATTTCGGGCGAAATGAAGCGTTTCGAGCCGTCGAGATGACTGTTGAAATAAACCCCTTCCTCCTTGATTTTACGCAATGGACCCAGGCTGAAAACCTGAAATCCGCCGCTGTCGGTGAGGATCGGATGATTCCATTTCATCATGTTGTGAAGCGATCCGAAAGTCTCTTTTATGAGCTGGTGTCCCGGACGCAGAAAAAGGTGATAGGTGTTGCCGAGAATTATCTGCGCGCCCAAATTTTCAAGCTGCTCGGGAAGGACTGCTTTCACTGTTCCCTGGGTTCCTACCGGCATGAATATCGGGGTCTGGATTTCTCCGTGCGGAGTCGTTATCACGCCGCGTCTTGATTTGCCGCACTCTTTTAAAACTTTGAATGAAATCATTGTGTTACCTTCTTTTCCCTTGCTCCGAAAAGTATCGTGCCGAGTCTCACGATCGTAGCCCCTTCTTCGATCGCGACATCAAAATCTTCCGACATTCCCATTGAAAGTTCTTTGAAAATTTCGGGGTCGGCGCCGCATTTTTCTATCACTTCTGCTCTTAGATCAAAAAGTTTTCTGTGGAACGGACGGAGTTTTTCCGCTTCGATAAATGGGGGAATACTCATGAGTCCGCAAACTTTAATATGTTTTAACTCTTTGATCTTATTGTATAATTCGCAAACTTCGTCCGGGTCGCAGCCACCTTTCTGAGGCTCTCTCCCGACATTTACCTGAAGCAGGATCCTGACCTGAGGGATCTCTTTTTTCACGGCCTGTTTCTCGATTTCTTCGGCAAGCTCGAACGAATCGACAGTGTGGATGAGAAACGCTTTGTCAACGATGTATTTCACCTTGTTTTTCTGCAGATGTCCGATGAAGTGCCAGATCAGACCATGGTCTTTAAGCTGCTCGAATTTGTCGACAAATTCCTGCACATAGTTCTCTCCGAACTCGCGCAGTCCGGCTCTGTGAAAGGCGATGATGTCTTCGACCGGTTTTGTTTTGGAAACTGCGACAAGTCTTACTTCGCGGCTGTCGCGCCCCGCTATTTCTGCGGCTGCATGGATCGCCGCATACACTTTTTTTACAAGTTCAATCTTTTCTTCCATCACTATTCTCCCTTTTTCCATGAAAGGATAAAGCGTTCCTGTTCGTCCGTTTCAGGTGATTTGTAGGCCAGATAAGCAGGGTCGACACCTATGCTGCGGAGAGTGAAGATCTCATCTATTACGCTTCCTCTGTCAGCAATTCCGTGGCGCATCATCCAGCAGCCGACGACTGTCGCCGTTCTGCCCAAACCGCCCCAGCAGTGGATGTAAAGCGGAATTTTCTTTACGTGCAAGTCATCGATTTCATTGAGGATCTGTTTCATAAGCTCAACGCTTGGCACAGTCTTGTCGGGAATCGAAAAACGTCTTACCAGACCGCCTTCGATCTCGTTCTGACCGCTGTTCTTGAGGAAGATCCTGAAAAAATCCCAGTAATTTTCGTTGTAGCCTTTGTCGCTGCGTGCCATTTCGCCCTCTTCCTGGAGGTTGATGAAAGCGCGGATCCCCTCGTCAAAAAGGGAGCGGAGACGCAGTTTGGCGTTGAAATCCTCGTAACTTCCGGGAAACGGACCGGCCATAATTTCACCGGGAACGACCCAGTAACTGTTTTTTATAACTTTTGATGCCATGAAAACCTCGTTTGCAAGAAACTGAAAACCGAAGCCTTATACTGAAAAGGACGGTAAAAAACAAATTATCGGCGCGTCGAACCTGATCGACAAGAACGACAGGCGGCGGCCGCCCTTGTTTTTTTATTGCTCCGGCTTATAATCTTGGCACTTGAATGTTTTTTTATAGGAGACTGTTATGAAATTCTTCAATGTTTTTGCTCTTGCTTGTTTGTTCTTTTTTGTGATCAGTTGCGGTGAGGACGAAAGAAGACCAATTAAGGCTAGTGAAGTTAATGACGGTGATAGAGAGACGGTTGATGATGCTGATACTGACAGCGGAACTTCAGACGAAGATCCAACCGATACAGACAATCCGGTTGCTGACGAAGATCTGACTGATACAGATACCCCTGTCAACGACGGCGATACGGATGAACCGGTAGATGACGGCGACGCAGACAATCCTGTAAACGATAACGAGCCTCAGCCTGACGGGGACAATCAGGAAGTTTCCGGCGATGCTGAAAAATGCGCGAATGCAGGCGGAACTTGGGATCCTTCGGCGCAAAACTGCTATAGAATCGAGAAATGCAGCAAAAAGCCTGTAAATTCCGAATGGAACGGTGAATCAAGCTACAAAGTCTACTACGATATCAATGTCGGAGAATGGGAACCGGGACCTGTTTATGCAACACAGTACGGCGACGGCGAACCTCAGCCCTGCCAGTATGTCTGCGTTGAGAAGACAGTATATGATAACGGTGAATGCAAACCTGCTTGCTCTGCAAAGTTCAACGGAACCGATTCTGCAATTGAAATTGCTGCTGATACCGCACCGAATCTTGATTCGGACACATGGACTATTGAAGCGTGGTTCAAGCAGGCTGATGAAGATCTCAATGATAAAAATATTCCGATTGTAAGAAAAGGAGCGGATACCGATTCTCCTGTTTATGTTCTTACAGGATACAAAAAGCAAAATTACTCATGGAATGGTAACGACTATACAAATTACAGTACGATGGGCTATGTCAGTTATTCCTACACATCCTCAACAGGAGGTGGCTGGAATCCTAGTGGAAATACCCAGAGCGCCACTATCAATCCGAGTGCAAACGTAACATATTCGGACGACTGGACTCACATTGCTTTGGTCCAGCAAAAAGAAACTTCCGGTAATCAGTGGCAGCAGCAGACTTCCTATAAACTTCTTCTTTTCCTGAACGGAGAGCAGGTCGCCTCATCGGATTATAAAGTAAACAACCAGAATGTAACCCCGACAGTCAATACAAATGATGAAGCTTTTGTTATCGGCGCAAACTTCAATGCTGGTTACTTTTTCAAGGGTTTAATGGATTCAATCAAGGTTTCGAATACAGCTAAATATACGGAAGACTTCACTCCGGGTGTGCTCAGTGCTGACGACGACACTGTCGCTTTCTGGGATTTCAGCGGCGATGCTAAGGATGCTAAATCGGGTCAGTTCGGAGTAGAAACCAATATCGAATATTCCACAGACTGCAAAGAATAATCCGCTCGTCTCTTTTTCCCTCCAAAATCAGTATAAATAAAAACTATACAAATTTTTGTATAATCCTATAATAATGCGTTTGCAGTTTTTTTGTGGAGGCAAAAATGAAAGTTTTCAAGATTTTGAGTTTGGTTTGTTTCTTCTTTTTAGTAATCGGTTGTGATGAGGGGCCACAGCGCTTTATACCGATTGACGAACCGGATGACGGCAGCTCTGACGTAACTGACGATGAGGACAATCCGGACACGGAAAATCCTGACACAACCGACACAGACAATCCGGTTGACGACAGCGACACAGCCGATACGGACAATCCGGTTGACGACGGTGACACGACCGATACAGACAATCCGGTTGATGACAGCGACACGACCGATACGGATAATCCGGTTGATGACAGCGATAATTCCGATACTGTTCCGTCTGACAACGATAGTACCGACACTGGTACCGATACAGACAATCCGGTTGATGACGGCGATTCCGAGCCTGATGCAGACAACGATGATGCCGATACAGTTCCGTCTGACAACGACAATACCGACACAGATACCGACACGGACAATCCGGTTGACGACGGCGATTCTGATATTCCTGAGACCGATGAAGAGAAATGTGCAGCAGCCGGCGGAACATGGGATGAGTTAGCAGAGGATGAGATGGAAAGGTGCTACAAAATTGTAGATTGCGATCCAAAACCTGAACACACCGAATGGAGAGGCGAACAGAGCTGGATTGAATACTACGATGTTGAAGATAACCAGTGGACGAATTTCGGGCAGAACTACGACACTGAATACAACGATTCCGGCGATGAGCCGAAATTCTGTCAGTATATCTGTGCTGCAAATACTCTCCGCGAAGACAATGAGTGCAAACCGATCTGTTCGGCAGTTTTCAATGGTTCAAGCTCAAGAATTACCGTTTCAAATAACAGCAAGCTCAATCTTGGAAATACATGGACGATCGAAGCGTGGGTAAAGCAGGACGCTGTTACAACGAAAATTCCGGCAATTGTGAGAAAAGGCGGTACCCGTAGTATTTCTTATTATCTGACGGCAGTTTATCAAACACGAGAAATGATGAATACATATAACACAATGACCGGCGGTTTTTATTACAACAGCAGCAGCAATCCTTTCGCCGCCACAGTCGGATCCAACGATGATTTTGACGATGCTTGGAAAGACGGCTGGAATCATGTCGCGCTTTCTTATTATACTACTGAAGAAGGAACAGGAGCGATATCTATTATGAAAAAGGCTCATATCCGTCTTTATGTAAACGGAAAAATGATAACTGAAGATACTGAAACTGTTATAACATCCATGACACCGAATACAGTCTCAGATGGTCTCGCAATCGGATATGATTCCCAGCGGAATACATATTTCAACGGCAAAATCGACCAGCTGAAAATCAGCACAAATACATATGAAAGCGACTTTACTCCGTCAGAACTTTCTAAAGACGGCAACACTGTTGTTTTCTATGATTTCAGCAACAACGCAAATGACAGTTCGGACAACGGTTTGAACGGTATGGGAACGAATGTAACTTATTCAACCGACTGCGCGTTTTAGTTAAGTTTTTATATCAACCATTTTTTAGGAGGCCTTTCAATGCAGATCACGTCTAAACTTGCTGAGCTCAGAGCTTTGATGAAGACAAAAAAAATCGCAGCTTACATCATTCCGAGTGCAGATCCGCACCAGAGCGAATATGTCGCACCGCGCTGGAAATCGAGAGCATGGATAAGCGGCTTCACAGGTTCTGCAGGAACAGTAGTTGTCACGGCTAAAAAAGCGGGTCTCTGGACTGACGGAAGATATTTCCTGCAGGCTGAAAACCAGCTCAAAGGCAGCACGATAACTCTTTTCAAAGCAGGACTTCCCGAAACTCCGAGTTACACCGACTGGATCGGCGGAGAGCTCAAAAAAGGGGAAGTCGTCAGTTTTGACGCATCCGTAATGTCGATAAACGATGTTGACGATCTGAAAAAGACTTTCGAGCCGAAAGGGATAAAAGTTGCCTCCAGCGAAGACCTTATCGACAAAATCTGGAAGGACAGACCTGCTTTTCCGAGCGGAAAAGGCTTCCTTCACCCGGTAAAATACGCAGGTATCGGCAGAAAGGAAAAATTTGAAAACATCAGAAAGGAAATGGAAAAATCTGGTGTCGATTATCACCTTTTTGCTTCTCTTGACGACCTTGCGTGGATCTTCAACATCCGCGGAAACGATGTCGAGTGCAACCCTGTTGTCATGGGTTTCGGCGTGATCGGCAAAAACACGGCTGACCTTTTCGTAAAAGAGGGCAAATTCAATAAAAAAGACGCCGACGCTATCGTAAAAGACGGTGTAACCATTCATAAATATGAAGAAATTTACGATTTCATCAAAGGACTCAAAGGAAAAATCTTTATCGACAAAGCGAGAACTTCGCAGAGCCTGCTTGATGCAGTTGACTGCAAAAAAGCGGAAGTCGTAAACGGCGAAAATATGTCGCAGATAATGAAAGGAATCAAAAACGAGACTGAAATCGAAGGAATGAAGAAAGCACACATCATTGACGGCGTCGCGATGGTAAAATTCCTCTGCTGGCTCGACAAAAATATCGGCAAAACAAAAATTACTGAAATTTCGGCAAGCGACAAACTCGAAGCTTTCCGCAAAGAGGGCGAAGGCTTTGCAGGTTTAAGCTTTGACACGATTTCCGGCTACGGCGCACACGGCGCGATAATCCACTACAGCGCAACTCCCGAAACCGACTGCGAGCTCAAACCGGCAGGACTTTACCTTGTTGACAGCGGCGCACAGTATCTTTTCGGCACGACTGACATCACGAGAACAGTCGCGATGGGAAAACTCACCAAAAATATGAAAAGAGATTTCACGAACGTTCTCAAAGGTCATATCAGAATCGCCATCACGCAGTTCCCGCAGGGATTTACTACCGGCGCGAACATTGACGCTTTCGCAAGAGAAGCGCTCTGGAAAGACGGCAAGAACTATCTCCACGGAACAGGCCACGGTGTCGGCGCTTACCTCAGCGTTCATGAAGGCCCGATGAGCATTTCGACCCGCAGAAGCGATACAAAAATCGTTCCCGGAATGGTTGTTTCAAACGAGCCCGGCTACTATGAGCCCGATCAGTACGGAATCAGAATCGAGAACCTCGTTCTTTCTGTTCCGAAAGAAAAAACGGCATGGGGACAGTTTGTAGGATTCGAGAATCTCACGATGTGCCCGATCGATATCCGCGCAATCGAACCGTCGCTTCTTACGGCTGAAGAGAAAAAATATCTCAACGACTATCACAAACTTGTTTTCAAGACATTGTCGCCGCTTCTTGGCAAAGAGGAAAAAGCTTGGCTCAAAAAGATGACTGCTGCAATATAATGTTCTAAATTTATTCAAAAAATTCGTTTTGATTTCCCGGAGGATTCATGCTTTCTGAATGGAATTCGATAATTGACTGGATCGGTGAAAAATCTCTTTCTGAATACGGAAAACGCTCTCTCCACGAGGCGGAAAGGTTTTCATTCGACGACTGTGAGCATGAATTTGCGCTTGTGCGTGAGGCAGCGGCGCTTTCAAACGATTACAGAAGTCTTTTTCCGTTCAATTTAGACAGCGTAAAAAATGTCACCGAAATGTTCGAGGCCAACGAGCCGCTTGAAGCGATGAATTACCGGACTATCGGCGATTTTCTGGGAGTTGTCAGAAGGTCGGGAGAGGAGCTGAAAAGGCAGGGATTCACCCCGAAAATACACTCTCTTCTAAATTTCGAGTACAATGTCAGCCTTGAAATGACGATAAAGCAGGTCGTGAACGAAAAAGGGGAGATCAATTCGAACGCGAGCCCAGAACTTGCAAAAATAAGGAAGCAGCTTGCAGATACGCACAGAAACATCGGTGACGAAATCAAAAAGATGACGACTTCGCCAGAATACAGCGGATTTCTGCAGGAAGACTGGTTCACGATTCGCGATGACAGGTATGTTCTTCCGTTCAAATCGGTTTTCAAGCGGACTGTGAAAGGTGTTATCCACAACTACAGCCGCACAGGCCAGACGGCGTTTCTGGAGCCGATGCCGCTTATCGAACACAATAACTCGCTTTCGCTTCTTGCGGCGCGTGAACTTGAGGAAATCATCAGGATTCTGCGTGAGCTCCGCGGACTTCTTTTCAGGAATTACAGCTATGTCGAGAAGTGCATCGAAAGGGCGGTTCACATCGAAAATGTCTTCACTAAATACTTCTGGATGAAGGAAAACGGCTGTACGATACCCGAGTTCAGCGACGATTCGATGAAACTCATGCAGGCTTGGTTCCCGCCGGTATTCTTAAGCAGACGCGAAAATCTTGTCAAAAACGATTTTATCTTTTCGGATGAAGAAAAAATCATGGTCGTAAGCGGCCCCAACGCAGGCGGAAAGACTGTTTCGATCAAGACTGTAGCCGCGATTGCGGAACTTGCGGTGCGGGGTTTTCCTGTTCCTGCGGCTTCGGCAAAACTGCCGTTTTTTGAGAATATTTTCCTTATTCTGGGCGACAATCAGGACGCTTTCGCGGGAGAATCGAGTTTTTCGAGCCACTTGCGTCTTCTCAGCGCGACTGCGGACAAACTCAACAGTCGCGATCTGGTGCTGATCGACGAAATCGGAACGGGCACAGATCCTCTTCAGGGTGGCGCGATTGCCGGAGCTTACCTTGAATTTGTCGCTGAAAAAGGGTGTTTCTCAGTCGTTACGAGCCACCTTGCCGAAGTCAAGTCGATCGCTCTGCAGAATAAGAAATTCATCCCTGTCGCTATGGGTTTTGACGAGGCAAAGGACAAGCCGACATACAAGTTTTCATACAACATCGTTGGTTCGAGCAACGCCCTTTCTCTTGTCCGCAAGATCGGTTTTCCGCAGGAATTCGTCGAAAAGCTCGAAAAACTTCTTCTTGCGAAGGAAAGCGGGGTCGAGCCTTTGATAAACCGCCTTCACAAAAAAGAGGAGCAGCTTGCCGTTCTCACAGAGGAAGTCGAGGCGGCGAAAGCTACTATCAAAGCGGAGGAACGCGAGATATCGGAGCTTCGCAGAAAGCTCGAAATGAAGGAAAAACAGTTCGAGGAGACGCGCCTCAGAAGCCTTAAAAAACTTGTCGAGATGGAGGAGGCTGAATTGAAAAAGAAAGTTGAAAAAGTCGGAGAAAAGGAAATTCCTCAGAAAGTCGTTCTTCTCAAAAAAGAGAAGGAGACTCTTCAGGACGCGATAGACCGCCAGACTGTGGCACTCGATACGAAAGAAGGGGCAAAACTTGCCGACTGTCTTGACAAAGTAATCCCGGGCAAAACCGTTGTTTACGACAAACTTTTGAAGTTGGAAGGAATCTTGCAGAAAGTGAAAGGCAGCAAGGCTGAGTACACAAGCAGCGGAAAGCAGCTCGTCTCTCCTGTCGAAAGGCTTCTCGTTCTTGAATTTTCGAAGGAAGTGAAGACAAAAGCATCGAAAAACACGGTCGAATCGAAGTATATCGAAATGTGCGATGTCAGAGGAATGTTTGTAGAAGACGCTGCCGAGAAGATCGAAAAATCGCTCGACACGGCTTTCGGCGGCGGCGCTGTCTCGCTTACGATAATCCACGGTCAGGGAAGCGGAAAACTCAAAAAGTTCATCCGTGATTTCCTTCCCGACTTGCAGAAAAAATACAAATTTACATTCGCGCCCGGCAGCAATGAAGAGGGCGGCGATTCGGTAACGGTAATAAAATTTTAGGAGTTTTGGCTATGCAAAAAATCGAATTTATGAATTTAAAGGCTGAATACGCGGCATATAAAGCTGAATTTGATGCGGCGATACAGGAAGTCTGCACGAACGCGAGTTTCATAATGGGGCCCCAGGTAAAGGAACTTGAGGCTAATCTTACGGCTTACACTGGTTCAAAAGCGGCGATAACATGCGGCAGCGGAACGGACGCGCTCATGATTTCGCTCATGGCTCTGGGGATCGGCGCGGGCGATGAGGTCATTACGACTCCTTTCACTTTTATCGCTACTGCCGAAGTCATTTCGCTTCTTGGCGCAACTCCTGTTTTTGTCGATATCGACGAAGAAACCTACAACATTGATCACAAACTCATTGAAAGCAGGATCACGCCGAAAACAAAGGCGATAATCCCGGTTTCGCTTTACGGTCAGCCGGCCGATATGGATGAGATCAACGCAATCGCCGAAAAACACGGGATCGCCGTGATCGAGGACGCCTGCCAGAGTTTCGGCGCGGTTTATAAAGGGAGAAAAAGCTGCAATCNNNNCACGAGTTTCTTCCCGTCAAAACCGCTAGGCTGCTACGGTGACGGCGGCGCGATATTCACGAACGACGAGGCTCTTGCGGCAAAGATCGCAAGTCTCCGCGTCCACGGTCAGACGGCGAGATACTTCCATCAGTATGTCGGCGTAAACGGCAGACTTGATTCGGTCCAGGCGGCTGTTCTAAATGTGAAAATGAAACATCTCGCTGAAGCGCTTGAAAAGAGAATTTCTGCTGCGAAATATTACTGCGACAATCTTGCAGGCATAGGCGGAATCGTTCTTCCGAAGGTAAGAAGCGACCGAAACTCGGTCGTCGCGCAGTTCTCGATCCGTGTGAAAGAGCGCGAAAAATTCATCGAGCACCTGAAAAACGCGGGTGTTCCGACGGCAATACACTATCCGAAACCGCTTCATCTTCAGGCGGCTTACGAAAATCTGGGCTACAAACTTGGCGATTTCCCTGTTTCGGAGCGTGTCAGCCAGGAGATCGTAAGCCTTCCGATCTCAGCTTTCATTACGAAAGAAGAACAAGATTATATTATTGAAAACATTAAGAAATTTTTCTAAATGAAAATACTTTCCAAAACCGTGATTTCCCTTTTTATGCTTTTTTCTGTTTTTGCGTGCAGTTCCGAAAAAAAAATGGTCAAAATTTTCGAGGACGATTTCAACCGCGCGGAAATAGGAGAAAATTACGAAATTCAGGGCGGTGACTGGCAGATCTCCGACGGAAAACTCAGGTGCAAAACGGCGAAAAACAGAAATCTTGTCCTTAAATCGGTCGATCTGCCACAGAATGCCGTTATCGAGCTTACGATGAAAAGCAATAGCGACGCAGTCGATGTAAAGTTCAATCTCTGGGGCGACGGAAAGATCCACGACCACGGCGACGGATATTCGTTCATTCTGGGCGGCTGGAACAACCGTATTTCGGTGATTTCCAAACTCCACGAGCACGAAAAAAAGCGCGCTGAAAAAAGGAACGCCGGCCTTGAAAAAGGAAAGGAATATAAAGTGAAAATTAAAAGATCGTCCAATAAAATCAAATGGTTCGTAAACGGAGAGCTTTTCTTGGAATATAACGACGAAACGCCTCTCAAAGTGGATGATGGCTATTCAAAACTCTCTTTCGCGAACTGGAAATCGGATGTTGAATTCGATGATTTGAAAATTTACTCTCTGGAGGAAAAATAATGTTTATCGCAGTCGAAGGAATTGACGGAAGCGGCAAAAGCACAACTATCAAAGAACTCAAAAGATTTCTGGAAGCAAAAGGGGAGGCGGTTTATCTCACGGCCGAGCCGACATCTCTTGCGACAGGCAGGATCGTCCGCAATTTTCTCGGCGAAACCAACAGCGACACGCCGCTTATCCACGAGATGCTTGCCCTTTCATTCGCGGCCGACAGGATCAACCATCTCAGAGAGGAGATCTGGCCCGCGCTCAGAAAAAAACAGACAGTCATCACAGACAGATACTTCTTCAGCTCGATCGCATACCAGTCGCTCAACGTAAGCTACGAATGGGTCAAAGGAATAAACCGTTTCGCGACACTTCCGGATGTCCTTGTTTTTGTTGATGTCAAAGTCGACAAAGCTGTGGAAAGACTGACGAAATTCCGCGATTCGACCGAACTTTACGAGAAAAAGGAACTCCTTCAGCAGATCGACAGGAACTACCGCGAAGTTATCAAGGAATTCGAAGACAAACTTAAAGTCATCTACCTTGACGGAAACCTTGAAATTTCCGAAATCTACGGCGATATCGAGAAAAAATTCGCACCGCTTTTCGCCGGGGAAAAGTGACTTTTTGATTAAACCGTCGGAATCTGCCGCGCTGCAGGCTCCATTCCCTCAAAATCGAACAGATCCTTTAAAGGAAGTTCCAAAGCAAAAGAAATTTTTTCGATTGCATCGATTGAAATATTGCGTTTTCCGCATCATCCGAAAGTATTTGAAAACAACTTCAAATTTCAAATGTTTCTCATCACAATCCCCGCCGTTTTTCTTGCATTTTTTGCCGGTTTTTGTATAATATTGCCGCAATTTTTGAGACTAAAGAAGTTTGAGATTTATAAAATCAGCCGTAAATATTAAATATTTTGCAATGTTGTCTCGTCTGCAATAAAGGGAGTTTATTATGCCGTTCGAGTTTAAGGAACCTAAAAAATCACTAAATTCAGCTTTGTTAAAGCAAGCTGTTCCTCAACAAGAGATTGAGAAACTGAAAAAGAATTTTAAGGTTTATCTTGAATCTGAAAAACCTGATGAACAAGAAGAATACCATAAAAATTTGCTCAGAGATCTTCTGACAAAAACTTGGTATGCTCCAAATTCAGTAACTCCTAAGAAAAGCCGAGAGGATTTGGTAATTTACAGTGAAAACACAGCCGGTTCAAAACCAGCAGTAATAATCGAAGTAAAATCTCCTCATGGAAATTTTCCTGAAATGTTTTCTGAAAAAAATCAGAATTGTAAAGCATTGCAAGAATGTGTTTTATATTTTATGCAGGAATTCTTTTTAGACGAAAACCACGAAGTAAAGCATGTAATAATCACAAATTACAATGAATTCTATATTTTCGATGCAAAAAATTTCGTCAATTTCTTTTGTGTAAAAAGCAATCCTATAGTTGCAGAATTTCAGAAATTATCAGCCAAACAGCTTTCTGATTCAACTAGAAAGTGTTTTTACGAAAACTGTGCAAAACCTGCTATTGACCGATGGATTGAAAATGAAAAAATTACGGTGATTCATTTTTCTATGAGAGATTATTGTGATGCAAACGACAAGAAACTTATTCAACTCTATAAAATTCTCTCGCCGGAGTTTCTACTCAACAAGCCTTTGCCCAATAATTCCAACACCTTAAACAGGGAATTTTATAATGAACTTCTTCATATCATCGGTCTGGAGGAAGTTAAAGAAGGAAATAAGAAGATCATTCATCGCAAATCAGAAACAAAACGGGAGTCTGCAAGTCTGATTGAAAGCGCGATGTCCCGGCTCGAAGAGCGTATTTCTGATGAAAACGAACGGTTCGAGACGGCGCTGCGTCTTGCGATAACCTGGATTAACCGTTTGATTTTCCTGAAACTTGTGGAAAGTCAGCAGCTTTCATATCATCAAGGGGAATCTGATCGTTCCAAATATGAATTTTTGACGACTAATCTTATTTCCAATTTCCACGATTTGGATGATTTGTTTTTCAAGGTCCTCGGACGAAGACCTGAAAATCGTGATGTCAAATTAAAAGAAAAATTCCAGTTCGTGCCGTATCTTAACAGTTCTCTTTTTGAATTGAGCGAAGAAGAAAACTCATACATATCAATAAATGCTATTCCTGATAATGAAATCCCGCTGTTTTCACAAACTGTTCTGAAAGACGAACGCGGTAAACAGCGTAAAGGCCCAATGAATATTCTTAACTATATTTTGGCATTTCTTGATGCCTACGATTTTTCAAGCAGGATTACTGAAAATGGAATTGTGGAAAATACAAAAACCTTAATAAATGCAAGTGTTTTGGGTTTGATTTTTGAGAAAATAAACGGATACAAAGACGGTTCGTTTTTCACACCGCCGTTTATTACGGAATATATGGCAAAAGAAACAATTGAACGAGTTATAATTCAGAAGTTTAATGATTTTAACGGCTGGAAGTGCGGAACACTTGAAGAACTGAAGGATAAAATCAAGGATTCGCTTTCGGAAAACAAAGAAAAAACACTTGTAGAAGCGAATGAAATCATAAATTCGATCCGTATCTGTGACCCGGCTGTGGGAAGCGGTCACTTCCTTGTTTCGGTTTTGAACAGACTGCTTTTCATCAAGTCCTATCTTGACATTCTGCTTGACAAAAACGGTGGCAGAATCCGCCGCTCGGATTATGAAGTTCAGCTTGATGAAAATGATGAAATTTCTATTTTGGATGAGAAAGGAAAACACTTTGCTTATTCGATAAATTCGGAACGGCAGCTTGTTCAGGAGGCAATTTTCAACGAAAAACGGACAATTATTGAGAACTGCCTTTTCGGCGTTGACATAAATCCGGCAAGCGTCTACATCTGCCGCCTCAGACTTTGGATTGAACTTCTCAAAAACGCATATTACACCAAGGAATCGAATTTTACTCAGCTTGAAACGCTTCCGAATATCGATATCAACATCAAGTGCGGAGATTCGCTTGTAAGTAAATATTTAATAAAAACAGGTAGTTCCCTTTTTAATGAAGAAGGGAATCTAGATACTCGTAAACTGATCAAACAATACCGCGAAGCGGTTGCCGCATACAAGAACGAAAATAACAAAGAAAAAAAACAAGAAGTCAAAGACCTTCTAAAAATTATAAAGAGTAGAATTCATGATGTTGCTCAATCTGAGATGTACAACGAGACATATAACCAAAAACTGGTCAAGAACGAGGATGAAAATATATATAATAATTCTCTTGAATGGATGATAGAATTTCCCGAAATTCTGGATGAAAACGGCAACTTTTTGGGCTTTGATGCTGTGATTGGAAATCCACCGTACATCAGCGCGAACAATATAA
Organism: uncultured bacterium; assembly: GCA_905233945.1. Taxonomy (GTDB): domain Bacteria; phylum UBP6; class UBA1177; order UBA1177; family UBA1177; genus UBA1177. Next base: position 23,949 of record CAJOFY010000001.1, on the reverse strand, counting down.
AAAATTCTTTTTTGAAAGACTTTTTTAAGTTGCGATACAAAACAGCAAGAAAAATGTTTGATTTGTACTCGCTTTTTACTGAACTTTCTTCATGGTTGTTAAAACCTAATGGCTCGTTTTCATTTATATTCTCAAACAGTTGGCTCGGAATACAAAGTTTTTTGCCATTTCGCAAATTTCTTGCTGAAGATGTGTCTGTAACCCATTTGGTGAAATTACCAGACAAAGTTTTTGACAACGCAACAGTCAAAACAATTATTTGTTCATATCAAAATAAGAAACCGAACATTGATGATGAGATTGAGATTAAAAACTGTAACAAAGATGAAATTTTCAGCTCAGAATGTAAGTTGTCATACAAAAAGATTCTTTCCACCCACGGCTATAACTTCACTTTTGAACAAAATATAGATCTTAACAAAGTTCAAACCGTGAAACTCGGCAGCATAATGAAAGCGAGTTGCGGTATAAAAAGCGCAAATGATAAGAAATTTATTTTGAATGAAAAGCGGGATGAAGATTGTTATCCAATTATTCGCGGGCGAAATCTTAGACGCTGGGAGCAACCTGTAAATACAGCAAATGAATATATTTGGTATAAACCTGAACTGATGAAAGAAAATATCAATGCCCGTCCGCGCGAATTGTCTTTTTTCAATGTCCCGCAGAAGATTATGATCCAAGATATGTCGATAGAAATAAATGCTACGCTTGACTGCGAACAATATCTTTGCAACGATAAAATCAATGTTATTTATGAGTTGGAAAAAGGATATGATATGAAATTTATTCTTGCTCTTCTTAATTCCAAACTCATCAATTTTTGGTTTAGAAAACTTTTTACATCCGGCTTTGAAATAAAGCTGAATCAACTTGAAACCATCCCGATCCCTGTTGCCACAAAAGACCAGCAGAAACAAATAGTTGAACTGGTGGATGAGATTCTGGAAATTAAGAAAAAATCTTCCCCTAAGCTAGGGGAAGTGTCACGCAGTGACGATGGAGTGTGTTTGTCTTTTGACACACGCCCCAGTCAGCAAGCTGACAGCCCCTCTAACTTAGAGGGGCATTTGAAAAATCTGGAAGCCGAAATCGACAAATTAGTTTATGAGCTTTACGGGCTGACAGATGACGAAATTGCCATTGTTGAAGGTAAGAACATCTAACTCGCTAAAATAATTTCCATTTCCGTTCAAGGTCAAAATTTTTGACCTTAGACGAAGACCTATTTTTTTCTGGTTTCGCGAGACGTGTCAGGTCACGTCTCTACCGATTTTAGGCGCCCGGAATTTTCACAAATTCTTCAGGATCTCTTTTATCCAAGCTGAATATTACGCAGGTGCTTTGTGATAGCCGGACGTTGTGTACCGAAAAGCAAAGCAATTTGATTCTGCGTAAGCCAGACTGATTCTTCTGCCATTCTTACTTCCAAATGGATGGTATCATTCGGCTGTGTATTATTCCTTAAAATTAAGATTCCTCATATTGACTTTAGTCAATCGGTTCCTATATATCCCTGCGGTTTTTTTATTATTGTTTTTTTCGGAGGAGAAAATGGCTGAAAAAAGTTTCAAGGCCGAGACCAAAAAACTGCTTGACCGAGATTTTCCTGAGAGAACTTATTTCAAACGCGAGCGACGCGATAGACAAACTTAAATTCAAATCGTTGACGGAACCTGATCTTCTGAAGGAATGCGGAGAGCCTGAAATCAGGATAACTCCAGATAACGAGTTGAAAACACTAACGATTTCAGATAATGGAATCGGTATGAACTATGACGAGGTAGTTGAGAATATCGGAACGATCGCAAAAAGCGGCTCGAAGGAATTCTTCGAAAAAATGGCTGCCGAAAAAGGTGAAGGCGAAAAGAACGCAGCCGAATTCATAGGCCAGTTTGGTGTAGGTTTCTACAGCGCTTTCATGGTTGCAGACAGAGTCAGGATCAAAACGAGAGCTGCCGGCGCGCCTGCTTCTGAAGGCGTTGTCTGGGAATCGAAAGGCGACGGCGTCTACACGATCGACAAGACTGAAATCGACAAGTGCGGAACCGAGATCACCCTTTACCTCAAGGACGACGCGGTGAAAGAGATGATGCTTCTCGACAGATACGAGCTTGAGGAACTTGTTTCGAAATACAGTGATTTCATCCGCTACCCGATAAAAATGATGATCGAGAACGAAGTCCCTGAAGAAAAAGACGCCGACGGAAACGTAACGAAAGAGAAAGAAACAGTGCTTGAAGACAAGACTCTGAACTCGATGAAACCGCTCTGGAACAGGGAAAAGTCCGATGTCACTGAAGACGAATACAAGGAATTTTACAGGCACACTTTCCATTCATACGACGAGCCGCTGGACGTGATCCAGACGAAAGGCGAAGGTCAGGTTGAATACACGGCGCTTCTTTTCATCCCGTCTGAAACGCCGTTCAACTTCTATTCGTCGCAGTTTGAAAGAGGTCTGGCACTCTATTGCAAGCAGATTTTCATCATGGAAAAATGCAAGGATCTTGTTCCCGAATACCTCGGTTTTGTCAAAGGTGTCGTCGACAGCCCCGATTTTTCGCTCAACATTTCGCGTGAGATCCTCCAGCACAGCAGCCAGCTCAAAATAATCTCGAAAAACCTCGAGAAAAAGATACTTGCTTCCCTCAAATATATGCTCGAAAACGACCGCGAGAAATACATCAAATTCTGGAAAGAGTTCGGCAGAGCAATGAAAGCCGGCGTTTACTCCGATTTCGGCGCTCACAAGGAAAAGCTGCAGGATCTCCTTCTTTTTGAATCATCGAAAAGTGACGGCATGACGACTCTCGGCGAATACGTAAAAAGAATGCCGGAAGGGCAGAAAGAGATCTACTACGCGGCAGGAAAGGACAAAGAATCCATTGCCGGGATACCGCAGATGGAAGCAGTTGCTGAAAAAGGCTACGAAGTGCTTTACTTCACCGACAAAATCGATGAATTCGCTTCAACGATGCTTGTAAGCTATCAGGAAAAACCGCTCAAAAACATCGCCGCTGAAGACCTGAACCTTGATACCGACGAAGAGAAAAAGGCGAAAGAAGAAAAACGGAAAGAAAAAGAGGAAGAGAGCAAATCTCTACTTGAAACCATCAAAAAATATCTGGGAAGCGAAGTCAGCGAAGTCCGCCTTTCGTCAAGGCTCAAAAACAGCGCGGTCTGCCTTGTCAGCGGCGCGGGACTCAGCCTCAACATGGAACAGGTCCTTTCGGAAGCGACAATGTCGAGCATGCCTTCTCCGAAAGCGCAGAGGATCCTTGAAATCAATCCGGATCACAAGATTTTCGGGAAACTCACTGAGATCTACAACGCCGATCCGGAATCTCCGAAACTCAAGGATATGGCGGAAGTTCTCTACGACCAGGCACTTCTCATCGAAGGGATCACGCCGAAAAATCCGGTCAAATTCGCAAACCAGATTTCGTCACTTCTGTCAGAAATTTCGTTATAGCAGCTGGCGAAAACAATAGTTTTAGCAAAGTTGCTGTTGCTACCAAAATCTAGAAATATTTCGGAGCGCTGGCGGCTCGCCCGCAATTCTTGGATCCTGATCTTGCCTCTCACTCAGTGAGAGGTGGCACAAAGTGCCGGAGAGGGCTCGGTTGCTGAGCCTGTCGAAGCATTTCGCCGAGCGGACACAGCGAGCGTTTGTTGCTATTTAGTAATCATCTGTCTCAGAGAAAGATATCTTCCAGGACACTCTTGATATCTGTTGGTTTTACTCCTCTGATATTCAGATTTTTAAGTTCAGATTCTGACATTTCAAAAGAGTCGATGAACTGCTTCATGTCATTTCTGACTTCTTCCGGCAAATCACATTTTTCCAGCAAAGTTCCGGCAACTATTCTGACGATATCATTTCTATGCTTTTTTATGTCTTTGGAATCAGCGTTGTTGCTTTGTTTCAAGTCAATATACGCTTTGGCCTTGAGCGGAACGAGCCAAGCCGGTTTCAGCACGAAGAACATATTGATCGGTGTAGTCTTTGAAATATTCTCTGAAAATGTCTAGACCTTTTACCATACGTATTCCTCCAGCATTTCTTCCATGGTTTTGGCAACTCTCGGATCGCTTTTCTCTTCCGCAGAGAGCATCAAAATCAGCGAAAGCGGATCAACTGCATCTTTTTTTATCTGCGGGACATGATAACCGATTTCATGAATTACGCATTCCGGCGATTCCGATAAAGAGAGCTGTTTTTTCTTCAAAATCCCGCTTTTTGAGAGTTCCGGTTTCAAAACGGCATAAGTCGGGTATGTATTGTCTTCAAGCATTGAATAAGATGTCAAAGCCGAAATCCCGCTTTTTATAAGGGGTTTTTCGATCCGTTCGGCAAGCCTGAAAGTGCGGATTACCGGATTTTTCAGGAACGGTCGGATAGTTTTCCATGTTTTTTTTCTGCTTTTTTCAACAGAAAATTTTCTTGCGCGGTTTTTGAGCTGCAGAAGCGGAATGTCGAGGATTTCCAGCTCGTCGAAGCATCTTGTTACGGATATTTTGGCAACATCAAGCCTTTTTGCCGCTTCAGTTACCGTGATCCCGCTCCAGTTCTGATACAATGCGGTAATCAGCAGTTTCTGTGTCAGAAAAGAAATCTCCGTGCAGGGCTTCAGTTCCCTGTTTTCAGTCTGATTCAGCATAACACCCAAAAACGGCAGATAGATCTGATGATCTTCCCATATAAAGGGGATCCCTTCTTCCAGCATTCTGTCACGGGAATAGCAGTTCATTTTTTTTAAATAAAGCGCACAGTGAAATCCGCTGTAAAATTCGATCTGTTTCTGCTGCCGCCTTAGAATCGAAAGGTTCGTCTCGTCAATCGGCGCGGCAATCAGAAATTTGAGATTGTTCGTTTCCGCCATGTAAAACCGAAAACTGCCACGGTAAATCAAGGGCAGTCTGTTCAGTTCCTCAAAATCAGACAAATCTACCGTCTGATGCAGGATCTTTTCAAGATATTCTTTCATTCTAAGCCTCCTAAAACTTTTTATTTGTAACTTATTTTAGGTTACAAATCAAATTTTTCAGAAGAAAAACATTTGATTTTTATGATTGAAGCCGGAGTCTTTGGTCGTTGAGTTTCGCTTCCTGAGCTTGTCGAAGGAGTCGAAGCATCACATCACACAACGGACTGAATTTGGTTATATTTCGGGAAATATCGGGCTGTGGATTCTAACTTATTCGCCTTTCGGGTTGTGGATGGAGTGGTTTGGATTTGGATGATATTTCAGAAATTGTCAAAAAAGAGATGATAATGTACCCGATTTGTTTCTCTCCTTTAGTTATTTCCTACTCATTTTTGTTGTTCGTATCTGATTTGATTGAACTGTCTCCCAGTTCTTTCAAAACCTCAGGTATTACTTTTTTCAAAGATTCTTTTAATGCTTTCATGTATTTTTCAGTGTTTTTCAAATGGTAAGTTTCATTTATAAAATTTGTTAGGTTGTTCTGAGCTTCAAACCAACGAGTTTTTGCTTCGACCGCTCAGCAACCGTCATTCTGAGCGGAGCGAAGAATCTCATAGATCTTTCACATTTGTTCAAGATGACGGAGAGATGTTTCGCGTTGCTCAACATGACACAAACATACACTCTGATGAGCCGTATCAGGTTACGGCTCTACACCTGAAACGGGGCGGAAGAGTTTGGGGCAAGCAGAGCTAAGCTCCGACATATTTATATTTATTTCCCGAAAATTTCTGCTAATATCCGCCGTTTAAATTTCTTTGAGGTGTAAGATGAAAAAAGAACTTAAAAAGGCTTTCGGCGAGCTTCTTGCCGAAATGAAGGACAAGGCTCTGGCCGAAAAAGTTGTCGAAGTGTGGGCTGACTGCGCTAAAGAGGGCGGCTGGAAAAACTATGCTGAGCTTTGCGAAATCCCGTTCACGCTTCTCACTCCGACCGACGGCGTAAACCTTATCGAGCACACTGTCGCGGTCACGAAAGGGGCTCTGGGTATAGCTAAGGCGATGATTTCGACCTACAAAAAAGTGCCGTTTGAAATCAATCTCGACTGGGTTATCGCAGGCGGTCTGCTGCACGATGTCGGCAAACTCATGGAGATAGAAAAAGTCGACGGCGCATACAGAAAAAGCTATGCCGGAAAGTGCGCGCGTCACCCCATAAGCGGAGCGATCGCAGCCGCGAAACACGACCTTCCGCTTGAGATCCAGAACATTATTATCTGCCATGCGAAGGAAGGCGAGGGGAGACCGCAGAGGATCGAAGGCGTTTTCATCCATCAGGCCGATTTCGCGACCTTCAATCCGGCTGTCATGAAAGAGAAGGGGCAGTTGATTCTTTAGTAGTTTTTTTCTTAAATATTACAAAAGATTTACTCTTCTTCGCCTGCTTCAAGAACGGCAAGGAAAGCTTCCTGCGGGATTTCGACGTTTCCGAGCTGTTTCATCCGCTTCTTTCCTTCCTTCTGCTTTTCGAGAAGTTTTCTCTTTCTTGAAACGTCGCCGCCGTAGCATTTCGATGTTACATCCTTTCTGTAAGCCTTGACGGTTTCGCGTGAAATTACGGTCGAACCTATTGCCGCCTGGATCGCGACATCATACATCTGTCTCGGTATGACGCGGCGCATCTTCATGACGAGCGAGCGTCCCATCTGGTATGAATTGTCTTTGTGGACGATGACAGAAAGGGCGTCGACCGGCTCTCCGTTGATTAAAATATCCATTTTGACGAGATTCGACTTCTCGTAGCGGTCGAATTCGTAGTCAAGCGAAGCGAATCCGCGCGAGATCGATTTCAGTTTGTCGTAAAAGTCGTAAACTATCTCGCTGAGCGGCATTTCGTATTCGAGAATGACTCTGTCTGCCGCCTGATAGATCATGTTTTTCTGCTTGCCGCGCTTGTCAAGGCAGAGTTTTACGAGCCCGCCGATAAATTCAGCCGGAGTGAATACCGAAGCTTTGACTATCGGCTCCTCGATGTGGGCTATTATCTGCGGTTTCGGGAGTTTGTCGGGGTTTTCGACGATGACTTCCTCTCCGTTCGTTAGGACGACTTTGTATGCGACGCTCGGAGCGGTCGTGATGAGTTCAAGGCCGAACTCGCGTTCAAGCCTCTCTTTTACGATCTCAAGGTGGAGCATTCCAAGAAATCCGCAGCGGAAACCGTAACCCAAAGCTGTAGAATTTTCAGGCTCGTAGGAAAAACTCGAATCGTTGAGAGCGAGCTTTTCAACCGCGCGTTTTACTTCCTCGTATTTTGAGGTCTCAACGGGGAAAACTCCGCAGAAAACCATCTGTTTCATCGGTTTGAAACCGGGAAGGGGAGTAGTCGTAGGATCATTTGCCAGGGTTATCGTCTCGCCGATCCTGACATCGTGGATAGTTTTGATCCCGGCCGCGATAACGCCGACTTCGCCCGCGGAAAGCGAGTCCACTTTCTTGAGGAAAGGCATGTATTTTGCGATTTCGATGACTTCGTAATCGGCATCCGAGTGCATGAGATGAATTATGTCGCCCGTTTTGATTTCACCGTCGAACATCCTCACCATCATTCTCACTCCGACATAGGCGTCAAACCAGCTGTCAAAGACCAAAGCCCTTGTTTTCATTGAAGGATCTGTTTTCGGAGCAGGGATTTCGGTTACTATTTTGTCGAGAAGTTCTCTCACTCCGACACCTGTTTTTGCAGAAACGAGGGAAGCGTCTTCGGTATCGATCCCGATTATATCTGCGATTTCGGTCTTTGTTTTTTCGACATCGGCGCTCGGAAGGTCGATCTTGTTGATGACAGGGACGATCGCGAGGTCGTTGTCGATAGCCATATATACATTCGCTAAAGTCTGAGCTTCGACTCCCTGAGTCGCATCGACAACAAGCAGAGCTCCTTCGCAGCTCGTGAGTGCGCGGCTGACTTCGTAGGAAAAATCGACGTGTCCCGGAGTGTCAATGAAGTTGAACTCGTATTTTTCGCCCTTGTATTCGTGAAAAACCGTGACGGCGCGTGCCTTGATTGTGATTCCGCGCTCTTTTTCGAGCTCCATGTCGTCAAGAAACTGCTCCGTCATTTCACGCTCGCTGAGGCCGCCCGTCATTTCGAGAAGCCTGTCGGAAAGAGTCGATTTGCCGTGGTCGATGTGGGCTACAATCGAAAAATTTCTGATATTGCTGATGTTTTTCATACTAACCTTGGAACCCAAGTTAATAAAAACCGCGCGTTTATATATGAAAAACTTTGATTTTACAAGAAGTTGCTGAATTTGCCTTTACAGGGGTTTTTTGTATCATATCGGGCTTTTTGTTTGAAACGGCAGGGAAACTTATGAAAAAAAGCGGATTCTTAATTGTGTTTTGTTCAATACTTCTTTTTTGTGTTTCTGGTTGCGGAAATTCTGCGTCAACAGAAACAGGATTTGTCAGACAACCGGAAAGTATGAATGTCGCACCTGACAATCAGGGCATAGATCTTGTCTGCGAGGTCAAAGCGAAAAGCGGAACTGTAACCTACCAGTGGTATGAAAGCGGCGACGGCACAACCAACACCGGCAGCGCAGTGGATGGCGCTGTCGAATCTGTGTTTAAAACACCGGTATTCACTGAAAAAGGGGTTCGTTATTACTATTGTGTTGCCACGGTGATTCCGGAAAATGAAACCCAAAATAACTCAGTTGAAGAACCTTTAGTTTTTGTTTCAAATGTGGCAAGTGTTGCCTATACCGCTCTTCCGACTCTCTATATAAACACTCCTGGCGCTGTTGAAATTGTATCAAAGGAGGAATGGGTGGAAAATGCCGAAATTTCTCTCGTCGGGGCTAAGGACGAAAGCTGGAACTTTGATAAAGTTTCAACAAGTATCCGCGGCAGGGGAAACTCGACATGGAGCAAGACGCGTCCGAAAAAGCCGTACGCGCTCAAATTGGACAAAAAGCAGAAGATTATGGGAATGGCTTCGCACAAGCGCTGGATTCTGGCTGCGAATTATCTCGACAATTCTTTCATGCGGAACGAAGTCGGCCTGTATCTGAGCAGAGTTTTTGAATTTGACTGGACAGTACATGGAAAATTCGTCGATCTTGTTCTGAACGGGGAATACAGAGGCCTGTATTGGCTCGGAGAGGCGATAAAAGTGAATGAAAACCGCGTCGATATCGATGACGGCTGTGAAGAAATGAGTGACGGCGATGATAAGGATTATCTTATCGAAATGGATTATTATTATGACGAAATTGTCCAGTTCAGAAGTCCGGTCAGAGATCTGCCGTATATGATAAAAAATGACGATTACATGGTTGACGAAAACGGTGAAATCACAAGCGGCGGCAAGGCCAGACTTGAACGCCTTCAGGCAAAAGTCACCGCTTTGGAAAAACTGCTTTATCCTGACTGGAAAGAAGGAATGGATACGAACGACTGTTCAGCGCCTGACGAATCCTACGCAGAGATAATCGATATCGATTCATGGGCAAAATTCTGGTTCGTGAACGAAATCATGGATAACCGCGATTCAGGCCACCCGAGGAGCGACTATTTCACTTTCGACAGCAAAAGGAATCTTTTCAAAGCCGGACCTGTATGGGATTTCGACAAATCACTGTTCCGTGTAACGGAGTATTGCTGGCTGAAAGATACGATTTATTACAATGCCCTGTTCAAATCACCTGCTTTTGTCAGCCGTGTGAAAGAACTCTGGGATGAATACTCCGGACGTATAGATGTCGAACCGTTTGTCGAATCCTTGAGAAGTACGCTCGACGTCGCAGCTGAATATGATCTCACGCTTTGGGGCCATAACGATTACACCAATATGCTTCTGGAGAAGGATTTCGGTAATTTCAACGGATATGTTGATTATTTAAAAGAGAGAATCCAAACTAAAATTTCCATCGTGGACAGAGAGATTGCAGGTCACGATACCGGTTCGCAGACGGATGATTAAGTGTTAATTTGATATGAATTCGGATTTCAGGAAACACTCATTTTTGAAGAATGTGCTTACGCTTATGAGCGGAACAGTTATCGCCCAGATACTCTCGGTTCTTGCCAGCCCGGTTCTTTCAAGGTTGTTCAGTCCGGAGGATTTTGCTCTGCTTGCTTCGTTTACATCAGTAACGTCGCTCTGTGTCGTCTTCTGTTCCGGAAAATATGAGATGGCGATACTTCTGCCGGAAAAGGAAAAAGATGCAAGAAACATTCTAAGGCTTTCGCTCGCAGTTTGTGCGGCGTCATGTTTGTTTCTTCCGTTCCTTATTATCGGAATAAGCAGATTCAACGAAGCATTCAACGCACTTGCAGCGAACAACCTTGTTTTGGTTGCCGTGCTGTTTGTTCTTTGCTCGAACATGTGCGAATCGTTCCGTTATTATTTTCTGCGTAGAAAACAGTTCAAGGCCATAAGTTCCCGGACAGTTGTCGTTTCGCTGACAACAGTGGGGTTGAATCTGCTTTGCGGCTACTTTTTCTACAGCCACAAGGTTTTTGTCACTTCAACGACGGCGGCCCAGGTTGTGGCGCTGATTCTATACCTTTTTCTGTTTTTCAGACTTTTCGGAAAAGAAAAACAGCATTGGTCGTTTGCTGCTATAAAGCAGCCTCTTCTACGTTATTGGAAATTCCCGGCTTTCACAATGAGCGGACAGCTGCTGAACTCCCTTACGCTCAATATGCCGATTTTAGTGCTTGTAAACTATTTCAGCGATACAATGATAGGTCTTTACGCCTTTGTCTATAAAATCGCCTCGCTTCCGATGACTGTTATCGGGACGAATGTGACGCAGGTCTTTATGCAGAGAGTTTCTCAAAGTTCGCCCAAAGAACAGAAAAAAATCTTTCTCAAGACTTCAGCGGCTCTTTTTCTGCTTATACTTCCTCCTGCTGTTATCGGTGTCGTTTTCGCGCCGGAGCTTTTATCTTTCGTTTTCGGTGCAAAATGGATCCCTGCGGCGACTCTGGCGCGTCTTATGGCTCCGATGCTGGTGATCCGTTTTGCGACATCTCCTGTTACGGCAATCTACAGCATAAAGGAAAAAAACATTCTTTCTTTCATTTATCAGGTCGTGCGGCTTGTTCTGATGATAGCAGGTTTTGTGATCGCTCTTTCTCTGGAATGTTCCTTTGAAATGACTATTTTTATAAACTCGATAGCACTGATAATTTTCTATCTGCTTGATTACGTTACGGCTTTCTTTCTGTGCGGGATTGAAAACCCAGGACAAAATAACGGTAAGGAGAAAATATGAAAAATTATTATATTTACACTCCGCTTGCGCCTCAGTCGCTTTCCATAGCGAAGCTTTTGAAAAAAAATTCGGACTGCAGGATTTTCGGAATCAGTGAAGTTAAATACGGATGCCGTTTGTATGACGGATTTGTCGGAGAATCTCAGATAGACATTTCGAACGAAGACAATGTTTTGATTCCTACCGGTGCAAGATCTACTGAACAGTTGCTTAAACTGCGTGATGTCGCCCTGGGTTCCGTTACAATGAAACGCGGTTCACTTGCTGTTTATGACAAAATCGGATTTCTCAAAAATGCTGAAGAGTGCGGAGTTCCAATTCCTAAGACATGGCTTGATTATGCTGATATCAGAGATGATGACTTCCCTGTATTTTTCAAAGAGAAGCAGGAGAAAGGCGGAGGTGTCAGAGGTGTCGCCTGGAGCAGAAGTGACATTCCGGAAATTCATGAAAATCTTATTTTTCAAAGTTTTATAGATACAAAGGGAACGTACGGTGTCGGATTCCTTGCGAGTGAAGGCCGCATAGTTACTCATTTTATCCACTATGAACGCGAAAGCATTCCGCCTCATGGAGGAAGTGCGGTAATCATTGAAAAATTCAACGATGAACGTCTTCTGGAATATACGCGGAAACTTGCCGAAAAATTCAATTTTTCAGGCTGGGGACTTGCGGAATTTAAATTGAACAACGATAAATCGGATTTTGTTCTGATGGAAATAAACGCAAAATTCTGGGCAAGCTGCGAGTTCGCGTTTAGAAACAATCCGGTTTTTTTCAAAGAGTTGTTCGGTGTGACTGTTCCTCGGCAGGAGATCGGACGGATGGTTTTTCTGGACAGAGCTTGGGAAAACGGGATCGGCTGTCTGTTCTGTTCGTTGCCAAGCTGTTTCGGTTCGGAAGTTGTGTTTCAATATAAATCTTTGAAAGGTGTGGTACTGCTGCTTCTCCCTAAATTTTTGAAAAAACTTCTGATTAAAATAAATAAAAAACTAAAGGGTAAAAAATAGATGCTTTCAGAAAATATTTTATCAACTCTGCGCTATGTTGTAGATTTTTTGCTTGGAGAAAAATCTAAGGATTTCACGGATTATGTTTTTTACGGTCTGCCAGAAACAGCACCCTCTCAGGCGAAAATCATCATTGTTCCTTCCGTTTTTTTTGATGAAGGTGTTTACGGAACTCCGGCAACTCTTCCGAAAACTCCGTTTGAAATGCTGCCTGATTCGGAAACACCTTTTCTTTTCGGCGAGCCGCGGCTGGAAAAGGATGAAAAAGGAAGATTGGTACTTTACGCCGATATTGTTGCATCGGCGTATTTCATGCTCAGCCGTTACGAAGAGACAGTAAAACCTGAATGCCGGGATCAGTACGGACGTTTTCTTGCAAAGGATTCGGTTGTTTTTCAGCAGGGTTTCGGAATGAGGCCGCTTGTAGACGAGTGGGGAAGGTATCTGCGGGATTTGCTGCGGAAAGCCGGGGTTGGTCTGCCTTCGGAAAAGTGCGGATTCAGTAAGATTTATCTTACCCACGATGTCGATGCCCCTTTCGTGCTGCGCAGCAGAATCCATGTTTTCAAGCAGATGATAAAAAACATCATACACCGCGGAGTAAAAATCCTGCATCCTTATCGGGTCTTCAGGACCGGAAACGGCGATCCCTATAACAATTTTTCAAAAATTATTGAATACGATACCGGTTTGCAGGGTAAAATAGGGAAAGATATTGTCAGACCAATATATTTTATTATTGCTGCCGATAGCAGACGTTCCAGGATTTACAGCGATATAGAATTGCCGAAATTCCGTAATCTTTTAGCACAACTGGAGAGCAGTAACGCGGAAATAGGTTTCCACGCGAGTTTTGAAGCCGGCGGCAACCCGGCGCTGCTTAAAGGCGAAATGGAGCGTATGTTCAGATTCTGCAGGAGCGCAACGACAAAAAGCCGGCATCATTATCTGCGCTGGAGAGAACCTGAACATATAGATGAAATGGAAGCTGCGGGAATCACTGATGATTTCACTCTCGGATATGCCGACTGCGCCGGCTTCAGATCCGGGACATGCCGCCCGTACAGATTCATAAATCCTAAAACACTCCGCGTATCGAATGTCGTGATGCATCCGATGGAAATAATGGAGTGTTCGCTTGACCGCAAAGTCTATATGGGGCTGGATTTTGAAGCTGCGGAAAATGTATGCAGAACAATCATAAACGAAGTTCGTAAATATGACGGAGAACTGAACATTCTCTGGCACAACAATTCATTCCTGCAGGGTTATCTGGACAGACTTTACAATGTAATTCTGGAATATCTTGCCGGTTTGTAGAGTCTGTTGAAAATGATTTGCATTTTTATAGGTTTTTTGTATAATAATCGGCTTTTATTTTGTTCATAAAAGGAGTAGTTATGAATAGCATGCCAGAAAATACTAATGAAACCAAAAATAATGAGATGCCGAAAAAGGAAACTGTCGAGATAACAGTCAAAGATCTCGTCAAAATTCTGCGCAACGGCAAAAAGCTCTTTTTTGTTTCCTCTTTTGTAGCCTTTTGTGTTCTTTCCTTTGTTTTTCTTTTTCTGCTGACACCGGTTTACAATGTGAGGTCTTCCCTTGAGATAAGAAGCCAGAAGGCCTCGGCATCCTTTTCGTTCGATGCTATTTCCATGCTGATGGGCGGCGGAGGAATGATGAATGACAGAAATATCGACCTTGAACTTATGAAAAGCAGGACGGTCATCAATTCTGTTATTGCCGACAACAATCTCCAGATGAAGGTGGCAAAGAAAAACAATACAATGTTTATGTATATCTGGAACAGATTGTTCGGAGAGCTTCCTGCAGATGCCTTTATTATCTTTAAAAAGGTGCCGGATTCCCTTCGATCCAAAGAAAAAGGGATCATAACCGCTTCGGGAACAGGCTATACGATAGAGTTCGACGGTGAAAAGGCTGAATGTGCGTGGAATGCCGACTGCAGCTTCAAAGGCGGAACTGTCGCCGTAGAAAAACTCGGGGATTTTTCAATTCCGGTTGTGTATAAATTCGGGTATGAGCAGATAATCGACACCCGTGAGCGTGTTGCAGGTCCTCTGAGTATTAAAAAGGCAGACGAATCGGAAATGATAAACCTCTCTTTTACGCACGAAAGTCCTGTTATGGCAGCAAAAATTCTGGGAAGCGTTATAGAGAACTTCATCATGAAAAAGAGCGAGTGGGAATCAAACGATGCCGAATCCAAAACGAATTACATAAATAAAATGCTGAAAGATTTATCTGTCGGAATTGATGAAAAGGCTCAGAAGATGATAGATTTCCAGCAGAAGGAAAATACTATAATGCCGGATGTCGAAGTTCCTGAACTTCTGAAGAAGCAGGGGACTTTGAAAATCCAGATCGAAGAATTCCGCTTCAAGAAGCAGATACTTGCCAACACATTGAAGAATATTGAAAAAAATCCCGGAAAACCTATATCTATTCCTATCGAGGAGGAATCGGTGCAGGAGGCTTTGAAACAGCACAACTCGCTCCTTTTCAGAAAAACCGAGCTTTCCCAGCGTATGACAGACGAACACCCGTTGAAAGTTGCTGTTGAAGAAGAGGCAAAAGAGAGCGAGGAAGCTCTTAAAAATGTAATAAAAACAAGCATCATGCAGTATGAAAAAGGTGAAAAGCTGCTGAATGAACTGCTGGATATGATAACAAGCGGACAGGGGAAGATTCCGGAGACGCTTCTGACTTTCGCCAACCTTAAACGCGATGTCGAACTTGCCGAGAAAGTTTATGTCACGCTTTCGGCAAAACTTTATGAATCATCCGTTTCTCCGAATGTCGGTATTGTTCCGGTGAGAATAATTGACGCTCCCGATCCGAATGTTCTGCGTTCGTTTCCGAAAGTACGTGTTTTTGCTATAATTATTCTTGTACTTACTGTTTTTTCCGGAATTATTTCGGTTTTTGCAAAGGAATTTTTCAAGTCTCTTAAAGAAAGCCTGAAGTAACTTTAAAATAAAATGCAGATTCTGGATTTCAAAAATAAGAACATTGTCTTGTCCGATGAGGTCAAATTCCTGCTCTCACTGCTTCTTTCTGTTTTGTACGGAATCTCTCTTATCGGCGGAAACATTGCTCTGTATGCGGTGACTTCCCTGATTACCGTTTTTTTTCTGACAGTAACTGTTGTTCTGAAACCCTATCTTTTTCTCGCCGTATTTTTTGCCCTCTGTTATCCAGTATCCCAGACAATAGCCAGGCTTGAAGTCGATAATCTGGGAATGATGTTTCTGTTTTCGCTCTCTGTTCTTGCTGTGGTTTTTATTGTGCAGCGTAAGAATTTTGCAGTCGATAAGAGAAAAATCGCGGTATTTACATCTTTTTACCTGATCTCTGCCGTTGTTCTTCTTGGGTGCATATACGGTTTTGTCAATTCGGGAAAAGATGCTTTTGAGATTTTGTTCAAATATCTGGTCTACGGGGTTATTCCGGCCTCCTTTCTTGTCGTTATGCCGCTGAACAGGGAAAATATACTCCCGCTGCTTGATCTCAGCTATTATCTTACACTTATAATTTTTATAGGATTTTCGATAGCCTACTGGTTTTTCAGGATACTTAATCCGGGCAGTTTTGAAGATTTTTTCTATGGTTTCGCCAACCCTATCGGAACGTCTCTGTTTATGATTCAGTTTATTCTGGTCTCATTTGTTTTTTCGATATTCGGAAATGTATCGCCAAGAAGGAAGATTTTTATATATTTTACAATAGCGCTTGCCTTTTTTTATGTTATGATAATTTTCCAGAGAAGTTTCATTGTGGCGATGGCTGTTGCACTGATTTATTTTATTGTCTCAAAGTATAAAATCAGTTTTAAAATGGTTGCGGTCTTTTCTGTTGTCGCTCTCATTTTTGCTCTGGTGTTTTCCAATATTTCAGTGTTTTTCAGCGAGCGTCAGGTCGCAAAACTTGAATACACGCTTAGTTTCGTTGAAAAATTGAGCAAAAACAAGAATGTCCTCAGAACTCAGGAAAATAAAAATACCGGATCTATAGGAATCAGGATCCTCACAATCATGGCTTCATGGGATAAGGCAAAGCAGCATGCTTATTTAGGCAACGGGATAGGCACATTCAGTACGGTTATCGGAAAAAACGATTATAAATATCCTCACAATATTTTTTATGAGTTTTTTTATTCTACAGGGTTGGCCGGTCTGCTGGTTTTCTGTATCTGCCTGACAAAAATAATGTTTAAAGTGCGTTCGATGACTGCTAAAATAAAAGAGGAAAAGTTGAAAAATGCGCTTCTTCTGACAAATTCATTTATTGTTCTCTGTCTGATAATTCTTCAGTTTTCAGGCGGAATAATGAGTATTTTTCCTCATTTTTATTTTATTGAGAGTGTTGTCGTGTTTGTCTTGTATTGTACCCGTAAACAGGAGAGTGAGAGTGAAAGCGGCGTTGGTGGCATACTTCTTTGAACCGTATAAAGGAGTCGGGGCAATAAGACCCACTTACTGGGCTCAGCATATAAGCGAACTTGATCCGTCGATATCATGTGATGTTGTAACGGCTCAGGAGGATGCCTCTGATGAATTGAATTCAGGCATGGTTAAAGTAATAAAAATTTTACCAGAAAAGGACTCAATGCTTTCAAAAATCAGAATAGATGCCGGGGTTAACTGGATAAAGCCTTTGAAAAAGTTCTTTGCAGAAAACGGCGATAAATATGATGCTGTGATTTTTACCGGCGGTCCTTTCATGCATTTTTTTGTTGCTGCCGGTCTGAAATGCAGGGTTATTTTCGACTTCAGAGATCCGTTTGCAAACAATCCCAATCACAATCTCAATAGATTCAAAAGGTTTATAAAGAGAGTCTGTGAAAGAAGAATGCTTAAAATCGCCGATGTTTCGGTAACGGTGAATGAAATATGCCGCGCTCTTATGGAAGATCATGAAAAAAGGCGTATAGAGATCATCGACAACGGTTATGACGAGTCGGTTATTGACGCTTTGTGCGGAAAAGCCGGGGGAGAAAGCGGAACGAAAAAAATAGTTTACGCCGGAAAATTCTATGCCGGTATTTCGCCGGATGTTTTTCTTGATGTTATCGGAAGAGAGGAAAACACCGAGAAGTTCTCTTTTGATTATATGGGACCGGAAAAGGAAAAAACGGAGACTTTCAACCGGGGAAATTTCAATGTCACCGGTTCAGTTCCGTATCCGGAGGCTGTCTCAAGGATTGCCGGGGCGGACGTCGGGATAATTTTCACCGGAGGCAAGCCGTTTGAATCGACAACGAAGATCTTTGATTACATCGGTTTGGAAAAAACGATAGTCGTTATTACGGAAGGCGAGCCTGAAACCGGAAATATCCACGAGATATCTAAAGATTATCCCAATATATTCTGGTGCCGCAACAATGAGGCTTCAATACAGAAAACATTAAATGAAATATATGATTTTATTCCTAAGCCTTACCCTGAAAAGGAGAAATTTTCACGAAGGGAAGGTTTGAAAAAACTGATAGGTCTGCTTCATGAGTAAAATTCTTTTTTTATCGGACGGTTCTTCGGTTCACACGAAAAGGTGGGTCACTTCCACGATCGAAAAGGGAAATACCGTTCATCTTTTCAGTCTGGCTCCGGTAAATGCCGCTTATTATCCGGCGCACGGTTTCACTTTTACCGATTTCGCTTTGCAGAAAAGGGCGGGCGGTTTAAGCAAGCTCAAGTATCTCAAGGTTCTTCCTGTGCTTAAAAAAATTGTCGGGGAATTCAAGCCAGACATTCTTCACGCACATTTTGCCACAAGCTACGGTCTGCTCGGCTCTTTATGCGGTTTTCATCCTTTCATTCTTTCGGTCTGGGGAAGCGATGTCTTTGATTTTCCGCAGAAAAGTTTCCTGCATAAGGCTGTTCTTGAATACAATCTCAAATCTGCCGATAAAATTCTTTCGACAAGCAACGTCATGGCGGTCGAAACGAAAAAATATACAGATAAGGAGATCGAGGTTACTCCGTTCGGCATAAATACGGATGTTTTCAAGCCTGAAAAGGTCACCCGTGCCGATTTTACGCCGTTTTCGGAAGACGATATAGTTGTCGGAACCATAAAATGGATCGAAAAAATATACGGCATGGAATATCTGATTCGCGCTTTTTCAATAGTGTCGTCCGGACATCCTGAACTTCCTCTGAAACTTCTGATAGTCGGCGACGGCAGTGAAAGGGGCAGTCTCGAAACTCTTGTCCAAGAACTCGGCCTCGGGGAAAAAGTTTATTTCGCAGGAAGGGTTGACTATTCAAAAGTTCATTATTTCAACAATATCATGGATGTTTATTCGGCTCTTTCGCTTTACGATAGTTTCGGAGTGGCGGTAGTAGAAGCCGAAAGCTGCGGAAAACCCGTTGTCGTTTCAAATGTCGGCGGTCTTCCTGAAGTTGTTGAAAACGGTGTCACCGGATTTGTCGTTGAACAGAAAAACGCCGAAGCCGCGGCGGAAAAACTTGAGAAACTTATTCTTGATCCGGAACTCAGAAAAAGCATGGGCAATGCCGGAAGAGAGCGCGTGCTCAAGCTCTACGACTGGAATGCCAATGTCGCCCAGATGATGGAAATATATAATAAAATCAGCAAATAACAGGAGGATAAAATGGCTTTTGTCCACTTGCATCTTCATACAATATATTCGTTTCTTGACGGTCTTGTAAAGCCCGGGGAACTGGCGAAGAAGCTGAAAAAGCTCGGAATGACGGCGGCAGCGATAACGGATCACGGAAATATGCACGGTGTCGTCGATTTCTACACGACGATGATTGGCAAAGATGAAAAAGGAAATTTCAACAAGCTGGAAAACGCCGAAATAAAGCCTGTAATAGGCATGGAAGCCTACATTTCGGCTCATGACAGAACTGAAAAGGTGAAATCCGACGCCTACCATATGCTCCTTCTTGCCGAAAACGAAACAGGATATAAAAATCTCTGCTACATGGCTTCGACTGCGTTTGTCGACGGGTTTTACTACAAACCGCGCATCGACCGCGGGAATCATTGCCACAAGCGCGTGCCTCGGCGGCGAGATTCCGCGTGAACTTGTTGCCGGAAGATACGATGATGCAAAACGGATAGCCCTTGAATACATCGAACTTTTCGGCAAAGACAATTTCTTTATCGAACTTCAGGTGAACGGAATAAAGGAACAGGAAGAGGTAAACCCGCAGCTCATCAAACTGGCCCGCGAGCTCGGAGTCGGTCTTGTCGCGACGAACGATGTCCACTATCTGAATCCTGAGGATGCCGAGGCGCAGGACATACTTTTCTGCATAAACGAAAAGAAAAAAGTTACCGATACCGACAGAATGCACCACGAGACCGCGGCATTTTACCTCAAAAGCGAGGCTGAGATGCGCGAACTTTTCAGCGTTTACGGCGAGGCTGGAACGGAAGCTATAGAAAATACCGTTAAAATCGCCGAAAGGTGCAATGTCGAACTTGATCTGGGGCACAACTATCTTCCGATTTTCGATACTGGTGACAAAAGTCCGGCAGAATTCCTCCGCGATATGGCGGAAAAAGGGCTCGAGGAGCGTTTTATTGAACTCGGAACACCTGAGGAAAAGAAACAGGCTTACCGGGAAAGGCTCAATTACGAGCTCGGTGTTATCATCAGAATGGATTTCCCCGGCTATTTCCTCATAGTCTCGGACTTCATCCGCTGGGCGAAAAACCACGGTATTCCGGTAGGTCCGGGGCGTGGCAGCGGTGCAGGCTCGCTTGTTGCCTACTGCACGAGAATCACCGATCTCGACCCGCTCCGTTACGAGCTTCTTTTTGAAAGATTCCTCAATCCCGAGCGAATTTCGATGCCTGATTTTGATGTCGATTTCTGTCAGGACAACCGCGAGAGGGTAATCGAGTACGTTTCGCAGAAATACGGCGCGGCGAATGTTGCCCAGATTGCCACTTTCGGTCAGCTCAAGGCAAAGTCGGCAATACGCGATGTCGCGAGAGCTCTTGACATTCCCCTTACAACAGCGGACAAGCTGGCGAAACTTGTTCCGGATTCGTTTGCCGATATGTTTTCTCCGCAGTATCTGAAAAAAACAAAGGACATTACGGCAAAACTTAAAAATGACTATCATGTTCCGGATGATACCGCGTCTGATCCTGACAAGCTGCGGAAGGCGATTGAAGGATTGAGGATAGCTCCGGCAGATGCCGAGGATATAAAGGCTCTCAATGCTGCGATTGACGCTTTTGCAAATGAAAGAAAGGTTATCCGCGACAATCCCGATTTCTCTAAAATCATCAATATTGCGGTCAAAATTGAAGGACTTCTGCGTCAGCCGGGCAAGCACGCATGCGGACTTGTCATCGGCCAGAAGCCTATTTACGAGTATTCCCCGATATTTGTCGATAAGGAAAATTACCGCGTCACGCAGTATGACAAAACAATGGTCGAGCTTGTCGGACTTGTAAAATTCGACTTCCTCGGGCTCAAGACGCTTACGATGATAAACCACGCCGTCTCACTCGTACGTAAGAAAAAACCTGATTTTGACATTTCCAAAATACCGCTTGATGACGCGGCGACATACAAATACATCTGCGAGAACAGCACGAAGGGTATATTCCAGATGGAAAGCGGAGGTTTCGAAAAGATGATCCACCAGATGAAACCTGACCGCATCGAGGATCTTATCGCGGCTGTCGCACTTTACCGTCCGGGACCTATGGATATTATTCCGAACTACATCAAAAGAAAACACGGAAAGGAGAAAATTGTTTACGATCATCCGTGGCTGAGCGAGATTCTGAGCGAAACTTACGGACTTATGGTCTATCAGGAGCAGGTTATGCAGATTTCGCGTAAACTTGCCGGATTTACGATGGGCGAGGCGGACGGTCTGCGCAAGGCAATGGGTAAGAAAATCATCTCGAAGATGGAGGCGGCGAAAGCCAAATTCATCGAAGGTGCCAAGGCAAAAGGGATTCCCGAGGAAACCGCGAAACTGGTTTTCGAGCACATGGAAAAATTTGCAAGCTACGGTTTCAACAAGTCCCACGCGGCATGTTACGGCTATATTTCATACCAGACGGCTTATCTGAAAACGCACTATCCGACCGAATTTCTGACTGCTCTGATCACTTCCGAAGCAGGGGACGCAAACAAAGTCTTTATGTATATCAGTGACGCGAGAGAACACGGGATCAACGTTTATCTGCCGGATGTGAACAAAAGCAGCAACAGCTTCACGATTGAGGAAAATGCGATAAGATACGGTTTCGGAGCTGTGAAAAATGTCGGCGAGGCTGCGGTCGACGCAATAATAGAAGAGCGGGAGAAAAACGGAGAGTTCAAGTCCCTGATGGATTTTACAAGCAGGATGTCTCAATCAAAAGTCAACTCACGTGCAATAGAATTCTTAATAAAATCAGGAGCTTTTGATTTTACCGGCATAAACCGCGGAGTACTTCTTGATATATTGCCCGAAGCCTTGAAAGAAGGCGGAAAAGCTGCGGAGGAGAAAGCTTCCGGCCAGATGAGCCTTTTTGCGGCATTCGGCGCTTCGGATTCTAGCAGCACTCCGGGAATTACCGACGAAGAGCTCGTCAAACATGCGCTTCCGGATGCGGCTTTGGATGTGTTCGAGCTGCTCGCCATGGAGCGTGAAGTGCTCGGAATATATATTTCCAATCATCCAGCAAGGTTCTTTAAGAAGGATTTTCAGAATCTTGATTTAAGTTCGATAAACAGCGTTGTCGAAGAAGTAGAGTCCGGAAAGCGTTCCTACGGCCAGCGCAGTGACAACTGGGTGCCCGGAATAATCACGACTGAAATCAAGCCTGCAAAGAGCAAGGACGGAAAAGAATACTATCTGAAGGGTATTCTCGAGGATGAAGAATATTCGGCGGAGTTTTCCATAAACAAAATAGAGAATCCGCTGGGCAATCCGGATGTCGCGAAATTGAATTCCAAGGTGCCGCTTATTTTCAAAGTCAGGGGGCGCGCGGTTCTGACCGGCGACGGTGATGAAAAAACTCTGGAAAAAGTTACCCTGTCGATCAATGATCTCAGGGAGGATGTCAAAACTATTGACCAGTTCATTCTTTACAATATGTCGAATAATCCGGATTTTACGCCGTTGCTGGTTTACGAGTGCAGCGAGGATGAATTTCTGAAAAACAAGACAAAATTAAAAGAAATTTTTTCAGATTCGCCTGAGGATTTTTTAATCAAAGTCCGCGTAAAAATTAGTTTCGGCGATTCCGGTGCCAATGTTGTCCTTGAGCAGGACGGACGGGTCGATCTTGCCAGACTGGCACAGTACAAGTCGATATTCGGCTACGACAGTTTCTATCTTAAAGTGAAATAATAAATTGCAGATCCGAAAACTTGTTTTCTGTTTGTTTATGTGCTACAAGAAAACGCTTTAATCGTAATTAGCGGAGCGAAATATGGCAAAAACTGCAATAAATCGCAGAAAAGCAGCTAAGGAATTCGCTGAAAAATGGCAAGGCAGTTTATGGTCGACACAAAAAAGACTTCGGTTTCACCTGAAGAACAGGTTTCGTTAAAAGCCGGAGAACTTGTAGGAAAACTCTACGACGCACTTATCAAGGAATATATAAATCCTGATGAAAACAGCTTTAGAAGCCTGAATATTTTGTGTGTCCGCATTGTCTTCTGTCTTTATGCCGAAGACGCCGGGCTTTTCGAGACACGGACGGCTTTTGAGGATTATATCAAGTCATTTTCGCTTGAAAATCTGAGACGCGGACTGATTGATTTGTTTAAAATCCTGAACACAAAACCGGAAAACCTTGACAAATATGCATCCGATTTGAAGCCGTTTCCTTATGTAAACGGCGGTCTTTTCGCTGAAGAGAATATTTTTACTGAAGAAATTGTTAATGTCATCGTGAATCAGTGCGCTCCTTTCGACTGGTCTGAAATTTCGCCCACGATTTTCGGCGCTGTTTTTGAATCGACACTGAACCCCGAAACACGGCGCAAAGGAGGAATGCACTACACGAGCATCGAAAACATCCACAAAGTGATCGATCCGCTGTTTCTGGATGGTTTGAGGCATGAATTTTATGAGATTACGGGCAAAAAATGCCCCTCTAAGCTAGAGGGGCTGTCGCGGAGCGACTGGGGCGTGTGTCAAAACAAAAAGGCAGCACACTCCACCGCCGCAAGCGGCACCTCCACTAACTTAGGTGAGGATTCGAAGCGGATTTTCAACGCTGACGGAACAGTTGTTGAAGCAAAAAACATCAATCCGTACCTGATTGATGACCCGATATTGTTGTCTCAAGCCGCAATAAACCTTTATGCTGTGTTTCACAAATGATTTACGGCAACAAACCGGCTGACGGCGGTTATTTGATTATTGAAGATGATGAATACGAGGATTTTATTCGTAAAGACCCCGCTGCAAAGAAATTTGTCCGTCCTTTGCTTGGCGCTGTTGAATTTCTTCACAATAAAAAGCGTTACTGTCTGTGGCTTGTAAATGCAACTCCTGCTGAAATCAAAAATTCTCCACTTGTTTTTGAACGGGTGAAAAAATGTAAGGCGAGCAGAGAAAACAGTATAGCTGCCGGAATCCGTAAATTTGCTGAAACTCCGCATTTATTTGCTCAAAGAACCCAGCCTGAAGGTGTTGATTATATTATCGTTCCTCGAGTTTCGTCGGAAAACCGCCGCTATGTGCCGATAGGTTTTATG